>NZ_CP038255.1:2492500-3137500 GCF_004564135.1 Terasakiella sp. SH-1 | reverse complement strand
ATTTTGAGGACTTGCCGCCCGAGGTCAAAGGGGGCGCAGTCGCGATTGGCAACTTTGACGGTGTACACCTGGGACACAGGGAAGTTATTGGCGAGGCCGGATGGATCGCCAAGGCCCATCGGATTCCTTGGGTGGTGTTGACGTTTGAGCCCCATCCGCGCATGGTTTTTATGCCGGATCAAGACCCGTTTCGCATCACACCGTTTCGTATCAAGGCCCGCCATATCGAAGAATTGGAAGTTGATCATCTTGTCTGTCTGCAATTTGATATGGATTTTGCCAAACTTCCGGCCGAAGAATTTATCCAAAAAGTATTGGTGGATGGGCTCGCGGCCAAACATGTGGTTTGTGGCTATGACTTCTATTTTGGGGCCAAGCGCCAAGGTAATCCGGACATGTTGCTGCACAAGGGGCGTGATCATGGCTTTGGTTTTACCTGTGTGAACCCCGTTTCAGATACAGGCGGGACGGTTTATTCTTCAACACGTGTGCGTGAATATCTGACCAACGCAGGCCCGCGCCAAGCCTGGGATTTGCTGGGGCGCCCTTTTGAGATTGAAGGCCGGGTGGTTGATGGCGATAAACGCGGGCGCGATATCGGCTTTCCCACCTGTAATGTGGAACTGAATGAATATCTGAAACCCTCTTTCGGGGTGTATGCCATTCGTGCAGGTGTTGATGATGGCACCAAGACCGTTTGGCATGATGGAGTTGCCAATATCGGCAAGCGCCCGACCTTTGATAAACGCGATATTATGCTGGAAGCTCACCTGTTTGATTTTGACGGTGATCTTTATGGCAAACACCTTCGGGTGGCCTTGGTGGAATTTATCCGCCATGAACAGAAATTTGATGGCTTAGATGAAATTAAAGCGCAGATCGCAAAAGATTGCATCTCGGCCAAAGAAATATTAAAGAAGACCGAACCTTTTTAACCCATATGACGAGCAGACCATGACTGTGGACTATAAATCGACTGTATTCCTTCCTAAAACCGACTTCCCGATGCGTGCCGGCCTTGCCAAGAAAGAGCCGCAGATTCTGGAAAAGTGGGAAAAAATTGGTCTGTATGAACAATTGCGCAAAGCAGGCGAAGGCCGTGAGCCGTTCGTGCTTCACGATGGCCCTCCTTACGCCAATGGTCACTTGCATATTGGTCACGCACTGAACAAGATTTTGAAAGACATCATCGTGCGTTCCCAGCAGATGATGGGCAAAAACGCCAACTATGTTCCGGGTTGGGATTGTCACGGTCTGCCGATTGAATGGAAGATCGAAGAAAAATATCGCAAGAAAAAGAAAGACAAGGATCAGGTTCCCGTTCTGGAATTTCGCGAAGAATGCCGCCAGTTCGCCAAACAGTGGATTGATGTGCAGCGCGAAGAATTCAAACGTTTGGGTGTTGTCGGCAACTGGGAAGACCCGTATCTGACCATGACCAATAAGGCCGAATCTATTATTGCCAAGGAACTGTGTCGTTTCTTGATGAACGGTGGCCTTTATAAGGGCGCAAAGCCCGTCATGTGGTCCCCGGTTGAAAAAACCGCACTGGCCGAAGCCGAAGTGGAATATTTCGATCACGAATCCGTCACCATTCATGTGCGTTTCCGCGTGGAAGAAACCAAGCTGGATGCGGTGAAAGATGCCACAATCGTGATCTGGACAACCACACCCTGGACCATTCCGGGCAACCGTGCCGTTGCTTATGGTAACGAGATTGATTATGGCGTTTACGAGGTTGTGGACGTTCATGATGGCTCGCTCGCACGTGTGGGTGAAAAAATCGCTGTGGCCGAAGCCTTGGTGGCCGAAGTTATGGGTGACGCCAAAGTGGCTGACTTCAAACAGGTTGCCCAGTTCAAGGGTAAAGAATTGGAAGGCACGATTTGTAGCCACCCATGGCGCGGTCGTGATTATGACTTTGATGTGCCTTGTATTGCAGGTGATCACGTCACCACAGAAGCTGGTACAGGTTTCGTTCACACCGCACCGGGCCATGGTCAGGAAGACTGGGAAGTCTCCATGGAATATGGCATTGCGGTACCTGATACGGTGGGCCCGGATGGCTGCTATTATGAGCATGTGCCGATCTTTGCAGGCGAACATGTTTATAAAGTTGCTCCGCATGTGTTGGAGCAATTGACCGAAGTGGGCTCCCTTCTCGCCTCTGGTAAAATTACCCACAGCTATCCTTGTTCGTGGCGTTCAAAAGCCAAGCTGATTTTCCGTAACACACCGCAGTGGTTTATCTCTATGGAGACGAACGAGCTGCGCGATAAAGCCTTGAAAGCCATTGATGATACGCGTTTTGTGCCGGAAATCGGTCGTAACCGTATCGGTGGCATGATCAAGGATCGCCCGGACTGGTGTGTGTCGCGCCAGCGTGCCTGGGGTGTGCCGATCACTGTCTTTGTGGACAAAAAAACTGGTGAACCCCTGCGCGATCAAGAGGTTGTGGATCGTATTGTGGCAGCCTTCGAAGAAGAAGGCGCAGATGCATGGTACAGTCGTGACCCGCAAGATTTCCTCGGTGATAAGTACAGGTCAGAAGATTACGATCAGGTCATGGATATTCTGGACGTATGGTTCGATTCCGGCGTGACCCATGCCTTCGTGATGGAAGAACGTGATGACTTGAGCTGGCCTGCGTCTTTGTACCTTGAAGGGTCTGACCAACACCGTGGCTGGTTCCATTCTTCCTTGCTGGCTTCTTGTGGGACCCGTGATCGCGCCCCTTATGATGCGGTGCTGACACATGGGTTTGTGCTGGATGAAAAAGGCTTCAAAATGTCCAAATCCTTGGGCAATGTGACCTCTCCGCAAGATGTGAATAATCAATATGGTGCTGATATCCTGCGTTTGTGGGTGGTTTCAGCAGATACCGCAGATGACCTGCGCATCGGCCCGGAAATCATCAAGCAGCAGTCTGATGTGTATCGTCGCCTGCGCAACACACTGCGTTACATGCTGGGCAATCTGGAAGGTTTCAGCGAAGAAGAACGTCTGCCATTTGAAGAAATGCCGGAACTGGAGCGCTGGGTCTTACATCGCCTGTTTGAGCTGGATCAGCAGCTGCGCGGGGCTTGTAACGATTTTGTTTTCCACAAGGCCTTTGCTGAACTGCATAACTTCTGTGCGGTTGAACTGTCAGCCTTCTATTTCGATATCCGTAAAGATGCGGTTTATTGTGATGCGGGCGATAGCATCCGTCGCCGTGCTGCGCGCACGGTTTTGGATACATTGTTCAACACACTGACCGCATGGCTGGCCCCGTTCATGGTGTTTACATGTGAAGAAGCCTGGACTTGTCGCTTCGGTGCAGATGCCGATTCTGTTCACTTGCGTCAATTCCCGGATATTCCGGCAAGCTGGCAGGATGAGGCACTGGCGGCTAAATGGGCGAAAGTGCGTGATCTGCGTAAAGTGGTCACAGGTGCGTTGGAGCTGAAACGTAAAGAAAAGACCATCGGGTCTTCTTTGCAAGCTGCACCGGAAGTTTTTGCCACAGCTGATTTTATTGACGCCATGAATGGCATTGATCTGGCGGAAATCTCCATTACCTCAGCTGCAAGCTTGAGCGAAGGTGACGTGCCAGAAGGGTCTTTCACTATGGAAGATGTGGCTGGCGTTGGCGTTGTCTTTAAAGAAGCTATCGGGGGCAAGTGCGAGCGTTGCTGGCAAATCCTGCCGGAAGTTTCTGGTGAAGGTGCGATCTGTAAACGTTGTGAAGACGCGATTGGCTAATAACTGTCATCCCCGTGAAAACGGGGATCCAGTCTTTTCTCGTGTTTTTCTGGATTCCCAATCAAGTTGGGAATGACGGTGTATCATGAATCAACTCTTTCAAAAAAAGCCCTATGTGGCGGGCCTTCTCGTGGCCTTGATCATCTTTCTTTTAGACCAGTGGTCCAAGATGGAGATCGTCTATGACGTCATGATGCCGCCCCGTATTATTGAGGTCACATCCTTTTTTAATATCGTCATGGCCTGGAACCGGGGTGTGTCTTTTGGCATGTTCGGCTGGGATTCAGAAATTAAAATCTATGTGCTGGCGGCGATGGCCTTTATTGCCGCTGTTGGTTTGATTATCTGGATGGTCCGTGAAGGGCGCATTGTCTTTGCTATTCCGTGCGGGGCCATTATCGGTGGGGCCATTGGCAACGGGATTGATCGTCTGCATTGGGGGGCGGTTGCTGACTTTTTGGACTTCCATATTGCCGGTTATCACTGGCCTGCCTTTAATGTGGCAGATATCGGAATCACCTGTGGGGCGTGTTTTTTGATTTTAGATAGCTTGTTTAGTAAGGAAGATTCCTCTAAAACAGAAGATAGTGACAAACTGGATTGAAGTTTACGGCGATGAGCATGTCTGTGACGAACCTTCAAAAACTCTGCGCTTTGGCTGTTATGGCAGTCACGTTGGGCGCATGTAGTGGTGCAAAAGAAATGATGGGGCTGGAAAAAACAGCACCGGATGAATTTTCTGTTTATTCGCGCGCACCGCTAAGCTTGCCGCCGGATTATGCCCTTAAGCCGCCGACACCGGGGGCAGAGCGTCCCGATGTGGAAGACCAGCGTGATAAGGCGCAACGTGCCTTAACAGGGCGTCGTGCGCCGGCAAAAACAGATATGACCGGATCTTATTCCAATATGTCACCGGGGCTGCAGTCTTTGTTGCAGCAAACGGGTGCGCTGAATGCGGACCCGTCCATTCGCCAAACTCTTGATCGTGAGACCAGTGCATTTATTGCTGAATCTGAAACATTTACCGAAGATCTGATGTTTTGGCGCGATAAGGAAGCGTTTGGTTCCAAAATTGATGCGGCCAAGGAAGCGCAGCGTATCCGTGAAGCTCAGGCTTTGGGGGAAACGGTTGATGGCGGTGGCTCCGTTGTGATTGAACGTAAAGAAAAAGCGATTCTTGAAGGCTTATTCGATTAATCGAACAGTCTGTGCCCTTGTGCAGCCATATTCTCAGATTACATCAAAAGAACGTCATTTCTATATTGGGTAGTGAGGTTCGCGTTGCGTTATCTGCTTGTTATTCTCGGTCTTCTTTTGGCCTTTCCTGTTTCTGCGGGTGTGTTTAATCCCAAGACCTTCACGCTGGATAACGGGATGGAGGTCGTTCTTATCGAAAACAACCGGGTGCCTGTGGTGCGCCATATGGTGTGGTATAAGGTAGGGTCCGCCGATGAACCTGCGGGTAAGTCCGGTATTGCCCATTATTTTGAACATTTGATGTTCAAGGCCACCAAGAAACTGGCTGCAGGTGAGTTTTCCAAAATTGTGGCAAAAAACGGTGGGCAGGATAACGCCTTTACCTCATATGATTACACCGCTTATTACCAAACCGTTGCCAAAGACCGCCTCGGGCTGGTCATGGAGATGGAAGCGGATCGCATGACCAATTTGAGCCTGACCAAAGAGGTGATTGAGCCAGAACGTCAGGTCATTTTGGAAGAACGCCGCCAACGCACGGATAATAATCCGGGGGCACAGTTGCGCGAACAAATTGATACGGTTCAATATATGAACCACCCTTATCGTATTCCTGTTATTGGCTGGGCTCATGAGATTAAAGCCCTGAGCCTGGAAGACCTTAATCGTTTTTATAAGGCTTGGTATGCGCCCAATAATGCCATCTTGATTGTGGAAGGGGATGTCAGCATGGCAGAACTTAAGCCGCTGGCTGAAAAACATTATGGCAGCATTCCCCGTGGGCCAGAAATGATACGCCTGCGCCCAACTGAACCCCCTGCCCATGCTGATCGCCGGGTGATTAAACGGGACCAGCGGGTGCGTCAACCCAGCTTGCAACGGACATATCTTGCGCCGAGCTATCGCACCAGCACAGAAGATGACAAAGCGCCCTATGCCTTGGAAATTCTGGAAAATATCATGGGGGGGGCAGCGACCAGCAGGCTCTATACCTCGCTTGTGATTGATCAGAAACTGGCGGTTTCTGCTGGAATGTCCTATTCACCCAGTCGTTTGGATATGTCGGAATTGACGTTCTGGGCCAGCCCGCAGGCCGGTGTTTCCATGGCGGTGCTGGAAGAGGCGCTTTTAAAAGAGATCAGTGTGTTGCTTGAAAAAGGCGTAAGTTTTGATGAAGTCGCACGTGCACAAAAGTCTTTGGTTAATGATGCTGTTTTTGCACGGGATAATCTTGGGACAGCGGCACAAGTGATTGGCGGGGCGATGGCGATTGGTCTTTCAGTTGATCAAATTGAAAGCTGGCCCGATGCCATTCAGGCCATCACGGTTGAGGATGTGAATCGGGCTTTGCGCACTGTGTTGAAAGACCAGAAAACAGTGACCGGCCTGTTACTGGGATTGGAGGATAAATAATCATGCGGTTGCTTTTTTTGATCCTTGGCTTTTTGTTCAGCCTTCCAGCCCATGCATTGGCTCCGGTGCAGGAGGTGAAATCCAGCAGTGGTGTGACGGCATGGTTGATTGAAGATCACACCAACCCGATTGTTTCCTTGCATTTTTCCTTTCGCGGGGGCGCTGCCCTTGATCCTGTCGGGAAAGAAGGGCTGGCGCGTTTGGCCTCTGCCACGATGGATGAAGGGGCCGGAAAATGGGATTCTCAGGCTTTTCAGTCCCGTCTTGAAGCTTTGTCCATTACCCTGCGCTTTGAGGCTGGGATGGATAATTTTAATGGGCGGGTTTTGACACTGCGTGAAAATATGGATGCGGCGATGGACATGCTGAAAACAGCCTTGATGCACCCACGTTTTGATGGGGAGCCTGTTGAACGTATGCGCTCGCAAATTCTGGCTGATCTGAGACAGCGTCAGGAAGACCCGGCAACACTTGGGACATTGGCGCTTTACAAGTCTGTTTTAGGTTTCCACCCTTATGGACGTGGTTCGAAAGGGACAATTACAGGTATTCAAAACGTCAGTCGGGAAGATTTAGCTCATTTTGTAAAGACGCGTCTGGGGAAAGACAATCTGGTGATTGGCGTATCCGGGGATATCACCGCGCAGGCATTGCAAAAATTGTTGGACGAAACTTTCGGTTCTTTGCCGGATAAAGCAGCCGCGTGGCAGTTACCTGAGGCATCGTTGACCTTGAATAAGAAGACACAGGTGATTTCAAAGCCGATACCGCAAAGCAGTATTATGATGGTTCAAGGGGGCATTGATCGCCACCATGAGGATTTTTATCCGGCCTATGTCTTGAACTATATGCTGGGCGGCGGCGGTTTTGCATCGCGTCTGTATGAAGAAGTGCGTGAAAAACGTGGATTGGTTTATTCGGTCTATAGCTATTTGGTGAATTATGACAAGGCAGCCCTTTGGCTGGTGGGGGCAGGAACGCAAAATGCCCGCGTGAAAGAGACGCTGGGTGTGGTGCGTGAAGAATGGCAAAAGGCATTGGAAAGTGGTTTTAGTGCAGAGGAAGTGGCCGATGCCAAGACCTATCTGACAGGGTCTTTCCCGTTGCGTTTTAAATCTAGTGATCGGATTGCCAGTATTTTAGCAGGCATGCAGCGCGATCGTTTGCCGATTGATTTTCTGGAAACACGAAACCAGCAGGTTGAGGCGGTGAGTGTTGAAGATGTGAACCGGGTTGCAAAGTCTTTGTTAACACCGGACAAATTAAAAGCCGTAGTGGTCGGCCAGCCGGAAGGGCTCCCGTTCTGATAACAAAAAAGCCCCTGATTTCACAGGGGCTTTTTTGATTATTTGGCCTTTTTTTCCATAAACTGGTCAAAAGCTTCAAGTGTTTGTGCACCGTAAATCATGGAAGGGCCACCGCCCATATAAACAGCCATGCCAACTGTTTCTGCAATTTCTTCACGGGTGGCACCGTATTTGATTGCCGCTTTGACATGAAACGCAATACAGCCGTCACAGCGTGTGGTGATGGCGATGGCAATGGCAAGAAGTTCTTTGGCTTTTGGGTCCAGAACGCTATCGGCACTGGCCGTTTGCGCCAGATTGGAAAAGGCGGCCATTGTATCGGGGATTGCACCGCGCAGGGTGCGGATTGCGCCTGTCAGGTCCTTGGCGATTGCGGGGTAGTTTTTATCCATTATTCATCTCCATCGCTAAATATTTGCATATGCTAATATATTAAACTGTTAGATCGTTCAACAATTATTTTGATTTATTTCAGGGTGATTGTGGTCTCAGATTTATAAATTCGTCCACCGTTTTCATCTTGGCGGACCAGTTTGATATACCCCCGATAAACCCCGCTATCCCAGTTCAGGGTAGGTTTGCGAAGCCCTGCGTGAAGAGTGCGGTAGGCTTGGTCCTTATCAATGGTGCTGGTGTAATCCAGCAAGACAGAATCGTCGGGAGCTGTGATTTGAAACGTCAGGCTATCGCCTTTTTTCACATGAAGAAAGCGCCCCCATAAGAAAAGCTTGGGCGAACGAATAGACAGGGTTTCATCATCATAAAGACCCTGGGCAAGGCCAGATTGTTTAGGCTGTGTTGCGGCAAAACCCATGTCAAAAATATCGAGTTTGCGATAGGTGAGGTCATGCAAGAGTGAGGGGGGCCATAAAGGTTTCGCCCCGATTTCGCAAGGGGCACTGCGTGAAATGCCAACAAAGGGGTCAACAACATATCCTTGGCGTTGGGTTGATCCTTTGGGGATATATTCCACCTGAAAATGAAGGTGGGGAAAGGTCGCCATGCCGGAATGTCCAACCAACCCGATAATATCGCCTTGCTTAACCTGGTCGCCTTTTTTGACCTTCACACTGTTTTTGCGCAAATGGCAATATTTGGTGATCCAGCCGTTTTTATGTTCAAGGCGCACCCCGTTGCCACATTGTTTTTTGGCGATTTTTTCTTTAGGCAGTTTGCGATAATCGATGTCTTTCATGTGATCGCGTGTGCCCACAACAATGCCATCGCTGACGGCACGCACCACGACACCGGCCTGCATATCACGAAAATTCCGGATCATGAAATCCGTTCCCTTGTGGGCGTTGTAGGTTTGTGTACCGCAGGTATAGTCTTTGGTTTGTGGCCCGCGCTCATGATCGACATAATTGGCAATCCAGCAGTTCCAGCCCAGTTCACATTCGATGGGCAAGATCATGGACGGGGCAGGCAATATTTTTTCGGCCTGTACAGGGTGACTGATTGCCAGAAAGATCAGGGCGAATATGAAAAACGGTCTCTTGAGCATAACGGGCGCATTATGAAACATTCTTTTCAATCCTGAAAAGGGGGAATTTTCACTTTGGCAGAAATTTACTTCCGTATATAGTGCGCTGCACAAGTTAATAATTAAGTTGATGAGGAAAAGACCATGGAAGAGCTTTACGGCTATTCATACGATGAGATCGACGTTGGCATGACCGATGTTTTTTCAAAAACCGTGACAGAAGCTGACATCATGGCTTTTGCAGGTGTATCAGGCGATACAAACCCGGTTCATTTGGACGAAGCATTTGCCTCTCAGACCATGTTTAAAACACGCATTGCCCATGGCATGCTTAGCTCCGGCTTTATCTCCACTGTTTTTGGGACAAAGCTGCCTGGTCCGGGCTGTATTTACATTGAACAAAATCTGAAATTCAAAGCCCCTGTTAAAATTGGCGATACGGTTGTTGCGCGTGTGACAGCACTGGAAAAAGACGATGCCAAGAAAATGATCAAGTTTGAAACCATCTGTAGTGTTGGCGACACAACTGTGATCAAGGGTGAGGCAACCATCATGGTTCCCGATCGCTCTTAAGGTTTACAGACAAGGGCTGTAGAACCTCTATCAAGATAAAGAGGCTCACCTGTTTTGGTGGGCCTTTTCATTTTTTGGGCTGGTCGTGAGTTGTCTCATCTTCGTCGCGCTGGGCGGCACGTTTGCGAAACACAATTGCCCCGATAATCACCAGCACCCAGATGCTGATGCCAAACAGGCCCAGCCGGGCATCCGGGTCTTTTTCCAAAACAAAAAAGGAAAAGACGCTGCCCAGCAGAAAAATAATCAGGGCAAAAACAGCCATGTCGGCTTTGAAACTGGGGTGCTTGCTCATACCCAAAGCATATAACGTTACGCTGTGTGAAAAAATAGGGAAAAATTATTTGCAGGCATTGCGGTGGTTTGTGTCAGTTTCAGACCGTTTTTTTCAGCTTCGTTGACGACCCTTTCCATATCACGTACGCCAAAGCGCGAATCTGTGGCCTGAAGCTGTTGGTCAAAGGCCACATTACTGGGGGCGGTATGTTGACCATTTTTCTTGTAAGGGCCGTAGAGATAGAGGAACCCCTCTTTTTTGAGCAGTTGGGAAGCTTTTTTCATCAAGCCTTCTGTTGCCGGCCAGGGGCTGATATGGACCATATTGATACATATCAGTGCATCGACCTTAAATTCAGGCCAGTTTTCAGCTTTGGTGGTATCCAGCTGTAAAGGAGATTCGATATTGGACAGCCCATAATGATCGCGCCAAGCCTTAATACTGTTGAGGCAATCTGGGCCAAGATCACTGGGGTGCCATGTAATATGGGGATAGGATTTTGCAAAATGAACGACATGTTCACCACTGCCGCTGGCAATTTCAAGAATACGCCCTTTTGGGGGAAGGTGTTCTTGAAGAACGGATAAAATCGGTTCACGGTTGCGTTCAGTTGCAGGGTAGAAAAGTCGTTCAGCCATTAATGAATTCCTTCTTTTTCAAAAAGGTATGAGCTTGTTCAAATTCGTTCAAGTATTATTCTTTTCTAAGGCAATGCAAATACAGGCAAAAAAACAATATCCACATTATTCATATGGTTGCTGTGTGTATCGGATTATGCTACCTGAATTGCACTGTTTGCCGGGCTTCGCCGTGGTGAATAACAGGATCAACGATTCGTTTGCATGGCCGAATCGGGCGCAAACGATCTTATGAACGGAGAAATAAATGACCTACGTTGTCGTGGAAAACTGTATTAAATGTAAATACACCGACTGTGTGGAGGTCTGCCCGGTTGATTGTTTCTATGAGGGTGAAAACACGCTGGTGATTAACCCGGATGAATGTATCGACTGTGGTGTGTGTGAACCGGAATGCCCGGCGGAAGCAATTTTGCCGGATACAGAAGACGGCATTGAAGAATGGCTGGAAATTAACCAGAAATTCTCTGAAGTTTGGCCGAACATTACGTCGAAGAAAGAGCCGATGGAAGGTGCAGACGAACAAAACGGTAAAGCTGGTAAAAAAGCAGACCTGAGTGAAAAGCCGGGTGCAGGCGATTAATCGCTAAGTTTATTGCTTTGCAGCATTTTTTACAAAAATGACCCCGCTTTCGCCTACAGCTCTTTTCAGATTTAGAGAAAAGAGCTGTAAGAAGGCGGGTTTCTGTCATGTTTTTGTAACTTAGGTCTGTATTTTTGACCAATCTTGTGCTATATACTGTGCCAACAGCCGGTTCCGTGGGGGCCGGTTTTTGACCGTCCAGAGTCGAATTAGACCTGTCAAACCTGATTGAATTCTGGACTGGCCTACTAACAACATATGGACATTCACTGTCGTTTGAACCCTTCTGCCTAGATGTGCAGATGGTTTTTTTTGTCGCCATTTTGGTGACGAGCGTTTTGTGAGTGCCTGTGTGAAGAGTAAGAGAGAAAAAAATATGGCTCAAAACCTCCCGTTCGATTCTGGTGACTTTGTTGTGTATCCGACACATGGCGTTGGCCGCGTTGTTGGTGTGGAAACACAGGAAATTGGTGGTCACGAATTGCAGCTGTTTGTCATTACCTTTGAACATGAGCGCATGACGTTGCGTGTTCCGGTTGGCAAAATCAAGGCTGCTGGCTTGCGCAAACTCAGTTCTGGTAAAATCATGGAAAATGCCATGACCACGCTGAAGGGCAAAGCCAAAGTGAAGCGCACCATGTGGAGTCGCCGCGCACAGGAATATGAAGCAAAAATCAACTCTGGCGACCCGGTTTTGATTGCAGAAGTTGTTCGCGATCTTTATCGCAATGTTGGCCAGCCGGACCAGTCTTTCTCAGAACGTCAAATCTATGAAGCCGCGCTTGAGCGTCTGGCGCATGAAGTTGCAGCTGTTGAAAATATTGACAAAGTTGCAGCAACTGAGAAACTGGAAGGCGTCCTCCAGAAGGAGAAAGCTGCATAAGCTTCTCACGCTAAACGTCTTTTGGATGGGCAGGACGGGTCAAATGATCCTCCTGCCTTTTCTTATGGTGAATGAATTCGGATATGTCACAGGGTAGTAAATTTGCAGAAATCGTAGGGAAACGGCGCATTTGGGCCGTGTCTGCCGTGCATGGTCAGCTGGAACAGCTCAAGGCTGTGCATGGGCAGCTTGCCAATCATTTCCTGCCCGGTGATGTGTTGATCTATACCGGAAACATCATGGGCCGTGGCCCGGATGTGGCGGGATGTATCAACGAGATTCTCAACTTTCGCCGTCTTGTTATTCTTCAGGATGGGGCAGAACTGGATGATGTGATCTTTTTGCGCGGCTGTCAGGAAGAAATGCTCTATAAGCTGCGCCATCTCCCCTTTGCCAAGGAACCGGAAGAAGTTTTGGTCTGGATGGCAAATCAAGGGGTTGATAGCACCCTTCGGGCTTATGGCACCAGCTGTGAGGAAGGGATTGCTGCCACCCATGATGGCATGAAAGGCGTGAGCAACTGGATGGGGATGCTCAAAAACAACATGCATAAGATGGATGGGCATGAACAATATATGGATGCTTTAAAGCGGGCTGCTTACAGCGAAGACAAGAAGCTTCTTTTTGTAAACGCCAATGTGGTGCCAGATATGCCGCTGGATGCACAAAGTGATGCCTTTTGGTGGGGCACGCAGGAATTTCGTGAACTGGATCACCCTTATAATGGATTTGAGCGCACGATTCGCGGCTATGATCACCGCCATCAGGGATTCCATATGGCAAAACACCAGCTTTGTATTGATGGTGGTTGCGGGTTGGGTGGTAAACTGGTTTGCGTCTGTTTTGAAGATAAGGGCGCTTTGGTTGAGCGGATTGAGGTTTAACTCGTTTCTTGTAAGGCGGGAATGATGATTATCTTCTAGGGTCAGTAAATGAATAGGTCCTGCCCCTAATTTCCGGCCAATTCTTCCTGTAACATTTCCAGTTCCAGCCAGCGTTCTTCACAATGATCAAGCTCGCCTTGGACTTCATTTAAGCGATCACTGGTTTTTTGGAATTTATCCGGGTTTTTCGCAAACAGGTCTGGATCAGCCATAGCGGTTTCCAGTTGTTCTTTCTCTGCTGTCAGCTTTTCCATGGTTGAAGGCAGCATATCCAGTTCACGCTGGTCTTTATAGCTGAGTTTGCCTTTGGACTTTTTCGGTTGTTCTTTTGGTTTTTCAACCGTCTTGGTTTTAATAGGTGCTACAGCCTGTTCCTTGATTTGGCGTTGACTGAGGTAATCTTCAAACCCACCGGGGTATTCCTGCACATCGCCATTGCCTTCCACTGCGATGGTGGAGGTCACAACCCGGTCCAGAAAATCACGATCGTGGCTGACAAGCAAAAGTGTGCCATCATATTCTGCGAGAACTTCCTGCAATAAATCCAGTGTTTCCATATCCAGATCGTTGGTTGGTTCATCAAGTACGAGGAAATTGGTCGGGCTTGCCAGCAGTTTGGCGAGCATCAGGCGATTTTTTTCCCCACCTGAGAGCGCATGGATGGGCTGGCGGGCCTGGCGCTCTTCAAACAGAAAATCACGCATGTAAGTGACCACATGTTTGGGCTGGTCATGGACAATAATTTGATCACCGCCCATATCGGCCAAGTAATCCCACGGGGTGGCATCTTGGGGCAGGTTATCGCGTTTCTGATCGAAATAGGCCGCTGTCAAATTAGTGCCGATTCGGATGTCGCCACTATCTGGATCCAGTTTACCTGTGAGCATTTTCAGCAAGGTGGTCTTGCCTGCTCCGTTGGGACCGATCAGACCGATTTTATCGCCGCGCATAATACGAGTGGAAAAGCCCTTGGCAATGACCTTGTCCCCAAAGGATTTATGCAGGTCTTTGGCTTCAATCACCAGCTTGCCGGAACTTTCCCCGCTTTCCACTTTCAGATTGGCTGTACCCTGCATGTGAACGCGCGCAGCCTTTTGTTGGCGCAGGTCGGCGAGTTTGCGCACCCGGCGCATGTTGCGTTTGCGCCGTGCGGTGACACCTTTGAGCATATAGCGCTCTTCTTCGGCAATTTGGATATTGATGCGGGTCAGTTCTTTTTCTTCCTCAAGCAAGACCTGCTCTACCCATTCATCAAAAAATTCATAGCCCTGTTCGGTGCGGCGAATTTTGGAACGATCCAGCCACAGCAATTGGCGTGAGAGTTTACGCAAGAATGTGCGATCGTGACTGATCATCATCATGGCACCACGGAAAGATTGTAGTTCTTCTTCCAGCCATTGGATGGTGGGGAGGTCAAGGTGGTTGGTCGGCTCATCTAACAATAAAATATCGGGTTCAGACACAAGGGCGCGGGCAATGGCCGCACGGCGTCCTTCCCCACCAGACAGGGTGGAGGTGTCGCGGTTGCCGTCCAGTTTCATGGCTTCCAGACAGATATCGACTCGGTGGGCTTCTTCTTCATGGCGTAGGCCCGCATGGACATAATCATGGACTGTTTGACCTTCGGGCATAATTGGGTCCTGAGGCAGATAGGAGACGGTGACACCGGGTTGAACAAACCGTTCGCCGTCATCTTTTTCCACCAATCCGGCAATGACTTTCATTAATGTGGATTTGCCGGAACCATTGCGCCCGACCAGACAGATGCGATCACCGGGGTGAATGGCACATTCTACCCCTTCAAACACTGGGCGGCCCCCAAATGTGACGTGGATATCGCGCAAAGTCAGAAGGGGAGGCTGGGCCATGGTCTTTTATTTCCGTCTGTCGTCGTCCTCGCGAAGGCGGGGACCTTTGTCATTAAAATATGACAAAATGTCTTAAACGGAAATCAGCATACCGTCAAAGGCAACGTCAAATTCCATCTCATCTTTTCGTGCCAAGGCTTCGGGGCCAAGATGGGTGAGGATCAGCTTGCGGGTGTGCAGATAGCCTTTATTTTGGACAAGGGTGTCATAATCCAGATGGAATTCGCATTTTTCATCAAAGTGATAGGATTCACAAATGAGCAGGTCAGCCCCATGGGCTGCGGTGGCGAGTTCTGCCGTCCATCCGGTATCACCGCTGTAGGTAATGATTTTGCCATCCACTTCAAAGCGCAAGATAAAATCATTGCCATCTAATAGATGTTTGGCTTGATAGGGATGGACTTTAACCCCGGCAATTCCTTGTTCATGACCGATTTTGAGTTCTACAAAAATCAGTTCGAAATCAATCCCTTTGTCCCAGCAACCAGGGTAAAGGGCTTGCATGGCCTCAATAGTGCGTTTTTTCACCCCATGGGGGCCGGCAATGACCAAAGGTTTCTTGCGTTTAGAGACATAACGCGCATCCATCAGAAAGAAGACCACTCCGGCAAAGTGGTCGCCATGAAGATGGCTGAGGAAGATCATATCAATGCTGTCTGGGTTAATTTCAAATTTGCGAAGCGCGACAAGTGAGGTTGCCCCGCAATCAATCAGAAAGGAGTTTTTGGCCCCGACAACATGAAAACAGGTGTTAAAACGCCCGCCTGTCCCAAAGGCGTCTCCTGTTCCTAAAAACTGAATGTCAACGAGACTCATTTCAGCTCTATCCTCTTGTCTTTAATTACTAAATGCAACATGGTCCGGGCTTGAAGTCAAGCCTCTCTACGCAGTAATGCTCTGTTGTTCTTTTAAAGGGGGCATTTTACTATTGGGAAAAGATGAAATAACCCGGTGGTAAAACATGTCTCTTTCTTATGGTCAAATTGATCAGGCTTTTCTTGAACAGTTAGTGGCCTTGACCAGCGCTGATCGTGTTTCAACGTCCCAAGCTTTGTGCGAACAACATGGCACTGATGAGTCTTACCACACAGCCAAGGCTCCGGATGTGGTGATCTTCACACTTTCTACAAAAGAAGTGGCTGAGGTGGTGAAATTATGTGCTGCACAGAAAGTGCCGATCATCCCTTATGGGACCGGAACCTCACTGGAAGGCCATGTTGCTGCCCTGCATGGCGGGGTCTGTATTGATCTGTCGCAAATGACAGAGATTGTGGAGGTTCGCCCGCAGGATTTGGATGTAACGGTTCAAGCCGGGGTGACGCGCAAGACCTTGAATGAGTATCTGCGCGATACCGGCTTGTTTTTCCCCATTGACCCCGGTGCAGATGCCTCACTGGGTGGAATGGCATCGACACGGGCCTCAGGGACCAATGCGGTGCGCTACGGCACCATGAGTGAGAATGTCCTGTCCTTAACCGTTGTTACCCCGACGGGGGATGTTGTGCGGACTTCATCGCGATCTAAAAAATCGGCAGCAGGGTATGATTTGACGCACCTTTATGTGGGATCAGAAGGCACGCTGGGCATTATTACCGAAGTGACCTTGCGCCTTTATGGTATTCCGGAAAAGATTACGGCGGCTGTCTGTCCGTTTCCCGGCTTGGAAGACGCTGTAAATATGGTGATTTCAACCATTCAATGTGGCATTCCGGTGGCCCGGATGGAGTTGCTGGATGACCGCCAGATGTATGCGGTGAATGAATATTCAAAACTGAATTATGAGGTGGCTCCGACCCTGTTCTTTGAATTTCATGGCTCGCCTTCTTCTGTGGATGAACAGGTTGAGCTGGTTAAAGATATCGCAGATGAATTTGGGGGAACCAATTTCCAATGGGCCAGTCAGGCCGAAGATCGCGACCGTTTGTGGAATGCGCGTCATAATGCCTATTATGCGGCTCTTGCCTTGAGGCCGGGGTGTAAGGGGGTATCTTCAGATGCCTGTGTGCCAATCTCCCGTTTGGCCGAGGCGATTATGCAAACCAAGCAAGACATTGAAGAGTCTTTTCTGGATGGTACGATTGTCGGCCATGTGGGGGATGGTAATTTTCATACGCTTTTCGCTTTTGATCCCGACAATGAAGAAGAATTATTGGAAGCCAAGCGCTTAAATGGCCGTATTGTAGAACGCGCCATTGCCATGGAAGGGACTTGTACAGGCGAACATGGTGTGGGTCATGGCAAGATAGATTATCTGGAAAGTGAATTTGGGAAAGGTGGTTTGGACCTGATGCGTTCAATTAAAAAAGCGATGGACCCGGATAATATTATGAATCCGGGTAAGATCGTCCGCCTTTAGGATTTTTCGAACCTGCCATAATAAGCCACCAGCATTTCAACAACCTTGTTGGCCTGTTTTAAAATATCGTCATTGGTTTGGGCAATGACATCGAAGTCTTTTTCACGGGCATCAGTTCCATTGGCGACGGCCAGCATAATGGCGCGTGGGGTTTGCCATTGGGTTTTAAGTTGGGTCAGTTCGGTGCGGATATTGAGACTGGGAGCAGGCGGGATGTTACGGGCAGGGTTGCCGTTGCGTAAATCATCCAGTGCGCTGTCAAACATCTGCACTGTTTTTAAGAGGTCTTGACGGTTCTGATCAATGTTTAGTCCATAGGAGACCAGACAAAATTCCTTGGCGGCTTTTTGTGACAGCATGCGTTGGCGCCCGGCAATGTCAATAGAACGGCTGCTTCCTGTTGCTTTTTGATCACCTGAATAGGTTCGGGCCATGGTTTCAACAACACTGTGGGCTTGTTTGAGAGCCGCCATATTCAGGGCAGCAATCATATCAACATCCAGACCGGGCTGGCTTGCACTATCTCTTAACACAGAGGCTGCAAATTTAAGCATGGTCCAGGGTTGGTCCAGCTTTTCCAATTCGGCAAGAATTTGGGGATCGGCTTCCTTTGGAAAGCCATCGGCTACATGACCATTTTTTAACAGATCATGGCTTTCATCAAAGGTTTTCATAGCTTGGGCCAGCATTTTACGATGGCCTTTTAAGTCATGATAGTTCCCGATAAAACAAGCAGCCCGTGCGATGCGTTGGCTCAACATGCGCTGACGCCCGGCAATGTTCAGCTTTTTAATCTGAATTTCATCTTGTGCGCTGGCAGGCGTTGAAAAATCACCTAGAAGTAATGAACTGCAAATGATGGCACAATGTAAAAAAAGCTTACGCATGGCTATATTTCCCTGAAAGTTCCCCAATCTTTGTAAATTAACAAAAATGAAAAACAAAGCAAGTTACCCATCTGTATATGCCATTTATGATTGTGACTTTGCGGTGTAAACCCTTTATTCGAACGCTTCATCCCATGTGCCACGGGTGGCAGCCTTGGAATATTCCGTTGCGCGGTTTTCAAAGAAGTTGGCATGTTCAACAGCGTTGAGCATGGCATCCAGCCAGGGCAGTGGGTTTTTGTCGATATTATGCTGCGCTTCAAGACCCAATTGTTCAAGGCGGCGATCCCCGATGTAGCGAATATATTGTTTCACTTCATCAGCTGTCAGCCCTTCAACCGCGCCCATTTCAAAACACAGGTCGATGAAGGCATCTTCATGTTCGATAATGGTCGCACATGCCTCATAAAGGCGGGCATGCAGTTCTTCAGTATCAATTTCCGGGTTTTCTTTGAGGAAGGTTTTATAAAGCTTGATGATGGAATTGCAGTGCAAGGTCTCATCACGTACCGACCAGGTGACAATCTGACCCATGCCCTTCATTTTATTAAGGCGTGGGAAGTTCAGCAAAATGGCGAAGCTGGCAAACAGTTGCAGCCCTTCGGTAAAGCCGCCAAATACGGCCAGTGTGGTGGCGATATCAATTTTAGACTCTACGCCGAATTTTTGCATATAGTCATATTTATCCTTCATTTCCTTATATTGAAGGAAGGCGGCATATTCAGCTTCAGGAATACCGATGGTGTCCAGCAGGTGGGAATAAGCGGCGATATGGATGGTCTCCATATTGGAAAAAGCCGCCAGCATCATCTGCACTTCGGTGGGTTGGAACACGCGGGTGTAATGACGCATGTAGCAGTTGTTTACTTCAATGTCGCTTTGGGTGAAAAAACGGAAAATCTGGGTCAGCAGATGACGTTCAGCTTCTGAAAGGTTTTTATGCCAGTCTTTTACATCGTCAGCCAGCGGCACTTCTTCTGGCAACCAGTGGATTTTCTGCTGGGTTTCCCAGGCTTCGTAACACCAGGGGTAGCTGAACGGCTTATAGACGGGATTTGCATCCAGAAGGGACATTGAAAATCTCCAGGTCGTCCTCGCATATACGGGGACCTTGTGAAACAGGGAAGAAGGCCCCCGCATAGACGAGGGCGACATTTACATTACTGGCAGGCCAGACATTCTTCGTATTTATTGTCATCATTGGCTAAAGGCAAGCGCGGATTATCCGGTGTCTCAACTTTTTCCAACAAGGTCTTGAGCGTATCGGGCATATGATCCTTGGTCGCAACCACTTCAGCACGCTGGATGGATTTGGAGCGACAGTAATACAAGCTCTTCAAGCCCCGTTTCCATGCCTGATAATGTAGTTGATGCAGGTCACGTTTGTGGATGTCAGCGGGCAGGAACAGGTTGACGGATTGGGCCTGATCAATGAATTGTGCACGATCAGCCGCCAAATCAACCACCCAGATTTGATCCAGTTCGAAGGATGTCTTAAAGACGTCTTTTTCATCGTCACTCAAGAAATCAAGATGTTGCACGGAGCCTTCATTCACGGTGATGGATGTCCAGGTGTCTTCATCATTTTTACCATGTTCTTCCAGAACCTTGGCAAGATACGGGTTGCGTACATTGAAAGACCCAGACAAGGTTTTGTGCATATAGCTGTTGGCTGCAACTGGTTCGATCCCTGGGCTTGAACCACCACAGATGATGGAGATAGAGGCCGTTGGTGCAATAGCTGTTTTACAGGAAAAACGTGCCTTGATGCCGTATTCTTCCGCATCCGGGCAGGAGCCGCGCTCATCAGCCAGAATTTCGGAAGCCTCATCCGCTTTTTTCTGGATATGGGCAAAGATATTGCGGTTCCAGGCTTTGGCTAAGGCCGATTCAAACGGCACGCTATTTTTTTGTAATAGGGAATGGAAGCCCATAACGCCAAGACCGACGCTACGTTCGCGCATGGCGGAATATTTCGCACGTTCCATTTCATTCGGGGCATTCTGGATGAAATCTTCCAGCACATTATCAAGGAAACGCATGATATCTTCGATAAAGCGTGGATTGTCTTTCCAAGCCTCATAATTGGCGAGGTTGAGTGAAGACAGGCAGCAAACAGCTGTGCGTTCTTCACCGTGATGGTCAATCCCGGTGGGCAGGGTAATTTCAGCACACAGGTTGGAGGTTTTTACCGTCAGGCCCGCCAGCTTGTGATGTTCCGGCAAGGCCATATTCACATGATCGGAATAAACGATATAAGGCTCCCCGGTTTCAATGCGTGCGGTCAGGATACGAATCCACAAATCACGCGCTTTGACCGTGCGCATAACGGTGCCATCATGCGGGGAGATCAGTTTCCATTCCTCATCATTTTCAACGGCGCGCATGAATTTGTCAGACAGCAAGACGCCATGATGCAGATTTGGGGTCTTGCGGTTGGGGTCGCCACCCGTTGGGCGGCGAAGTTCGATGAATTCTTCCATTTCCGGGTGGTGGTCCGGCAGGTACACAGCCGCAGAACCACGACGAAGGGACCCCTGGGAAATCGCCAGCGTCATGGAATCCATCACACGGATGAAGGGGACCACACCGGATGTTTTACCTACACGACCGACCTTTTCCCCGATGGAACGCAGATTGCCCCAGTAAGAACCAATGCCGCCCCCTTTGGCTGCGAGCCAGACATTTTCCGTCCACAGGCCAACGATACCATCAAGGCTGTCATTGGCTTCGTTCAAGAAACAGGAAATGGGCAAGCCGCGTGTCGTGCCCCCATTGGACAGGATCGGGGTGGAGGGCATGAACCACAGGCGGCTCATATAATCATAAATACGCTGGGCGTGGGCATCATTGTCGCCGTAAGCAGAAGCAACACGGCCAAACAGGTCTTGATAGCTTTCTTCCGGCATCAGGTAACGGTCTGCCAATACTGATTTACCGAAATCAGTCAAATGAGCATCCCGAGCATGGTCTACATGAACCTGTGCTCCGCCTTGGACCTGCACCACATCAAGCATACTTGATTCCACGATCTTACGCCTCCGCAAAAATAACGTATTTATTCATAATCATAGGCACGAAACGACCTGTTGGATGAATGACGCCTCATTCACCTTGTTTCGCAACACTAAATTTTAAGGGTGGTTTCGTTTTAAGGCGAAACCTTGATTGTTTTTATGGGGTGTTCATACGGGGGCTGGATTCACGCATCGACCGCCTGTCCCAAATGGTGAGACGGCGGTCGTCTAATCGACGCGAATATGTTCGCATCTGAAAAGGAAAAAGCCACTCAAATTCGGCGGAATTCGGTGGTTTTTTCTATTGCTCTGTCCATATGATGAACGGGCCTCATGTCTAGATATTGTGTGTCTGAGCGCTTAATGTCAACAAATTATAGTGGTTGTTTCCATTTTTTTGACGCCAATAAAATTCCGCTTTCAAAACGGGGCGCACAAAGCCTGAGGTTTTGAAAAATTGCTTTATTTGAAAAGAGCGACAGCGCGTGTGATGCCTTCTTCGATCTCTGTTTGGATCTCTTCGCCCAAAAAGACACCATCTTCTTCCTGTTTAACCTTGAGATTGGCGACTTCCCTGAGGATTGCGTCAATTTCGTGGATCACTTCCTTGGCGTTCCCGTCTAATTTCTCACCTTGACGCTTTAAAAGATTCTCTGATGCCTGAATCCGTTTGCCTACTTTTGAAGAGTGGATCGTTTCATGGGCAAAGAAATAATCCGTCAGGGCCTGATGCAGGGTTTCTGAATTGATCGGGATAGATTTTAAAATAGCCAAAAGGTATTTGGCATGTTCCATGGGGCGACGGCGCAGCTCATCCATGGTCAGGGGCAGGCGGTCGACAACAAAGTTTTGAGACATGCAGGCGGCTTGCAGCATATTCACATCAAACTGATTTTTGCGGCAGAACAAGGTCATAATGACAAGATCAAAGAAGATGTTGTCATAGAATTTATAAAGCCGGTTCAGATTGGTGATCACCGGGCCGACATCGGGCTCTTCCTGCTGGTTTACAATCTGCTTAATACATTCATATTCCGCATTAAACTGTTTTTCACTGAGCTGTAAGGCATAAGAAATCAGACTGAAACTGAAATGCTGGGTCAGGTCAAAGACACCCTTGCTCTCAAGAGATTGCCATTCCCTGTGAATGCGAATGGGATTTCTATCAGGCAGGTTTGCAGCCTTTTTAACCGGGGCTTTTTTGGTTTCCTTTTTCCCAAAGGAGAAGACTTTTTTCAGGCTGGAGCCAATGCCACCTGATGAATCCTGCGTTTTCTTCGGACCAATAATTTTAATTTCTTGGGGCAAGCCTGCAATTCCGGCCTGTGCGATTTCCCCGGCCCAGTCATCAAAGGCCAGACCGATAATCCCCATAATATCGCGGTGATAGTCTTCGCTATACATTTGGCGGATGGCATCATCGCTGTCGTCCTTGTCTGTGTGAATATAGACACGACGGCTAAACAGGTCGCGTTTTTCTTCAACCAGATCGACAAAGGGTTGATAGAGGATTTCAGGAAAAGCCGGGGACAGTAAAAAGAAAATGGGTACCCCATCTTCATGGATGTCGCTGACCAGTTTTTGTTTACGCCCGTCTGCAACAACATGATCCCCGCGCATGAAGGCAAGGCGTTCACAGATTTTTTTATAGGCGTAGTCAATGAGGATTTTTTCTTCACGGGGGTAAAGGAAGCCTTTGGGGTCAAAAACTTCTTCCTCTTCTTCTATACCCTCGTTTGCGGCGGTAGGGGGTTCTTGCTCAGGTGTGTTGGAAGCCGATTTTGCCTTCTCTTCTTCAGCTTTGGCTGCTGCTACCTTTTTGGCCTCTTGAATGCGGGCAATGGTGTTGGTCAGGCCCATTTCCAGTTCATTGGCCCGTTTCTTGGCAAAGTCGGTAAATTCCTTGTCTTTAAAACTCAGGCATTGTTCAAGAAACCCCAGCGAGGTTTGGACCTTAAGCAAGGTTGCAGGGGGCAAGTCCCCTTCTTCATGATTGGACAGTTCAGACAAGACTTGCGTGACCGCAGCATCAATGGTTGTGATCAGGGTGCTTTTGTCGGTGCCAGGGGGCAGGCTGGCAAGGGAGATAAAGGCTGCATTGCCGTTGCCGGAAGACGCAGGCGTAGCCGTTTTTTTGTCTTCGTTTGGTGTGGTCGTTTCCATCCCAATCCCTGTAAAGAGTATCTCGTTTTCTAGAATTATGATCTTGAAACAAGGTTTTATCAACCCTTACTGGATCATTATCGGGTAATTTATTCCGAAAAAAGTTATTAATTCATATATTCTCGCAATATTGATGTATATAATTGATTTTAATCATCTAACTCTCTTTCTGAGTGGCGTCACAATCGGGTGCTGTTTTGACGCTGGTATATTCACGCTAGGATGCATAAAAAAGTGAAAAAGATTCTGATTGGTCTTGGCAGTGTTATTGCTTTATTCGCCGTCGCTGTTTTAGTTGTTCCCGGATTTATTGACTGGTCCGGTTATCGGGCGCAAATCGCGCAGGAAGTTAAAAAAGCAACCCAGCGTGATTTGCTGATTGGTGGGGATATTTCACTTTCCTTGCTGCCTTCCCCGGTTCTAAAAGTCAGTGATGTCCATTTTGCCAATGCAAAAGGGGCACAAAGCCCGGATATGTTTTCAGCCCGTCAGGTCGATGTGCGTGTGGCGTTGATGCCGCTGCTTGGCGGTACAATTCATGTGCAATCCATCCGGATGATCAAGCCGGTTATCAATCTGGAAATTTTGGCCGATGGGCGCGGGAACTGGGTCTTTGAGCCCGCTGATGTCGGCGATAAGATCAGCACGCCAACCAGAAGTGATGAACCTTCTTTTCAGGATGCTGAAAAGGTTGAAGATTATTCGCTCCCTCTTCAGATTGATGACTTCATTATTGAAGACGGCACCTTGTTTTTCAGCAACCCGGCACAAGCCGTGCGTGAAGAGATTACTGATATTAACAGCCGTTTTGCCATTGGTGCATTGAACGGGCCGTTTGAGGCCGCAGCCACCATGAAAATCCGGGGTATCCCTGTGGGGCTTGAAGGGTCTGTTGGGCAGGTTGTTTATGGGCGCACGGCTTCTTTTGCCAGCCAGATCACGCTTGCACATGGCAATGTGTCGTCTCGTTTTACCGGAACATTTGTCAATCTTTCTGAGGGGCCGAAGGTGAAGGGCAAAATCACCATGACAGGGGAAAGTCTGGCGGGGATGTTAAGCGCCTTTGATGGTCGCACAGAACAGCCCGGTGGTTTAAATCGTGCCTTTAGTCTTGATGGCGAAATCAGTGCAACCTCTAAAAGCCTGTCGTTTGGTGAAGATGGTTTGACGCTTTCCCTTGGGCAAGACCGGGGGATGTTGCAGCTCACTTATAAGGAGGAGGGGCAAAAGACCCTTGAGGCTCAAGCGTCTTTCAGCAAAATTGACGCAGATGCCTGGATTGAGGCCAAACCTTATCAAGTCATTGCGCCCGCCCCGCTTAAGAGGGTGATTACCCCTTCCAATTTATCAGAGGGACGTTCAGGTTCACGTGTTTCTGCTGTCTTGGATAGCCCCAAACGTGAAATGCCAGCGCTAAAAAAAGAAGCTTCCTCCTTTTCATTGCCGACAGACCTTGAGGCTCGGCTTGCCTTGAATGTGGAAGCCTTGATACTGAAAGATGATGCGGTGCGTCAGTTACAGGTTGCTGCCTCGTTGAATGAGGGGGCGGTTGCATTGGAACGATTTTCGGCACTATTGCCCGGTGCTGGTGAGGTCAATCTGGTCGGTGTGGCCGGTGCGCGTGAGGGAGAGCTGCAATTTGATGGTTCGCTGGATGTCAATATCACCCATTTGCGCGGTATGTTGAAATGGCTGGATGTAGATGTTGCTTCTGTGCAGGCAGGTCGTTTGCAACAACTGGCCCTGACGTCCCAAATTGCGGCCAATAGCGAGAATATTCGTCTCTATGATGTACTGGCCCGGATGGATGGGTCCACAGTCAAGGGGGCTTCAACTATTGCCTTGCGCAGCCGCCCGTCTTTTGGGGCAAGCCTTGCATTGGATCGTTTAAATGCGGATGCCTATTTGGCTTCGCCCGTATCGGTTCAACCGGTGCCTTCTTCTGTTACCAGTTCGTCGACAACCGCTGAGCCGACTTCTGTCAAACAGGCACCTGTTTCGGCTTCTCCGTTTAAAGCCCTGAAGCTTCTGAAAGAATTTGATGCGAATTTAAATTTGACCGCAGGTCAGATTACCTATCAAAAACAGAATGTAAAAAATGTCGTGTTGAATGCGACAATCTATAATGGCGGGGTGGAAATTCAAAAGGCATCTGTCGGCTCTTTAGCCGGGGTGTCGATTGCAGCATCAGGGGCATTAAAGCCGGACGAAAATGGCTTGAATGCTGACAACCTCAGTGTCAGTGCTTCGGGGAAAAGCTTTGTCGGGGCTGCGCGTATGTTTGGGGCTGGGCAGGTTCTGAACTGGAAAAAGATAGGCCCGCTTTCTGCAAAGGCAACATTGAATGGCAACCTGTTGGCACCGGATGTTGATTTACATCTGAATGGGCTGGGGACAAGTGTCATTGTTGCTGGACAGGTAGATGCCTTGCCTGTCCCTAAGGGCGAGGCAAGCGTGAACCTGCAAATTGCTGATTTGTCAAAATTGACAAGGGGATTGGGGCTTTCTTATCAGCCTTCTGCTCGTGTAGGCGGGATTGATCTGAATAGCGATGTGATTTTTGATCTTTCACAGGTCTCTTTGAAAAATATCACCGGGCAAGTGGGGCCTACCAGTGTAAGTGGGGATATGCTTTATAAGCAAGGGACAAAGCCTTATGTTAATATGGCTTTAAAGATGGGGCAGTTGCGCCTTGATCCCTTTATGGCAAAACAAACATCGGTTCCTCAAAACAGGTCTGTGGCACATAATAATCGCCCCTCTTCTACCTCTACAGTGCCGCGCAGCACAAATCTTTCGTCGCGTTGGTCGCAAGAGCCGATTGACCTGTCAATGCTGTCCTCTGTCGATGCGGATATTCATCTGAAAATTGCAGCCTTGTTGCGCAAAAAAATGAAGGCGGAAAATCTGGAAATTAAAGCGCAGCAAAAAGAGGGTGTGCTGGTGATTGAACAGGCTCGTGGTGATGTTTTTGGTGGGGAGATTTCAGCCACTTCCAAAATTGTGGGACAGCAACAGGCACAGATTGAAACACAGCTCAAGGCCCGTGGGATAAAGCTCAAACAGTTCTTAACGCAAACAGGTTCCAAGACACAGGCTGATGGTGGTGTTTCTGGAACAGCGCATTTATCAACCGTGGGAATAAGCGAGTTTGATCTGGTGTCCAACCTGAAAGGACAAGCGGATTTGGCTTTGCAAAAAGTCTCGGTCGGGGGCAAAGGGAAACAGGGCTCGCCACTGGATATTCTGAATCTTTTGGCTGTCTTGTCCGGGACAAATCCGGCCAAGGGGCTCGCAGATGTGAATGCCAAAGTCGATATTACCCAAGGTGTGGCCCGGTTAAGGCAGGCAGTTTTGTCATCCAAGATCGCAAACGGGTCGGCTACAGGGTCGGTTGATTTGCCACGTTGGTTCGTGGATGTATCAGGCCAGTTGAAGATGCAGCAAAATGCCTTGGTCGGATTAATCGCTCAACAGGCGAAGATGAAACAGGATTATCCTTTTTCCATTAAGGGACAATTGGATGTCCCTAACGTCAAGCTGGATACAGGGGGTGTTTCCAGTGGGGGGGGCTTGATTATTCCTTTACCAGATAATCTTGAGCAAAAAGGGTATGGGACTCTTATTCGCGGGCTGTTAGGTAAAGGCGGGGTCAAAACATCTGCTCCACAACAAGAGACACCCCCCATTCAGCCACCGGCATCTGGGGGAACGATGGCACCGCCCCCTCCACCCCCGTCTTCTTCACAACAACAAAATCAGCCACCTTCAATGGAACAGCAGTTATTGCAGGGCTTGGGGGATTTATTGCGCAGATGATAAGCGGTCTTTATTTCACGTAAGCTTGAAGCTTTTCGCGTAAATCATTGGGGAGGGGCCGTGATTTTTCATTTTCAGTATCAGCCCAAACCAGAACATTTTCGATGGTGCTGAAACATTTGTCGTTACAGAATAAGCCTTGTTCAATCACGACGGAAGAATTCCCAAGGCGGCGCACCACATTGCCAATGCGCACCTCGCCGGGGTAATAGGCTGCTGCCAGATAATTGATGGTCAGTTTGGCAATTACCCAGCCGATGCCCGTTCCTGCAGTGCATCCGGGATAAAGGGTTTCAAGGAAATCAACCCGACCACTTTCTGAATAGGTGGCAAAAGCGGCATTGTTGACATGGCCGAGGCGATCAAGATCGGCAAAGCGGATTTTTTCATCCGTCCAGTAGGTATAGACTTCCGGGTTTGTCAGTTCTAGATCACTCATTGTTTGCGCTTTCTACAATATCATTTGAAACTTTCAAGTTGAAGTTTATATGGAATGTAGCGCTTCCAAAAAAGGATAAAAGTGCTTTGAGTTGCAATGTTTCCTGTTAAATGGGCATTTAAATCGTATGAAATGGTGATTTGAGGCTGGTAAAATCGGGGAATTTCCTATAGTGTCCGGCGCAAAGAAATATGAGTGTTTTGTGACACTGATAAATCATATGAAATTTAGGGGATAGCCGCAGCTTGCGGCGGCATCATATTTTAGCTGGAGAAGGCTGTGAAGGCGATTAAACCTGTACTTATTTCCGGACGCGAAGTTCACCCGATTATCGAAGGGGGGAAAGGCGTTGCTGTTTCTAACGGACGAAGCGCTGGTGCCTTTGCCGCAGCAGGTTGTGTGGGCACATTCTCCGGTGTGAATCCTGACTCTTATGATGCGGACGGCAATGCGATCCCGCAGGTTTATCACAGCAAAACCCGTAAAGAACGTTTTGAAGAACTGATTGCCTATGCCATTGAAGGCGGCATTGCCCAAGCGCGCATTGCTCATGAAGCGTCTAATGGTGAAGGCCGTTTGCATATGAATACCTTGTGGGAAGCTGGCGGCACAGAACGCATCATCCATGGTGTTCTGGAAGGGGCCAAGGGTCTGATCCACGGGGTAACTTGTGGTGCGGGTATGCCTTATAAAATGGCTGAAATTGCGGCCCAGTATAATGTGTATTATTACCCGATCGTCTCAAGCATGCGGGCTTTTCGTGCGTTGTGGAAACGGTCTTATTCCAAACATGCCGGCTTGCTTGGCGGTGTGGTTTATGAAGACCCGTGGAAAGCTGGTGGTCACAATGGCCTGTCTAATGCAGAACGTCATGATGAACCGCAAGACCCCTATCCACGTGTGGCTGAAATCCGCAAGTTCATGAATTCAGTTGGCTTGAATGATGTACCGGTTGTGATGGCCGGTGGTGTTTGGTATCTGCGTGATTGGGATCAATGGATTGATAATCCGGAGATCGGGCCGGTGGCCTTCCAGTTTGGTTCGCGCCCGCTCTTGACTAAAGAAAGCCCGGTGCCGGATGAATGGAAGCAACGCTTATTGAACCTGAAAGAAGGTGATGTATCGCTCAATAAATACAGCCCGACAGGTTTCTATTCTTCACAGCTGAATAACGACTTCCTGAAAGAACTTGGTGAACGTGCTGCACGTCAGGTGGCGTTTTCGCGTCAGGCAACAGAAGAGTTGACGGGGGAAGTCAAGGTCGGCGCACGTGGTCGTTCCATTTTTGTCCCGGCTGATAAGCAAGGCGATGTGGAAGGCTGGATTGCAGCAGGCTTTACAGAAGGCATGCGCACACCGGATGAAACCATGATTTTTGTCACGCCGGAACGTTCGCAGGAAATTCTGGCGGATCAGGCGGGCTGTATGGGTTGTTTGTCGGCTTGTGGTTTCTCCAACTGGGCGGATAACGAAAAGAATACAACGGGCCGTTTGGCGGATCCGCGTTCTTTCTGTATTCAGAAAACCCTGCAAGATATTGCTCATGGCGGGTCTGTTGATAACAATCTGGCGTTTGCGGGGCATAATGCCTTTAAATTTGCTGATGATCCCCTGTTCCAGGATGGCCGTAACGGTAATTTCCCAACAGTTGCTCAATTGGTTGAGCAAATTCTTAAAGGCGACTAAAGAAAAATCTATATAATTTGACCTGCGTCAAGTGAACCGCTAATGGTTTCTGACATATTCGCTGCAAAGTTTAAGCATTCTAATTAAAAAATACGTACATTTACGTACAGAATGTTCAGCAGCAAACAAGAGAAACATAGGTGGATTCAATGGAAAAAGTACGTCCTTTCAGTCATGCATTAGATCGTCTTCGTGATGCGGGTTTGCGCCCGACGCGTCAGCGTCTGGCTTTGGCAAAATTGCTCTTTGATGAATGTGATCGTCATATTACGGCTGAACAGCTTCATTCTGAGGCTTTGGCGGGCAATATCCGTGTTTCTTTGGCAACGGTTTATAATACCTTGCACCAATTTACAGAGGCAGGCTTGCTGCGCGAAATCGTGGTCGATGCCGGGCGTTCTTATTTTGACACCAACACCTCATGCCATCACCATTTCTTTGATGAAAGCACAGGCGTTTTGTCTGATGTGCCAGAGGGGCAGCTTCAGGTCACAGGTGTACCGACACCACCTGACGGTTCGCAGGTTGAAAGCGTTGATGTCGTCGTGCGTATCCGCGCTGCGTCATAATTCGAAGAGAGCTGTCTCTTTCGAATGTAAAGCCGGGTTCTGGGGGGGACCCGGCTTTTCTTTTGGTGCCAAATCTGAAATTATGTATATTAATGTATGTAATCAAATTTCTGGTTGGGTTGATGAAGAAACTGTCACAAGCGATATTTTGTTTTTTGATTGCAGGGGTGTGGGCCTCTCAGGCACTTGCTTCTGACTTGCGTGTCATGGGCCATCGTATTCCGCCCTTTAGCATGCATGATGATCAAGGCGGTGTGGTCGGTTTTTCGGCTGAACTATTTCGTGCTGCATTTGCTGATTTTGATGGCATTGGTAAAAATCATTATATCATTCCGGTGACATTTAATCGGCTTTATGTGGATTTACAACGGGCGAAGCGTCGGGTTGGCATTACCATTGGGCGTAACGAAAAACGCGAAAAACTGTTTAAATGGGTGGGGCCTTATACCTCGGTTCATCTGGGGGTCATTGCCAAAAAAGACAATCACTTTCATCCGGAAACCGTGCAGGATTTTCAAGGAAAGACAATCGCAACGGTTGAAAAAACCGCTCCAGAACAGGCCCTTAAAAAAATGGGCGTGCCGGAAGGTGTATTGCAGCCGGGCCTTTATCCTTTAAAAGCTTTACAGAAACTGACCAGTGGTCGTGCTGATTTTATGGCCTATCCTTTGGAGGGAGCCTCTTATTTAATGCGGCAAAACAATATTGATGCAAGCGATTATGAAGAGGTTTTTCGTTTGCGCAAAATTCAGCTTTATTTTGCTTTTAGCCAAGACATCAGTGATAGTGAAATAGCACGTTACCAACGCTACCTGGATGATTTCCTGAAAACCCCTGCTTTTCATGCGTTAAAGGAAAAATATGTATTGGATGGCATCCATAAACATATTGCCCATGATTAAGATTATTCTGTAACGGCCAGATCCATTTTTTCAAGGTTAAGGCGGGCGGTTTCAGCTGTATCGCTGTTGGGGGCCAGCTCAATCGCAGCCAGCCAATCTTTGCGTGCTAAATCATTTTTGTGATCAATACGATGGAGCATGCCGCGTTCAAGGTAGGCTTCGCTATGGGATGGATCAAGCGTGAGCGCGTGGTTAATATCGTTTAAAGCCTTTTCAAATTCTTCTGTCAGTCGATAGATTGTGCCTCGAAAAACAAAGGCATCAACATGTGCTTTGTGAAGGGTAATCGCCTTGTTGAGGTCATCCAGTGCGTCTTTATAATGGTGTTGTGTGCTGCGAATATGGGCGCGATCTACATAAAGATTTGCATTATGTTGATCCAGAGTAATCGCTGTGGTTAGCACGGCACGTGCCCGGTCCAGTTCATCGGCCAGAAACCATCCTTGTGCAGCTTGGGCCAGAATTTGTGCTTTGAATTCTTTGGGCCTGCGTGAATAATCGGCCAGCTCTTCCAAACGTTCAGCTCCGGTTTTATAACGTTTCATATTGATCAGGGCGGTTCCGATACAATGTTCAGCAGCTTCACCGCCACCCAGACTTTTCCAGGTCAGGGCGCTGTCAAAAGCTTCTTCCGGGGCGTTGCGCACCAGCTCCATACAGGCGTGATACTGATGGGCGTGATCAATGGTTTCGCTTTGGGCCGTGTTTATGCTTGAAAACAAAATGCCACATGCCATAAGAAAAGCCTGACGTTTCACCACAAATCCCCTTACATTAAAATGATCTTCCTTTGTTATATGGATGAATGCAGCAGATGAAAACACTCTTTATCTTTGGTCTTGGATATTGCGCCAGTCATTTTGCCAGACAAGCCGTGGAAAAAGGCTGGCGGGTGATTGCAACGTCACGAGAAGCGATCAGGATGGATGGGGTTGAGATTTATCCTTTTGATGGGGAAAAACCATTAGAAAATGCTGCGCAGCATTTTGCAGATGTAACCCATATTCTACATTCCATTCCCCCTCATAAAGAGACAGGAGACTGTGTGTTTCATCTGCATGCTCAGGACTTACAGGAACTGTCTAATCTGCAATGGATAGGCTATCTTTCCACCACCGGGGTTTATGGCAATGCCGATGGGGCACTGGTGAATGAAGACAGTCCGCGTAATCCCAGCAGTGCAAGGTCACATGCGCGCAAAAAAGCCGAAGACCAGTGGTTGGCATCTGGTTTGCCAATTCATATCTTTCGGCTGGCTGGTATTTATGGACCGGGGCGCAGCATTTTTGATCAAATCAGGGCAGGGCGGCTGCGTGCCATTGACAAGCCGGGCCATGTCTTTTCCCGCATTCATATTGATGATATTGCTGCGGCCTTGTGGGCATCTATTGCCAAACCGAATGGGCCGGTTGCCTATAATCTCTGTGATGATGCCGCCTGTGAGCCAATCCGCGTATTGAATTATGCTTGTGAGTTAATGGGCAGAGAAAGACCCAAGCAACAATCGTTTGAAGAGGCGTCACAGGCCATGTCCCCGATGGCCTTGACCTTTTGGCGTGATAACAAGCGGGTCGATAATACGAAGATCAAAAATGATCTGGGCTTTCAGTTACACCACCCAAGTTATCGTGAAGGTTTACAAGCCATCTGGCAGAAGGAAAAAGACCATGTTTGATGATCCAGTATATTTTCTGGCCATGGTAGGAACGGCTGTTTTTGCCTTATCCGGTGCCTTGGCAGCAGCGCGTAAAGGATTGGATATTTTCGGCTTTATCATCGTAGCCCTCGCTCCGGCGGTTGGTGGGGGGACAGTGCGTGACCTGTTGTTAGATGCCGATAGTGTGTTTTGGGTGAAGGACTTGAATTACGTCTATGTGGTGGCCGTGGTTGCAATCATTGCCTTTTTTCAGGTTCACCGCCTTGATGGCAAACGCTTTGCTTTGTTGATGTGGGCAGATGCTTTTGGTTTGGCCCTTTTTACCATTATGGGCACACAGGTGGCGATGACCTATGATATCCATCCGGTGATGGTGGTTATTATGGGGATGATTACGGGCACTTTTGGCGGCATGATCCGTGATATTGTCTGTAACGAAGTGCCCTTGTTGTTGCAAAAAGAGATTTATGCCTTGGCTGCGATTGTGGGCAGTTGTGCTTATATCATCCTGATTGATTTGGGTATTCCGCAGCAAGGGGCCATGGTGGTGAGTGTCACAGCCACTTTCAGTGTGCGTGGTCTTGCCATCCTGTTTGGCTGGAGCTTACCGTCTTATAAAGGTACTACAGGCAAATAACTGAGATTTGGCGACCATAATCAGGTTCGCTGCGATGGGTCGTGCGTCGATAGCTAAAGAAACGGTCTTCATCCACATAGGTATCAACCGGGGACCCTTCGACAGACGCGAGATTTAATGTTTCTAGCTTCATTTTCACAAAAGCAGGCAGGTTAAATTGAAAGTGGCCTTCGTTCACACTGTCAGTAAAATAGCCCCCATACTCTGGATTTTCGTCAAGGAAGGTTTGGCGGAAGTTCCCGTCCACTTCGTAAGACGCCTGATGAATACAAGGGCCAACAGCAGCTGTTATTGTGTTGCGATCTGCACCAATGCTTTCCATGGCTGTTACTGTATTTTCCAGCACATCTGTAAAGGCCCCTTTCCATCCGGCATGGGCGGCCCCGATGATGTGGTTTTGGGGGTCATGAAACAGAACCGGGGCACAGTCCGCAGTTAAGATACCCAAGGCAACGTCGGGCATATTGGTGACAAGCCCGTCCACTTCGGGGCTGCGCTCACGTGTCCAGACCTTATCAACGATTTGAACCTTGTTGGAATGAATTTGGGAGGCTGACAGCAAATCAGACGCGGTATTGCCCAAGGCTTGAACCACAAGGGCGCGGTTGGTCATGACATCTTTCAGGCTGTCTTTTGATCCCCAGGCACAGTTAAGCGAGCTGTAAATTTCCTGACTGACCCCACCAAGGCGGGTGAAAAAACCATGACAAGCAGTGATGTTGCCACTGGTTAGAAACTGTGGGTCTTGGCTCATATCTCTTTCCTATTCAAAAGCCGCTGGGGCAGGGTGGTCAGGATGGGTTGCGCAAATCACTTTAAACAATGTCCCCATTTCATCGGGGGAACAGAGCCTTTTGTGTGCAGCAATCAGGTCGGGGCGTTGTTCGTCATTTGCATGGGGGAGAAGGGCCTGAAAACGTTGGGTGATGCCAAGTCGTTCTAGAAAGTCCCCTTGGTTCATCGGTCCCCATGTTTTAGCCCCCGCTTCTATAAAACTGCGGGCCAAGGTGGTGAAATCCACATGAGCTGTCAGGTCAGCCTCGCCACAATTTTTCAGAACCGGGGCATAGGCATGGTTTTTCAGGGCTTGTAAGGTTTCACCAAAACCAGGTTCTGTATAGCCATAATCAAGGGCAAGGACGGCCCCGCCTTGCTGTGTAATCCGTGCACCAAGTCCATGGGCGATCGCCTGCCCCATGGGGGAGACTTCAAACAAGCCGCCTTCGGGCTTGTCTTTTAAACCTTCAGGCATAAGGGCACGTGCCGCTTCATCTTTCCTCAGCACAAAGCGCAAACCATCTGTATCAGGATCAAGGTCAATAAAACGTTCCGCCCAGCCTTTTTCCCCTTTTTCAAACTGGCGGATGGGCAGGGCATCAAAAAATTCGTTAGCAATGAAAATGGCCGGACCATCAGGCACATTGGTGAAGCTGTCATGCCAGTGGATCTGTTCACTTTTCAGGGCTTCTTGCTGTACGTCTTTTAAAACCGGGCTGATTTCTACCAGATGGATGTGGGCAGCATCCTGAAAACCGGGAACAGCCTTGGTGGCCCGCAGGGCATCTTTCATTAAGGTGCCACGTCCCGGTCCGAGTTCCACAAGATGAAAGGGGCTGGGGCTTCCCATTTGTTGCCAGGTGATGGCAGCCCACAGGCCGAGAAGTTCCCCAAAGGTCTGGGAGATTTCAGGTGCGGTGATAAAGTCACCTTCTCGCCCGAAAGGGTCGCGCCCCATGTAATAGCCATATTTGGGGTGACACAGGCATTGCATCATATAATCGGCCACAGAAATGGGGCCTGTGGTTTCAATCTGCTTGCGAATGTGCTGTTGCAGTTGGTTCATGCACGCTCAGTCTTTTGGCTTTTCAAGGCGCGAACAATCAGGAACAGCCCAAAGAGGATCATGGGTACTGACAGCCATTGCCCCATGGTGGAGCCGCCACTGAGGAAACCGATATGAGCATCGGGTTGACGGACCAGTTCCACAATGGATCGTGCAATACCGTAGCCTGCGATGAAAATCCCGACAAACAGGCCCGGTGCATGGCGCAAGGATTCACGACGTGAGATGGCAAACATGATGATAAACAGGATCAGCCCTTCCATGGCCGCTTCATAAAGCTGGCTGGGATGGCGTGGATTTGGCCCGCCGTTGGGGAAGATCACGCCCCAGGCCACATCGGTTTCGCGGCCATAAAGTTCGGAATTGGCGAAATTGGCGATACGGCCAAAAAACAACCCAATGGGCGCGCCACAGGCGACCAGATCGCCAAAGGTCATCATGGGGAGATTGTGTTTTTTACAATACAGAATGGCCGCAACAACCACCCCAAGGAAGCCACCGTGAAACGACATACCGCCTTTCCAGACTTGCAAGATGGCACTGGGGTTGGCGGCGAAATAATCCAGATTATAAAATAGCACATACCCCAATCGCCCACCGATCACCACAGCAATGGTCGCCCAAAACAGGAAGTCATCGACTTGTTCATGGGTAATGTTGCCGGGGAATTTTTGGGTGAGATATTTGATATATTGCCAGCCGCCCACAAGCCCGGCGATATAGGCAAGGGCGTACCAACGAATGGCGATGGGACCAAGTTGAACGGCCACAGGGTCAATCATGGGGAAGGCGATGGCAAGGGTCATGTTTTTTAACTCGTCGTTTATTTAAACGGATCGTCCTGATTCAGGAAATCCTGCACATATTGACGCACACCGTCTTCCAGCTCGGTAAAGGGCTTGTCATAGCCAGCTGCGCGCAGCTTATCCATATTGGCCTGTGTGTAATATTGGTACTTATCGCGGATATTTTCCGGTGTTTCGATATAGTGAATTTTCGGTTCAATCCCCATGGCCTGATAGACAGATTCCGCCAAGTCTTTAAACGAACGTGCCTTGCCCGTGCCCACATTAAAGAGGCCGCTGACGGTTGGATTTTCATAAAGCCACATCATGACGTCAACCACATCACCGACCCATACAAAATCACGCAGCTGGCCACCGTCTTCATAATCGGGGTGGTGGGATTTAAACAGGCGGCACATGAGGTTTTGTTTGGCATCGGGGAAAACATGGGCAACCACACTTTTTTGTCCGCCTTTGTGATATTCATTGGGGCCATAGACATTAAAAAATTTCAGGCCCGCCCATTGCGGCGGTGTCGGGGCCTGTTTTTCTTCCCCGCGTGCGACTGTGCGGTCAAACAGATGTTTGGACCAGCCATAGGCATTCAGCGGCAGGAAGTTAGACAGGCTATTGCGGTCCTGATCATCCACGAAACCCGCTTCGCCATCGCCATAGGTGGCGGCACTGGAGGCATAGATGAAACGCACCTTGTTATCGCTACACCAGTCCCATAGGGCACTGGTCAGGCGGAAGTTGTTATCAATGATCTTGTCGGCATCTGTCTCTGTGGTGGCTGAAATCGCCCCCATATGGAAGATTGCCTTCACGTCTTTGACATATTCCACCAGAAAGTCATAAAGGTCGTCTGGATGCACAATGTCATAGAGGTCGCGTTTGGCAATATTGCGCCACTTTTCACCATCACGCAGACGGTCCACCACAACCAGTTTTTCATCTGGATAGCGTTTTTCCAGTTCTGCAACGATATTGGAGCCGATAAACCCGGCGCCCCCGGTGATCACAAACATCTCTTAACACCCCATCAGGATTGAAATTCTGCTCCTGTTATAGGGCTGAACGGGGGGGCGCTTCAAGCAAGACTTGCGCATTACAAAAGCCATGCCATAATGCGGCCAACCGATTCGGACCAGTTAAAGGAAGAAATCCATGCAAAGCAAAAACCGTATTTTCGACGATGTGGCTAAAGTTGCCAGCGGTGCTGTGAGCACACTAACCGGGGTTCGTGAAGAGATTGACGGTCTGATTTCTCAACAAATTGAACGGGTTATGGCCCAAATGGATGTGGTCAGCCGTGATGAGTTTGATGCGGTAAAGGCGATGGCGGTGAAAGCACGCTCTGAACAAGAGGCATTGATCAAGCGAATTGAAGCGCTGGAAGAGGCCCTTAAAAAAGCAAAAAAATAAATAAGTTAGCTATGGATAAAGGGGGCTGGCGAGTCGCTGACTTTCATACCGCACTGTTCCACATTTTTATCCACAGGAATCTTTTTGGCGACTCCACGAGCCCCTTGCGCAGGACCTTTTTTATTGTCAGGTTGCCCCCAGAACAAACGCAAACGACAAAAGAACAGTTTTAAAATGAACTTCATTCAACAGGCACAGACAAATACGCCGAACCATGGTCTCGACGTTCTGGAACAATTGGCTGAACAACGCGGCTGGATTCTGGAAGTGATCAGCAATGGTGATTATGTCATGGAAAGTGTGGGTGAACACTGCACGTACGTGATCCAGTTTACCTGGAGCGATCAATATCAGTGCCTGCATGTGACCTGTTCGATGGATATGCGCTTGCCACAACATTCTGCTGCACATGTGAACGATCTGCTGGCTGCGATCAATGCCAAACTGTGGATCGGCCATTTTGCCGTTATGGCAGGGATGAAAAAACCGGCTTTCCGCCACACCATCATGATGGGCAATGGTGGTTTTGAAAAAGCAACTGAGATTGAGGAAATCGTTGAAATTGGCCTGGGCGAATGTGAGCGTTTTTACGCTGCTTTCCAGTTTGCCGCCTTTAATAACATGCCGGGCCAACAGGCCATGGATTGTGCCTTGATGGAATGTGTCGGTCAGGCTTAAAATAAATACGTATATGATATAAAAAAGGTCCGGATGTTTTATCGTCCGGACCTTTTTTAATGGTCATCCTCAACTTGATTGAGGGTCTTCTTGCAACATAGAGGTCCCCGCGTGTGCGAGGACGATATATGTTACTCAGCTGCTTCAGGTACCCATTTCAACACAGGTTTTCTTGCTGCCTGGGTTTCATCCAAGCGGCGACGTGGTGTCAGCATTGGGGCGTTTTGGAACTCTTCCACAGCGCCTTCCTTAGCCTTTTTCGTCATTTCGCGGATCATATGGATGAAGTTATCCAGCGTGGCTTTGCTTTCGGTTTCTGTCGGTTCCATCAACAAGGCACCATGAACCACCAGTGGGAAGTACATGGTCATGGGATGGACGCCTTCGTCGATCATCATCTTGGCGAAATCAAGGGTCGTGACCCCGGTATCTTTCAAGAAACGATCATCAAACAGCACTTCATGCATACACGGGCTGTCTGGATAAGAAACGGTGAGTAGATCACCCAGTTTGGCTTTCAGGTAATTGGCATTCAGCACTGCATCACCGGACGCCTGACGCAGGCCGTCTGTGCCGTGGCTCATCATATAAGCCAGGGATCGGATGAACATGCCAACTTGACCGTGGAAGCCTTTGATACGGCCCAGTGGTTGCTGGTCGCTATCGGCCTTATGTTCCACCAGTTTGAAACCATCACCTGTATCGACCACGTAAGGAACCGGAGCAAAAGGTGCAAGGGCTGCAGACAATACGGTCGGGCCAGAACCCGGACCGCCACCGCCATGGGGGGTGGAGAATGTTTTGTGCAGGTTGATATGCATACAGTCGATGCCCAGATCACCAGGGCGCACACGGCCCATAATGGCGTTCAGGTTCGCCCCGTCACAATAGAAATAAGCGCCAACAGCGTGAACCGCCTCAGCAATTTCCACAATGTCGCTTTCAAACAGACCACAGGTATTGGGGTTGGTCAGCATGATTGCGGCCACATCTTCATTCAAGGCAGCTTTCAGGGCGTCCAGATCCACACGACCCTGATCATTGGCGGGGATGCTTTCCACCTTATAACCACAGGCCGCAGCGGTTGCCGGGTTGGTACCATGGGCACTTTCCGGGCACAAAACCACCTTGCGTGGGTCGCCCTTGGCTTCATGGGCAGCGCGTGCAGCCATCAAACCGCAAAGTTCGCCGTGGGCACCCGCAGCCGGGCTCATGGCGACCGCAGGCATGCCTGTCAGTTCCTTGAGCCAATGGGCACATTGGTCAATCAGTTCTAACGCCCCTTGTACCGTGCTGTGCGGCTGCAAGGGATGCAAGTCTGCCAGACCGGGCAGGCGGGCCATTTTTTCATTCAGGCGCGGGTTATGTTTCATGGTACAGGAACCCAGCGGGTAAAACCCTGTATCAATGGCATAGTTCTTTTGGCTCAAGCGCATGTAATGGCGCACGGTATCTGGTTCTGTCATGCCCGGCAGGCCGATTTTGCCCACACGTTCCAAACCGCCCAGACGGGTTTTCACGTTCGGCACATCGGGCAGGTCCACACCGCATTTGCCCGGTGTGTCCTGTTCAAAGATCAGTGGCTCTTCAATCTGAAGGCCCTGATTGCCTGTAATGGTGTGCATATCACTCATGACAGTTCCTCCTTCAAGGCGGCGACCAATGCATCAATATCTTCATCTGTGGCGGTTTCTGTGACCGCGACCAGCATCAGATCATCCAGCTCCGGGCGATCTTGATAGAGACGGCGCACGGGCACACCCGCCAGAACATTTTTCTCAGCCAATCTATCAATCACAGCTGAGGCAGACTTATTCAGGCGCACGGTAAATTCGTTGAAGAATGTCTCGTTCAAAACATCAACACCGTCAATCTCAGCCAGTTTATCGGCAACCTGACATGCACGGGCATGGTTGAGGGCCGATAGTTTGGTCAAACCTTCTTCACCCAGCAATGTCATGTGAATGTTAAAGGCCAACGCACACAGGCCGGAGTTGGTACAGATGTTTGAGGTGGCTTTTTCCCGGCGGATATGTTGTTCCCGCGTGGATAGGGTCAGCACATAACCACGACGGCCATCGGCATCCACGGTTTCCCCGCAGACACGACCGGGCATTTGACGCAGGTATTTTTTGCGAACGGCAAACAAACCAACTGTCGGCCCCCCAAAATTCAGTGCATTCCCCACAGATTGGCCTTCACCAACCACAATGTCAGCCCCCATCTCACCCGGTGTTTTCAAGGCCCCAAGGGACAGAACCTCGGTAAAGACAACAACCAGCAAGGCTTTCTTGGCATGACAGGCTTCACCTAGTTTGGTGTAATCATTAAGATGACCAAAGAAGCTTGGGGTTTGAACGACGACGCAGGATGTTTCATCATCAATGAGGTCGATCAGGTCTTCCACATTATCCACATCCGGTTCAGCAGAGATCACGTCGAATTCGTTAAAATGTGCATGGGTGCGTGTCACATCACGATAATGCGGATGCAGGCCACCGGACAGGATGGCCTTGTTGCGTTTGGTTACGCGATTGGCCATCAAGACAGCCTCGGCACACGCCGTCGCCCCGTCATACATGGAGGCATTGGCAATATCCATCCCGGTCAGCATGGCGACTTGGGTTTGGAATTCAAACAGATATTGCAGGGTACCTTGGGAGACTTCCGGCTGATAGGGCGTATAAGAGGTCAGGAATTCGCCGCGCTGGATCATATAATCCACAGTGGCCGGCACATGGTGGTGATAAAGCCCTGCGCCAAGGAAACTCGGCACCGCATTGGCCCCTGTGTTTTTCGCTGCCATGGCAGAAATGGCACGATCAACTTCCATTTCACCGCGAACGGTGGGCAGGGTTTCAACCGCTTTGTCCAGCAGGACAGAATCGGGAACATCACAATAAAGTTCATCAATGCTGGAAACCCCAATGGCTTCCAGCATGTCTTTGCGATCTTCCTCAGATAAAGGGAGATAGCGCATTAATCGAGACCCTCGCAGAACTCTTTATATGCCGCTTCATCCAGCAGGTTTTCCAGCTCAGCTTCATCACCGATGGACATTTTGAAGAACCAGCCGTCGCCTTCCGGCGAGCTGTTGACCAGTTCCGGTTCATCTTCAAGGGCGGCGTTGCCTTCGGTGATTTCACCTGTGAGCGGAGCAAAAACGTCAGAGGCTGTTTTTACAGATTCAACAACGGCGCAATCTTCGCCTTTGTCAACGCTATGGCCAACGTCGGGTGTTTCAACAAAGACAATATCGCCAAGGGCGTTTTGGGCGTAATCGGTAATGCCGACAGTTGCGATGTTACCTTCAACCAGTACCCATTCGTGATCTTCAGTATATTTGATAGCCATGATTTTAGCCCTTGTAATAGCGTTGTGGAACAAAAGGAAGTTTTGCGATTTCAGCTGCAACAGCCTTGCCGCGAATGATTAAGTCAATTTCTGTGCCGATTTTGGCAAATTCGGTTTTGACATAGCCCATGGCAACCGGGCCTTCGAAACTTGGCCCAAATCCGCCAGAGGTAATTTCACCAATGATGTTGCCGTCTTTATCGGCCACTTCCGTATGGGCACGTGCAGGGGCGCGCCCCAGTGGTTTGATGCCGACACGTTTACGGCTGACACCTTCTGCCAGATGTTTCATCACCACATCATGACCGGGAAAGCCCCCATCGATACGGCGGCGTTTGCCCACTGCCCAGTTCAAAGAACCTTCAATGGGCGAGGTGGTGGTGTCAAGGTCAGACCCATAAAGGCACAGGCCCACTTCAAGGCGCAGGCTGTCGCGTGCACCCAAGCCAATGGCTTCGACTTCTGCTTCGCCCAACAGCTTGCGCGCCAGGTCTTCGGCCTTGTCGTTGGGAACGGAAATTTCATAACCGTCTTCGCCCGTATAGCCGGAACGCGAAACCAGACAAGGAATGCCAGCGATATCATATTCCCCCATTTGCATGAAGATCAGCTGATCGACGCCGGGGGCAAAACGGTTGAGGACTTCGGCAGCTTTTGGGCCTTGCAGGGCAAGTAATGCACGGTCTTCCAAGATTTCCAGTGTGTGGTTGGGCAAGTTCGCTGCGATATGGGCGTAATCGGCTTCTTTACAGGCTGCATTGACCACCAGATAAAGATGATCCCCCCGATTTGTCACCATGAAATCATCGCGGATGCCACCTTCATCATTCATCAGTAATGAATAGCGAATGCCATTTTGCGCAAGACCCTTGATATCACTGGGGGTGAGAGTTTCAATCGCATCTTGAACATCATCGCCTTTAAGTAAGGCTTGCCCCATGTGGGAAACGTCAAATAAACCGCAGGCTTCACGGGTGTGGAGATGTTCTTTTTTGACGCCTAAGGGATATTGCACGGGCATGTCATAGCCGGCAAAAGGCACCATCTTGCCGCCCAGTTCAATGTGAAGGGCATGCAAGGGAGTTGTTTTTAAATCATCGCTCATGAAGAGATTCCTTTTTCAGAGTCGAGACCAAACCATACTGGATAACTATCCAGCAACTTGGCCCCTCTCTGTCATGGAACCTGAAAGATTCCCCCACTATTGCATAGGCTTCCATGCCTGTGAGGTTTCATCGTCGGTGAGCTAGCCTATGAGCTACCTACTTTCCAGAGTCTCATCACCCAGCGGTCCAAAAGCCTGAGAGTTTAGCAGGGGCGCTTGCTCCTTCGGCGGGTCGCAATATCGTGCGACCACTCTCCCGCATGGGGTCATATGATGTGGCGTTATTGTACAGACGGGGTGGGGGAGGGTCAATCAGGGAATTTACGTGAAAAAGAAAAGGTGGATATTAAGAATGCTGATCATTCTTATCTCAGTGCCCTATCCTCTCTCATAAGAAATGAAAAAAGAGACTGCAGTTTCACCATGATAGGAAGATAAATAAAATGACTATAAATGGGTAACCTTATTGTCATAAAACTGTAACAAAAGTACTATTGCGAGCCTGAAAGTGAGGGAATAGGGTCATTTTAGGAAACTACAAGTTATAGTCATAAGACATTAATATCGTAGGTCTTATTTGAATGAAATTCAAGGTGTACCAATGATTCGTAATCTGGGAATTCGTAGCCAAATTTTGATCATCATCGCAATTTCGATGGTCTCATTTTTAGGTCTCGCAATTTATTATTCTATTCAGAGCAATAATTTATCGAATATCGAGGCCCATATGGCATCGGTTCAAAAGATGAATTCTTCTGCCGCCAAGGCTGATATCATCTTGTTGAAAATGGTCCCTGTGCAAAAAGACTTTACGAATAAACCCAGTGATGAGCTATCAGCCCAGTTTGTCGGGTTCAGTGCTCAACTTGATAAAGAGCTGGCCCGGTTGGAGAAAATGTCTACCGGTTCGAGCGTGGTGCGCAGTTTGCAAGGCCAGTTGGCACAAATTAATAAGAGTTTTCAGGAGCTGGTCGGTGCCTTGCAGGTGATGGGCTATTCTGAAAAAGAAGGCCAGCGCGGCAAGTTGCGCAAATCCGTTCATACGATTGAGACCAAATTAAAAGAGATTAAGGCCATTTCCATTGGCAGTGCGGAAATTGCCGCTGATGCCTTGACCATTAAAATGTTGATGATGCGCCGTCATGAAAAGGATTATATCATTCGTGGCAACCGTAATAAATATTTGGGTCGTGTGGATAAACGCGCTGTTGAATTTCGCGAGATTTTAAAAACAGCATCTTTTCTGGATAATGCCAAAAATGAACTGGATCGCTATCTGACAGCTTATGTCAAAGAGCTGAAGACCTATGCTGATACCAAGGACCAGTTAACCGGTATTCGTGACAGTTTTTTGGTAACGGTTGAAAAGGCAGTGAAAGAACTGGCTGATTTTACAGAAAAAGCTGATCTGGAAGCAGAAAAGGCACTGGAAAAAGCAGAAGCTGCACGCCGTGCCATGAATGCAAACCTGATGATTGGGGCCTTAATTGCCGTTATTGCGACAGTATTGCTTGGGTTATTCATTGCCCGTCAGATTATCAGTGGGCTGGCCAAGAATATTGGCAACCTGAAACGTCTGGAAGAAGGCCAGACAGATATTGATGTCAGTGACAAGGGGCTGAAAAATGAAATTGGTGATCTTGCCCGTGCATTGGAAGTTTTCCGAGATAATATGCAAGAAACACAACGTTTGCGCCTTGAACAGGAAAATGCCAAAAAACTGGCCGATGAACGTCAACGTGCTGCTTTGAACGATCTGGCTGATACATTTGAAAGTGACGTGGGTGGTGTTGTTCAAAGTGTTTCTTCTGCGGCAACCGAGCTTCAGGCTGCTTCCAGTCAGATGGCAAGCACGGCACAAAATACCAATCAGAAAGCGCGTGAAGTCGCCGTTGCTGCTGAAGATGCATCAACAAATGTGCAAACTGTAGCCAGTGCGACAGAAGAACTCTCAGGGTCCATCAATGAAATTAGTACACAGGTGGAAGCCTCTACAGCGGTTTCTGAACGTGCGGTTCATGTGGCCGAAGATACAACCCATACTATTGAAGAATTATCCAATAATGTGGGTGAAATTGGCAAAGTTGTGAAACTTATTAACGATATCGCCGAACAAACCAACATGTTGGCCCTTAACGCAACGATTGAATCTGCGCGTGCCGGGGAGGCTGGTAAAGGGTTTGCGGTTGTTGCCAGCGAGGTTAAAAATCTGGCAAATCAAACCAGTCGTGCAACTGAGGAAATTTCGCGTCAAATTGCATTTGTTCAAAATGGCACGACAAAGGCGGTAGAGGCCATTGGCTCCATTTCAAATGTGATTCAGGAAATGAATGATATATCTGCCAGTGTGGCGGCTGCGGTGCAGGAACAATCCGCTGCCACAGGGGAGATCGCGCGAAATGTTGAACATGCTTCCCATGGGACAGGGCGTGTGAATGACAATATCAGCGTGGTTGAACAGGCGACCGAGGAAACAGGGGCTGCGGCTGGGCAGATTGAAACTTCTTCTGATGATCTGTCACAACAGGCTGAATTCCTGCGTGAACGGGTCAGTGCTTTTGTCAGTCGTGTGCGTACCGGGGATGTTTAAGGCACGCTCTAGCGTCTTAACATCCGTTCATTATAGGCCATTTCTTCCCGGCTAAGCTGGAAGCCGACGTAGATTTCATAATCTGTGCCATCGGTTGATCCATCTGTGACAATGGAAAGATCAACCGGTTCATCGCGGACTTCGTTTTGGGTTAAGTTGCCGGGAAAGGCCAGTTTCAGCGGGAAGGTATTTTTTTGCAGGATTTTACGATCCTGTCCGATCACAGCGATAAAGTACTCAACCTCAGCAGAACGGGTTTGGTTTGCCGGACCGCGTTTGGCATTAATGACCGGGGCGATTTGGGCAGAGATTATGCCGGCGCGGGTCTCATAATCGACATTATATTTACAAGCACTCAAAACGTTACTGACTTTGGCTTCAAACAGCACGTCGATCAGGTCGCGCCCCGGACCCTGCTTAAACTTCGTGAGTTCTGAGGCATTTTTCAAAACCGTGACCCGTGGACAGGGTTCCGGCTTTTTCGCACGCCAGACTTTCAGGGAATCAACGCTACTACATGCACTTAGGCCAAGGCTTAAGACTGTGGCCGCCAGGGTAAATTTTACAAGTTTCATTGTCGACTCCACGAGATCAGCTATAGCTAAATGACTTAACATTGATCCATTAGTTTAGCTATAGCTCTTTGATTTTACGCAAATACGTCGTTGTAATTTTTAATCAAAATTACTCGGGATTTGCTATATCTTGACGGGCACCATAGCGATAATTGCAGGCGTAATCAATCCAGGCGATGGGCCAGGGCGCCAAATTTTGCCAGTACCCGTGAGCGTGCCCACGGATTGGTCAGTGTTTTGATTGTTGCCATACCGATTTCAAAAGCTTTTCTGGCTTGTTTGTGATCTCCTGAATTTTGGTGTAACGCCACCAGATCACCGATCAACCAAGCCCGTGAGAACTTGCTTTTAATGTTATTAAGAGTTTGATGGGCATTTTTATCAAGGTTTTGGGTGCTGAGCTTGAGCTGCTGATGTGAGGCTGCATAGGCCAAATTCCATAGACCACGGGCCTTGATCCGTTCATCACTGATCAGGGATAAGGTATGATAGGCCAGATCCCCGTGGGCTTGCTTTTGTGTTTCTTTGGCAATGATCATATAGCTTTGGGCCACATGGGATAGGGCAAAGTTGCGGGCAAAAGGTAAGGGGGTCGCCTTGGCGATAATCAGGGCTTCATCCAGTATGTCAAAGGCTTTGCCGTTTTGTTGGTGTTGCCAAAGTGCTTGCGCCATATCAGACAGGATAACGCTGCGATAACGTTTTGAAGAAATACGTTCAATCGTGTTATGGGCTGCCTTGAACCGTTTTGCTTTTAAAAAGGCACGGGCAGCTGCCATCAATATGGGAATGCGGGTTTCGTCATCGGGCATTTTTCCAATTGTTTTTAACGCCCATTCTGGATAACCGATATGGGCCATGGCATTGGCGATTTGTCGGATTAAGGTGAATTTTGATCCATTTTTTGCGGAAGCCTCGGCCTGAAGTGTCATCTTATCAAGCATTTCAAGGGCGCGTTTTTTATCAATCAGGGCCAACAGTTCAATCGCTTGAATCTGGATAGTCAGACTGTTTTCAATATGGTCAAGAGATTGTGCCCCGGCTAAAATTTTAGTGACGGTATGACGCAACAGCTTTGTCTGGTTCCGGCTTTGGTAATAAGAGGCAATGTCCAGTAAAACAGACAGGCGGCGTTCCATGACGGGGATTAAGCTTAGGGCGGAACGGGCTTCTTCCAATTGACCTTCGCGCACATGGGTCTTGGCAATTGTTGTCAGTGCGGCAATGACCAGTCGGCTATCTTTAATACGCGCTGCTGTTTTCATGGCGTCATTTTCCAGACCGACCCGCACTTGTGCCGCCAAAATTTCACCCAAGGCCCAGTCGCGCATATCATCTTCAAAGACAGCGCGGGAACTTTCAACGGCTTCGTGTATCAGGCAACGTGCCGTGGGGGCCTGAAAGCAGGTGCTGGCATCTCGGGTTGGGTCTGCCGTTTCTTTTTCTTTTTGATCCAGCAATTGGCGTGTGCGCGGGTCAGAAAGGAGGGCCTGGCGGGCTTGCTGCTGACGATTGGTGCGAATGGGGTCCAGTTTTTTGATCAACGCCTGAACCCGACCGATATTGGCCATATGTTTAATCAGATCATCACTGATTTTACCGGTTTGTTTCAGCCCGTGCTTTTTTTGATAAAGCCGGATGGCCTGTTTCAGGTCAGCCCCCATCAACCCATCAGTTTTACCTTGGTAAAATCCTTGGGACTTGAGCAGTTCCTGTACTTGTTGTACAGGATTCTTCAGCCTGTACAGTTCCGGCTGGGCTTGTGGTTTGCTTAATCCACTGGGCTTGGCGGCAAAAACAGGCGAGGTCAGTAACATGCAGATAAATATGGCAAATAGTCGTGTCATGGAAAAATTCTAACATGAAATTTCAGGATTGGCTTTACTCTTTGTTTTCGCTTTCTATATTGGGGGCATGAAACCTTCTTTGACCATATTACTTGCGGGTCCACGCGGTTTTTGTGCCGGGGTGGATCGGGCAATCAATATTGTAGAACGCGCGCTGGAAAAATTCGGCAAGCCTGTCTATGTCCGCCATGAAATTGTTCATAATAAATTTGTTGTGGATAGCTTGCGCGATAAAGGCGCGGTCTTTGTCGAAGAACTGGACGACGTTCCTGACGATGTGCCGGTGGTTTTTTCTGCCCATGGGGTGGCAAAATCTGTTCCGGCCGAGGCTGAACGTCGCGATATGACTTATGTGGATGCGACCTGTCCGCTGGTCAGCCGGGTCCATCGTGCAGCAGAATTTCATCATAGTAAGGAACACCCTGTGATCCTGATCGGTCACAAAGGGCACCCCGAAGTCATCGGCACCATGGGGCAACTGCCCGAAGGGGCGGTGATTTTGGTGGAAAATGTTGAACAGGCTCAGACGATTGATCTGCCTACAGATGTGTCTTTGGGGCTTGTGACACAAACCACCCTGTCTGTGGATGACACCAAAGAAGTGATTGATGTTTTAAAGGACCGTTATCCCAATCTGGAAAAGCCGAAAAAAGAAGATATCTGTTATGCCACGACCAATCGTCAGTCTGCGGTGAAGATGATCGCGCAAAAATCGGATATGATTATGGTGATTGGGTCGCCAAAATCATCCAATTCCAAGCGGTTGGTGGAAGTCGCAAAACTGAACGGCTGTGAAAAGTCCATGTTGGTCCAACGCGCCAGTGAAATTGATTTCAGTCAGTTTGATGGTGTGAACACGTTGGGTATTACCGCTGGGGCTTCTGCCCCGGAAGTGTTGGTGGAAGAAGTGGTCATGGCCTGTAAGGGCCATTTTGATGTCCGTGTGACGTTTGAGACCTTTACCGAAGAAAATGTAACCTTCAAGCTGCCTGCCAGCTTGTTGTCTTAAAAGCGAAAAATAAAGACCATGGCTGTTTATACCGAAGTCAGTGACGACGAACTTTCCGCCTTTGTGGATCGTTTTTCCATTGGGGCGCTCCTTTCCTTTAAGGGGATTGCCGAAGGGGTGGAAAATTCCAACTATATGATCCAGACTGAACAAGGCCCTTTCATTCTGACGCTGTATGAAAAACGGGTAAATGTGGATGATTTGCCGTTTTTCCTGAATTTGCTGGAACATCTCAGTGATAAAGGGATTACGTGTCCGGTCCCCTTGAAAGATTCAGAAGGACAGGCATTAGGGATTTTGGCTGGCCGCCCGGCTGCGATCTTTACTTTTTTGGCGGGTATGTGGCCGCGTAAAATCAAGCCTGTCCATTGTGCGGAACTGGGAAAAGCCTTGGCACAGATGCATGTGGCCGGGCAGGATTTTGCCATGAAGCGGTCCAATGACCTTGGCGTTGGAGATTGGCGTGGCTTGTTGAACCAGTGTCTGGAACATGCCGATGATGTGACACCGGGGCTAGGTGATATATTACTGGCGGAACTGGACCACTTGGAACCGCGCTGGCCTGTGGACTTGCCTAAAGGGATCATTCATGCGGATGCTTTTCCCGATAATGTCTTTTTCAGGGATGAAAGTTGCAGTGGGCTGATTGATTTCTATTTCGCCTGTCATGATATCTTTGCCTATGATCTGGCAATTTGCATGAATGCTTGGTGTTTTGAAAAAGATGGTGATTTCAATGTGACCAAGGCGCGTATGCTGCTTTCAAATTATCGCAAGGTACGTGATTTCAGTACAGAAGAGGTCAATGCCCTGCCTTTGATTGCCCGTGGTGCGGCCATGCGCTTCTTGCTGACCCGCCTTTATGACTGGGTGAATACACCGAAAGATGCGATGGTCAAACCAAAAGATCCAATGGAATATTTCAAAATTTTGAAGTTCCATCAATCGGTTCGGTTTAGCAGTGAATATGGATTGCAATAATGAGTAACGATATCGTCGAAATCTATACCGATGGCGCGTGCAGCGGGAACCCCGGTCCGGGGGGATGGGGTGTGTTGATGCGCTATAAAGGGGTGGAAAAAGAATTCTGCGGGGGCGAAGAAAACACCACCAATAACCGTATGGAGCTTCTGGCTGCGATCAACGGGCTGCAAAATCTGAAACGCCCGGTGCAAGTCGCCCTTTATACGGACAGCACCTATGTGAAAGACGGCATTACCAAATGGATTTTTAACTGGAAGAAAAACGGCTGGAAAACAGCTGCGAAGAAGCCTGTCAAAAATGCGGACCTGTGGCAGGAACTGGAAGCTGCGCTTAAACCTCACGAGGTGGAATGGCACTGGGTCAAAGGCCATGATGGTCACGAAGAAAACGAACGCGCCGATGCCTTGGCCCGTGAAGGGGTTGAGAAAATCAAGAACAGTTTGATTATGTGATTGTTTAGGTGCTGGATCAGGTCCAGAATGACATTTTTCTTCTAAAATAAAAAAAGTCCCCTTTTGAGGACTCTTTTATTTTCTCACGGGCAATATTTTTATCACCTATGGCTTTATTTCTATAGAGATAGGGCTGTTGCGATTGGTTTTCAACCCCTTGCTTTTGAAATTGCTTCCAAAACATCCTCTTCGCTGAGCAATTCCGGTAAGACAATACCATTGGGGGCAGCGGGGCCATAGACGGCATTAAAGGGAATGGCGTAGCGTTTGAAACTGGCAAGATAGCTGGCGATGGTTTCATCCGGGTTGGTCCAGTCGGCCTTCATAGCAATGACACCGGGTTGGGAAAGGGTCTTGAAGGCATCACCCTGATAAAGCACAAGGTTTTTATTGACTTGACAGGTGATGCACCATTCTGCGGTAACATCCACAAAAACGACATTACCTTTTTCAACCTGTTTAGTAATCGTCGGCAGATCAAAAGGAACCCAAAGCTTTTCTGCCTGTGTCTGATCAATATCTTCTTTCTGGGCAAAGCTGGGGACGGCCAGTGCGGCAACAAAAAGGGCAAGCATCAAGGGGGCGGTGAGTGACTTGAGCCGTGTTTTAAAGGCCAGGACACAAATGATACCACTCATCAGGGTGGCAAGGACCAGAACCGCATTTAGTCCGACCTGTGCCCATAAGACACTTAATAACCACATAGAGGTGAGCAGTAAGGCAAGGCCAAGGGTTTTGCGCAAGGTGATCATCCATTGGCCTGACTTTGGCAACATGGTTGCCAGGCGGGGAAAGGTGGCAATCAACAGGTAAGGAAGAGCCAGACCAATACCTAATGCACTAAAGACCAACAGGATTTCCAGTGGGCCTTGGGACAGGGCAAAACCGACAGCTGTCCCCAGAAAAGGGGCGGAACAAGGGGTTGCCAGTAAGGTGGCAAAAGCCCCGGTCAGGAAATGTCCACCTAAGCCATGAACATGTGAAGAGCGTTCCCCCACATCAGAGAGCCAACTTGGCAGGTGGATTTCAAACAGGCCCCACATGTTACAGGCAAACAAGATCACAATCAGGCTGAGCGTAATTAAAAAGAGCGGTTGTTGAAATTGAATGCCCCAGCCAATGGAAGCACCGCTGATTTTCAAGGCGATCAGGGCACCGGCCAAAACCCAAAAGGAAAAAATAATGCCCGCACTGGAGGCTAAAAAGCTAAGGCGTACGGTCATGGGATTGCCTCCGCCATGACTGACAAGCCCCAAAACCTTTAAGGAAAGAACGGGCAAAACACAGGGCATTAAATTAAGGATCAAGCCGCCGAGAACAGCCATGGCGAGAACCACGAACAAGGGCAGAGCTGCGATTGTTTCTTGAGCAGCAGAGAAAAAGCCGGTTTCAACAGGCACAGATGTTTGGGTGGTTTTTACTTTGCTGATCAGTTCAAAGGCAGTTTGCTGATCGCTGAAGGTCAGGGTGAAATTCTGATCCGTAATGGGCTTTTCAAGGAATTGCAGCCCATCAAGGGGAACATCTATCAGGGCCTGTTGGTGATCTTCGGACAGTTTGATTATCGGTTTGAAAAAAGCCAGTTCTACAGGGCCTTCGACCAAAAGGTCCGGTGCCTTAAAAGATGTCGGGCTGGACAGTTTCAGGCGCAGGGTGCCTTCTTTTCCATTTTCATGGGTGTACAGAACAGCAGATGAAAGATTAACCCCAAATGTGCTGTTCTTTGTGGGGACCTGACTTTCAAACTTATTGATCAGCCGGGCATGCTCGCTGGCTTGTGCAGGGCCTGTGGGGACGCTTAAGGCAAGGTCAACTTCAACGGGGATACAGATATCTGCACAGGTCAAAAAACGGACATGGGTGTTGATATCAAGCGGGTTTTGTGAGGATTTCAGCGTAAGGTGCAGGGGATAAACCACTTCATCCTTATAGCCCACGGTTTCCAGCCCCAAAACAACAAAGCGTTCTGGTAAGGGCCAGCGGATATCGGCATGGGCGATATTGGGATTGTCTTTCCAGTCAATTTCCGGCGGATAACCCGCATCACCGGGGCTGCGCCAATAGACTTTCCAGTTTTTTTGCATTTTAAAATGCAGGCCCAATGTGATGGTTTTTTGATCTCCAAGGGCGCTAACGCTGGAGATTAGGCGGACTTGAGTCTTGTCAATGCCGGCCCATGGGCTGGTTTGTGCGCCAGCATTTTGGGCACAAGTCAGCAGAAGAAAGAATATGAATGTGATAATATATCTGGCAATCTGTGGCATATCTTAGACCTTTCGATCTTTGGTATCGGTGAAAAATATGTCAGAATTAGGGACAAAGCTTGCATAAATTCATGATCAGTCATATGTGATAGAGATGAATGAAAACAAAAACATATCGACCGATTTTACTGGCCAGCTCTTGGTGGCAATGCCCGGTATGCCGGACCCGCGCTTTGAGAAAACTGTGATTTACGTTTGTTCTCACAGTGAGGAAGGGGCCATGGGGCTGGTTTTGAACCGCCTTGTGCAGTCTTTGACTTTTCCTGATTTGTTAAATCAGCTGGATATTGATAGCCACGGTATGGAAGGCCAAATCCGTGTGCATCTTGGTGGCCCGGTGGATGAAGAACGCGGCTTTGTCTTGCATAGCCCTGATTATATCAAGGATTCGACTGTTGTGGTCGGGGCGCGTTATGCCTTAACCGCAACTGTGGATATTTTGCGCGATATGGCGGTTGGGATTGGCCCCGATAAAACCATGCTGGCGCTGGGGTATGCTGGATGGGGACCGGGGCAGCTTGATCAGGAAATTTTGGACAATGGCTGGCTCACTGTTCCGGCAGAAGAAAGTATCGTTTTTGATGATATTCTTGATACCAAATGGGAACGCGCCTTGGGCCAGCTGGGCATTGACCCACGCTTGTTGTTAGATGAAGCCGGGCATGCGTAAATCAGTTTTGTACTTGTTTTAGCAGTTTAATCGCATCGGGAAAGCCGCTTTCTGCTGCGCTTTTCAGCCAGAATAAAGCCCTTTGTTCATCGGCTTCGACCCCAATTCCCTGAAGATAGGCAAGGCCAAGGATATAGCGCGCTTTTGGATAGCCGGTTTTGGCCGCTTGTTTGATATAGCGAATGCCAATGGTCGGGTTTGCTGCCACGCCGATCCCTTCAATATACATTTCCCCCATACGTAACATGGCATATTGATCACCGGCCTTGGCGGCCTTGTTGAACCAGCCGCGTGCAAGATTGATGTTTTTCTTTCCGGTTTTGCCTTCCAGATGAATATTGCCCAAGACCACCATGGCCGGGGTGTGGTCTTGACGCGCAGACTTGTGGAAATAGGTCAGGGCCGTATCCATATTTTTTTCAACGCCTAGCCCCTTCATATACATGGTGGCGATCCAGTAATCGGCAACGGGATTGCCGTGGCGGGCATATTGGTGAAATTCGGCCAAGGCAGCTTGGTAATTTCCGGCCTGCACAGCGCGAATGGCCTCTTCCATCGTTGCCTGGGCAGGGGTGGATAAACAGATGAGGAATAAGAAAAAAATCAAATGCATAGACTGAACCTCTTGCACAAACCATACATCCCCGCCAATATTATTTGAAAGTAAAATATCAACCGTCATCCTCGTGCGTGACACGAGGGTCCAGCTGGATTCCCAATCAAGTTGGGAATGACGACAGGATTATAGGAATGAAAATGGGCTTTAAAAAAGCAGTTTTGACAAGTGCGTTTGCCGTATGTTTGGCCTTTAATGCAACAGCGGCAGAAAAGAAACATGCAGTCTCCATGCATGAAGATATCAAATATCCTGCCGGATTTACCCATTTTGATTACACCAATCCTGAGGCCCCGAAGGGGGGGACGATCCGTTTGGCAGCCCTTGGTTCCACCTTTGATACGTTTAATCCTTTTACCCTGAAAGGGATATCGGCAACCGGGGCGGGCTTGGCGTATGAGACATTGACCGTCCAGTCTCAGGATGAGCCTTTTACCGCCTATGGCCTGTTGGCTGAAACAATTGAAATGCCCGATGATCGTTCCTGGGTCGCTTTCCATTTGCGCAAGGAGGCTAAATGGCAGGATGGCAAACCTGTTGTGGCGGACGATGTGGTGTTTAGCTTTAACACCCTGATGGAAAAAGGTCATCCGCGCTATCGCTTTTATTACGGTGATGTTGCCAAGGTGGAAGCTTTGAGTGCACGGTCAGTCAAATTTACTTTTAAAAATGATGAAAACCGTGAGCTTGCCCTGATCATGGGGCAGTTGCCGATTTTACCAAAACATTATTGGCAGGATAAGGATTTCACCAAGACCACATTAGAGGCGCCGCTGGGCAGTGGCCCTTATCGGGTGAAATCTTATGAGTCCGGGCGCAATGTGGTTTATGAACGGGTCAAAGACTATTGGGGCAACGCCCTGGCGGTGAATGCCGGGCAGAATAATTTTGATGAAATCCGTTTTGATTATTACCGTGATGCCACTGTGGCGGTCGAAGCATTTAAAGGCGGGGCCTTTGATTATCGCTATGAAAATGTCGCAAAAAACTGGGCGACGGCTTACGATATTCCCGAAGTTAAAAATGGTTTGATTAACAAACACCGCATTGACCATCAGGTGGGGACCGGCATGCAGGGGTTTGTGTTTAATATTCGTCGTGACAAGTTTAAAGACCCCTTGGTCCGTCAGGCATTGGCTTATGCCTTTGATTTTGATTGGGCCAATAAAAACCTGTTTCATAATGAATATACCCGCACCAACAGCTATTTTTCCAATTCCGAACTGGCCTCAACGGGTTTGCCTGAGGGGCGGGAGCTGGAAATTCTGGAAAAATTCCGTGGCCGTATTCCTGATGAAGCCTTTACCCAGACCTATCAGGCACCCAAGACAGATGGGTCCGGTAAAATTCGTGGCAATTTAAAACAAGCCGTCATGCTGCTGAAACAAGCGGGTTATGTGATTAAAAATAAAAAGATGGTGCATGCCAAAACCGGGCAAAATCTGGATTTTGAAATCATCATTAATGCGTCACCTGTATGGGAACGCATTGTTTTACCTTTTAAGAAAAACCTGTCACGTCTCGGCGTTGATGTTAGTGTGCGCATTATTGACAGTTCCCAATATAAGCAGCGTACCGACACCTTTGATTATGACATGATTGTTGATGTGTTTGGACAAAGCCAATCACCGGGTAATGAGCAGCTGAATTACTGGAGTTCAACTTCTGCGGATCGCCAAGGCAGTCGCAATTCCATCGGTATCAGTAATGATGTGGTTGATGAGTTGACCCAGATGGTGGTCAATGCGCCGAGCCGTGATGAATTGGTGGTGCGTACGCGTGCGCTAGACCGGGTTTTGCTGTGGAACCATTATGTGATTCCGAACTGGCATTTAAAGGTGGCTCGTATTGTTGCCTGGGACCGATTCGGTATGCCGGAAACCTATCCGAAATATAGTCCAGGCTATACGGCATGGAGTTATTGGTGGCTTGATGCTGAAAAAGATCAAAATTTACAGCAAAAACGATCACAATAGGGATATTGACCCAGAATTGTCACATGACTTTGCCCAAAAACCGCATAAACTGTTACAGTCTTGTGACAGGGGATTGAAAAAGGCAAACGTTTATGGTCGTGGAAACCAGATATTATCACTTAGGGGATGAACATAGTGCGCAGGAGTGGGGCAGCATTGTCGCCACCCTTGCCCAAGGTCGCAAAATCGGGGAGCGTGTGGTTGAACAGACCTATCTGGATACGTTTGATTGGGCCATTTGTCGAAGTGGCATGACCCTTGTTGCTGAAAAGGCAGAAGAGGGGATCATTCGGGTGATGCAGGATGGTAAAAGGGGGAAGTTCCCTGATACCTTGCCCGTTGACAACACCCCTGTCTGGCCTGCTGATCTGCCGGAAAGCAAATTGGGAAAGAAGCTGGCAAAGCTTGTCGGCTTGCGCAGTTTCATAGAGCTGACGCAGGTAAAATCTGAACAGATCATTGTTGCGGTGGAAGATAAAAAGGGGCGTGAACGGGTCCGTTTGATTGTTGAGGTCAATTTCCAACGCCCTGCCCCGCGTCGTAAAATGATTGAACTGGGCTGTCGTTTGCGCATTGAATGTTTAGCTGGTTATGAAAAAGATTTTGCCAAGACGCTGCCCCGTTTCGCCGGGTTGAAGGCAACCTCACAAGGTGACTATTTTACCACCTTGATGACACATGTGGGAAAGACGCCGAAGGATTATTCCAGTAAGCTTGACATTATGCTTACTCGTGAGATGCGTAGTGATGAGGCTTTAAAAACCATTTTGCTGAACCAGCTGGATAAAATCGAAGTCAATATTGAGGGGACGATCAAGGATATTGATACGGAATTTCTGCATGATCTTCGTGTTGCGGTGCGTCGTTCACGCAGTGCCTTAAGCCGGATGAAGGGAGTGTTGCCGATAACGGTGCAGGAGCGTTTTGCCCGTGAATTACAATGGATTGGTTCCATCACAACACCTGTGCGCGATCTGGATGTCTATATGATGGATTTTCCCACATATCGGGCGCAACTTTCTGCGGAACAACAGGTTAACCTTCAGCCCCTTTATGATTTTTTATGTGCCCAGCATAAGGTTGCCCGTGTGCAATTGATCACAGATTTACAGAGTAAACGGTTCACCGACTTCCTAAGCCGCTGGCGTACCTATCTGGAAAAACCCTTGGCCCAACGCCCAACAGCCCCAATTGCCGGGTTGGATGTCGGCGCTGTGGCTGATAAACGGATTTGGAAAACATATCGTCGTGTCATTACTGAGGGCAAGGCGATTACGGTTTCTTCCCCGGCAGAAGCGCTGCATGATTTGCGTAAAACCTGTAAGAAACTGCGTTATCTGTTGGAATTTTTTGCGTCGCTCTATCCCCCTCAAGAGATCGGCTCTTTGGTGAAGGAATTAAAAGGGCTGCAGCAAAACCTTGGGGATTTTCAGGATTTGGATGTACAAGCTGAAACCTTGTATGAATATTCTTCCCAGATGATGAAAACCGGTGAAAACCGCCCGCAGGTTTATATGGCTATGGGGGTGCTGGTTGAAGGCTTTATGAAGCGCAAAGGGGTGGTGCGTGAAGAATTTTATGAACGGTTCGCTGATTTTTCATCCCCGCTGATTGAAAAGGAATTTCGTAAATTGGTTGGATATGAGAAGAAAAAGAAAATCTCTCTTGTCGTGGCGCAAAGCGGAAATCAGTGATTCAGGCCCTAAGCCGGGAAATGTTGTTTGAGGGCTTTTTCAATTTGCCTGATGACAGCGCGCCATTCGCCAAATTTATGTTGGCGAAACAGGCGTACGGTGTCGTACCAATATGAGTCTGTGCGCTCATCCATCCACCGCCAGTCAGCACTTTTATCCAGCATGATCCAGACGGGTTTGCCCATAGCGGCAGCCAGATGGGCCACGGCTGTATCAATAGTGATAATCAGGTCAAGCTGATCAATCAGTTTGGCTGTATCGGCAAAACAGGCAAGGCCCCCTGTGTAATCAAAAATATTGTCTTGTTCCGGCAAAGGGGTTTTGGGAGCCAGTTGCAGGGAAATCCAGTCAAATTTTTTCTCTTCCAACAAAGAGGTGAGATCACTTGTGTTCAGCGAGCGAATATGGTCGCGCAGATGTTGGTTGGAACCTTCCCAAACCAGACCGATTTTAGGTTTGCCATCATGGGGGAAATGATAAGGGGAATGGTGAGGTACCGGGATATACCCACGACGATGAGGGATATTGTGTGAGCTTAAATCCAGATAGATTGCCAAATCAATCAGATAGGACTGAAAATCAAAGCCGGATGTGTCCGTGATTTTGCTACAGATAGTGATGTTGGGGTAGCTGTGTTGCATCAATTCCACAAGGGCCTTGCGACAGACAAAGGTGATTTCGGCTCCTTTGTTTTGAATGTCGATCAAAAAGCGGGAGAATTGAATGACATCGCCGTAGCCCTGTTCACAAAAAACCAGAAGCTTTTTACCTGACAGGTTTTGGCCTTTCCAGAAAGGGATGTTGGCCTCTGGTTTGGTTGCGGAAATTTTATTTTCTGTATATCGGGCGCGATATTTGCGAAACCCTTTGGCAAGATTGCCTTGTTTGAGCAGGCAATGGGCTTCACCCAGATCAACCGATGGAATGGTGAGGCCACAGCTTTTGGCAATTTTCAGGAAATGGATGGCTTTATCATAGTCAGACAGCTCATAAAAACATACATGCAAATAGAGGTAAATCTGTGCGTTATTGGGACTGAGGGACAAGGCACGCAAAAAAGATTGAACGGCTTGATCCGGTCGGCCCATATCGCGTTCAATGCGCCCTTTCATCACCCAAAGGTCCAGCCAGTTTTGAACAAGGAACAGGGCTTTGTTGCACGCCTTTAGGGCGGAAATATAATTTCTGCCCCGATAAAATACCATACAGAGATCAGACCAAAATCCCGGATCGTCATTATCCACGCCCTGTAAGCGGATCAGGTGGGGCTTGGTTTTGCCAATATCTCCGCTTGAAGCCCAAAGCATGCAGAGAAAGGCAATGGCAAAATCATTGGCCGGATGGTCTTTGAGAAGGTCGGCTGCGATGTCAAAGGCCGTTTGATTGTCCTTTTGACCATAGGCAAGGCGGGCTTTTGCGAGCAAAATATCGCTTTCGTCTTCTGGCATAATCGTAAGCAGTTTTGCTGCATCATCCCATTTGTGATGGCGCATGCATGAAAGCGCATATTCCAGAGCTTCGCCCTGTGTCAGTGTTTTTTTTATCACAGTCTTCTGTTCCACCATGTGATATCTTTGACACCATCATAACAAAAAGAGCCCCTGCATTGACAGGGACTCTTTTAAAAAAGATGACTGTAAATCAACCTATTGGTTGTTTTTAGCCGTCGGCTTCCATTTTTGCAATGGCTTCAGCTTGGGCAACAACTTGTTTGGCAGTGACCACATGCAGGTTTTCAATCAGCTTGCCATCGACAACCACAACGCCTTTGCCTTCGCTTTCCGCTTCTGCGTGCGCTGCGATGATTTTCTTGGACCATTCCACTTCTTTCTCGGATGGGCCAAAGATTTCATTGGCTTTACCCACTGTTTTGGGGTGGATCAGGGTCTTGCCGTCAAAACCAAGTTCAAAGCCCTGCTGACAATGTTCTGCAAAACCTTCGTCATCAGACAGGTCCAGATAAACACCATCAAGAATAGCGATATTGGCGGCACGTGCGGCCAGAATACAAACGTTTAAGGACATCATGAACGGCAGGCGCATCATGGTGTGGGCGCAACGCAGTTCTTTCGCCAAATCAGATGTACCCATGACAAAACCGCCCATACGGTCTGTGGAGTCAGCAATTTCTTCTGCGTGCAACATGCCGCGCGGTGTTTCCATCATACACCAGATTTTCATGTCAGCTGGCGCACCGGATGCATCCATGATGGCTTCAACCTGGCGAACCGTATCTGCGCTTTCCACTTTCGGCAGCAGAATCGCATCGGCACCGGATGTAGATGCAGCCACAATATCGTCATAGCCCCAAGGCGTATTCAAGCCGTTTGTACGGATCAGGATTTCACGCATGCCATAGCCGCCTTCTTTCACCGCGCTTACGATTTGTTCGCGGGCAACTTCTTTGGCATCCGGGGCAACGGCATCTTCAAGATCGAGGATCAAACCGTCAGCGGGAAGGGTGCGGCCCTTTTCCAGTGCGCGGGCGTTGGAACCCGGCATATAAAGGACACTACGACGAGGACGTGCTGTGGCAGCCATGGGACAATTTCCTTTTAAATAATGTTTTCACTTATTTCGCGATTGCGAAGAAATATAAACAAAAGTTTCTCATTGGCAAGCCCGCATGATGGGGTATAAGTGCTCTTCCACATGTTTGTGAGTGTAAGCCCATGAGTATTCTGTCAATTCAATCATCTGTGGCCGTTGGTCATGTGGGAAATTCCGCCGCTGTTTTTCCTATGCAGCGTTTGGGTTTTCAGGTTTGGCAGGTCCCCAGCGTCCTTTTATCCAACCATCCCGGCTACGATTCTCATCAAGGCGCACCTGTCCCCATTGAAACCATGCGTGCCATGGTCGATGGCATTGATGAACTTGACCATTTTGTCCATTGTGATGCGGTGCTGTCTGGCTATTTGGGCAGTGTGGAAAGCGGTCAGTTCGTGGTGGAAACCATCAAACGGGTGAAAGAAAATAACCCCAACAGCCTTTATTTCTGTGATCCGGTGGTGGGTGATGTGGCGCGTCAACTGTATGTCCCCAATGAGGCCGCCGCATTTGTGCGTGATGAACTGGTGCCTTTGGCCGATATTTTGGTGCCCAATAATTTCGAGCTGGAATATCTCACCGGGCGTAAACAAGAAACATTGGAAGATACCTTACTGGCTGCCGACATGTTGCGCGCGCGGGGACCGAAGATTATTTTGGTAACTTCGGTTAAGGGGCGCAAAGGCCATCAGGCAACCTTGTCCAATGTGTTGGTGACTGATCAAGGGGCATGGCGGGTAACCGTGCCGCAATTGGCCTTGCGTGCCAAAGGAACAGGGGATGTGTTTGCGGCCCTTTTCTTGGCCCATCGCTTGCGTGGTGAACAGCCCCATACGGCTTTGGAATTGTCTACCTCCACCTTGTTTGGCTTAATCGATGATACGGTGCGCCATGACAGTGACGAGTTGCGCCTGATTGAGGCCCAAGCCGAATATCTCAATCCCAGCTTCCATTTTGACGCCGTGCGGGTGGGATAAACTATAGTATGATGTCGTCCTCGCGAACGCGGGGACCTTAATAACGATAAGAGGGAGATCCCCGCCTTCGCGAGGATGACGAATAGAATGGGGAAAGTAACTCTGGTCCTTGGCGGTGCACGTTCTGGTAAATCAGCCTATGCAGAAAAACTGATTGAAGAACAAGGCGGTGGGCTTTATCTCGCGACCTCGCGCGTGTGGGATGCGGAAATGGCGGAACGGGTGCAAACCCATCAGGCTCGCCGAAATGAGCTGTGGACCACCATTGAAGAACCGGTTCACATCCATGATTTGGTTGAAAAAACAGATAAACCCATGTTGGTGGATTGCTTGACTTTATGGCTGACCAATATCATGGATGAAGAGGCCGATATCACCTTGGAAACACAAAAATTGTGCGCAGCATTAAGTGCAGCAAAATGTGATGTGGTTGTGGTGTCGAACGAGGTGGGGTTGGGCATTGTGCCTGATAATGCCTTGGCGCGAAAATTTCGCGATCACGCCGGGCGGCTTAATCAAGCAGTAGCGCAAGTGGCTGATCGTGTGCTATTTATCGCCGCAGGTCTCCCCCTAACCTTGAAAGAATAGATCATGAAAATTCCTGCAACTGTCATTACCGGCTTCTTAGGGGCCGGCAAAACCACCCTGATCCGCCACATGTTGGAAAATGCCGGGGGCAAACGCATTGCCTTGGTGATTAATGAATTCGGTGATCTGGGTGTTGATCGTGAAATGGTCAAAGGCTGCGGGATTGAAGCGTGCGAAGGCGAAAATGGCGAAGATAATGTCATTGAACTGGCAAATGGTTGTATTTGCTGCACGGTGGCTGATGAATTCTTGCCGACCATGGAAGCTTTGTTGGAACGCGATACACCGCCGGATCACATTGTCATTGAAACATCTGGTCTTGCCCTGCCCAAACCTTTGGTGAAAGCCTTTAACTGGCCGGAAATCAAAACACGGGTAACAGTGGATGGTGTGGTCACGGTGATTGATACCCATGCGGTGGAACTGGGCCGTTTTGCCGATGATGAAGCGACCATCCAAAAGGTACGCGAAAGTGATGAAAACCTTGATCACGACAACCCGCTGGAAGAATTGTTTGAAGATCAGCTCCATTGCGCAGACATGGTTTTGATGAATAAATCAGATTTGGTGGCAGAAGAAAAACTGGCAGAAATTCAGGCCGATTTGGCCGCACGTGTGCGTGATCATGTGAAATTTATCAAGACTGATCATGGTCAGGTTGATCCGGCAATCCTATTGGGCCTTGATGCGGCGGCTGAAGATGATCTGGCTGGTCGTAAATCCCATCATGAACATCACCATGATGATCATGACCATGATCACGAAGATGACCATCATCATGACCATAGTCATGATGAATTTGAAAGCTTCTCCCTCACCTTGGGACCCATTGCAGACCCGGCGGCACTGGAGAACAAGCTTCTGGAAGTGGTGGATGCCCACGATATTTTGCGCATCAAAGGCTTTGTCAATATTCCGGGTAAACCCATGCGCCATGTGGTGCAAGGGGTCGGCCCGCGTTTCCAACGCTATTTTGATCGCCCTTGGGCCTCAGAAGAGGAACGTTCCAGCCAGTTGGTAATTATTGGCAAACACGGTTTGGACCGTGCAGCCATTGAGAAAGCGCTGGCGGCTTAAAAACAAAAGAGCCTTTCCAATATAGTCTGGAAAGGCTCTTTTTTTATTCATTGTCACCCTCGCGAATGCGGGGGGCTTTTTCAGGCGGATAAAGATCCCCGATCAAGTCGGGGATGACTTATGTGTTCCTTACTCGCCCGGTACACCCATGGATGTGGAATATTCAAAGTGCAGTTGCTCATCCGGGTGGGCATAAGCGTGGGCTGCACGCGCGGCCATGGCCGCTTCGGAGAATCCACACAGGATCAGCTTGAGCTTGTTCTCATAAGTGATGATGTCACCAACACCGAAGATACCTTCTTCTGAGGTTTGCATGGTGGTCGGGTTGACGCTGAGGTGTTTTTTCTCAAGCTCCAGTCCCCATTCCGCAATGGGGCCGAGGTTTTGGGACAGGCCGTAGAATGGCAGCAGGATATCGGCTTCCAGATCGCGGGTGTTGCCGTCAAAATCTTTCACTACAACGGCGCTGATCTGATCACCTTCACCCTTGAGCCCTTCCAACTGATAAGGAACGACCAGTTCGATTTTGCCGTCTTTATCCAGCTGTTGCATCTGGGAGACTGATTCAGGGGCCGCGCGGAACTTGGCACGGCGGTGAACCACCTGAACGGATTTTGCCACATCTGACAAGGACAGTGCCCAATCCACCGCACTATCGCCGCCACCGGCGATGACAACACGCTTGTCGCGGAAATCTTCACGTTTGCGCACCATGTAGAAAACAGACGTGCCTTCATATTGCATCAAGCCTTCCAGTGGTGGGCGGTTCGGGCCAAAGGCACCGACACCTGCAGCAATGATCACGGCCTTGGCATTGATCTTGGTGCCCTTGTTGGTTTCCAGACCAAAGGACCCATCGTCCTGTTTTTCCAGTTTGGTCACTTGTTGGGACAGGTGATAGACAGGTTCAAACGGGGCAGCTTGTTCTTCCAGCTTGGCAATCAAATCGCCACCCGTGATGGACGGATGGGCCGGAATATCATAAATCGGTTTTTCAGGATAAAGAGCCGTACATTGCCCGCCAATCATATCGAGTGCATCAATGACGTGGCATTTCATTTTCAACATGCCGCATTCAAAAACGGAAAAAAGTCCGGTTGGGCCTGCGCCAATAACGGCAACGTCGGTTTTTTGTGTTTCACTCATTCTCTTTAACCTTTAAGCATTCGGTAAACCATTGTGCATAAAATGCGATGAAAAAGCTGTCCAAGTCTAGTATTAAGTTACCATGATTATAGAAATCCAAGACCAGTCCCAGACCGAAGCCCTTGCTCATAAGCTCGCATACATGGCTATGCCCGGTGATGTGATTGCCTTACACGGGAATCTGGGGGTGGGGAAATCCGTTTTTGCCCGCGCCTTCATCCGCGCCTTGACTTCTGTTGATGAAGAAGTACCCAGCCCGACCTTTACCCTTGTACAAATTTATGAGGCTGAGGTGGCAGAACTCTATCATTTTGATATGTATCGCCTTGATAGCCCGGATGATTGTCTGGAACTGGGGGTGGAAGAAGCCTTTATGGACGGGGTGTCCTTGGTGGAATGGCCGGATAAGATTGGCAATTATCTGCCTTGGGATTGTCTGAATATTGAATTGAGCCACATTGAGGGTAATGAAAATGCCCGCGCCTTTCAAATTTTATCGGCCGGGCGTTGGGAAGATCGGGTGAAGGAGCTGTCCCTGTGAGTGATCGTTTAACGTTACGAGAAGAATTCCTGAAAGCCCATGGCTGGGGCGGGGTGGATTATCCGCTGTTGGCTGGGGATGCATCATTTCGCAAATATTACCGTCTGATCCGGGGGGACAAGCGCGTGGTCTCGATGGATGCGCCACCGCCGCAAGAAGATGTCCGCCCCTTTATCCAGATTGCAGAATTTCTGTTGAGCCACGGCTTTAGTGCACCGCAAATCTATGCTCAAGATGTGGAAAACGGTTTCTTGCTGATTGAGGATTTGGGCGATGACACTTATACCCGCTTGCTGCATCAAGGCAGTGATGAAAAAGCCCTTTATGAGCTGGCGACTGATGTGTTGATCGAGCTGCATAAGACAGCGACCGATCTGCATAAGACAGCGACCGATCTGCCTGATAACTTGCCTGCTTATGATGAAGCATTGCTTAATCGGGAATGTTTGCTTCTGCCGGAATGGTGGATGAAAGCGGCCTTTGATGATACGTATGTTACAGAAGAGATGACCCAAAGCTATCTGGCGGCTTGGAAAGCTGCTTTTGATTATGTGCAAAAACAAGCAAATGTCTTAGTCTTGCGCGATTACCATGTAGACAACCTGCTGGTTTTGGACGGGCGCGAGGATTGGAAAGCCTGTGGCTTATTAGATTTCCAGGACGCGGTGGCCGGGTCTGCCCTTTATGATGTGATGAGCCTGTTGGAAGATGCCCGCCGTGATATTGATGAGGCCTTGATTGAAGAGATGAAACAGCGCTATCTCTCGGCTTTTCCTGACATGAGCCGGGAAGAATTTGATGCGGTCTTTGCCATTTTGGGCGCACAACGCCATGCCAAGGTCATCGGTATTTTTGCCCGTTTGTGTATGCGCGATGGCAAGCCGATTTATCTTAAACATATCCCGCGGGTCTGGCGTTTGTTTGAACGATCCTTGCAGCACCCTATGTTGTCAGAGGTTAAAGATTGGGTTGAAACTCATATTGCGAAAGAGAAAAGAGGAATTCCACCATGTCTGATGTCATAACTTCCGGCATGGTCCTAGCCGCAGGTCTGGGCACACGTATGCGCCCTTTGACCCTGACAACCCCGAAACCCCTGATCCCGGTGGCCGGGCGCACCATGGCGGACCGGGCCTTGGATCGTTTAAAAGAAGCCGGGGTAACGCAAGCTGTGCTCAATATCAGCTATCTTGGTGAACAGATTGAAGCGCATTTTGCCACGCGCACAGATTTGGATATCCAGCTTTCCAAAGAAGACGAGCCGCTGGAAACAGGTGGGGGCGTGCATAAAGCCCTGCCCATGTTGAGTGGGGATGCTTTTTTTGTCATGAATGGGGATGCGGTGTTGGTGAATGGCGAGCAACCGACCTTGCAACGATTGGCAGATCAGTGGGGTGCAGATTTGGATGTTTTGTTGTTGCTGCTCCCTATTGAAAAAGCCACAGGTTATGAAGGCTATGGCGATTTCACATTGAATGAAGAAAAGGTACCAGCCTTTCGCGGGGAAGCTCCATCCGCCCCTTATGTCTTTAGCGGTACACAGATTTTATCGCGCCGGGTGTTTGATGGGCGCAAGACAGGGAAATGGTCTTTGCGTGAAGTCTATCAGGACGCCATTGTGCAGGGACGTGCCCAAGCGATTGTCCATGATGGGGACTGGCTGCATGTGGGCACACCGGAAGGTCTTGAGGTAGCGGAACGTTATTTTGCAGAATGTGATTGATCATATTGCTGCTTGTGCACATCAGCGCAGGCGGTTTGGTTATTTGGTCCTGTTGGGGCTTTGTGTTGTAGGGGCATTGCCGCCCTTTCACATCTGGCCTTTGGCTTTTGTTGGGCTGTCCGGCCTTTTCTTGTTTCTGGATCAGGACTTGAACCCCAAGCAAACTTTTCTAACCGGATGGTTCTTTGGAATCGGTTTTTTTGGCGGCGGGCTTTATTGGTTAACCAATGCCTTTTTTGTTCATGCCGATAAACATGGCTGGCTGGTCCCTGTGGCCGTTCCAGCCTTAGCAGCCGGGGTCGGCTTGTTCATCGGGTTGACAGCGTTACTGGCGAAAATGTTATGGCGGGGGCAGGGGAATTCCTCCCAGGTTTATGGTCGTTTGATCCTGTTTGCATTGGCCTGGGCGATTCTGGAATGGGTGCGTGGCTGGATTTTTACAGGCTTTCCATGGAACCTGATGGGAACCATTTGGGGATTTAGTGATGAACTGATCCAGCCTGCGGCTTACCTTGGGGCCTATGGTTTGAGTTTTGTGACTGTCTTGGCCTGTGTTTTGCCCGCAGCTATTTTTTATATAGCTCGGGAAAAAAGGATTTTTGCCTTTTGTGCTGTGCTGGTGATCCCCGCTTGTATGTGGAGTGTTGGGTATCAACGTTTGGCAGATGCAGAGGTGAAAACCCATGATGGCGTTTTGTTACGTCTGGTCCAGCCTAATATTTCTCAGGCAGAAAAATGGCAAAAAGATCTAAAGGTTCGTAATTTCCAAAAACATCTGGACCTCAGTGTGGCCCCATCTACAACAGGGATTCGCCCCAGTCATATTATTTGGCCGGAAACAGCGGTGACTTTTCCGTTAAATCGAGATGTGAATGTGAGGCGTGCTGTCGGGTCCGTTGCCCCAACTGGGGGGAGTGTGATTACCGGTGCGCCGCGTATGAGCCCACGGGGCCAAAAACCATTTCAGGTGTGGAATTCATTAATGGCGGTGAATGAGGTCGGGCAGATTATGGCCAGCTATGACAAGTTTCATCTGGTGCCTTTTGGGGAATATGTCCCGTTTCGAAATTTTCTCCCCATACAGAAGATCACAGCGGGCAGTGTTGATTTTTCAGCAGGGCCAGCAGTACAGACTATAAAAGTGCCTGGATTGCCCCCATTCAGTCCCTTGATTTGTTATGAAGTAATCTTTCCAGGTGAAGTTGCTGGTAAAGAAATCTATCCTGAGTGGTTGTTGAATGTGACAAATGACGGGTGGTATGGAAATAGTCCAGGCCCCTATCAACACTTAATAAGTGCACGGATGAGAGCGCTGGAAGAAGGGATTCCTTTGGTGCGCAGCGCCAATACAGGCATATCGGTTGTGACTGATGGTTATGGACGCATTCGTGATCAATTGGCCTATGGAATTGAGGGTTTCATTGATGTTGCGCTACCCAAAGCATTGAGTGTTCCTCCATTTGCAGCAGGGCGACAGGATATATTGTTTGGCCTTATATCAATATTATCCCTTTTGCTTGGACATGCGATCTTGTTTTCTTATCGGAAAAGATAATGTTCTACTGCGAGTTATTTTTTAAGTTTTTCTTGGTCCTTTAGTTGTGTTTCAGTATTGAAATTTGCTATAGTCCCGCGCGTGATTTTGCCCAATATGAGATCAGGCAAATGCTCGGAAGGGAATAGAAAAATGGATAATATTGCAAAGCTCCAAGGTTTGCCAAAAAAGAAGCCGGGTGAAGCAAACCCTATAGATATTCACGTTGGTTCACGGTTGCGCCAGCGTCGGACCTTACTTGGTATGAGTCAGGGAAAGCTCGGTGACACGGTTGGACTCACTTTCCAACAAATTCAAAAATATGAACGCGGTGCCAATAGAATCGGTGCGAGTCGTTTATATGATTTAAGTCGCGTTTTGGATGTATCAATTGCTTATTTTTTCGAAGATATGCCACTGGATATTAGCGAAAACCGATACAAAAGTGTAAATGAACAACTTTCAAGCGATGTCAGCGCCTTTGAGGTCGATGATTTAACCCGTCGTGAAACACTGGAACTGGTGCGTAATTACTACAAGGTGACAAACCCGGTGGTGCGCCGCCGTCTGTTTGAACTGGCAAAAGTACTGGCTGATGAAAGCCCGGAAGGCTAAGCCTGCCTTTTTGGGGCTTGACCGTTGTTATTTTTCTGATAGAAGAAAGCTTATTTTCTGCGGATAACCGTACGAAACATGGGGGGATTTGGATCGCTTGCGCACCCATGGGAAAAAATGTCGCTAAGTGGGCTTTATACATAGTGCCCTTGGTCCATTGGTTTAACTCTTTGATCGAAAGGCGCTGTAAATGGCTCTCGACAAATATCTCTTTACGTCTGAATCTGTCTCAGAAGGTCACCCGGATAAGGTTGCTGACCGTATTTCCGATTCTATCATTGATGCATTCCTTGAACTTGATCCGGTTTCACGCGTTGCGGTTGAAACGATGGTGACAACAAACTTTGTTGCCTTAGCTGGTGAAGTTCGCGGTCCTGATGAAATGAACCATGATCGCTTCAAGGAAATTGCTCGCGAAGCCATCAAGGATATCGGGTATGAGCAACGTGGTTTTCACTGGAAAGATTGTGAAATCACCTCTCAAATCCACTCCCAATCGGCAGACATTGCCCAAGGTGTAGATGAAGGCACAGGAACAGACACCGAAGAGGGTGCTGGTGATCAGGGGATTATGTTTGGTTATGCGACCAATGAAACACCGGAACTGATGCCAGCTCCGATCATGTATTCCCACCAAATCCTACGCCGTATGGCCGAAGACCGCCATTCCGGTAAAGTGAAAGGCTTTGGCCCGGACAGCAAGTCTCAGGTTACACTAGCATACGAAGGTGGCAAGCCGGTACGTGCGACTTCTCTGGTTGTTTCCACACAGCATGATGAAAGCTTGTCTTTGGGGGAAGTGCGTGAGCTGGTTTTACCGTATTTTGAAGAAGTTCTGCCGGAAGGCTGGTTGCCCTCTGACGATGAAATCTACGTCAACCCGACAGGGCGTTTTGTTATCGGTGGTCCTGATGGTGATGCGGGCCTGACAGGTCGTAAGATCATCGTGGATACATACGGTGGTGCAGCCCCACACGGTGGTGGTGCATTCTCTGGTAAAGACCCGACCAAGGTGGACCGTTCTGCGGCTTATGCAGCGCGTTATCTGGCGAAAAATATCGTGGCTGCTGGCCTGTCTGACAAATGTACGATCCAGCTGTCTTATGCCATCGGTATCTCCAAGCCGCTGTCTGTTTATGTGGATACAGCAGGCACAAACCATGTGGATGAAGAAAAAATTGCCAAGATTGCTTCTGAAATCATGGATCTGTCACCGCGCGGTATTCGTGAGCATCTGCAGCTCAATCGTCCGATCTACAAAGAAACATCTGCTTATGGTCACTTCGGTCGTACACCGACGGAACAAGGTCATTTCTCTTGGGAGAAAACAGACCTTGTTGACGAACTGAAACGCCAGTTCTAAGTAGAAAAAAAGTTGAGATTACCTGTAAACACAGGTATCCATGAGCCCCTGCGGATTGTCGCAGGGGCTTACTTTTTTGGGTAAAATGATTATGTCAAAACCGGAACTTTATACCACCCGTTTAAAGACGTTTGGGCGTCGTCACGGTCATACGTTGCGCGCCAGCCATCAGGCTTTGGTCGATAATCTTTTGCCTCAGTTACGCTTGTGCCCCCCGGAAAATGGGGCGATGATTGATGTCGGTACGCTGTTTAAAAAAGAGGTCAAGCAGGTCTGGTTTGAAGTCGGTTTTGGTGGTGGGGAACATGCCGCTGCCCAGGTGGAAAATAATCCGGATATCGGCATGATTGCCTGTGAGCCCTTTATCAATGGGGTGGCAAGCTTGCTGTCCCATGTGGAACAACGTGGTCTGACGGACAGAATCCGGGTTTTGGATGATGATGCGCGTTCCTTGCTTGATGTTATGCCCGATAACAGTCTGGATCGTTTGTTTCTTCTTTTCCCGGACCCATGGCGCAAAAAACGCCATGCCAAGCGCCGTTTTATTGGGGACGAAAATTTAGAACTGGTTTCGCGTGTGTTGAAAAGCGGTGCGGAATTCAGGGTCGGCAGTGATCATATGCCTTATATCGACTGGACATTGGAGCATATGACGCGTCATCTGGATTTTGAATGGGTGTGTGAAGGGGCGCAAGACTGGCGGGTGCGCCCGGATGACTGGCCACCAACACGCTATGAACAAAAGGCGTTGAAGCAGGGCAAGGCATGCGTTTACCTTCGCTTTAGAAGGAAGTAAAAACTCGTCATATTACGTGTGTTTTCTGTTATACTGTTCCAAAGTAAAAACATAGAAAGCACGAGAATGCGTCGGTTTTATGGAGTGGTTATCCTTCTGATTTTCTTTGGGGTCTGTAGCGCAGGCTTCCAGAGTGCCCAGTCTGCAGAGCCTGTGAAAGTACGTGTTCTGGCATATCCGTTCCCCCCTTTTTTCAATGAAGACCTGAAAAGCGGGATTACTCCCGAAATTGTCAGCCTGTTGAATGCTGCGCAGGTTGAGTTCCATTTTGAAATTCATCCGGTTGCCCCGCAGGCGCGTTACCATAATATTATGTTTGGCCGTCAGGATCTGATCCTGTTTGAAATGCCGCAATGGGAGTGGCAGGACAAACAAGAATATGTGACATTCTCAAAGCTCTTGATGAAGGGTGGGGAAGTTTATATTGCCAAGCGCCGTGAAGGGCGTGGACAATCCTATTTTGACCATGTGAAAGACAGGCACCTTGGTGTCTATGATGGCTACCATTATGCCTTTGCCAATTACATTTCCGATAAGGCTTGGCTGGAAAAGCATTTTAAAATCAGTTTTGCCAGCAGGCATCGCACGATTTTGGAATGGGTTAGATATTCCAAAGTTGAGGTTGGGGTCGTGACGCTTTCTTTTTTAAAAGGTTTTTTTAATCGTTACCCCGAAGAAATCTCCCCTTATCTGGTATCGCAGAAGTTTGCCCAGATTTATCGTCTTAAGGCTTTGGCTCGCAACAATGGGCCGATTACAATTGGGCGTTTTGAAGAGTTGTTGGGCCGTATTAAGCATCAGGATGAATTCAGGGCCTTGCTTGAAAAATACGGTATTCTAAGGCAGTGGGCCTTTTGACTTCTTTTTACTTGCATTTGTAGCAAATCAGCGTATAAAGGGGCCACTCAATACATAGCCACTTTAGTGGATTTGATTGAAGTGGGCCCTTTGGTCCGCTTTTTTTGTTCATGGGTCCAAGGGATTCGAAAGTTAAAGGAAAGGGAACGCTGTTATGTCTTCTGCGATGAAACGTATCGAAGAAATTATTACGCCGACCCTGACGGATTTGGGGTATGCGGTTGTGCGCCTGCAGATGCAGGGCGATCGCCATCCGACATTGCAGATCATGGCTGAACGTCTGGACCGCAAGGTGATGGATGTGGAAGATTGTGCTGCAATCAGCCGGGCTATTTCGCCGCTTTTGGATGTGGATGACCCGATTGAGGAAGCCTACTCTTTGGAAGTGAGTTCTCCAGGTGTAGATCGTCCGCTGGTGCGGGCAGAAGATTTTGAACGTTTTGCCGGGTTTGAGGCTAAGGTTGAAATGGCCTATCTCATGGACGGACGTAAACGTTTCACAGGTCGCCTTGTGGGGCTTGTGGATGGAAATGTGCAAATTCTCGTGGACGGTGTGGCTCAAGATCTTCCGTTTGAAGATATTGTCAAAGCCAAATTGGTCCTCACCGATGACCTGCTTGCAGCAGCGTCGAAAGAACAAGGATTGTAAGGAAAGATGGAACAATCTAGCGGAATGCCTCGCCCGGAATTGCTGGCCGTAGCCGATGCGGTCGCACGTGATAAAGGGATTGAACGCGATCAGGTTTTTGAAGCCATGGAACAAGCCATTCAAAAGGCAGGTCGTTCCAAATATGGTCAGGAACACGATATTCGTGCCCATATTGACCGCAAAACAGGCGAGATCAAACTGGCACGTTATATCGAAGTCGTCGAAGAGATCGAAGACGAACATATGCAGATGACTGTTGATCAGGCCCGTGGTCGCAAAGCTGATGCCGTGCTGGGTGAGTTTCTGGTTGATCCGCTTCCGCCGATTGATTTTGGTCGTATTGCTGCACAAACGGCAAAACAGGTTATCGTTCAAAAAGTCCGCGATGCTGAACGTGATCGCCAGTATGACGAATATAAAGATCGCGTGGGCGAAGTCGTCAACGGTTTGGTCAAACGTGTAGAATTCGGCAATGTAGTTGTCGATCTGGGCCGTACCGAAGCCCTGTTGCGCCGTGACGAATGTATTCCGCGCGAACATGTGAAAAACGGTGATCGTATCCGTGCTTACATCTTTGATGTGCGTCGTGAAAACCGGGGGCCGCAAATCTTCTTGTCGCGTTCTCACCCGCAATTTATGGCGAAATTGTTCACACAGGAAGTACCGGAAATTTACGACGGTATTATTGAAATTAAATCCACAGCCCGTGATGCCGGTTCTCGTGCAAAAATTGCGGTTCAGTCTTCTGACGGGTCTATTGATCCGGTTGGGGCATGTGTTGGTATGCGTGGTTCACGCGTTCAGGCCGTTGTCTCTGAACTGCAAGGCGAGAAAATCGACATTATTCAATGGTCTGCTGATCCGGCAACTTTCATCGTAAACGCGTTAGCCCCGGCTGAAGTGGCAAAAGTCGTTCTGGATGAAGAAACAAACCGTATCGAAGTTGTGGTTCCTGATGATCAGCTGTCTTTGGCAATTGGTCGTCGTGGTCAGAATGTGCGTTTGGCCTCTCAACTGACAAGCTGGGATATTGATATCCTGACCGAAGCAGAAGAGTCTGAGCGTCGCCAGGAAGAGTTCAAGGCCCGTTCCAACCAGTTCATCGAAGCATTGGATGTGGATGATGTGATTGCGCACCTGTTGGTAACAGAAGGCTTCTCTACCATCGAAGAAGTCGCTTATGTTCCGCGTGCGGAGCTGGCTGAGATCGAAGGCTTTGATATGGATGTGGCCGAAGAGCTGCGTGCCCGTGCATTGAACTATCTTGAAGAACAAGACAAGGTTCTGGACGAAAAGCGTAAAGAACTGGGTGTAAGTGACGAATTATCCGCTGTTGAAGGTCTAAGCGCAGCCATGGTTGTGGCCTTGGGTGAAAATGGTGTGAAGACACTGGACGATCTGGCTGACCTGGCTGGTGACGAGCTGCGTGAATTCGTTGGTGAACGGAACCTGGGTGAAACGGCTGCTAATGATATTATCATGGCGGCACGTGCACATTGGTTCGAAGATGAAAACGCGTAAACAGGACTGTCCTGAACGCCGCTGCATTGTAACCGGATCGGTTTTACCGAAGGAAAAATTGATCCGGTGTGTGGTTTCTCCAGACGGTCTGGTCGTTCCGGATGTGGATGGAAAGCTGCCGGGACGCGGTTTATGGTTGTCTGCGGCGCGGGATGTGGTAAACACAGCGTGCGCAAAAAACGCATTTTCGCGTGCTGCGCGCCAAAAGGTCAAACCGATGGACGGTTTGGCGGATCGAATTGAAGCCTTGCTGGTGCAACGTTGCCTTTCTCTGATTGGCATGATGAAACGCAGCGGTGGGGTGATTTACGGGTTTGAAAAAACCCGAGGCTGGCTCAAAGACGGTAAATGTATCGTTGTGTTGGCAGCACGTGATGGTGCTGACGATGGGCGGGCAAAGATTAAGGCCCTGAGTGGCGACCTGCCTTTGATCGAACTGTTCGATTCAGAGGAACTGGGCGGCGCAGTGGGGCGGGACCATTTGGTCCATATGGGATTTGCGCCGGGTCAGATGGCCAAGCGCTTCCAAGTGGAAGCTTTGCGTTTGCAAGGATTTCGCGAGAAGACGAATGTAATGGAATGAGGCATCTTCTTGTAAAAGAGGATGCGATTGTTAAGAAAGACAGGCACAGCTCGATATGACAGATAAAAAAGGCGACGACGGCAAAAAGCTCAGCCTCAATAAACCTGGCAAACTTGAACTGAAAAAGACAGTGGACGCAGGTCAAGTCAAGCAAAGCTTCTCCCATGGGCGCAGCAAGTCTGTGGCTGTCGAGGTGCGCAAGAAACGAACATTCGTTCAAGGCCAAAGTGGTCGCATGTCAGAAGTGCGCGGTGGTGAAAAAGCTGCGGCTGAACAGGCCCCTGTGCAACAAGAAGCTGCCCCTCAGGTGGAAGCCGGTGATCAGCATCTGACCAACGATGAGATGGCAAAGCGTGCGCAAGTTCTGCAAAACGCCAAGAAGGCGGAAGAAGAAGCGGCACGCGAAGCCCAGAAAGATGCCGAAGCGCGTGCCAAACGCGAAAAGGCGGATGCGGAACGCCGTGCCAAGGAAAAGGCTGACGAAGAGCGTCGTGCCAAGGCAGAAGCAAAAGCCAAGGCTGAAAAAGAAGCCGCTGAAAAGAAAAAAGTTCAAGAAGATGCACGTCGTCAGGCTGAGAAAGCTCAGATGGCTGCGCAACGTGCTGAGAAATCTTCTTCTGCACCGGCTGCGAAAAAGCCTGAAGCCAAGCCTGCACCCAAGCCGAAGAAGAAAGAGGTCAAGAAACAGGATAACAACAAGCGTGACGATCGTCGTCGCGGCAAGGGTAAGTTGTCTGTTGCGAATTTCGGTGAAGAACAGCGCCAACGTTCATTGGCTTCTGTAAAACGTGCGCGTCAAAAACAGAAACGCCAGGAAGGCGGTGGTCAGTCAGACCAGAACAAACAAAAACGTGAAGTCACATTGCCAGATCACATTACGGTTCAGGAACTGGCCAACCGTATGTCAGAAAAAGCTGCTGTGGTTGTTAAAACCCTGATGCAGATGGGCACCATGGTAACCATCAACCAAACCATTGATGCCGATACAGCGCAAATTGTTGTGGAAGAACTGGGCCACGTGGTGAAACGTGTGTCTGATGCGGATGTCGAGGTGGATCTGACTGGTCCGGATGATGATGATGCAGACATGATCCCGCGTGCACCGATCGTAACGGTTATGGGTCACGTTGACCATGGTAAAACATCCCTGCTTGATGCGCTTCGTGAAACAGACGTGGTGGATAAAGAAGCCGGTGGTATCACCCAGCATATCGGTGCCTATCAGGTAACCATGGCCTCTGGTGCGAAGATTTCGTTTGTGGATACACCGGGTCACGAAGCCTTTACCGCCATGCGTGCGCGTGGTGCGGAACTGACAGATATTGTTATTCTGGTGGTGGCTGCCGATGACGGTGTGATGCCGCAAACCATTGAAGCGATCCGTCACGCCAAGGCTGCGGAAGTGCCGATTATTGTGGCGATCAACAAAATTGATAAGCCGGGTGCAGACCCAACGCGTGTGCGTACAGAATTGCTGCAACATGAAATTCAGGTTGAAAGCATGGGCGGTGACGTGATGGACGTAGAAGTTTCTGCGAAACAGCGTCTCAACCTTGAAAACCTTGAAGAAACGATCTTGCTGCAAGCCGAAGTTCTTGAACTGAAAGCCAACCCGAATCGCGCTGCTGAAGGCGTGGTTGTGGAAGCCAAGCAAGAACGTGGCCGTGGTAACATCGCAACCGTGATGGTACAGCGCGGGACATTGAATATCGGTGATATCTTCGTTGTCGGTTCTGAATGGGGTCGTGTTCGTGCCTTGGTGAACGATCACGGTCATCACGTGAAATCTTCTGGTCCGGCAACTCCGGTTGAGGTTCTTGGTCTGCAAGGCACACCGGCTGCGGGTGATCAGCTGATCGTGGTTGAATCTGAAGCCAAGGCCCGTGAAGTTTCTGAATATCGTACCAACAAGGATAAGGCTGCGAAAGCTGCTGCCTCTGGTCGCGGTACGTTGGAAGAATTGTTCAGCCAAATCGCCGCTGGTGAAGTGAAAGAGCTTCCCGTTCTGATTAAAGGTGACGTACAAGGGTCGATCGAAGCCCTGCAAGGCACATTCGACAAACTGGGCCGTGACGATGTGAAGGTGAAAGTCCTGCACGGGGCGGTCGGTGCTATTAACGAATCTGATATCACATTGGCGCGTGCCTCTAATGCACTGATCATCGGCTTTAACGTTCGTGCCAACCCACAAGCGCGTGAACTGGCCAAACGTGACGGCGTGGATATTCGTTATTATTCCATCATCTATGATGCGGCTGATGACGTGAAACGCATGATGTCCGGTCTGCTTGATCCGGTTTATCAAGAGAAGTTCATTGGTTACGCTGAAATTCGTGAAACCTTTAACATCTCCAAAATCGGTACGATTGCAGGTTGTATGGTAACAGAAGGTGTCGTGAAACGTGGTGCCAAGGTTCGCTTGCTGCGTGACAACGTTGTTGTCCATGACGGTCAGCTCGGTCAGCTTAAGCGTTTCAAAGATGACGTTAAAGAAGTTAAATCCGGTTTTGAATGCGGTATGTCTTTTGAAAACTACAATGATCTCAAAGTGGGCGATATGATCGAATGCTTTGAGATGGAACAAATCGAACAAGAGATTTAAATAACTTAGGTGTCGTCCTCGCGCAAGGCGGGGACCTCTTTCCTTTTTTGATGGAGATCCCTGCGTTTTGCGAGGATGACGATAAGGATTCAAAAATGACCAGACGTTCCGGTAAAGCACCAACCCAGCGTCAGTTGCGCGTGGGTGAAGAAATTCGTCATGCCTTGGCAGAAATTATCGCACGGGCTGATTTTCGTGATCCCGATTTGATTGATGCTTCTATTTCTGTTTCAGAAGTCCGTGTTAGCCCTGATTTACGCAACGCAACAGTGTTTGTTTCTGATCTTGGTGGCGGCAATACGGATGCGGTTGTGGCTGGTCTTAATCGGGCCAGCGGTCATATCCGTCGTGAATATTCCCGTGTATCCACGACAAAATATATTCCAAAGTTTAAATTCAAACGTGATGATGCTTTGGATGAGGCATTGAAGATCAACAAGCTTCTTCAAGACCCAAAAGTTCAGGCGGACTTGCATCACGAAGATGAAGACGAATAAATAGAAAGAACGTCGTCCTCGCGTCTGTGGGGACCTTTTCAGGCGGATGGAGATCCCCGCTTCGCGAGGATGACAAGTAATGGGCAGAAAGAAAAAAGGCATTCCCATTCACGGCTGGCTGATTATTGATAAGCCGCTGGAGATTTCATCAAATAATGTGGTGGGTAAAGTGCGTTGGTTGACCAAGGCACAGAAAGTCGGCCATGGCGGAACCCTTGACCCGTTAGCCTCTGGCATCTTGCCCTTGGCCTTTGGTGAAGCGACCAAGACGGTCTCTTATGTCATGGATGGCACCAAGACTTATCGTTTTGAAGTCACCTGGGGCGAAAGCCGCACCACGGATGACGCTGAAGGTGAAGTGAGCGCCACATCGGACGTGCGCCCCACAGAAGAAGACATCAGGGCTGTTCTTTCTAACTTTGTTGGCGCCATTGAACAGGTACCGCCGAAATACTCTGCCATCAAGATTAATGGACAACGCGCTTACAAGCTGGCGCGTGAAGATCAGGATGTGGAAATTAAGCCCCGCACAGTACAGATTAATCGACTTGAACTGATTGAATGCCCTGATGCGAATCGGGCGGTGTTTGAAGTCGATTGTGGTAAAGGCACCTATGTGCGTAGCCTTGGGCGCGATATTGCGCTGAAACTGGGCACCGTTGGATATATTTCCATCTTGCGGCGCACAAAAGTCGGCCCATTTGATGAGAAAAGCGCGATTTCACTGGATTCTGTAGAAGAGATTGTGCATAGTGACGCGCTTTTTGAAAGCCTTCTTGCCATTGAGACCGTGCTGGACGACATCTCGGCGCTGGCCTTGGGTGAAGAAGAGACCCGGAAAATTCGACAGGGCATGTCTTTGAAAAAGGATATGGCCGATACAGAAACCATCCGGTTGATGTCTGAGGGAAAGCTTGTGGCTTTGGCTCAGGTCGAAAATGGTTTGATCAAACCGTTCAGGGTCTTCAATTATTAACCCCTAAGATGGAGTATACCGATGTCGATTACTGCTGCTGAAAAAGCTGAAGTTATCAAAGAATTTGCAACAAAAGAAGGTGACACGGGTTCACCGGAAGTACAGGTTGCCATTCTTTCAAAGCGTATTGCAAACCTGACAGAGCACTTGAAGACTCATAAAAAAGACTTCCACTCTCGTCGCGGTCTGTTGCAAATGGTTGGTCAACGTCGTCGCCTCTTGGACTACACCAAGAAAAAAGACGTTGCTCGTTACCAGAGCATCATCGAACGCTTGGGTCTGCGTCGCTAAGACAAAGATTTCGAAAGAGGGCGCACTCTACACAGGGCTGCGCCTTTTTTCATTTTCGACCTGTGTGACAGTGTCACATATTCGTCAAACCATTGTTGGTCGAGGTGGTGTAGATTGGCGAGCGACCGTAGGTGAATATTTAAGGGAAGGTCCCTTAAGCGGTCATTGTACGTATGTAAGGAAGATATATGTTTAAAGAATTCCGTAAAGAAATCGAATGGGGCGGCCGTCCGCTTGTATTCGAAACTGGTAAAATTGCACGTCAAGCTGACGGTGCTGTGATGGTGACATATGGCGAGACAAAGGTTCTTTGTACCGCTGTTGGTCAAAAACAGGCCCGTGCTGATATCGATTTCTTTCCGCTGACGGTTAACTATCAGGAAAAAGCTTTTGCTGCGGGTAAAATCCCCGGTGGCTTCTTCAAACGTGAAGGTCGCCCTTCTGAGAAAGAGACATTGACGTCTCGCCTGATCGACCGTCCGATCCGCCCGTTATTTGCACCGGGTTATAAAAACGAAACACAAGTTATTTGTACGGTTGTTGCCCACGATCTGGAAAACGATCCGGATATCGTTGCCATGGTTGGTGCCTCTGCGGCGCTGACACTGTCTGGCATGCCGTTCATGGGCCCGATTGGTGCGGCGCGTGTGGGTTATATCGATGGTGAATATGTGCTCAACCCGACACTGGAAGAACTGAAAGACTCCGTTCTTGATCTGGCTGTTGCCGGAACGACAGAAGGCGTTTTGATGGTTGAATCAGAAGCGCAAGAACTGTCTGAAGAAATCATGCTGGGTGCCGTGGCTTATGGTCACAAAGAATTCCAGGCTGTGATCGAAGCCATCATTGATTTGGCAGAAGCGTGTGCTAAAGAACCTTGGGATCTGCCGCAACCGGTTGAGTATCTTGGTGACGTTGAAGCAAAGGCTGCTGAACTGGCTGAAGCTGACCTGCGCGCCGCTTACAAAATCGTTGATAAGCAAGAGCGCGTGGCGGCGGTTTCTGAAGCCAAAACAAAAGTTACTGAATTCTACGCAGATGCCATTGAATCTGGTGAAGTTTCCGGCGTTGTTGTTGGCGGTGTTCTCAAGAATCTTGAAAAAGACATCGTTCGTCGTGACATCATTGCGACACAGTCTCGTATCGATGGTCGTGACACAAAAACAGTTCGTGGCATTGATGCACAAGTTGGCTTGCTGCCGCGTGCACATGGTTCTGCCCTGTTCACACGTGGTGAAACACAGGCCATGGCTGTTTGTACATTGGGTACAGGTCAGGACGAACAAATTGTAGATCAGCTTGAAGGCGAATATCGTGAAAACTTTATGCTGCACTATAACTTCCCCCCCTATTCTGTGGGTGAAGCCTCCTTCCTGAAATCACCGGGTCGTCGTGAAATCGGCCATGGTAAACTGGCATGGCGTGCCATTCGCCCACTGATGCCGTCCAAGGAAGATTTCCCTTACACAGTTCGTGTTGTTTCTGAAGTGACAGAATCTAACGGTTCTTCTTCTATGGCGACAGTTTGTGGTACGTCCCTTTCTTTGATGGACGCAGGTGTTCCACTGGCACGCCCGGTTGCGGGTATTGCCATGGGCCTGATCAAGGAAGACGATGGCTTTGCTGTTCTGTCTGACATCCTTGGTGATGAAGATCACCTGGGCGACATGGACTTTAAAGTGGCGGGTACAGAAGAAGGTATCACGTCTTTGCAGATGGATATCAAAATCACATCCATCACACCGGAAATCATGGAAATTGCACTGGGCCAAGCTAAAGACGGTCGTGTTCACATCCTGGGTGAAATGGCAAATGCCATCACATCCGGTCGTGAAGAAGTGTCCAACAACGCACCGAAGATCACTGCTTTCCAGATCAACAAGGACAAGATCCGTGATGTGATTGGTACTGGCGGTAAAGTGATCCGTCAAATTACCGAAGAAACGGGTGCAAAGATCGACATCGAAGACGACGGTACCATCCGTGTTGCTGCGGTTGACGGTGAATCAGGCCAGAAAGCCATTGACTGGATCCAGGGCATTGTGGCTGAGCCGGAAGTTGGCAAAATCTATCGCGGTAAAGTCGTGAAGGTAATGGACTTCGGTGCATTCGTGAACTACATGGGCACACGTGACGGTCTGGTTCACATTTCTGAACTGAAAAACGAGCGTGTTGCACAAGTTTCTGACGTTGTGAACGAAGGTGACGAAGTTTGGGCGAAACTGATTGGTATTGATGATCGTGGTAAGGTTAAACTTTCCATGCGCGTTGTTGATCAGGAGTCTGGCGAAGACATCACGGAAGAAGTTGGCGATAAGCGCCCGCGTTCTGATGACGATGGCGAAGACCGCCCGCGCAAACCACGCGGGCCACGCAAACCGCGTCGTCGCGAAGACTAAGGTTTTTTCTGACTAAATAAAAACCCCTTGGTAATGGTTGTGCCAAGGGGTTTTTTGTTGCCTGTTGGATCCTCCTATCAAGTTGGGAATGACATTCTGACCTTTGTCATCCTCCGATTTGATCTGAAGAATTTGTCTCACAATCTCCTCCTCCCCCACCTTTGCCTTATTGGTGCCTAACTTACCTTTCATAAAGCGTGCAATGCGAGAAAGACGTGGATATAGGCTAGAGGAACGATGGCTTTTAACATTAATGCATTTGCAAACCCCAAGCGCTTTATGTGGCTCAGTGGCCTTTTGATGCCATGGGTCATTGCCATTACGGTGATCTCCACATTGGCGGGGCTTTATTTTGCCCTTTTTGATTCGCCAACAGATTATCAACAGGGCGAAACAGTGCGCATTATGTACGTCCATGTGCCAGCGGCCAGCATGTCCATGATTATTTATGTCTCTATGGCGATCGCATCGGCCATGGGGTTGATCTGGAAACATCCACTGTCTGATCTGGCGGCAAAATGCATGTCCCCGATTGGCGCGGCTTTTACCTTTTTGGCACTTTTTACCGGATCGTTCTGGGGCAAGCCCATGTGGGGCACCTGGTGGGTGTGGGATGCACGTCTGACATCAGAACTCTTGTTGCTGTTCCTTTATCTTGGTCATATGGCCTTGATGAATGCCTTTGATGATCCTGCACGTGGCACGAAATCGGCAGGTATCCTGTGCCTTGTGGGCGTCATTAATATTCCCATTATTAAATTTTCTGTGGATTGGTGGAATACGCTTCATCAGCCAGCCTCCATCGTGAAATCAGGTGGTCCAGCCATTCATCCGGATATGCTCTTGCCGCTGGGGCTGATGTTTCTAGCCTTCACTGGTTATTTCACATTGGTGCTGTTTATCCGCATGCGCGGAGAGATTATTGCATCCAAAGTACGCGCATTACGCCTGCGTCAGGTTCATGGTTAAGGGAAAAAGAAGATGAATGAATTTTTTGATATGGGCGGTCACGGCATCTATATCTGGCCTTGTTATGGCCTTGCCTTTGTCTTGTTGGTGTCCCTGTTGCTAACCAGTCTGAAATCCTTATCTAAAAGCAAAAAAGACCTGTCCATTATGGAACAGTTGAAAGAGGCGGAATAACCTATGAAAAAGAAAACACGTCGCTTATATCTTGCCCTTGTGGGGCTATGTGCATTAGGGGCTGTTGCCGCCCTTGTTCTCGCGGCACTGGAAGACGATATCGTCTTTTTCTTTAGCCCAACCGAGATTATGGAAAAAGATAAAATCCGTGCCGATCAACGCATCCGCATCGGTGGTCTGGTTGAGGCAGGGTCTGTTACCAAAGCATCTGACGGGGTGACGAATATCTTTCATGTGACGGACATGGCGAACACCATTCGTGTTGAATATAAAGGCATCTTGCCTGATCTGTTTCGTGAAGGTCAAGGCGTTGTGACGGAAGGGTATTTCAAGGGTAAAGTCTTGATCGCTGATGAGGTCCTTGCCAAACACGATGAAAATTACATGCCGCCGGAAGTCGCAGATGCGCTGAAAAAATCCGGTAAATGGGAAGAAGGCCAGCCCATCAGTGAGGCACTGAAACAAGGTCATGTTCCGGACGAGCAGAAAGGCAAATAAGACATGTATGCAGAAATCGGTCATTTTGCCCTGATTATGGCGCTGTTTGTTGCGGTGGTTCAGGGTGTCGTGCCGCTGGCCGCTTCCGGTCCCAGCCAAAAACGCTGGATGGGGATTGCGGGGCCAGCTTCTATTGCCCAGTTTATTTTGATCGCTGTGGCTTTTGCTGCGTTGACCCATGCCTTTGTCACATCTGACTTTTCTGTGTTGAATGTGGCGAAAAACTCTCATACCGATAAGCCGATGCTTTATAAAGTCTCCGGGGTATGGGGGAACCATGAAGGGTCCATGTTGTTATGGGTTCTGATTTTGGCGACCTTTGGCTGTGCTGTTGAGGTTTTTGGGCGTAATCTGCCTGCAGGGCTGAAAAACCGTACGCTTGCGGTTCAGTCCTTGATCACAGTCGGCTTTTTGCTGTTTATCCTCTTTACCTCCAACCCGTTTGAGCGCCTGATCAATGTGCCGCTGAACGGGCAAAGCCTGAACCCGCTGTTACAAGATCCGGGCTTGGCCTTCCACCCGCCGTTCTTGTATCTCGGTTATGTAGGGTTCTCCATTGCCTATAGTTTTGCCATCGCCGCCCTGATTGAGGGGCGGGTTGATGCCAGCTGGGCACGCTGGGTGCGCCCCTGGACTTTGGCGGCTTGGGTCTTTTTGACCATCGGAATCGCCCTTGGGTCATGGTGGGCGTATTACGAACTCGGCTGGGGCGGCTGGTGGTTCTGGGACCCGGTGGAAAATGCGTCTTTTATGCCGTGGTTGGCTGGAACAGCCTTGCTCCATTCTGCCATTGTGGTGGAAAAACGCGATGCGTTGAAAAGCTGGACGATCTTCTTGGCGATCATTGCCTTTGGTCTGTCTTTGCTGGGGACATTCCTCGTGCGTTCAGGCGTTCTGACCTCGGTTCATGCTTTTGCCACTGATCCGGAACGCGGGGTGTTTATCCTCATTTTGCTCTGTATTGCGATTGGCGGGTCGTTCTTCCTCTACGCTTTACGTGGTCCAAGCCTTGTGGGCGGTGGGCTGTTTAAACCTGTGTCGCGTGAAGGCTCCTTACTGTTTAATAACTGGATTTTGACCACAGCGACAGGTGTTGTGCTGTTGGGGACTCTTTATCCGCTGTTCATTGATGTGATCGGGGCGGGCAAAGTCTCTGTTGGGGCACCGTTTTATAACCGGGTCTTTATTCCGATTATGACGCCGCTGGTCATTCTCATGGCCTTGGGGCCGTTGATGTCATGGAAGCGTGCGGATGCCACAGGTATCTTATCACGCCTTTATATCGTTTATGGCGCAACCTTGGTGGCCGTGGTGCTGACCTTTATCCTGAAAGGGGAAGAAGGCTGGGGCGGATACCTGGGGATGGGCTTAGCCACATGGCTGGCAACGGGTGTGCTGTGGGATGTGGCAGACCGCATCAAGCTGGGTAAAATACCGTTTGCCGACAGTATGAAACGCCTGAAACGTCAGCCGCGTTCCACATGGGGCATGACCATTGCGCACTTTGGTCTGGCCGTGACCATTGCGGGTATGACGGGGGCTGGAAACTGGAAAGTTGAAAAAATTCAAGTGATGAATTTCGGCGATAAGCTGGATGTGGCCGGATATACCTATACGTTTGAAGGTGTCAGTGATGTGCGCGGGCCGAACTATGATGCGCTGGAAGGTACATTCTCCGTCCATCAAGGCGATGAATTTATCACCACCTTGCGTGCAGAAAAACGTGAATATGACACAGGCGGGATGCCGACAACGGAAGCTGCGATTTACACCATGTTCCTCGGCGATCTTTATGCTGTGGTTGGGGATAAGTCCGGCGATGGCTATGTCACACGTCTGTATTGGAACCCATTGGTGGCATGGTTGTGGGGCGGCAGTGCCTTGCTCACCCTTGGCGGGTTGGTTAGCCTGTCTGATCGTCGTCACCGTGTTGGCGCACCGAAACGTTCCAAAGCCAAACCTTCAGCCCAAGCCGTGGGAGCCCAAGCATGAATTCACGTCTCTTCTTTATGATTCCACTGGCGGTTTTTGTGGTGCTGGCGATCTATTTTGCCATTGGCCTGACCAAAGACCCCTCCAAGCTTGATACCGATGTGTTGACCAATCAACCCATGGGGAACTTCAACCTCATCCCGGTGGCTGGGCGTAGCGAAGGTTTGAGCATTGATGATGTCAAAGGCCAAGTCTCGCTGGTGAATTTCTTTGGGTCCTGGTGTGTGGCCTGTTTGCAGGAGCATCCCTTTTTGCTGAAACTGCGCGCCAATAATGTGATCCCGGTTTATGGCGTGGATTGGGATGAAAAGAACCCGCAAGACGTGGTGCGCTGGTTGGCACGTCATGGCGACCCTTATACCAAGATCGGGGTGGATACCACGGGCGAGACCATCATTGATTGGGGCATTACGGGTGCACCGGAAACCTTTGTGGTCGATAAACAAGGGATCATCCGTTATAAGCACTTGGGGCCGATTAGCCAACGTTCGTGGGATAATATCCTCTGGCCCTTGATTCAGGAGCTGCGCAAACAATGAAAAAGCTTCTGGTTATTTTAGCAGCACTTATGGTTCTGCCCTTTGTTGCTGATGCGGTTGAACCTGACGAAATTATGAAAGACCCGGCCTTGGAAGCGCGTGCGCGTGAAGTATCCAAAGATTTGCGCTGCGTTGTTTGTCAGAACCAGTCCATTGATGACTCTAACTCTGGCATTGCCAAAAAGATGCGTGTTTTGGTACGTGACCGAATTGCCAAGGGGGACAGCAATCAGGAAGTTAAGGATTACCTGGTTTCGCGTTATGGTGATTTTGTGTTGCTCAAACCCCCTGTCAAAGCCAAGACCATGGTTTTGTGGTTTGGGCCGGCCATTATGGTGGCGATCGGCTTGATCGGGATTATGTTTTATTATCGCCGTCGTGCCAAACAAACAGCCTCTACAACCGGGGCTGCACCCTTAAGTGCAAAAGAAAAAGCCCGTCTTGAGGCTTTGTTAAAAGAAGAAGGAACAAACTCATGATTTTTTGGATTGCGGTTGTTGTTCTGAGCGCCATTACCCTTTTTCTTTTGGCCGCACCGGTTTGGCGTAAATCTGAAGAGGGAGCAGAACGCGCCGAGTATGATTTGAGTGTCTTTAAAGATCAGCTCAAGGAATTGGACAAAGATCTTGAGCGCGGCTTGATCAGTGAAGACGAAGCTGAAACGGCACGCATTGAAATCCAACGCCGTCTTTTGGCTGCGGATGAACAACGCACGAAAGGGACACAGAAAGCAACAGGGCTGAGTAAGCGCACGTTGGTTTTGAGTTCCTTCATCGGTCTGGCTGTGTTTGCAGGGTCGCTTGGGCTGTATTTACAGCTGGGGATGCCTGGCTATCAGGATGTGCCTTATGCTGCGCGTGATATTGAACGCGAACAGCAAATGGCGAGCAATGGCGGCAAAGACATGAGTGCTGAAATCGCCAACTTGAAAAAACGCATTGCGGCTGACCCTAAAGATATTGATGCCTGGATGCTCTTGGCCCATAGCCTGCGTACCGTGGGCCGTATGGGGGAATCTGTTGACGCCTTTAAAGGGGCGGTAAAAGAGTCTGAACGTCACCCCAGTGTGCTGGCAGATTATGCCGAAGCCCGCATTTATGCCAATCAAGGGGGTGTGGATGAGGAAACGCTCAAGGTTTTGAAAGAGGCCATTCAGTCAGACCCGATGCAGCTTAAGGCGCGTTTTTATCTTGGTTATACACAGGCCAAGCAAGAAGCCTTTAAAGAAGCGATCCAGACCTGGACAGACTTGATGGCTATGGCTCCGCCGCAAGCCGAATGGTTGGGGCAAGTCCGTCAGCAAATTTCCATGGCCGCAGACGCCAGTGGTTTAAATGCAGCAGATTTCAAACCCAGTGCGCAAGCCCGTGTGATGGCGAAACAGTTTGCCCTGGAATGGGAAGCGGAAAAGCCTGCCTCAGCACAGCCAAGCCAAGCCACAGGGCCAACCCAGGAACAGGTTGATGCCGCACAGGAGATGACACAGGAAGAACGTACAGCCATGATCCGCTCTATGGTGGAACGTCTTGCCAATCGTTTAAAGGATAATCCAGATGATTTGGCTGGGTGGAAGCGTCTGGCACAGGTCTATATGGTGCTGGGCGAGAAAGACAAAGCCATTGAAGCACGCAATATGGTGAAAAAGCTGGAAGGCCAATAAATGAAGGGCTGATTCCCCTTTAACTGTTCTGAGCAAGAAGGCTCCTCTTATATTATTGGGAGGGGCCTTTGTTTTTTGGAAATAGGCAAAAAAGAAGCCGATCACAAGGATCGGCTTGAAAGTTAGTTAGAAGCTATCTCTAGCTTCTAGGCGCTCTGATTCGGGCAAAGCCCGAAAAAGGTATCGGCTCAAAATTTCAATCTAAGATTTCAATTTTAGAACCGATGAGATCGGCGGAATAGATGTCTAGTATAATAACCGAACCCACTGATTTTTCTATAAAAAAATGTTACGTATCATTCCTTAGGGGGTTATGCTTTTTTCTTATCGCCATAGATAACACAACCATCTGGTGAGCGGATGAAAGGATAAAAGGCCCTGATAAATGTATAACGCAGGTTGAAGGTATTATCAGTTTGTGAAGACTTTATGCATGCCTTTGATTCGCTCAACGGTATTGCGGATATTGTCTTGATTGTTGGCTTCGTTAAAAATAATAACCCAACGAGATGCCATGGCATCCAGACGTGCCCCATGGCGGTGCAGTTCAAGGAACTGTTCATCAAAACTGTCGCGATGCATCTTGGTGATGATCGGTTGCAGGCACTGTCCACCAAGGTAGGCAACTTGTTTATCCATCAGAGCCAGTTCTTTTTTAAAGCCGAGGAAAATTTCTTTGACCCGCGTTGTGGCCGATGGCCCGCTGTCACTGTTGGCTAGCTTGCGCAAGAGCAGTTCAAACTTTTCCTGAGCTTTTTTAATCTGAATGGCCTTGGCCTTGATCCGATCTATATTGTGGATCGCGACCGCATATTTGAACATTCGGTTCATCACTTCTGCTGTTGGAATGTTCAAAACACTGGACGCCATTTCAAATTGTTGTTGGGGCGAAGTGGCTGTGCGCAGTTTATCGAGTTCTGCCTGATCATTAATTTTATGTTCATCAGATAAAATCTGGTCAATCAGGGTTTTGGCGACATAGCGCTGGATTTGCCCAAAGAGTTTATTGCGTTCGGCTGCTTTTTCTTTTGGGTGATACCCCCGGCACAGGCGCAGGGTTTCTTTTAATAAGAAAGGGGCATTGTCGCCATTGCGGTCAAGCGGGCGTTGAACATAGGCAAGATATTGCCCGGATGTTAGCCCAGAAAGACCGGGAACCAGTTGGGGCAGACGGGTTGGGTTTACAAAACGGTCCTGTTCGGTGCGTTCTTTATTCACCCAGCTGTTTTCGCCGGCTTTCATGCGTTGGTGGGCGCTCATGTCCAAAACAATTTCACCATCGCCACGACGGGTTAAAATCAGTTGGGAGAGAAGGTCTTTGGTTTCATCTGAGATTTTGGCATCTGCTTCGGCCATTTCCAATGTATGGCCGACCGCTTCGCGGATTGCCTGAAAGAAGTCTTCGCTCGAGTCAGTTGCCATACTGCCGATACCCTTTGTACCAATTGGTTCGTGAATCTATTGTGCCAAAGCCTGTGCCCAAGATTCAAGCTATATATAAGAATAGCTCTCATCGCAAAAGTTTTGTGTGTTTTTCAGGAACATTCCCTTCATATCAGGTTGCAATAATGTATACTCCAGTCGCCTAATCGCAAATATAAGGAACGCGGGATTATGAAACCTGTATGGACAGTTTTTCTGTTTGTTTTAACAATGATTGCTTTGGTGTCTCCGCTATCAGCGGGCGCACTTCAGGTGAAAGATATCAAAGTCGGTACAGGTGATGTGGCTGTAAGTGAAAAGCAGGTGAAAGTCCATTACACAGGGTGGCTGATGAATGGGCGTAAATTTGATTCCAGTAAAGACCGTAATCAGCCCTTTGAATTTATGCTGGGTGCGCGCCAAGTGATCCCAGGTTGGGATCAAGGGGTGCAGGGCATGCGTGTGGGGGGCGTGCGTGAGCTGATTATCCCACCGGAACTGGCCTATGGTCCACGTGGTGCAGGTGGGGTTATTCCCCCCAATGCCACATTGCGTTTTGAGGTGGAATTGCTGGCTGTGGTGGAGCCACCTTTTAAAAATATCAATAATGGAGAAGTCAAAGCCCTGTTAAAAGAGGGGGTGAAAATTATTGATGTCCGCACACCAGCAGAATGGAAAAAAACAGGTGTTGTTGAAGGCAGCATCTTGTTACCTTTTAGAATGCCCAATGGACGGCTTAATCCAAAATTTCCTGAGGATATGGCGCGAATCGTCAATAAAAATGAGAAATTCATGTTGATTTGTCGCACAGGAAATCGTACCCGCATGGCTTCTGAAATTCTGGTAACACGGTTTGGTTATGAAAACGTATATAACGTGCGTCATGGGATAACATATTGGATGCGCGAAAAGAATCCGACTGTTGCCCCGAAAATGGATATGTTGAAAAATACGTGTTCTTTGTGTTGATTGTGATTAATAACACATAAAATAAGAAAAATATTGATTTATTAAATCTAATATGAGAGAAAGCGCACAGGCAAAAGCGCTTTCGCTTGTGTATTGGAGATCGCATTGATGTTTGAAGAATTGGAACCAGCTGACATTATGTTAATCGGTGGGGGCTTGATCGGGCTGACATTTGGCCTTTTGGGTCAATCCAGCCGTTTTTGTTTTCGCCAAGCTGTGGCTGAAAGTTTTGAAGGCAAACGTGCAGGCCAGCTCCGTGGTTGGCTGATTGCCACATTGATTGCGATTGCCGGGACACAAGCCTTAATCCCTGCTTTTGAAATTGATCTGATGGAAAGTGCGTACTGGGTTGAAAGCCTGCCTGTGCTGTCTTTGGTCGCCGGGGGTGTCATGTTCGGTATTGGCATGATGTTGGCACGTGGCTGTGCAGGGCGTCAGGTGGTTTTGGCGGCAACAGGGAATTTGCGTTCCTTGATCGTTATTATGACGATTGCCTTGACAGGTTATATGACCATGCGTGGCTTGTTTGCCCCTGTTCGCCAACAGGTCGAAGGGCTATGGCAGATGGGACTGGATAGTCCGGATGTGGTTCAGGGCGTCAGCAGCCTGTTTGGGGCTGAGGCTGAAACCATGCGTCTGGGTGCGATTGTTGTGGCAGCGCTGTTGGCTGTGGTGCTGATTGCGCGTACTTTCATCCTGCGTGAAAATATTTTCCTGACCATTGCAGCCATGATTATTGGTTCTGTCGTTGTTGGCGGCTGGTATGTAACCGGCGTTATTGGATATGACGAGTTTGAACCCCAGCGTCTTGAGTCACTGACTTTTGTTGCACCGGGCGGTAATGCCATGCAGTTCTTGATGATCTATACAGGTGCAACAGCCAATTTCGGTATTATGTTGATTGGTGGGGTGATCGCGGGGTCGTTCACCAGTGCCTTGCTGCGTCGTGAACTTAAGCTGCAAAGTTTTTCCCAGCCCCATGAAATGTTACGTTACCTGTTAGGCGGGGCCTTGATGGGCAGCGGGGCTGTGATGGCGATTGGCTGTTCGATCGGTCAGGGCCTGTCCGGGATCAGCACACTTGGTTTTTCCTCGATCATTAGTTTGAGCGCCATCATTGTCGGCTCTCGTATCGGCCATGTGATTATGCAGCGCCAAGCAGCCAGTGTTGAGGCAAAATTGGCTGCGGCTGAATAAATCGGATAAAGCTGTAAGATAAACAAAAGGCCACACTCTTTGCAGGGTGTGGCCTTTTTCGTCGTCGTTGGGGTGGGTGGATCAACGACGCATATGTTCCAGAACATAAACGCGAATGGCGCTGGACAGGTTGCCTGTGCGCTCTTTATCAATTTCAGTGATCATGGCGTTCAGGGAAATGCCGCGTTCTTCTGCCAAATCTTTTAAAGCATCCCAGAAAGCATTTTCCAGCGAGACGCTGGTGCCGTGACCGGCAATCGTTACAGAACGTTTTCGTAAAGAGAGTTTTTCGGTCATGAGAGGTACAGTCATTCCACGGTTTTCCCAATACATATTAACGGCTTGTGCGTCCTGGGTCATCATCTGTGAGGTCTTCCCTGTAAAAGTTTTGAGTGATTGGCCTTATTGGCCTTGTTTTTCTTTGTGGGCTGTAGATTTAAGTGTTTTCTTTTTTGGGAACAAACGATAAGATTTCATCAATAAGATGAATTTAATTCATGTAATGATATGGCCCGACATCTTCCACCCCTTGCTCAGTTACGCTCTTTTGAAGCAGCTGCACGTCTGTTAAGTTTCAAGAAAGCTGCGGAAAACTTGCATGTTACCCCGTCTGCGGTCTCCCATGCGGTTCAGTCACTGGAAGATTATCTTGGGGTGAAACTGTTTCATCGTCTTAGCAGTGGGAAACGCCGGGATAAGGCGTTGGTGCTTAGTGATGCAGGGCAAGTTCTGTTGCCGACCTTGATGCGTTCTTTTGATGAAATTGAAGAGGCCGTGGTCTCTGTGATGGCACAAGGGGCCGGGGATATTCTGACCGTGGCAACTGCACCGATTTTTGCCAAAAGCTGGTTAATGCCGCGCCTGCATCGTTTTGTGAACCGTTACCCGGATGTGGATATCCGGGTGAATTCCACGCTGAACCCAACCGATAGCCTGTATGGGGATTATGATGTCGGGTTAATGTATGGCCGGGGAAACTGGCCGGGGCAGGTGGCAGTCATGTTGTTTCCCGAAACCATGGTGCCTGTTTGTTCACCTGCCTTGATCCAGTATCAATCGGCACTGGATTGTGCAGAAGATCTGGTCCACCACACCCTGATCCATAGTGAAGCCCGTCTGGTGACTTGGGCCATGTGGCTGGAAAACGCCGGAGTACGAGGGATTAAGCCGGCCAAGGGCTTGCATTTTAATCGGGCCACCCTTGCCATTGATGCCGCGATTAATGGGTTGGGGGTGGCTTTGGAAGGTAAAACAGCCGTACAGGATGAGCTGGATCGTGGGCGCTTGATCATTCCTTTTGCTGCCCCGGATTTACCGGATCAACATGATGGCTATTATCTCAGTTATCCGCAAGGACGCGGTGATGTGCCCAAAGTGTCGCTGTTTCGCCAGTGGGTACTGGAAGAAGCGGCCATGAAAGGAGAAGGGTGAATAATGGGGCTTGTTGGCAAAGAGCAAAAGGAAAAGGATGAGGCAGAAGTATCGTCGCACAGCTTGCCAACCTATTTGCAACAGACCTACAGCTGGGCTTATCTCAATCCGAAAACCGTTCCAATTTTAAGTTCCAGCCCGGTGGTATCCCTGATTTTATGGGGCAATGCAGGGCGGCTGATCAAACGTGCAACGATGGAGGTTGAAGCCGGGGAAACGGTTTTACAGGCCGCAGCCGTTTATGGTCCTTTTTCAACATATCTGGCCGATGCTGTGGGGCCGACAGGGCAGCTGGATATTATTGATATAGCCCCCATTCAGGTTGAAACGACCCGAAAGCGTGTTGGTGCCCAGTCGCATGTGCATGTGGCCTTAGGGGATGCAGCGATCGTTCAACAAAGGACTTATGATACGGTGGTCTGTTTCTTTTTGCTGCATGAAGTCCCTGATGAGGTGAAGACACAGATTGTTCACGCCTTACTGTCATCAGTGAAAAAAGGTGGCAAGGTGGTGTTTGTCGATTATCACAAACCATCTTCTTTTCACCCGCTCAAACCGGTGATGAGTCGCATCTTTGACTGGCTGGAACCTTATGCCAAAGGGTTGTGGGAAAAAGAGATCAATGCCTTTGCCCCTGATGGCATGATGATTTCATGGCATAAGGAAACCCTGTTTGGCGGGCTTTATCAAAAAGTGGTGGCTACGATCCTTTAATCAGATGTTCCCACAGCATCATGGCGGCAAAAAATAACAGGAAAGCGCCTGTGCTGGCATTGACGGTTTTTTGCACGCGTGGGCGTGATAGCCAGCCGCGAATAGCATCAGCGGCAAAGGCCAATGGTGCCTGCCATGTGACATTGAGAACAACAAGGACCAGCGATAAAATGACCAGCTGCAAGGGGACTTGCCCTTTGGCCGGGTCAACGAAGTTGGGCAACAGGGCCAAGAACAGGATGATGACCTTGGGATTGAGCAGATTACAGACCATGGCATCAATCATGGCCTTTTTCCAGGTGATGCTGGGGCCGTCCCCATCAAATTTTAAGGTGGTCCCGCGAAAGCCCTGAATGCCGATCCAGGCAAGATAGGCGGACCCGGCAATAGCAACCAGTTTAAAGGCAATGGGGCTGTTGGCAATGATCATGGAGATACCGAAAATCGCCAGCAGCGTATGACCGATCAATCCGATTTGAACGCCAAAGACGGTGGCCAGCCCAACGCTGCGCCCGGAATTTAGAGCATAGCGCAAAATCAGAACGGTATCAGGGCCCGGCGATAACACAATCGCGCCTGCCGTCAGGGCATAGGCAATGAGGGTGGCGCTATCCACAATCATGTGGTTTTGGCCTTCATCCATGCGGCCATGGCGTCAATGGCTTCGTTTTGATTTTCTTTCATGGTACGCCCGGACAGAACGCGGGGTTTGAGGTCATGGTCCCCGTCATCGGCCCAGTGAAAGTCAATGGTTTCAGGCAGGTTGTAGGTCACAACCTCATCCCACCAGCCAAAACTGTCACGCGCACCTTGGCAAATCAGGGTGGGGGTTTTCATTTCCATCAGATGTTCTACGCGCAGATATTCTTTTTCCGATTTACCCAGCGGGTGGAAAGGGTAGCCTGTAACCAGTACACCACGTACCGGGGTTTCTTCGACTTCCAGTTCTTGCGCAATCATGGTTGCCATGCGTCCACCCAAAGACTTGCCACCAATAAAAAGATTTTGCGCCCCCCCTAAATCGGCAATGACTTCGCGCCAGGCGGTAAGCAGCTTGGGTGTGCGATCCGGTGGGCGTTTTTTACCCGTTTCGCGGCGTTTCTGCATGTAGGGAAATTCAAATCGCACCACGCGGATCCCCTGTTCTCCCAAACCTTGGGCAAAGCGTTCCATAAAGGTGCTGTCCATATGTGCGCCTGCGCCATGGGCATAGACAAAGGTGATGTCAGAATTTTCCGGTCCGCTATAAAGATAGTCCATGGTGTTTTTCCCTTTGATACAGTATGAAACTATATGGACTTAATTGAGAGGGTACGCAAGTCATGCTGAACGCAATTGATGCAATTCGAATTTTTTCCGGTGATTTTGAAGAAACCAAGAACTTCTTCGTTAAAGCGCTGGGCTTTACCATTGGGTTTGAAGGCGAAGGTGTGTGTGTTTATGATTTGGCAGGGACCAAACTGATTTTGGAAGAGCTGGACTTAAGTGATGCCGATGCTGCGGGCATGGCAGGGCGTTTCACAGGGGTTTCTTTTGCGGTTGACGATATTCAGGCCACTTATAAGGAGCTAAAGTCCAAAGGGGTGAAATTTGAAAGTAAGCCAGAGATGGAAGATTGGGGCGGGGCCATGGTGCATTTTCGCGACCCGGCCAATAATGTATTTACTCTGATCCAATATCCTGCGCAGAATTAGGTAAAAAAAAGCAGTCTGTTTACATCCTGTTTATATGGATGGTATATAACAGGCAAAATTTGGTTTTAATTTTTGTGTACTAAGGGGTAGACGTGAAAAAAATTTCTTTAATGGCTGCGGCTTTGATGAGTGTTTCAACAGCAGCGTTGGCTGATGGTCCTTTTGTCGGACCTTATGTAAGCGTAGCTGTTGGTGTTCAAAAAGACAGCAACTTGCTGCAAGAATATAATGCCAATGCAGGGTCTAGCAGATATTCTACGGATGCGAACTCCAGCGATATGGCTTATAGCGCTTCTATTGGCTACAACACACAGCTTTCTAATGGTGTTATTGTTGGGCTTGAAGGGGTTTATGACCGTTCAACAGGTCGGAAGGAAGTAACGCGTCAATATAGAAGTAATGGAAGCGCTGGCTATAACGTGACGACAGATGTTAAATATACAGCATCTTTACGGGCAAAGGCCGGTGTGACAGCATTTGAAGATAGCACTTTTCTGTATGCAGCCCTTGGTGCTGCAACTGCCAAAGTGGATTACACGTTTGCAAATGGCAATAATGTAATTTTTAGTGATGGCTATGCAAAGGAGCAACATACGGGTGGCCTTTTTGCATTGGGGGCAAGCTACCGTTTGACGGATAATATCTCTATCTTCGGGGAAGGCTCACATACGATCTACGCCACTGATAAGAACATTGCAGATTACAATAATTATCAGAGCGATAGTAAGCTGAGAATTACCAATCTGAAGGTTGGTTTGTCTTATAGCTTCTAATCCTATAGGATTTTGATTTTTAAAGCCCCTGTAAGAGAAATCTTGCAGGGGCTTTTTCATTTCATCATTTGTTAAAACTCTTCTGATAGAACTAAAACTATTATGAGACGCATGACATATATTCTTACTTTTATAACAGCACTGGTCCTGTCTTCAGGGGCAGGTGCGGCTGGTTTTGAGTTTTTAGGTCCCCATGGCGATTGGGACGTATTTGCCGATAAGAAGAAAAAGGCAAATGTGTGCTATATTGCCTCTGTTCCGACCAAGGCGAGCCATAAGAAAAAGCGCAGTGAAATCTATGTATTGGTTACGTTGCGCAGAAATGAAGGCTTCAAGGATGTGGTGAGCTTTCACCAGGGCTATCCCTTGAAAAAGAAGAAAGACCTGCGTGTCAGTGTTGGGAAACGAAGCTTCAAGCTGTTTGGTTCTGGGGAAACAGGCTGGACCTATGAGGCCAAAGACGATATGGCCTTGGTCAAAATGATGCGGGCGGGGTCAACCATGACAGTCAAGGGCGTGTCAACACGCGGGACCAATACGACTGATACCTATTCCCTGAAAGGGATTTCTGCTGCCTATAAGGCCATGCGCAAGGCGTGTTCCAAGTAACGAACACATGTCATCCCCGACTTTGATCGGGGATCTTTTTCCATGAGATAGAGCCTTCACCTGCGCGAGGATGAAGGTTTGTCACTTAAAACCGGGAACCAGGTTGGTTGAGGAAGGTGATTTCCTCATCCGTGCTGTCACGGCCCAAAATTTTATTGCGATGGGGAAAACGGCCGAACTTGTCGATGACGAGCTGGTGCTTGATGGCATAGTCGGTATAGTTATCATCACCCAAACGGCTGATTAGCTCGACACTGGCTTTTTGTTCCTGACGGCTTTCACTATGTTCTAAGGGCATGTAAAGAAACAGGCGTGGCCCCATGGGCAGGACCTGATCAAATCCCATTTGCACCGCATGGTGGGTGACATTGCGCGCCAGTGTATCGGTGGCAAAGGCTTTGAAGCTGTTGCGAAACATATTGCGCGGAAATTGATCCAGCAAGATGACAAGGGCAACACAGCCCAGAGGTGAGCTTTTCCAGTTTTCCAGTTTTTGCAGGGCGGCCTGTTCGTAGATTTCTGAAAATTGTTCTTCGATCTGTTTATCGAATTCTTCGTTTTTCATCCACCATTCTTCACGGTGGCTCAGCATTTCAGCCGGGTTCAGGCTCCCAAACCAGAATTTCAGGATGTGATTGATCTCAACACTCATAGCTCAGGCCCTTTTGTAGTTTAAGAAAAACAAGCTTCAACCAATTGTTTGAAAGCATCAGCACGGTGGCTGATTTGATGTTTGGCTTGCGGGTCCATTTCAGCAAATGTGATGTCGTAACCCGCAGGCTTGAAAGTCGGGTCATACCCAAACCCTTTCTCCCCACGTGCTGGCCAGACCATTTCACCGTCAACGCGCCCTTCAAATGCTTCGGTGTGACCATCAGGCCAGGCAATGGACAGCGCACAGATAAAGGCGGCTGAACGATCCGCCTTTTGTTCAATCGTGTCATATTCAGCCACCGCATCGGCGACTTTCTTTTGGGCGCGATCAAAATCTTTGCGCGGGCCAGCCCAACGGGCGGAATAAATGCCGGGTGCTCCACCCAAAATCGTCACACTGAGACCGGAATCATCAGCCAGTGCAGGAAGACCGGAAGCTTTGGCCGCCGCCACGGATTTAATCAGGGAATTTTCAATGAACGTTTCCCCGGTTTCATCCGGTTCAGGCAGGTTTAAATCACCTGCGGAAATGACTTCCATGCCAAAGGGGGCAAGCAAGTCCTGAATTTCACGAACCTTGCCCGCATTATGGCTGGCAATCACAAGTTTTCCGGCTTCCAGTTTGCGCATGGATGATTACTCCAGACCTAAAGCTTCACGTTGTTTGACAACCAGTTCACTCACCCCTTTTTGTGCAAGGCTGAGCAACTGCATAAATTCATCTTGGCTGAACGGGTCTTCTTCGGCGGTGCCTTGAATTTCCACAATGCCTTCTTTGCCGGTTAGCACAAAATTGGCATCGGCCTGGGCGGAGCTGTCTTCATCATAATCCAGATCAAGCACAGGTGTTCCTTCAAAAATACCACAGGAAATGGCTGCAACTTCAGAAGAAAGTGGAATGGTTTCCAGCTTGCCTTCTTCAAGCATTTTTTGAAAAGCCGCATACATGGCGACATAGGCCCCGGTGATGGAAGCTGTACGGGTGCCGCCATCAGCCTGAATGACATCGCAATCCACACGGACCTGAATTTCGCCCATGGCTTTCAAATCACAAACCGCACGTAAAGAACGCCCGATCAAGCGTTGAATTTCCTGCGTGCGACCAGATTGTTTACCACTGGAAGCTTCGCGGCGCATACGGCCGTGGGTGGAACGGGGCAACATGCCATATTCCGCTGTGACCCAGCCTTCGCCACTGCCGCGCATCCAGCCGGGAACTTTTTCTTCCACTGTGGCTGTACATAGCACGTGGGTGTCGCCAAATTTGATCAGACAGGAGCCTTCGGCATATTTGGAGAAACCCATCTCAAAGCTGATTTCACGCAATTGATCGGCTGCGCGCCCTGATGGTCGTGTCATTAGTCGATCAAATCTTCTTCGATGATGGAAATATTCAGATCATAAGACACTTCGCCTTCGTCTTCATCACGGTGTAAAACGCCGATAAATTCATCCAGAATATAGACTTCAACCGGGTGTTCCGGCTTTTTGGGCGGCTGGATACGAATCTTGTCATTGCCGAAGGTTTTGCGCAGATGCGTTGTAACTTTTTGGATTTCTTCCATCGTGATCATGAGGTGGGTTCCATTATGCGAAAAGTTGAGTTTCTTCGGGTGTACCATAGGGGTCTGGCATTGGACAACAGTTAAGCGTGTGAATTTTCCAGAATGGAATTTCAAGGGAGGAAAATCGCGTTTTTTATGCTATAGTTTCTTCCACTAATGATGGGGTATGCATGAAAAGACAACTGGCTGTTTTTTTCTTTCTGCTGTTGGGCATGGTTGTGCCTGCGCGGGCCCATGATTGTACCAAGGTTGTTGTGACGGCCCATCCGGAATACCCCCCCTATCATTGGCATGAAGACGGTAAAATCGTTGGGGCCAGTGTAGCGTTGACTGAAAAGATTTTCAAAGAATTGGGGGTCGAGGTTGAAGCCCGCTATGAAGGCCCTTGGAAACGGGTGCTGGCAAATGCCCAGGCCAATCATGTGGATATGGTTCTTGCCTTGAAAAAAACAGAAGAACGCAGCAAGTTTCTCAACTACACCACGTCCCCGATTTTCCCCAACCCTTTTGCTGTCTTTGTCAAAGTGACCCGTCCGTTTGATTATACCCAATGGAAGGACCTGTTGCCTAAACGAGGGGGCAAAAATGCCGGGGACCGATATGGAGAACCATTTGATAGCTTTGCCCGGAAATATCTGGAACTGGAAGATGGCTTTTCGACGGCCAGTAATGTCAAAAAACTGATCAATGGGCGAATTGATTATTTTATCCACGGGCGTTACGTCGGTCTGGCACATTTTGCCACGATCAAGGAAGGTGATCAGGTGGTCGCGTTGGCGCAAAATATTAATGAAGGCGTTATTCACAGCGGCTTTACCAAAGGGTCGCCCTGTAACATGTTTCTGCCCTATGTGTCGCGTCGCTATCAGGAAATGATCGCCAGTGGGGAAGCGGTTGCCTTGTTGCAGCAATATGTGAAACGCTGGTCGCAATTTGCCCAAACGAAGGTGAAGAATTGACGCATCGCTGATGGCGAACTAAATTCGTTTTCATGTTAAGTAATTTGAATGAGAGATCGCGCGATATCTTTCGCCGCATTGTTGATGCCTATATGGCAACCGGGGAACCTGTGGGCTCGCGCACGGTGTCCAAGCTGTTGGAAAATTCCTTGTCACCGGCCTCTATTCGCAATGTGATGGCTGATCTGGAAGATATGGGCTTGCTCCATTCGCCCCATACCTCGGCGGGACGTATGCCAACGGAAGAAGGTTTGCGCCTGTTTATCGACGGGGTGATGGAAATCGGTGATCTGTCAGAAAATGATCGCCAAGCCATTGATGTGGAATGTGCGGCCAAGGGACGGCGTTTTGACGATGTGATGAATGAGGCTTCGGGCATGATCTCCGGCCTGTCGGGCTGTGCTTCCCTTGTCTTTGCGCCCAAGGCGGATTCGCCTTTAAAACATATCGAATTTGTCAATCTTTCACCAGGGCGCACGCTGGTGATTATGGTGATGGAAAACGGGTTGGTGGAAAACCGGGTGATTGAAACTCCGCCCGATATTCCGGCCAGTGCGCTGGTTCAGGCCAGTAATTATCTGGGTGCCAAGCTGGTGGGCAAGACGGTTTCTGGCGGTGCGGATGAAATTAATCAGGAACTTCAAACCCATAAGACCCAGCTGGATGAGCTGACTAACAAGGTGGTTGCCGCAGGGTTGGCCCAATGGGCCGGTGGCGGCGAGGATTCAGGTTCCTTAATTGTGCGTGGACAGGCCCATTTGCTGGATGATATTTCTGCCATTGGGGATCTGGAACGTATCCGTTCGTTATTTGAGGCTTTGGAAACGAAGGAAACTTTGCTAAAGCTTCTGCGCCTTGCAGATAACGCGCAAGGTGTGCAAATTTTTATCGGCTCGGACAATCCGTTGTTTAATGTGTCCGGCTGTTCTATGGTGGTGGCCCCATTTCATGACGGTCATCAGAAAATCGTCGGCGCAATTGGCGTGATCGGGCCTACCCGGATCAACTATGCGCGCATTATTCCCATGGTCGATTATACCTCCAAGGTGATCGGCCGATTGATTGGTTAACCGAGTTAAAGAGAAGACGACATGTCAGGCGAAAATACACAGGCAACTCCTGAAGAAACACAAAACGCAGCTCCTGAAACGGCGACAGAAGCACAAGCTGCTCCCACAGAGGCAGAAGAAACCCTGCAAGCAGACGCACAAGGGTTTGCAGATGATAAAAAATCTGGTGATCGTGTGGGGGAGCTGGAAGCTGAACTGGAAGAAATGAAAAGCAAATGGATGCGCGCTGTTGCTGATGAACAAAATGTGCGCCGCCGGGCTGAACGTGAAAAACAGGATGCGTTGAAATACGGTGTGACGAACTTTGCCCGTGAAATGGTTTCTGTGGCTGATAACCTGCGCCGCGCTATGGACAGTGCCCCAGATGATATGAAAGACACCGATGTGATCAAAGGTGTTGAAATGACGGAGCGTGAGTTGCAAAACGCCTTTAACAAGGCGGGTATCAAACGTATTGAAGCTGCGGGTCAGCCCTTTGACCACAATCTGCACCAGGCCATGTTTGAAATTCAGGACCCAAGCCAGCCAGCCGGGATTGTTGGGCAGGTCATGCAGGATGGCTATGTCATCCATGATCGTCTGTTGCGCCCAGCCATGGTCGGCGTGACCAAAGGTGGTCCGAAATATGAAGCGGGTAGTGAAGAAAATACTGCTGAAGACAAACCTGCCGAAGAAGCCGCCGCTGCAACGGATGCTTATGAAAAAGCAGGGGCTGATTCTGGTGAGCAGCTCAATCAGGAAACTTAATTTTACTTTGTCATTCCCAACTTGATTGGGAAACTTGGTGACAAGAAAGCCCCCGTACATTGTGCAGGGGCTTTTTCTGTGTCATCAGGTTAAATCTTTTGCCAAAATATATTCATCATGGAAGGTGCCTTCATAAGCATAACTTTCCCGTTTAGTTCCTTCAAATTGAAAGCCGCGTTTCAGAAAGAAGAAAACAGCACCAAGGTTATCATTCACAACTTTTGCCCTGATTTTGCGAAGTTGCTTTTTATGTGCCCATTCTTCGGCCTTTTCCAGCAGGGCGGTGCCGATCTTTTGATTGAGGTGTTCTTTCAAAATGGCGATGCCAAATCCGCCGTGATGGGCGCGTTCGGTGTCATCCATATGACCAATCCAGATATTGCCGATGATCTGGTCTTTTTCTTTGGCCAGGATGACCTCGTGATACTCACGATTTTCACGCAGATAATAATCCATCCATTCCTGTCGCAATTCCATAGTTTCCACAATCGTTGGGACGAAAGGGTGTTGTTGTGACAAGGTGGTATGTAGCTCTACCAGCTGTTTTGCATCTTCAAGACGGGCCCGCACGATTTCCATAACAATCCTCCATAAGTTCATGGACGTTGTTATGGAAGGCCGTGAGGCTTTTTCTTTTAGCCTGAAATCATATCGCGCAGCTGTTTGGCCGCAACGGTCAGCATGGCAAAATCGACACCGGGGGTGGTTTTCATTTCTGCCAGCATCTGGTCAGTTTGATCCACCACAGTCTGGTTTTTTTCAATCCATTGGTCCAGACCAACGATGGGGTCACAGCCTGATTTACATTCATCAATGGCAGCGTAGGTCAGGGTGGACTGATAGGTGTAAAGGTCTTCGATTAAGGCCCCAACAGCCAGTTTTTGCCAGTGGTTTTTCAGCCCGAGCTGTTCACCTGTTGCCCGCATCCAGCCCAGATCAAAACGCGCCCCAACGGCAAAATAGATTTTAGAGACATCGACCACATCCATTTTGCGTGAATGGGCAATGCCAACGATATCACAGCCAGAGACCAGCACGACTTTGCCCGCAACACTTTTCGCCAGTTGTTCAGGCACGCCATTGTCGATAAAGGTCTGGGCTTGTTCCAAATGACCTTTCAGCACATTTTCCGGCAGAACCTCTTCAAGGCGATCGCCTAATTGCTGCAACCCGTCAGAAAAGGCTTCGACCGTTTTGCCAATATCAAGGGGTTGTTCGCAATTGCGCAGGAACCATTTGGTGCCACGATCAATCAGGCGGTTGACTTGTAACAACATACGGGCCTGTTCCTGTGCCGGGATCTTATTATCCAGAGCTTCGATCTCAGCCCAGGTTTCACGCAAGCCAAACGAATCGCGTGTCACCAGATAGGCTTTGGCAATGTCATCGGGGGTGGCATTGGTGTTTTCCATCGTCTGGGTGACAAAAACACCACCAACCCGGTTAATCAAAGAGTTGGTAATATGAGTCGCAATAATTTCACGACGCAGCATATGGTTTTTAATCTGCCCTTTGAATTTGCTTTGCAAGGCCGTTGGGAAATAACGGATCAGGTCCTCTTCCAGGCGCGGGTCATCGGGCAAGCTGGATGCCAGCAGCTGGTCATAAAGCCAGATTTTGGCATAAGGCATCAGGACAGAAATTTCCGGACGGGTCAGCCCCCGTTTGGCAGCTTGACGTTCGGCCAGAACCTCATCATTGGGCAGAACTTCCACATCCCGATCCAAACGGCCCTGACGTTCCAGATATTTCATCAAGCGGGCCTGTTGGTCTAAAATGTCTGTGGCCCGTTCATGGATCAAGGTGATGGCCTGACTTTGCAGATAATTGTCACGCAAAACCAGATCAGAGACTTCCGGTGTCATTTCTTCCAGTAATTTATTGCGCTGTTTCATGGTCATATCGCCATCAGCCACAACCTGATTGAGCAAGATTTTGATATTGACTTCATGGTCGGAACAATCCACGCCAGCAGAATTATCAATCGCATCGGTATTGTTGCGCCCATGATGCAGGGCAAACTCAATCCGGCCCTTTTGGGTACAGCCAAGGTTTGCCCCTTCGCCAATGATTTGGCAGCGCAGCTCGGTTGCATTGATGCGTACCGCGTCATTCCCCCGATCCCCTGTATCGGCATCGGTTTCATGGGTTTCCTTGATATAGGTCCCGATCCCGCCAAACCACAAGAGTTCAACCTCTGACTTCAAGATTGCCTTGATCAATTTATTGGGGGATAGGGACTTTGTACCATTGGGCAGGCTCAGGGCTTTTCGAATTTCAGGCGTGATGGCAATCTGTTTGGCAGAACGTTCAAAAATGCCTCCCCCTTTGGAAATTAGGGACGTATCATAATGACCCCATCCTTTTACCTCATCAAACAGGCGTTTGCGTTCTTCCCACGAGGATGCGGCATCCGGGTTTGGGTCAATGAAAATATGAAGGTGGTTAAAGGCGGCAACCAGACGGGTATGTTTGGAAAGCAACATGCCGTTACCGAACACATCCCCGCCCATATCGCCAACCCCGACGGCGGTAAAATCGTCATTTTGGATATCTTTGCCGATTTCGCGGAAATGGCGTTTCACCGATTCCCATGCGCCTTTGGCTGTAATGCCCATTTTCTTATGGTCATAGCCCACCGACCCGCCAGAGGCAAAGGCATCCCCCAGCCAATGGCCGTATTCTTCGGAAACACGATTGGCAATGTCTGAAAAAGTGGCTGTCCCCTTATCAGCTGCAACCACCAGATAGGGGTCATCTTCATCATGACGCACAACCTGTTGCGGCGGGATGACTTTGCCACTGATGTAATTATCGGTTAAATCCAGCAGGCCGCGAATAAAGGTGATGTAACATTGAATACCTTCATTTAAGAAAGCATCACGCCCGCCTTCGCTTGGGGGCTGTTTGACGACAAAGCCACCTTTGGAACCAACCGGGACAATGACGGCATTTTTGACTTGCTGGGCTTTCACCAGACCAAGAATTTCAGTGCGGAAATCTTCACGGCGATCTGACCATCGCAAGCCCCCACGTGCAACCGGGCCACCGCGCAAATGGACCCCTTCAATCCGCGGGCTATAGACAAAAATCTCACGCCAGGGACGGGGCAGGGGCAGGTCTTCAATTTCAGTGGAATTGAATTTGAAAGAGACATAGGGTTTTGTTTCGCCTGTGGTGCGGTCTTTCTGGAAATAGTTGGTACGAAGCGTGCAATCAATAATATTGAGGAAACGGCGCAAAATCCGGTCTTCATCGGCATTTTGGACGGTATCGAGAATATCGAGAATTTCTTCCCGGATTTTTCCAATTTTTTTCGCATCATTGGCAGCTGTGGGATCAAATTTTTCATAGAAAAGATTGACCAGCAAGCGAGTGACTTGGGGGTTATAGGCCAAAGCGCGTTGCATATAGGTTTGAGAAAACGGAATATTGGCTTGGCGTAGATACTTACAGAGGGCGCGCAGCAACATCACCGGCCAAGGCTCAATCCCGGCCTGAATGACGAGACGGTTAAAGCCATCATTTTCCACTGTCCCATTCCAGACATGGCGGAAAGATTCCTGAAAACTTTTGCGAATAGCAGACAGGTCAACGCCTTCACCACTGGCAGTTTCCAACCCAAAATCATGGATCATAATGATATTGATGTCATCGTGATTGGGCTTAACCGGATAGGGGTGTTCGTCTAAAACCTGTAGTCCCATATTTTCCAACATAGGCAGAACATGGGAAAGGGGCACGGCTTTTTGAGGGTGATAGAGCTTAAAGCGCACCACATTTTCTGAGGCTTCAATCGGACGATAGAGGCTGAGTTGCAGCTCTCCTGTGTCCAGTACGTCATCAAGCTTGGCAATGTCTGAGACGGCAACGGCGGCATTATGGCTTTCAATATAGCCTGCGGGAAAGGCATTGGCATAACGGCGGAACTGCTCCAGACCTTTTTCTTCACCGTGGCTGGTGACAAGCTGGTTGCGCAGCTGGTCAATCCAGTTGCGGGCCGCTTCAATCAATTGCATTTCGACTTCGAAAATATCAACCGATCTTTTGCGTTTATCCGGTGTAGACACCAGCACATGCAGCCGGGCCAGTGGGGCATCACCGATCTGGGTATAAAATGCCATGACTTCGCCATTAAAGGCCCGTTCCAGAATATCCTGCATGACATGGCGCAGTTCTGTTGTCATGCTGTCGCGGGGAATGAAAATTTGGCAGGAGGCAAAGCGCTGGAAGTCATCATGACGCACAAACAGGGCGACGCGCTGGCGTTCTTGTAAATGAAGAATCCCCATGCAGATTTCATAAAGCGATTCTTCTGAAATCTGGAAAAGTTCATCGCGTGGGAAGGTGTCGATGATATGGGCAAGCGCCTTGCGGTTATGGCTGGAGGGTTCAAAATTTGCTTTTTCCATCACATGATTGAATTTCATGCGCATGAGTGGAATATCATGAGGTGCCCGGCTATAGGCAATGGACGTAAACAGGCCGACAAACACCCGTTGACCAATGACTTTACCCTTGGCGCCATAGCGTTTCACGCAAATCACATCCATATAGACCGGGCGGTGAATGATGGATTTATGCGACGTTTTCACCAGCATGATGGAATAAGGGCCTTCGGTGAATTTCCCTTTTTCAGAGGCGGGGCTGGTGGCGAGCTGACTGATTTCATCCAGAATGTCTGATTGTGGGTTGGACAAGATGCCCAAAGCGCTATCCATGGACGGGATAACCGTTTTGCCTGAAATCTCGAAATCACAACTGCCCAGAAAGGTGAAATGATCATCATGGACCCATTGCAGGAAGTCACAGGTTTCGCAGGCTTCTTCTGATTTGGGTTTGGGTTGTTTCTTTTTCAGTTCATTAACTGTGTCCTGGGCCAGTTGGCGCATGTCGCGCCAGTCCCGCACGGCAGCATCACCTTCTGTCAGGCAGTGGCGCAAGGAATCGTGGATGGTCTGAAGCTGCTTTTGATCTGAATGGCGATTGACCAGAAACAGCATAAAGGATTCTTTTGAGCAGCTTTTCTCACAAGCCTTCATTTCATCGGCTGTGCAGGTTGCCAGCATTTTACCGTCCAGAGTGCGACATAATTCCATGACCGGATGAATGGTCAGGTAGATGGTCATGTCATGTTCTGCCAGAGCCGATGTGATGGAATCCACAAGGAAGGGACGGTCTGCAACACAGATTTCAATGACGGTATGGTCTGTTTGCCAGCCATGTTCTTCCAGATTGGGGTTATAGACCCGCACCAGTCGTTCATCAGCTTGACGGTGGCTGGCAAAACGCCAAAATGCGAGAACGGAACCGTAAATTTCTTCTTCATCACGCCCGATCAGGTCATGAGGGGGGACTTTGGCAAAGAACTGTCTGGTAAATTTGGCAGCGTCAAAGGCATCTTCTGGATTGAGCCGATCATTAATCAACGTGGCGACCTTTTCAATCAGGTCCGCTTTTTGTTGTTCTGACTTTGAAAGCGTCTTGTTCATCCCATTTATCCCTGTTCTCGCCCGTTTTTTCGGGTCGTTAAACATGTGAGGATTTTTCCCCTATCTTTATAGGCTAGGTAAAAATCGCCAATTTACAAGAGGATAGGTGGATTTTATTGATTTATTATGAAGATTTCCCGATTCGCAGCAATTGGGAAAGGCAAAATCTTTACAGCGACCCGTTTGACGATTAAAACAGGGGTATTCTTTATCTATGGGCTTTCATCGTGAGAATCCTCTTCATTACCTCCACACGTATCGGCGATGCAGTACTTTCAACGGGTTTGTTGCAGCATTTGATTGACGCCCACCCTCAGGCGCGTTTTACCATTGCTTGCGGCCCAGTCGCGGCCCCTTTATTTGAGGCAACCCCGCAGGTTGAACGTGTCATTGTGATGACGAAAAAGAAACGATCCATGCATTGGGTGGACCTGTGGAAAGAATGCGGCCTGACCTGGTGGCACAGGGTGATTGATCTGCGCAACGGCCCGATTACCTATTTATTCCCGACCTTGCGCGGGACGCATTTATTGCGTGATGATAAAAGCAAGCATCGCGTTCAACTGTTTTCTGATTTACTGAAATTGTCAGAACCACGCGGTCCGGTGTTATGGACGACTGAGGAACATGAGCAAGTCGCAGATGATCTAATTGGGACGCCTGAGGGGAAACTTCTTGCCATTGGCCCAACGGCTAATTGGCGGGGTAAAACGTGGCGGGCAGAAAACTTTTTGGAACTGGTACAGCGCTTAACATCTGAGGGGGCACCATTTCAGGGGGCCAAGGTGGCGCTGTTTGGTCATATTTCAGAACGTGAACAGGCCCAGGCCCTGATTGACGGTTTACCAGAAAACCAAAAAACCGACTTGATCGGGGAATATAGCCTGCCTGTTGTTTATGCCTGTTTGAAACGTTGTGATTTTTATATTGGTAATGACAGCGGCTTGATGCATATGGCTGTGGCAGCACAAATACCCACACTTGGCCTATTTGGTCCCACGCAGGAAAAACTCTATGGCCCGTGGGGGAAAAATTGCGCGGTGGTGCGTACCGCCACTCCATTCCTTGACCTGTTTGACGAAAACTTCGATCATAAGAAAACCGATAGCCTGATGGACAGTCTGTCTGTGGATATGGCTTATGACAGTGCCTTGAATTTATGGGAAGAGCAGCAATGAATTTGGACGAACTGATCAAAAATAACGAAATTGTTCAGATGGTGAAACAGTCCATTGATGATCCGTTCATGTTGGTACTCACGATGGGGCTGGGCGTTTCTGTTTTTATGTTGATTTTACTGCGCTTGACGTTTTTAAGTATGGGTAAGGCCGATAAAAAGAAAGCGCAGGAAGTTTTATAACGTGTAGTCCCAGCCGTTGCGGGCAAACAGGGCCGTGGACCCACAATATGAAAAACAGTGGTAGTTATTTTTCTTGATGTGCTGGTAGATTTTCGTTTCTGTGACAGCTTCTACAGTTTGTGCATGAATTTCACAGATAATGATGTCAGGGGCATAGGTGGCGAAATCAAAACTGCCCAGAACAGACATCTCGTGCCCTTCGACATCCACATTCAGGACGTCGATTTTTTTTGTCCCCAGTTGTTCTTCAATGACTGTATTTAAAGGGTCCGCTTTGATCTTTTCGATGGAATAGGGCTTTCCAATAAGCTTGCTTCCTTCGTCCGCCGCCTTTTTATCCAGTGTGTTCAGGCCACTGCCGGGATCAAAAATATAAGATTCAATCTCTCCGCTTTCTTGGGTGATCGCGCGTTGAATGCTCTTGTCTTTTTTGCGAAGGCGATTACACAACATGATATTATCAGCTGTCAGGTCAATGTTCAGCCCGGTCCAACCCATTTTGTAAAGCGGATAGGTGGTGTTGCCGATGACCGGGTGATTACAGCCCACATCAACAAAAGTGCCGCGATAATTCTTTTTCTTAAAACGCCCAATGCGATAAATGCGTGCGACAATCAGGTCTTCGCCCCAACTGGCATAAGCTTGAAAAGGGCGAAATTTCATGAGGCGGTAGAGCTTATATAAAAAGCGATGTTTGATATGTTTGGCCTTAAACTCAGAGACGGCTTGTTTCATATCGCTTACCATTTTCCTTCAGTGACCAGACGGCGCAGGTGTTTTTGCAGACGCTTCAGCCCCTTTTCCTTGCCGGCTTTGCGACGTTTGGGCCAGATGCGGGTGGGGTCGGCGACATGGCGCTCATGACCTGTATTGATCATCGCAGGTGGGTCAAGGACAACGCAGTAAAAATCCTGTTCCTTATAGCAACAGCCGATATCCAGCTCATTGGTGAAGCGGGCATAGCCCTTGATCAGGTCATAATCGCTTTTGCGGCGTAAACCCGGTTTGAAAGAGAAGAACCCCCATTCCCAGCCTTCTGCAATACTAAAAGTCAGATAGCTGGCTCCATTGATATCAATCTTTTTTTCTTCTTTAAACAGTTCAACACTTTCCGTTGCAATATTGGCATCGGCAATGCTTTCCAAAAAAGGCTGGAGGATTTTGGGTTCTGTTTCCAGAATTTTTAAGGATTCTTCAATAAAGCCGGAACGGGTGAACTCCCAGTCATCTTCACAGTGAAAAATATAAGGGGTGTCGATGGTAGCATATGCATCAACGATGGATTTGATCTGGCCCTTTTTTTCTTTATTGGCCCAAATCTCAAAGCGATCCCCAAACAGTTCTTCAACTTGCTGATAAACATTATCATCACAGGAATCTTCGGTGATGATGGCGCGTTTGATCGGGTAGGTGTTGTATTTTTCGAAACTTGTGATGGTCTGTTGCAGCAGGTCGACGCGACCACAACTGGTCAGAACAAAGGTAACTTCCGGCTGGCTCATACTTCCTACCCCGATTGAGATGATGATGGGATGCTTGTAGCAGAATTACGGCAGTCTGACAGTAGCGTTTTTTCGAAAAATACTGCAAAGATAAACCAACTGATCGCCTTGTAGACTGACCCCACAGGAAGAGGCGAGATAGAGCAGAAATTCAGAACTGAAAAAACCGAATTTATGTTCTTTCTTGGCCCATTTCCATACCCGCGAAATAATCTTTTTTTGTGCTGCCTTTTTATGTTTGGCACTCAGGTCGTCATGGTCTTGCAGGTGATAGGCCAAGGCAATGGTCGCATCATGGATGACCTGTGCATTGTTGTTCATAATGCGCCCCGGTTCATCTTTTGGTGACAGGCAGACCGTATGTCGCACTTGTGCCAACGTGCCATGGGTACATAGGCGAATGAATAGGGAATGATCTTGGGAGAAAACCCGTTCATCACAGCCGCCTGCCTTTTTAAAGAGAGATTTCTTAAACAGGCAATGGCTGACCCGAGCAAAGCCGCGATCAATCACACTATAAAGCGGGTCTTCAAAACGAATGACTTCCGGCTGGTCTGGTTTTTCAAAGGAAATCTCCGTTTCATATTCCCCTGAAATACCGAAGACAAAATCACTTTCTGTTTCCTTCATAGTCTTGAGTAGAAGTTCTGTACAGAAAGGGGCGAGAATATCATCTGAATCTACAAGCTTGATCACATCACCGCGTGCAACCTTTACCCCATTGTTCGTGGCAATGGCAACGCCCTGGTTTTTTTGATCAATCAGAACCACATTTTCAAGCCCGGCAGTTTCACGCTTAACAACCTGCATCGACTCATCGCTAGAACCATCATTGATAAAGATGAATTCACGTTCAAAATCACCTTGTTGGCATTTTAAGGCATCAATTACACCGGGGAGAAAAGGCGCTTTGTTATAGACCGTGATGACATACGAAACTTTAGTCACGAACAGGCACCACATCAAAGGCAATGGCAATGCGTGGCTGGGTGCTTTCTGTCGGCACGGTGGAGTGATAAAGATAAGAAGGGAACAGTGCGACCAGCCCCTCTTGTGGTTGCAGGAATTTCAGGCGTTCGGTTGTCAGATTGGGGAATTCATCATTGATTTGCCCAAATTCGATATAGCCTGCGTTATTGGGGTTATCTTCTGATTTCATCACATCAGGCAGGCGTACGTAATAGCAGCCACTCATCCAGGCTTCGCCATGGATATGGGCAATCTGGCGACCCGGTCCGGACAGTATATTGGCCCAGGATTTAATCCGCCATTTTTTCGGGGCCGTTGCCACAAACTGGTTGTCTGGATCATCGGGCAGGTTGGCAATATAATTTGCGACCTGTTTTTCCATAGCAGCCTTGAGATGTTTTACCGGTCCCATAGGTTCGGAATAGATATCTTTAACTTCCTTGCCGTAACGTGTGACCTCATAATGGTCAAAGGAGAAGAGCTTTGGGTGGTTCTCCACATGTTTGACCAGAGCTGCGTTAAAGTCATCAATATCCTTATAACCATTTGGCACATCGACCCATTCAGGTTTAACGAAAGTGTCAAAATCCATATAACGATCATATTCTTCCCCGCCGCCCAGCTGATCAAGGGCGGTGAGCTTCCAGGCTACAGCTGTGGTTTCACCGGGGAAGATTTCCAAAGCTTTTTCTGCAGCGGCCAAACCTTCCTTGGGTTTATTTTGGCTGAGCATAATATAGGAATGGGCCATATGGGCAGAATGGAAGTCTGGTTTCAGTTCCAACGCTTTTAAGATGATCTCTTCGGCTTCTTGCGGTTTGCCTGCCTGATTTAAGGTGTTTGCGAGTTTGGTGTAAAGCACGGCCTCTTTCGGGGCCAGGTCAATGGCCTGTTTATAAAGGGTTTCTGCATCATCCCATTTGCCTTGTGTATCGACCATATCTGCCAGTGTGACAATCAGGGCGATATCCTGGGGGGCTTGGTCTATTAATGCGCGGAAATTCTGTTCAGCCTCTTCAAATTTTTCAGCGATAAACAGCGCATCACATAAATGGCGCTTGGCGGCAAAATAATCTGGTTTGATCTTGATCGCTTTTTTAAAGGATTTAATGGCTTTGTCCGGTTCGTTCATCCCCAATAGGGTCAGGCCCATATTGTAATGGGCCAAGGCGAACTTCGGGTTGCCTTGCAGGGATTTTTTGATTTCGCTATATGCGTCGTCAAATCTGTCTTGTTTTAGATAGGTAACGCCCAAAAGATTGCGTGCATCGGAATGTTTGGGGATTTGTTTGAGAATTTGAGACAGCAAGTCTTGAGCCTGTGGCAACTGGTTCGCATTGATTTGTTGCATGGCCACTTGCAGGGCTTGTTGAAGGGAAAGGTTCTGTTGCATGGTTGCGTGCCTCAAATAGGGAAAGTCGATGTGTCGAACTATACGGTGTTTTGAGAAAATTTAAACCTGATCTTTTTCCAGCCGCTTTGCCGCTGTCCGGGCAAAACTTAAGGTCAGGCTTTTACGTCGTGCCCCATTGAGTTTGTGTTCAGGGCTATGGCGGTGCAGATAGCCTTCAAATTTATCAGCAATGATCAAGCCATGTTCTGCTGGCAGGATATCTTTAGGGAAGTCTTCATCAACACTAAAGGCAAAGAAATCACAATAGTCTAGATAGTCTTGCCATTTCAGGTCACTGCGGAAATCTTCAAGGCTCGATTTGACTTCAACGATAAAAATCTGACCTTTTTTGTTGAGGCCCATCAGGTCGGCGCGGCGATCATTGGGCAGGGTGACTTCGTTTAGGCAGGCATAGCCCATATTTTGTAAAAGAAGCTGTGTACCTTGGGTGATCTCAGCGGTTTTTGTCATTTGATGAATGACATGATGTCATTTTTTAAAGCAAAGGCGATCATGGCTGTGACAAATAGAACGATGACAGAAGCTGTGAAACCAGCCCAAACCTGTGACCAGAAGCCGCTTTTCCTATTTATAATTTGTACAACACGAGCATCCTTTGCCCGGCTTTCAATGCTCGGTTTAGCGGCTTCAATAGCAGCCTTGGCATATTCTTCTAAAACGTGTTCGGCATCGCTTCTATATGTTTCTACCAATTGAGGGGTGAGCATTTCATAATATTTGGCGCGTTCTTCATCTGAGCGGTGGGATGACATCAGCCATTCCCGTTTACTTTTTTTATAAAATCCGTACGCAACATATCCGACCAGGTCGCCATGCTCATGCACGAGTAAGTCGTAGGCGTATTTATTCTTATCCTGAAACTCATTCATGATTAATGAGACCGATGAGCTTTAACAGTATTCAGGGCGGATTGAATTATGTCGTGACGTAAATGCTTTTCTTGTGTGCCGTTGGGTAAGGAAACAAGTTCATAAAGGTTGTCATGGCCCAGCATTTCTTTTGCATTGGCAAAATCATTGTCGGTTTTTCTTTTTTGGGCATCCATGATTTTTTTGGCAGCATAAGCGAACAAACCGATGCCTGCTAACATTAACCAAAAATTACCATTCGATTTTGACATGAAACGCGCCTGATATCTAATTACATCTCTAAAATATAGGATACTTACCCAGTTATGAAAAGCCCGCAGTAATATGGCTGCGGGCTTTTTTGAGGCTTATTTCACGCGCAAGACTTCAACGCCCGGCAGTTCCTTGCCTTCCAGCCATTCAAGGAAAGCGCCGCCTGCGGTTGAGATATAGGTGAAATCCGCTTTGGCCCCGGCATGTTCAAGGGCTGCAACCGTATCACCACCACCGGCAACAGAAACAAGTGAACCTTCTTTGGTCAGGGCGGCGGCAGCTTGGGCAGCGCCGTTTGTACCATTGTCAAATGGGGCAATTTCAAAGGCGCCCATCGGGCCGTTCCAGACGATGGTTTTGCATTTGGACAGGCGGTCTTTCAGGTCTTCAACAGAAGCTGGGCCGACATCCAAAATCATCTCGTCCTTTGCCACACCGTCAGCCAGGGCAACTGTACGGTTTTCGGCATTGGCGGCAAACTCCTTGGCAACCACACCGTCAACGGGCAGCACGATGTCACAGCCATTTTTCTCAGCATTGGCTAGAATTTCCTTGGCGGTATCTGCCAGATCATGTTCACACAGGGAATTGCCGATATCCACACCTTGAGCATTGAGGAATGTGTTCGCCATGCCGCCCCCGATGATGAGCATGTCCACTTTGGCCGACAGGTTGTTGAGAACATCCAGCTTTGTAGATACCTTGGCCCCGCCGACAAGGGCAGCAACCGGGCGTTCGGGGGCTTCCAAGGCCCCGCTAAGGGCTTCCAGCTCAGCTTGCATCAAACGACCAGCTGCAGAGGGCAACAGGCGGGCAAGGGCTTCGGTGGATGCATGGGCACGGTGAGCACAAGAAAAGGCGTCGTTGACATAGATATCGCCCAGTTTTGCCAGTTTTTCGGCAAACGCCTGATCGTTATCTGTTTCTTCCTTATAATAGCGCAGGTTTTCCAGAATGCAGACGTCGCCGTCAGATAGGGAAGCGACTGTTTTTTCAGCTTCTTCACCGATGCAGTCAGAACCGAATTTGACGTCTTTACCCAGTTTTTCAGCCACTGCACCCGCAATCGGTTCCACACTCATTTCCGGGACACGCTGGCCTTTGGGGCGACCATAATGTGTGATCAGAACAACACGGGCACCTTTTTGCACCAGCTCTTCAATGGTGGGCAAGGTGCGGTCAATACGTGTGGTGTCTGTGATGGCACCGTCTTTCATCGGGACGTTCAAGTCAGCACGCAGCAGAACGCGTTTGCCTGCAACATCATAATCACTAAGTGTTTTGAACTGGGACATGGGAATTCCTTAAAATATGTGATGGTATCTAGAGACCCTTGAGCGCACTATACATATTTTTGTTGGAAATTTAAGCCAAAAAAAGACCCTCTTTCAGGTCTGGGGAACTGAAAGAGGGCTGCGAGATTAATGCTGAAGGGAGGGTACCTGTTCAGCGGGTAAGGGGATCATGCGAAATTCCCGATTTCTTTTCATTGCGAATTGTCAATTCTCTTTAAGAAAAGGGCGTAAACCATCCCTTAACTCTCTTTCGATAAGGTGGAGCATAACCAAAACTCTGTTTGAATAGTCATGAGAGAATGTGATGGCGCGCACCACATCCAAAAGCCAACGGACTCCTTTGTTACCTGCGGCGGTCAAAGATTTTTTGTTTAATCGTGCAATTGAAACATCCGGTTTGTTTTTAGGGGGCAGTGCCATCATTTTGGCGATGATTCTGCTAAGCTATACGCCAGGTGATCCGTCTTTTAACAGTGCCTCCCCTCATGATGTACAAAATTTGCTTGGTCCGGTTGGGGCCTATGTTGCCGATATTATGATGCAATCCTTTGGCCTGATCAGTACGCTACCTGTGTTGGTGCTGTTTTCCTGGGCCTGGCGTATCGCGTCCAAACAAATGGTATCCAATTTGTGGATGCGTCTTGTTGTGTTGTGTTTTAGCGCTTTTTTATTGTCCATTGCTTTTCATGTGTTGCCCATGCCCTCTGATTGGCCGTTGCGCAGTGGGCTTGGGGGCTTGTCCGGCCTGATGCTCTCTGAACGGATTATGGGGCTGTTTGCCTTTGTCGGGCTGGAAACCTTGCCGTTTCTTGATTGGGGAATTGCGCTTTTGGCGGCGGTTCTTGGCGGGGTTGGATTGATTTATGGATTGGCCTTATCCAAAAATGAATGGTCGCATATGGGGCATGGTGTGGCTGTGGCGGCACGCGGTACCTTGAATGGGTCTGTTGAAGCGGTGAGCAAAGGGGTTAGTGTTCTTCAACGTACCAAGCTGGACGAGATGATTGAGGAAGAAAGCGGTATTGTAGAAGAGGCCCCTGTCCTTAAACGTAAGAAAACACAGACCAAGATTAGCACGCCGGACGTTGAAGACGTCGCCTTGCCGAAAAAGACGCAGAAAGCCAAACAGCAAAATTTGGTCCTTTCTCCAGATAGCTATAATTTCCCGCCCCTTGACCTGTTGGCCGAAGCATCTGCTTCGCAAAAACAGGCGGCTAAGATTGATCGTGCTGCCCTTGAACATAATGCGGAACTGCTGGAACAGGTCCTTTCTGATTTCGGTATTAAGGGGGAAATCGTTGAAGTCCGCCCCGGTCCTGTGGTGACGCTTTATGAGCTGGAGCCAGCTGCGGGGACAAAAACATCACGGGTGATTTCGCTGGCAGATGATATTGCGCGTTCCATGTCTGCTGTCTCTGTGCGTATCGCAGTTGTACCGGGGCGTAGCGTCATCGGCATTGAATTACCCAATGCGCGTCGTGACACTGTTTATCTACGTGAATTGGTTGAGGCTGATAGTTTCAATAATCCGAAAGCCTCATTGAATATGGCACTCGGTGTGGATATTGGCGGTCAGCCTGTTATGGCCGATCTGGCTCGTATGCCGCACTTGTTGGTGGCAGGGACAACCGGTTCCGGTAAGTCTGTGGGTGTGAATACCATGATCTTGAGCCTGCTTTATCGCATGACGCCGGAACAATGTAAGTTCATTATGATTGATCCAAAAATGCTGGAACTGTCTGTATATGAAGGCATTCCGCATTTGTTGTCTCCTGTGGTGACAGATCCGGGCAAGGCTGTGATGGCGCTGAAATGGTGTGTTCAGGAAATGAACGAGCGTTACCGCCTCATGTCCAATCTGGGGGTGCGTAACATCGCAGGCTATAATGCCAAGCTGGAAGAAAGCCGCAAGAAAGGCGAAGTGCTGACCCGTCGGGTGCAAACCGGTTTTGACCCGGAAACAGGCAAGCCGATCTTTGAAGAACAGCCACTGGATATGGAACCCATGCCGTTCCTTGTGGTGATCGTCGATGAATTTGCTGATCTGATGTTGATGGTGGGTAAAGAGATTGATGCCTGTATCCAGTCTTTGGCGCAAAAAGCGCGTGCTGCCGGGGTGCATTTGATCATGGCAACGCAGCGTCCTTCAACTGATGTGATGACCGGGACGATCAAGGCCAACTTCCCGTCTCGTATTGCTTTTACAGTGACGACCAAGATTGACTCCCGCGTTATTTTAGAAACGCAAGGGGCTGAACAGCTCTTGGGGATGGGGGATATGCTCTTTAAACCTAATGGCGGGCAGGTTTCGCGTGTTCATGGTCCATTTGCTTCTGATGAAGAAGTTGAAGAAGTGGTCAACCACCTGAAGAAACAGGGTGAGCCTGCTTATGTGGATGCGGTCACAGAAGAAAGCGATGAACCGATTGACGGTCTGGTCATGCCCGCAGGTTCTGTAGGGGGCAATACATCCAGCGGTGATGCGCTTTATGACCAGGCAGTGCAAATTTGTATTCAAGATGGTAAGGCATCCACCAGCCACATCCAGCGTCGCTTGTCTATCGGCTATAACCGGGCAGCGCGTATTGTTGATCAGATGGAAGAAGACGGCATTGTGTCAGCCCCTGATCGGGTTGGGCGGCGTAAAATTCTTGCAGGTCAAGACGGGGTTGAATAAGCCTGTGAAAAAGAAGAAGGGGGAAAGTGTTTATGCTTTCCCCCTTTTTTGTTTGTCCGTTTAATCTGAACGGACCTTTTCAAGGAAATGACGGACTTCCTGTTGTAGCACGTTGGCTTGTTTGGACAGGTCTGTTGCCGCAGAACTGATTTGTTGTGCGGCTGATCCAGTTTCCCCGGCGGCGGTTTCAACAGACTGGATGTTGACAGAAACTTCGGCTGTGCCTTGAGATGCCTGTTCGACATTACGGGCGATTTCCGTGGTGGCTGCGGTTTGTTCTTCCACCGCTGCTGCAATGGAATTGGCGATTTCGTCAATTTCAGTGATGGTGGAGCCAATATTATGGATGGCATGGGCTGCCTCTTGTGTCACCGATTGGACTTGCGATATTTGCAGGGCAATATTCTGGGTGGCTTTGGCCGTTTGATTGGCAAGGTTTTTAACCTCGCTGGCAACAACGGCAAAGCCTTTGCCTGCCTCACCAGCCCGTGCGGCTTCGATTGTTGCATTCAGGGCAAGAAGGTTGGTCTGTTCGGCAATATCGGAAATCAAATTGACGACTTCACTGATTTTACCGACTTCTTCGACCATATTTTCAACGGTTTCTTTTGTGGTGTCTGCCTGAACGGCAGCCCGGTCAGCAACGCTTGAAGATTGTTGGACATGGCGGCTGATTTCTTCTTCAGATGCAGCCAGTTCTTCGGATGCGGCTGCAACCGTTTGTACATTGGTGGAGGCTTCTTCTGCCGCTGCTGCGACTGTGGTGGCTTGCGAACTGGTTTGATTGGCGGTGTTTGACATTTGTGTGGAAGAGGCTTGAAGCTGTGTCACAGCCGAGGTAACGCTTTCCACCACTTGACCAACAGAATTCTCAAAAGTGGTGGCCATTTCATTCATGGCTGCCTTGCGTTCGATTTCAGCTTGTTGTTTGTCCGCTTCGGCCTGTTGTTCCAGTTCTTTGACGCGCAGCATCTGGTCTTTGAAATGGCTGACAGACCCGGCCATATCTCCCAATTCATCACGACGCTTTGTATAGGGCACATCAACATGCAGGTTGTTTTGAGCCATTTCTCCCATGACATCGGTCATGGCAACAACTGGGCGGGCCACAGATTGGGCCGTATACCAGCCAGCTCCACTGATTAAGAGTAACCCGATTGAGGCAATGCTCGCCATGGTCCATTCCATTTCTGTGATGGTGGCAAAGGCTTCTTCCTTGTGGATTTCGGTCATGATGGCAAGGTCAAGTTCCGGCAGGTAATGGTTATGCCCAAGCACTTCATGACCATTGGGGCCTTCATAGACGAGGTTCTGACAAATATCGGCTCCGCGTTTTGTTTCGCGGCGCTCAAACGTATCGGTGAGCCCTGTGGTGTCGATTTTTTGGGTGAAAATGGCTTGATCATTGTGGCGAGTATTGGATTTTAAGATACCGTCGGCCCCGGCAAGATAGGTTTGTCCGGTTTCCCCCATACCTGTGGTGACTTCCATCAGATGTTCGATTTTATCGACATTTACATCGACCACATACATGGCAATGGGCTCAAACGTGTCACGATCCCGAATGACATGGCTCATATGAACGCTGGGCTTTTTCAGCTCTTCACAGAATTCCAGCGGGCCGACATACAGGTCGTGACATTCATCGCCTTTTTTTGTGTGCTGTGCTTTTTTTAGGGCGGCCTGAAACCAGTCTTTGTCAGCCTCATTCTGATTGATGTTTTGTAGGCTGATCAGATGATTACCCTTGAGATCAAGGATTTTCATCTCGTTATAATAGCCGTGCAGGCGCTGGTTGATTTCAAATTCATGTCGCACATCTTTTTGGGCTTGCGCCTTTTCTGCCGCCGTCCCATTGAGCAAGGTTTTGGCCGCATTGATGTAGAACGGGGTTAAAGGTACAGAATGAACATCTGCCTTGCGGTCTTTGAGCCAGTTTTTAATCGCAAGGGTTTTATATTCGGCAACAGACGCTAGTTTTGCATACGCTTCGTCTTCCAGTGCATGGTTGGCGCGATTGAGCATCATGATGCCAACGATAAAGAACGGGATCAGCCCGATGGCAAGAAAGGCTGAGATCAGTTTGGGGGTGAGTTTCATTTTCATGGCGCACACTTTTTATTTTTATGTGTGTATAAGGACACGGTTGTTTGAAATTACGAGACGTGACAGTGAAACCCGGCTGTGAGTGATTGTTTGATTGACTCTTGAGGCGAATTCTTGTATCACGCGCCCCTTACTGTACGTAGGGCACCCCTGGAGGCTCTATGACAATTATCAATCAAAGAATTTATTTAAGGAATCAGCTATGAGCTATGTTCTAAATGCACAACAGCGTGAGACAGCCGGCAAGGGGGCAGCCCGCGCAATCCGTCGTGAAGGTCTTGTTCCGGCCGTAATCTATGGTGACAAGAAAGATCCGGTAAGCATCTCTATTTGCCCGAAAGAACTGTGGGTTCAACTGCACACAGGTCAAACTTTCTTCGCTTCTACTGGCGAAATCAAACTCGGCAAAGAAGCTGAAACTGTGATCTGCCGCGACGTTCAGTTCCACCCGGTAACTGACCAGCCGTTGCACGCTGACTTCCTGCGTCTGGGTAAAGATGCGAAGATTTCTGTTGCGATCCCGGTTACATTCACAAACGAAGCTGCTTCTGAAGGTCTGAAGCGCGGCGGTGTATTGAACGTTGTTCGTCACGAGATCGAATGTAACGTTCCGGCAAACGCTATTCCGGAAAGCATCGAAGTTGACCTGACTGGTACAAACGTTGGTGACACAATCCACATTTCTGCTGTGACGTTGGCAGAAGGTGTAACACCGACAATTACGGATCGTGACTTCACAATCTGTTCTATCGCAGCACCGTCTTCTGGTGAGAAAGCTGCTGTAGAAGTAGAAGGTGAAGAAGAAGAAGCTGCTGAAGAGTAAGGTTTCTTTCTTATGATTTTGTTGGTCGGTCTTGGTAATCCTGGCGGGAAATACGAAAAGAATCGGCACAACATCGGGTTTATGGCGCTGGACTTGATGGTTCAGCGCCATTCCTTTGGTCCCTGGCGGACAAAATTCCAGGGCGAAATGTGCGAAGGCACCATCAATGGTGTGAAAGTTCTCGCACTCAAGCCCCAGACTTATATGAATGAGTCTGGTCGTTCTGTCGGTGCTGCGGCACGTTTTTATAAAATTGATCCCGAACATGTTGTGGTCATGCATGACGAACTGGATTTGACCTTCACCAAGATTAAGGTCAAAACAGGCGGTGGTCATGGCGGGCACAATGGTTTGCGTAGTTGTGATGCCCATTTGGGGAAAAATTACAAGCGTGTGCGTTTAGGGATCGGCCATCCCGGTTCCAAAGAAAAAGTGCATTCCCATGTCTTGGGTGATTTTGCTAAGGCAGAAGGGACTGAGCTGGATAAAATGCTCGACACGGTCTGTCAGCATATCAGTTGCGTGCTGAAAGGCGAAGATACGGATTTTATGAACCGTTACGCCATGGACATGCGCCCGCAACGTCCCAACAAGCCGAAGGCTGATAAAAATGTGGCGCAAAAAACGCCTGCACCAAAAGATAAGTCTTCTGAGGATGAGGGGAATCCTTTTGCGGTTTTACAAAAGTTGAAAAAGACCTCAGTTCAGGAATAACAGTCAAAACTTGACGAAAGTCCCTAAGCACGCTATCCGCTAGGGCAAGATTTTTAACATATGAAATGGACCTGAGATCATGGGTTTTAATTGTGGTATCGTTGGCCTGCCGAATGTGGGCAAATCAACATTGTTTAACGCACTGACTTCAACGGCAGCAGCCGAAGCAGCAAACTTCCCGTTTTGTACAATTGAACCCAACTCTGGCCGTGTGGGTGTGCCGGATGTACGTCTTGATAAACTGGCAGCAATTGCACAATCGGCCAAAGTAATCCCAACGCAGTTGGAATTTGTGGATATTGCCGGACTGGTGCGTGGTGCCTCCAAAGGCGAGGGGTTGGGCAACCAGTTCCTGGGTAACATTCGCGAAGTGGATGCGATTATCCATGTTCTGCGCTGTTTTGAAGATGAAAACATCACCCACGTAGACAACACCATTGATCCGATCCGTGATGCCGAAACGGTTGAAACAGAATTGATGCTGTCTGATCTGGAAAGTCTGGAAAAACGTGAGCAGGCGTTGATTAAAAAGGCCCGTGGTCAGGATAAAGACGCCAAGGTGACATTGGACTTGGTGCAAAAGGTTTTGGAAGTCTTGCGAGAAGGCAAACCTGCACGCGTGGTGGAACGCCGCGATGATGAAGAGGAAAAACTTTTTCAGATGCTGCAACTGCTGACATCAAAGCCTGTGCTGTATGTGTGTAATGTTGAAGAAGACAGTGCCTCTGAAGGCAATTCCATTTCGGCTAAAGTTTTTGAAAAAGCAGCTTCTGAAAATGCTCGTGCTGTTGTGATTTCTGCACAAATCGAAGAAGAAGTCTCCAAACTGGATAGTGAAGAAGACAAGGCTGAATTCCTGGAAAGCCTTGGTCTGGAAGAAACGGGGTTGGCCCGTGTTATTCGTGAAGGCTACAAACTACTTGATTTGCTGACCTTCTTCACCGTTGGCCCGAAAGAAGCGCGTGCCTGGACGGTACGTACCGGGTCTAAAGCGCCGCAAGCAGCAGGTGCTATCCATACGGATTTTGAGCGTGGTTTCATTAAGGCAGAAACCATTGCCTATGAAGATTATATTGAATTTAGCGGTGAAAGCGGTGCCAAGGAAAACGGTAAAATGCGTCAGGAAGGCAAAGATTATATTGCCCAGGACGGCGATGTTTTCCACTTCCGCTTTAATGTGTAGGTTGGCAAAGCCGGGTTTAATTTTTCGACTTTCTTTGCGCCAATCCTAACGGATTTATGCGGAAGTAGTAAGACTAAAAGTCGATGTCATTCTGTTCAGCGGGCAGTTAGAAGATTTTCTAGGTTAATCTTTTACCTGTTTGCTGGAAGGGTGACATGTTTGGAAAATTGAAGCTAAACGCAAAATTGACAATTTTTACAATTGTTCTGATTGCGCTAACTGGTATTGCGATTGGTGGTTCGACAATCTGGCTCATTCGTGCTGATTTGGTCAACAAGGTCGTGGAACGCCAGAGTATGAGCCTGCGTATTGCGGCGACTATTGCCAAAAAATCTATGGACGGGGTGTCATTTTCCCTTTCGCAAGAAGGGGTGGTCTCCAATGTGCGTATGGATGCCATTCCGGATAATTTTTCCAGTCATGCCATGATTGATGAAATTGGGGCCGTGACGGGGGAAACTGTTACCATTTTCAAGTGGGACGATAAAACCAAGGATTTTTGGCGTAAAACTACCAATATCATCAAGCCGGACGGCAAGCGTGCTGTGGGGACACCTCTTGGACAAAAAGGGCGTGTGTATCCGGTCGTGACCAAAGGGCAGACCTATAGTGGTGAAGCAACGATCCTGGGTAAAGATTATTTCACCATTTACGAACCAATCCGAAATTCAAAGAAAGAGATCGTCGGCATTTTATATGCCGGTGTTTTGAAATCGGATATTGAAGGGTTGCTGGACAATATTATCAACGGGATTGTTTTGTCTTTTCTTGGGGTGACTGTCTTTTCCATCATTGTCGCTTTCTTCTGGACCCGAGGTTTCTTACAGCCCATCAATGTGTTGTCTGGTGCCATGCTGCGCCTGAGCCAAGATGATATGGATGTGGAAATTTCTTATCAAAATCGCGGGGATGAGATCGGGGATATGTCACGCTCTGTAGCCATTTTGAAAGAACGCAGTCAGGAACGTTTGAGATTACAGCAAGAACAGAAAACGGCTGAAGACGAGGTTGAGCAGCAAAAACAGGTCGAACGTGAGCAACTGGCCAGCGAGTTTAAAGAGCAATTCAAGAGTTTCGTAGAACAACTTACAGTATCTGCCAATGATTGGCAGGGAACGGCTGTTCATATGTCGGAAAATGCAAAAGGGGCTATTCGTGAGTCTGAAAATGTCGATACGATCTCAGCTCAGGCCAGCCATAGCGTAAATTCTGTGGCGTCTGCGATTGAAGAATTGTCGGCGTCTATTCAACAGGTGGAAACTCAGGTGTCCGATTCCAACCAGATTGCGGGTGACGCGGTGACGCAGGCCCATGCGACGTCTGAGAAAATGGAAGGTTTGATTGATGCGGCCAATAAAGTAGGGGAAGTTGTTGGCCTAATTTCCGATATTGCAGAACAAACCAATTTGTTGGCGCTCAATGCCACTATTGAAGCCGCACGTGCTGGTGAAGCCGGGAAAGGTTTTGCCGTTGTTGCCGGTGAGGTGAAAAACCTTGCAAACCAAACGGCGCGTGCAACAGGTGAAATTACCTCGCATATTTCGTCCATGCAGGATGCCACCAGTACAGCGGCAGAGGCGATTAACGCGATTAGCCACACCATTGAACAAGTCAATGAAATTTCGGTTTCCATTCTTCATTCCGCAGAAGAACAAGGTCATGCGACACAGGAAATCGCCCAAAGTGCGACAACAGCCTCCCAACATGTCAGCGAGGTTCAAGGCTGTATTGGGAACCTGTCAGCCGCCTCTGATTTGACTGATCAATCTTCTCAGAAGGTTTTGCATGCAGCCAATGAGCTGACCTCTCATGCCGATGCCTTGGAAGTGCAGGTGCAGAAATTTGTTGCACGGATTTCCCACGGCTAATTAGGTCCTGACCCTAGTTCTAACCTTAAGGCGAATCCTTGGAAAGCACGCGTCGATATGAATGGTCGTCGCGTGCTTTTTCTTGACTTTAATCGTATGCATTCACATCTATGAGATGGATTTGTGAAGTTGAAAGACATAACCAGACGAAATGATAAAACGGGCTAAGGTTCTGTGGCGTCAGACTCTTTGCCCATAAAAATCAAACATGGAGCGTCTTTATGTTTCCTTGGTAATACCAGAAGTGAGGTTTTCTGCGGTTTTTCAAAGGTTTAGAGGGCTGGACATTTGGCTTGAGATGTGGTGTATATATCGCACGTTATTTTACGAGATATCCAATAATAAAAAGAGATATCTCATCATCACTCTTGCATAAGCGGAGGAAGTCTAGTGCTTGAAGAATATCGCAAACATGTCGAAGAGCGTGCTGCTCTTGGTATCCCCCCCCTGCCGCTGTCAGTTGAACAAACTGAAGCGCTCGTAGAATTGTTGCAAAACCCGCCAGCGGGTGAAGAAGATACACTGGTTGATCTTCTGACCAACCGTGTTCCGGCTGGTGTGGACGATGCTGCCCGTATTAAAGCTGGCTTCCTGGCACAGGTTGCCAAAGGCGAAGTCGCTTGTGCTTTGATCTCCAAAGTAAAAGCAACTGAGCTGCTCGGCACAATGCTGGGCGGGTTCAACATTGAACCGATGATCGAACTGATCGACGATGCAGAAGTTGGTGAAACAGCTGCGGAAGGTCTGAAGAAAACACTGTTGGTGTTTGATTATTTCTTCGACATCAAAGAACGCGCTGAAAAAGGTTCTGCAAACGCGAAAGCGGTTATGCAGTCCTGGGCGGATGCTGAATGGTTTACAAGCCGTGACGAAGTTGCTGAAAGCATGAAGCTGACAGTCTTCAAAGTCACAGGTGAAACAAACACTGATGACCTGTCCCCGGCACCGGATGCGTTCACACGCCCGGACATTCCGATGCACGCATTGGCAATGTTGAAAAACCCGCGCGACGGCATCACACCAGAAGAAGCAGGTGTGCGTGGCCCGGTTCAGTTCATTCAGGACCTGAAAGAAAAAGGCAACCTGGTTGCTTATGTTGGTGACGTTGTTGGTACGGGTTCTTCTCGTAAGTCTGCAACAAACTCTGTTCTGTGGTGGACAGGTGAAGACATTCCGTTCGTGCCGAACAAGCGTTTCGGTGGTGTATGTCTCGGTTCTAAAATCGCGCCGATTTTCTACAACACAATGGAAGACTCTGGTGCGCTGCCAATCGAAGTTGATTGTACAAACCTGAACATGGGTGACGAGATTGAACTGCGCCCCTATGAAGGCAAAGTCCTGCGTGGCGATGAAGTTGTTTCTGAATTCACTGTGAAATCTGAAGTGATCTTTGACGAAGTACGTGCCGGTGGCCGTATTAACCTGATCATCGGTCGTGGCCTGACAGCCCGTGCACGTGAAGCCCTGGGTCTGGAGGCTTCTGACCTATTCCGCACACCGGCTGAGCCGGAAGATACTGGCAAGGGTTACACACTTGCACAGAAAATGGTTGGTAAGGCTTGTGGTCTGGAAGCTGGCAAAGGTATCCGTCCGGGGACTTATTGTGAGCCGAAGATGACAACAGTTGGGTCTCAGGATACAACTGGCCCGATGACACGTGACGAACTGAAAGACCTGGCTTGCCTTGGCTTCTCTGCTGACTTGGTGATGCAGTCTTTCTGTCACACATCTGCTTACCCGAAACTGGCTGACGTGAACACACACAAGACTCTGCCAGACTTCATCGAAACACGTGGCGGTGTTGCGCTGCGCCCGATGGACGGTGTTATTCACTCTTGGCTGAACCGTTTGTTGTTGCCCGATACTGTGGGTACAGGTGGTGACTCTCACACTCGTTTCCCTATTGGTATCTCTTTCCCGGCTGGTTCTGGTCTGGTGGCTTTCGGTGCTGCAACAGGCGTTATGCCGCTGGATATGCCGGAATCAGTTCTGGTTAAATTCTCTGGTGAGCTGCAAGAAGGCATCACATTGCGTGACATGGTAAACGCCATTCCGTTCTATGCCATCAAGCAAGGTCTGTTGACCGTAGAAAAAGCCGGTAAGGTTAACGTCTTCTCTGGTAAGATCCTTGAAATCGAAGGTCTGCCGGATCTGAAAGTTGAACAAGCGTTTGAATTATCTGACTCTGCGGCAGAACGTTCTGCGGCGGCTTGTACCGTTCACCTGAACGAAGAGCCTATCATCGAATATATGCGCTCCAACATCACCATGATGAAATGGATGATCGCAGAAGGTTACGATGATGCGCGTACATTGAAGCGTCGTATTCAGGCGATGGAAGAATGGATTGCGAACCCAGAGCTGATGAAGCGTGACGAAGACGCTGAATACGCTGCTGTGATCGAAATCAACATGTCTGAAATCAAAGAGCCGATCGTGGCTTGCCCGAACGACCCGGACGATGTGAAAACTCTGTCTGACGTTGCAGGTACTGCGATTGATGAAGTGTTCATCGGTTCTTGTATGACAAACATCGGTCACTTCCGTGCCGCTGGTAAAGTTCTGGACGGTCTGACTGACCTGCCGACACGTATGTGGGTTGCACCGCCGACCAAGATGGACGCGGCAATCCTGACGGAAGAAGGCTATTACTCTATTCTGGGTAAAACCGGTGCACGTATGGAAACACCGGGTTGTTCCCTGTGTATGGGTAACCAGGCGCAGATCCGTAAAGGGTCAACGGCCATGTCTACCTCCACACGTAACTTCCCGAACCGTTTGGGTATCGATACTCTGGTTTACCTCGGTTCTGCCGAACTGGCTTCTGTTTGTGCCATGACAGGTAAGATCCCGACAAACGAAGAGTATCAGGCAAAAGTGAAGTCTGTGAACGAACAAGCCGATGACGTTTATCGTTACATGAACTTCGACCAGATCCCTGCTTTTGTTGAAAAAGCTGAGACTGTTGACGTTTAAGGCTTTACGCCGACACACGAAAAACCCCGCCGGAGAAATTCGGCGGGGTTTTTTGTTGTTTGGTATTCGGTTAGTTTAACGCTTTGCACAACTTTCCTAACTCAAGAAAAAATAAGGCTCCATGAAATGGGTCAGATTTAGAGAAAAGGGCTGTAAGCGGTCATTCCCAACTCGATTGGGAATCTGTGTGATCTAAAGGTCTCGGCTTGCGCGAGGATGACACGCTCTAAAACTCGGGCAACGCACAAGCTCTGAATTCATCAAACCCTGTTTCTTACACCTCATGCAGGTCTTACTTTGATATCCATGCTGAACATCAAAGAGCCCTTAATCTTGCAAGCACGCTTTCGGCAATCCGTTATTGCTCGTTCCATTGCGCCATCGTCATTAATTTTATAAATTTTACGAAAGATAAAGACTGGTTCACCACCTGAGGTGTTCCAGATTTCAATCATAACTTTCATAGTTCTATTCTTGTTCTTCAGATTTAAAAGGGTTTAGCGACAGGTCCAAAATTCTTTGACCAATTCCTCAAAAGACACGCCCCATGAAGAGAAGGGATGTTCGGAGATATAGGAATTGAAAAATCGTTTATCATGGCTGACTTCCGGTCCGGCCCACTCAGGTTTATCAAAAGCTTGATCTGGACTGCTCAGTTCGATTTCTGCCATGACAAGCCCGTCATTGACACCGTGGAATTCATCAACTTCCCACGTGTTGCCCGCTACATCCAGTGTATAGCGGGTTTTTGAGATGGCATCGCCGCAGAGTTCAGCAAGCATTTTCTCGCAGTCTTCATTTGGGATTTCATATTCAAATTCCAAGCGGGAAATCTCACCGCGATCAGCCTTGATGGTCAGGAAAGATTTTTCGCCCTTGGTGCGTACCCGCACCACAAGGGACTCATCCTTGCTGATATAGCCTTGGGAGATTTTCTTGGCATTGGCCCCGTCTTTCCAGCCGGAACCTGTGACCAAAAATTTACGTTCGATTTCCAACTGGTTTGACATGATGTGTTCCTGACTTAATTTTGCGCAAAAGCAACCTTGAGGGCGGTGCGAACAACCGGGTTGATCTCATATTTTTTCTGATCTTTGATGTCGTCTTCACTGAGTAGACGCCATTCACTATGTTCATCAGACAGTTTGATCTTTTCCAGCTTGTGATCTACCTCACAGGCATAGAAAATCATAACCCGTTCCGGTTTGCCTTTTTCTTCAAAACTGCGCCGTCCCGCATAAATGATATCGCCGATACGGACCTTATCAAAGCCGATTTCTTCAATGATCTCACGGGCAATGCTATCATGCATGTCTTCGCCTTCATCCAGCTTGCCACCGGGCAGGTCCCAATGGCCTTTTCCAGCCTTTTCCATCATGAGGATACGGCCTTTTTTATCTTTGATGATGGCTTTTTGGCTGACGGAAAATAAGGCGCAGTCATTAATAAACGGAGGCACGGTTTTCGTCCTGTCCTGATTACATAAAAGGGATATGCTGTTTTGCCACATCCGCAAAGTCATTGTCGACATTGAATTGCAAAGAAATGTTAAGCTCTTATGTGTTTTTTGTAAAAGCTTGGAAAAAAAGGAAAAAAGCCCCCCTGCACAAGCTGATTGATGTTAGGCACAATGAACAAAACTAATCAGGCAATTCAGGGAAGGTCCAAACCATGCCATTCAAGCATATTTTGTTGCATTTAGACGCCACAGAACAATGTGAAAAACGTGTCAAAATTGCCATTGATCTGGCAAAAAAAGGTGATGCGCATATCAGCGCCCTGTTCTGTCAAACGGATCCAGCCTTGTCTGCGATTGTCGGGAATCATCCGATTAGTGATGAGCTGCGCAAGCTTGCCAAGGAAACGGAAGTTAAATTCACCACTATGGCCGAAGAAGCTGGCGTGCGCATGTCGGTAGCCAGCACGCTGTGTACCTCCCATGCCCAGGTGGTTCAGGCTGTTACATGGGCGGCACGTACCAGTGATATTTCGATTTTAGGTCAGTATGACTGGTCGAAAAACTACAGTGCCTTGCCTTCTGATCTGGCGGAAAATGTGATCGTACATTCTGGTCGTCCTGCCCTTGTTATTCCGTTTGCCGGGGAGTTTAAGGAAATCGGCACACGTTGCTTGATTGCCTGGAATGGCGGTCGTGAATCTGCCCGTGCGTTGAACGATGCCTTACCGATGATGGCGGGTGCCAAAATTGCTGAAATTTATTCCATCGAAAAAGAAGGCGTCAAACGCCCAAGTGAAAGTGAAGTGGTTGACCATCTGGGTAAATACGGTATTTCAGCCAAAGCGGCTCATGAGAAACGTGATAAAGCCAGCATCACCGATATGCTGTTGTCCCATGCCGCAGATGAAGGCACCAATCTGATTGTCATGGGGGCACACGGCCATTACGGCATGTCCCACATGTTGCGCGGTGGCAATACCCGTGAAATCCTCAAGCATATGACTGTGCCTGTGTTGATGTCGCACTAAGTTCGTGCTTCCCCTGAAGAACGCCATTCCTGAATGAAAGCGGGAATGGCGTTTTTTTATGGGTTATGCCCAAGGATGAATTTCTAAATTCGGCCAGATATCTTTCCAGCGTTTGGTCTTAGCCTCGTAAATATCGGGAAATTCCAAGGCGTGATTTGGGCGCACAATTAGGCGCAGGATATTTTCAAAGCCAAAGGGCGCATCAAAGGCAATGCGTGAGCTACCCCGCCCTTGTAAGGCAATGGCCTGAACCTTGGACGGGTAATAGCGCAAGGATTGGGCGGCTGATTTCAATTCAGGATAGGGCAGGCCGAATTTGGGTTCGTACCACATATGAACGCGTGATTGGTTTTTGATCTGTATTTTGACATCCAAATCCGAAAAAAGCGCTCCTGCCCGTATGGTCATGACCTCTTCGGCTTCGCGGCTTTGGTCTGGGTCATAATAGATGATGTCATAATCCAGAATTCCATCACACGGATGGCGTCCTTCCACCACATTCCACACGGTTTGAAAGAGGCAACCTGATACCAGCCAGCAATCCGGTGCATCCAGCAAATGCATCCGTTTGAGGATTTCCTTATTATAAGGGTTCATCTGCACCAGCTTTATCAGCGTATCGGCATTGCGGGCAATTTCATAGCGTGGCAAATCATCGGCAAAAAGAAGGTTCTCTCCCTCCTGATTGGGGAGTTGTCGGCGGTAGCGGTTAACGATATGCCCTTTGCGACGCATGATGTCCTTCCTCATGAACCGTGCAGGCAGCATAGCAAATTTTACATGTAAAATCAGCCACTTTTGCGTTTTAAGTTACTTACAAAAATGCCGACAAAAATAATTCCCAAAGCCGTGAGCATTTCAGGCGGGATTTTTTCACCCAGTGTGAGGGCCGCAATGGCAATGCCGAAAACAGGCACCAGATAGTTATTCAGGGCCAGAAAACTCACCCCAGAGGTATTGATGACCTGTAATAGCAAAATATTGGCAAGGGCCGTTGGGAAAAGACCAAGGTAGATGAGGGAGGCAACCTGGCTGAAATTCGCTTCAATCGTCCAAGGCTGGTCAATGATTAAGGCAGGCGGGATCATGATCAAGGTGGCAATGGTCATGGAACCCGCAGCCACCACCATAAACGGTACATGGGAAAGACGGCGGGCCACGATAGAAGCAGCCCCATAACACAGGGCGGCTGATACAATGGCCCCTTGGGCAAGGATATCCTGACCTAAACCATAAAGCACACTGGGGCCAACCAGAACGAGTAGCCCGACAAAACCGATACAAACCCCGGCGACCATATAAGGGGTGAGCTTTTCATCATCGGTAAAGAAATGGGCCATGATCGGTACACTCAGGGGGATGGTGGACATCAAGACTGCTGTCATTCCACCATCAACCACATGTTCGCCCCAACCGATTAGGAAAAAGGGGGCGCAATTGCCCAAAATGGCCAACCAGAACAGCCCGACCCAGGTTTTGCGTTCACGTGGGATTTCTTCACGGCGCAAGGTTGCGATGAGCACAAGGACAATCGCGGCCAGCCCAATGCGCCCCGCAGCAATACTGGCAGGGCCAAAGGCATCAAGCGCAATCTTGATCATGGTAAAGCTTGATCCCCACATCATCGCTAAAATGATAAGCATGATAAACCCGGTTAGGGTGAGGGATTTCGCCATTGTTTTAGTCTTCTTTGGTCGCAACCCCGGCATCGCCGAAGGTCGCCATGTTATTGTGACAGGCCACAGCAGAACGCACCAGACCAACAGCGAGAACCGCACCGCTGGCTTCGCCCAGACGCATATCCAGATCAAACAGGGCTTTCTTGCCGATTCTTTCACAGAGCAGCTGATGACCCGGTTCCACAGAATTATGGGCGACCATACAGTGATCCAAGGCCCCTTTGCAGGTGGCTTCCAGTGTGGCAACAGCTGCGGTGCAGACATAGCCATCCAGCAGGACCGGAATACGTTTTAGTCGTGCAGCGATTACCGCACCGGCCATCGCGGCCAGTTCACGCCCGCCCAAGCATCGCAGGACATCAAGGCCGTCTTTCATTTCAGCCTTATTAACCAAAACAGATTCGGCCACCACGGCGATTTTATGGCCCATGGCTTCGTCATTTACGCCTGTGCCACGGCCCACCCAGGTTTCAGCCGCCCCGTCATAAAGGCCGTGGGCAACGGCTGCTGCTGCTGTTGTGTTGCCAATGCCCATTTCCCCGATACACAGCAGGTCTGTATGATCTTTCACCGTTGTCATACCATAGAAAAAGGCTTCGGCAGCATCTTCATCGGACATGGCCGGACCTTTGGAAAAATCATTGGTTGGTTGATCCAGTGCCATTTCATGGACTTGTAAATCCACATCAAAGGTTTCACAGAGCTGGTTGACTGCCGCCCCGCCATTAATGAAGTTCTGTACCATCTGTTGAGTGACTTCGGGGGGATAGGCGGAAACACCACGTGCGACAACCCCGTGATTGCCAGCATACACATTACAGTGCACAGACTTCACACGTGGGGGGTAAGAACCTTGCCAAGACGCCACCCAATGGCTGACTTCTTCCAAACGGCCTAAAGAGCCAGCTGGTTTGGTCAATTGCGGCTCACGCGCATCGGCTTGTTGTTTGGCCTCGTGGGAAAATTCCGGCAGAACTTCTAAAATCTCGCGAATGTCGTCCAGCTTTTGAACATGGGGTAATGTATTCATGATATCCCTACTCTCTTTCCCAATGGCAAATGGTTCGTTATAAGAACATATTCTTTCACCAACTCATAGCATGCAAACCATGACCGATACCAGTTCAACCTTTCAAAAAGATGCCCAGACACCAAAGAGTTGGTGGGAAGATTTTCAATTGGCTGTGGTCTTTCTGACACGCGTGCCATGGAAACTGGAAAAAGATGCCCCGCCCCAAGCTTTGAACCGGGCATTGCGGGCCTTTCCCCTTGTTGGATTATTGGTGGGCGGATTGGCCGCAACGGTTTTTGGGATTGCCCATACCTTTGAAATTCCACCGCTGGCCTGTGGCTTGATTGCGGTGTTGAGTATGGTGCTCTTGAGCGGGGCCCTACATGAAGATGGGCTGGCCGATGTTGCCGATGGGTTTGGCGGTGGTTTTGACAAAGATCGCAAACTGGAGATCATGCGCGATAGCACCATCGGGACCTATGGAGCCATTGCCTTGATCATGTCCATCGGTTTGCGCAGTGCCGCTCTTGGCGGGTTTGAGGATTGGCAAGTCGGGGCCAGTGCTATTGTGGCTGCGGCCTGCTTATCACGCATGGCACCGATTTATCTGATTTATTTTATGGAACCTGCACGCAACGATGGGCTGGCCGCGAGCATGGAAAAGCCGAACTGGTTGGTGGTGGTACAAGGATGTGGTTTGGCCGTTGCCTTGTTTTTGCTGTGTATGCCGCTTGATGCAGGCATGGTCACACTGGTGATGGCTTTAGCGACGCTTTACGTTTTTCAAGGAATGGCGCAAAAACACATTGGGGGCCATACCGGAGATGTGAACGGGGCTGCTCAGCAGGTGATGGAAATGACCATTCTTGTCGTTGTAGCAGGTCTGGCATGAGTGTGACCACCACACGGTTTTACTGGGTACGCCATGCCCCGGTCAAAGCGATGATGCCGGGGCGTATTTACGGGCAGCGTGATGTGGGCTGTAACCTCAAAGATACGGACCGTTTAAAAGCCTTGGCGGACCAATTACCCAAAGAGGCCCTGTGGGTTACGTCGACCCTGTCGCGCACAAAAAAAACCGCTAAGGCCATTGCTGAACAGCGTGAAGAAAAGCCCAAGTTGATGGCGTATAAAGAATTGATGGAACAGAATTTTGGCCTGTGGCAAAGCAAGATATGGGATGAGCTGGAAGATGACCCGGATGCTAAAACTTTCTGGGATGATCCGGCAGGCCATTGTCCGCCGGATGGGGAAAGTTTTGAACAGTTGTGCAGGCGTGTTCAGAACTGCATTACGCATTTGGTGAAGAAATACCCCGGCCAGGAGATCATCTGTGTCACCCATGCCGGCACTATTCGTGCAGCTCTTGCCCAAGCGCTGGATATTCCCCCGACCAAAGCTCTTAATATTCAGGTGGAAACTTTATCGCTTAGTCGACTTAGCCATATTCAGGACCCGGCCCGTGGGGAGAGCTGGATGATTGAAAATGTGAATAGCTGACTTCGCGTCATTCCCAACTTGATTGGGAATCTTTATCTCAAGTGAATAAGGTCCCCGCATTCGCGAGGACGACGTTTGATTTAGGAGACATTCACTGTCGGGGTGAAAATATAGCCTGCCCCATAAACAGTTTTGATCATGGTCGGGTCTTTGGGGTCTTTTTCAATTTTTTGACGCAAGTGCCCGATATGGACATCAATTGAACGGTCAAAAGGCGATGATTCCCGGCCACGGGCCAAATCCAGTAGTTGGTCCCGGCTCAGTACCCGATTGGGGTGGCAGGCAAGGGCGGTCAGTAGGTCAAATTGTGCTGCTGTTAAGGGGGTCTCTGTACCTGTGGGGTCAATGAGTTTGCGTGCCATGCGATCCAGTGTCCATCCGGCAAAACGCATTTCTGAAATCTCATCCCCTTTAGGTGTGTTTTGAGAAGCCCCTTTGGAACGACGCAATACACTGCGCACGCGGGCACGCAATTCGCGGGGCTCAAACGGTTTGGAGATATAATCATCCGCGCCCAGTTCCAAGCCAATGACCATGTCGGCTGTTTCGCCCATACCGGTCAGAATAATCACCGGAATTTCGTTTTCCCCACGGATTTGGCGCAACAGGTCAAGGCCGTCTTCCCCCTGTAACATCAGGTCCAGCACCACCATATCCACATCGCCTTTGGCCAAAGCAGCTTTCATTTCTTCGCCGCTTTGTGCCGAACTTGCGCGAAAACCAACCCCTGTCAGGCAGCGTTCCACCAACGAACAGATATGGGGTTCGTCATCAACAATCAGAATATGACCTGTATCTGTCATTTTAGTCCCTGTGTTTGTGTTTTATTTGAAATCTTACATGAAGATTAGTGTGCTTGAAAGAAGGCTTTTTATTTCAATTGTTTCGATCAAGCGCCCGACGGATGCGATTGGCCAGTTCCAGCCGTTCAAATGGTTTGGCCAGAAGGTCAATTTCTTCTTGATCACGTCCCGTTTGATCCATCACTTTGTCCGGATATCCTGACATGAACAAGACAGGAAGTTTAGGAAGCGTGTGTCTGATTTGTTCGACCATTTCAATGCCATTGAGACCGCCGGGCATTTCAATATCAGAGAAAATCAGATCAAACTGAGAATCCAGTTCCAAAATTCCAAGGGCCTCGTGACCATCGCTGGCGGCAATCACGTCATACCCAAGGCGGCGCAAGCTGTTGGAGGCAAAGGCTCGCACACCGGGGTCATCTTCGACAAGAAGGATTCTTTCACTCCCCTGTGGAACATTGTGATTGCGGTTTTGGCTCTTTTCGCTGATTTGAGTTTCCTGACTACGGGGCAGAACCATGCGAAAACGTGTGCCTTCACCCAATTGGCTGTCGACTTGTAAATGACCTTGGGATTGACGTACAAAACCATAAATCATGGATAGACCCAGACCACTGTTTGGCCCTTTTTCCTTGGTCGTGAAGAAGGGTTCGAAAATTCGTTCCATAATTTCAGGTGGCATGCCAGAACCATTATCCACCACGGAAATCACCACATAATCACCCGGTGTGACATCAATGTTGCGATCCGAAAAGACACTTTTTAGGGTGACATTTTCAGCAAAGATCGAAACTTTTCCAACCCCGTTCATGGCATCACGTGCATTGATGCACAGATTTAGAATAGAGTTTTCAAACTGATGGGCATCAATCAGGACGGGCCAGACATTCTCATTGACATGTAGGCTAAGTTCCACTTGGGAGCCCACCGCACGGCTGAGCAAATCCTGCATGCCGATAATCAATTCACCAGGGTCACTTAAGGCAGGCTTAAGGGGCTGGCGTCGTGCAAAGGCAAGAAGTTGCTTCACCAGTTCCCCACCCCGGCGTGCTGCATCCAGTGCCGGGTCAACCATATCGAGCAGGGCAGGGTCGTTTTCGCCATCTTCTTGTAAAACGGATAGATTGCCGATGATAATAGTCAGCAGGTTGTTGAAATCATGGGACAGCCCGCCGGTGAGTTGGCCGATGGCTTCCATTTTCTGGGCTTGGCGGAATTTAAATTCAGCACTGCGAATATCGGTGACATCCTGACCTAAAACAAAATAGCCCCAGACTTTTCCCTCTTTATTTTTATGGGGAATATAAGATACAAGCGCATTAATCTCGCGCCCGTCAGACATGGTTAGAATAAATTCGCGTGAGGCTTCTTCGCCATTTAAGGCTGCATGAATGCAGGAAAGCTGATCACGATAGATTTGATCACCCAGAACTTCTTTGGCTGACTTTCCCACAAGCTTGTCCGGGCTGCGGCCAAACCAGTCTTCATATTGTTTATTGGCAAAGGTATAGGTCTGGTTTTTATCGACATATCCAATGAGGGCAGGGACCGTATCGGCAATCAGACGGATTTGTTCTTCTGATTTCTTAAGGGCCTTAAGGGCTTCGTTCAGTTCGGCAGTGCGTGATTGAACGCGGGCTTCCAGCTCATCATTGGCTTGGCGAAGGTAGCGTTCGGCTTTTTTACGTTCAGTGATGTCTTTGTAAACAGTGACAAAGCCACCACCGGGCATGGGATTGCCGCGCACTTCCAAAATCATGCCGTTTGGGCGTTCGCGTTCCATGACATGAGGCTGAAATTTACGAGCTTCGGCCACGGTATCGGCAATAATGTCTTCTACCGGAAACTGACCGTATTCTCCCCGTTCAGCATTATAGCGAATGAAGCTTTCAAAAGGGGCACCGTAATAGCTGAATTCCTCGATGGGAAAGTCGGTCAGCTCAAAGAATTTTGAATTCCAGGCAACCAGTTTAAGGTCGGTATCAAAAATGGAAAAACCGTCATCCAGATGTTCCAGACCCGTTTGAACAAAGGCCCATTGTTGCGCATCCAGAGAAGGGCCATCAAGGGCGCTAATCTTCTGTTTATCCAGAATTTTATATGTTTTTCCCATTACCATACCTGTGTTGTAACTCATCTACAGGCTAGCGAAAAGCTTGGATGTGAGGGTGAACTTTACATTCCTTTACAAAGTTTATCGGTTTCTTGAAAGTCTCTGCATTGCCCCTTCACAGTTATGGGCTAGGCTTCCTACAGTCAAATAAGACGTTTACGTAAGCGTAAGGTTATTTGTTTCCTTTGATGAAGGGTAATGTTACGTTGACGTAAACGACAACTAAAATGGTCTTTAACGTTAAAGACGATCTGACGGGGAGAAAGTAGATGACAGGGCAAAATACGCCCATTTTGGAAGTTGATGACATTTCCTTGCGTTTTGGCGGTGTCCGTGCGCTGAGCAATGTCAGCTTCAATGTAAAACAAGGTGAATTGTTTTCCATCATCGGGCCGAACGGTGCGGGGAAGACATCTCTTTTGAACTGTGTATCCGGGCGTTATTCGCCGCAGGAAGGGTCCATTAAGTTCAAGGGACAAGAAGTTACGAAAATGACACCGAACCATCGTGCTGAACTGGGTATGGGGCGTACGTTCCAAAACCTGGCCCTGTTCTCGCACATGACGGTTCTGGATAACATCATGGTTGGTCGCCACCACCTGATGAAAAATAACTTTTTGAACGGTATGGCCTATTGGGTCGGTGGGGCGCAGAAAGAAGAGCTTATCCACCGTCGTGAAGCCGAAGATATTATCGACTTTCTGGAAATCTCCCATATCCGCAAGTCTGTGGCAGGTACGCTGTCTTATGGTCTGCGCAAGCGTGTTGAGCTTGCTCGTGCCGTAGCCCTGCGTCCAGACCTGATCTTGCTGGATGAGCCAATGGCCGGGATGAACCTGGAAGAAAAAGAAGATATGGCGCGTTACATCGTTGACCTCAATGAAGAATGGGGCATGACGGTGATCATGATCGAACACGATATGGGTGTGGTCATGGACATTTCTGAACGCGTGATGGTTCTGGACTTTGGTAAGAATATTGCCGAGGGCCTGCCCCATGAAATTATGAGCAACGATTACGTTAAGCGCGCTTACCTCGGTGAAGAAGATGACGCTGACGAAGTTTCAGGCGAGGTGGCTTAAATGAGCAATCAATATTGCGACATTAAGGTGCATGATACGTTCCCCAAAATCTTGCGCTACAATGCACAAAATTGGCCGAATGACGTCGCCATGCGCGAAAAAGAATTCGGTATCTGGAATGAATTCACATGGGCTGACTACCACGAAGAAGTAAAGCTTCTGGCTGTGGGGATGCATGTGTTGGGCTGCGGGAAGGGCGATACGGTCGGCCTTCTTGGTAAAAACCGCCCGGAATGGGTGTGGGGCGAAGTGGCAGCCCAGGCCATTGGGTCCATGTCCATGGGGATTTACGAAGATTCCTTAGGCCCGGAAGCTTCTTACCTGATCAATTATGCGGAAACAAAAGTCGTTATCGCAGAAGATGAAGAGCAGGTGGATAAGCTGCTGGAACTGGAAGATGTGACTTCCATCAAGCATATCGTTTATTGCGACCCACGTGGCATGCGTAAATATGATGATGAGCGTCTTCTGGATCATGCAAAGCTCAAAGACATGGCCCGTGAGGCATTGGTGAAAAATCCAAAGATCTATGACGATCTGGTGGATAAGGGCCATGCTGATGACGTGTCTATTCTGTGTACGACATCAGGGACAACATCTAATCCGAAGCTGACCATGTTGCAGTCCGGTCCGTTCTTGGATCACACCATTGCCTATCTTGAAGCGGATGACAAAAAGCCGGGTGATAACTATGTTTCTGTTCTGCCACTGCCGTGGATTATGGAACAGATGTATGTGGTCTCTCAGGCCCTTGTGGCCCGTGTGATTGTCAACTTCGTGGAAGAACCGGAAACAATGATGTCCGATCTTCGCGAAATTGGCCCAAGCTTCGTTTTGTTGGCCCCGCGTGTGTGGGAAAATATCGCCGCAGACGTGAAGGCTCGCATGATGGACTCCACACCGTTTAAACAGAAAATGTTTAACTGGGGCATGAAGCTGGGTATGGAAGCGCTGGATCGTGGTGAACGTTCCAAACTGGCTGACTTCATCCTGTTCCGCGCCTTGCGTGACCGTCTTGGTTTCACCAACCTGCGTTCAGCCGCCACAGGTGGTGCAGCGATGGGGCCGGATACATTCCGCTTCTTCCTCGCCATGGGTGTGCCGCTGAAACAGCTGTACGGTCAAACAGAAATGGCCGGTGCCTATACCATTCACCGTGGCAATGACATTGATTTCGATTCTGTCGGTCATCCGTTTGAGAATTCCGAAATCAAGATCATCAATCCGGATGAAGAAGGTGTTGGTGAAATTGTTTCCAAAAACACAGGTATGTTCCTCGGCTACTACAAAAATGAAGAAGCCACTAAGGAAGATGTGCGTGATGGCTGGATGCATACAGGTGATGCGGGTTACTTCAAGAAAGAAAACGGCCACCTGGTGGTGATTGACCGGATCAAGGATTTGGCGGAAACATCTACAGGTATTCGCTTCTCCCCGCAGTTTATTGAGAATAAACTCAAGTTCTCCCCTTATGTGGGTGAAGCTGTGATTTTGGGTAAGGATCGCCCGTATCTCTCGGCCCTGATTTGTATCCGTTTCTCCATCGTCTCAAAATGGGCAGAGCAAAATCAGATTGCTTTCACCAACTACACCAATCTGTCGTCACTGGCACCGGTTTATGAAGCGGTGAAGAAAGAGATTGAACAGGTAAACGCGACCCTGCCAGAGGCCCAGCAAATCAAGAAGTTCGTGCTTCTTTATAAAGAGCTGGATGCCGATGATGGCGAGCTGACACGGACACGTAAGGTCCGCCGTAAAGTGGTGGCGGAGAAATACGCTGACGTTATTGATGCGATCTATGAAGACAAGCCGGAAGTGCATATTGATACGATGATTACCTTCCAGGATGGCTCCAAGTCGCACATCGTGACCGACCTTATGGTGGAATCCATGGACGGTGCAATTCCTCAACAAACAAAAGCTGCGGCTGAATAAGGGAGGACGACTAAAATGAATTGGGATCTACTTATCCAGCTGCTTATGAACGGGCTGATCATCGGTGCACTTTACGGTGTGGTCGCGATGTGCTTCGTTCTGATTTATAAATCAACACAGATTGTTAACTTTGCCCAAGGTGAGTTCCTGCTCATCGGTGCATGGGCCTGCTGGTATTTCCTAACGGAATGGCAGTTGCCCTTTGTGGTTGGCTTCCTCTTTACGCTGGCCTTTATGACGGTCTTTGGTATTGCCCTTCAAAACATCGTTTTGCGCCCCATGATTGGCGAGCCGATTATCTCGGTCATCATGGTGACTATCGGTCTGTCCCTGTTCTTCCAGGCGGGTATGAAATGGATGTTCGGTGTGGACGTACAGCCTTTCCCGAAAGTGTTTGATACGGAAACTGTCCAGTTCTGGGGCTTCCAGATCCAGAGCGCCTATATCATGAGTTTGATTATATCACTCTTCATCATGGTGGGTTTTGCCTGGTTCTTTAAAACATCCAAACATGGCCTCGCCATGCGTGCCACAGCCTTTGACCAACAGGTTGCGCAATCACTGGGTATTTCCGTGAAAAACGTATTTGCCATGGCCTGGGCGATCTCCGCTGTTGTGTCTGCGGTTGCCGGTGTGGTTATCGGGATTGTGAACGGTGTGTCTGACACCTTGGCCTTCATCGGGATCAAAGTATTCCCGGCGGTAATCCTTGGCGGTCTGGACTCAATCGTGGGTGCCATCGTTGGCGGCATCATCATCGGCCTGCTGGAAAACTTTGCAGAATTTGCAGATAGCCAGTGGTTCCAGGTTGGCAACTTTACACAATCGCACCGTTCTACGTGCTGGTTATCATTCTGATGATCAAACCTTACGGTCTGTTTGGTACAAAAGATATTGAGCGAGTATAAGAAAGATGGCTGGTTATAACATGATGCGGTGCGGTGAATTCCGCACCACCTACGAGAAAGATACAACCATCTTTCCGACGCCTACGTCCAAAAAATTTGCAATGATGGGGGTGATCCTGTGTATCATCGCCCCACTGCAAATCGGTGAGTTCAGCTTCGTCAGTGACTTCATGCTGTCCCTGATGATCCAGATTGGTTACATGTCCATCGGGGCATTGGGCCTGAACATTCTGGTTGGTTTTACCGGTCAGATTTCACTGGGGCACGCAGCATTCTTCGGCTTTGGTGCCTTTGCCTCAGCCTGGATGAGCAACGAATTCTCCATCCCGGTTTTCTTCACCATTCCGTTGGCAGGTTTGCTGACTATGGCTGTGGGGATGATGTTCGGTATGCCGGCTGCGCGTATTAAAGGTCTCTACCTTGCCATTGCAACGCTGGCGTCCCAGTTCATTCTGGAAGACTTCTTTGCCCGTGCAGAATGGTTCACAGGTGGTTCTGCCGGTGCCTTGGCCAACCCGTTCGAGATCTTCGGTTTTGCCCTTGATACGGACCGTAGCTACTACTATGTGGTTCTGGTCTATGTGGTGATCATGTATATCGGTGCATCAAACCTGATGCGCTCACGTGATGGTCGTGCCTTTGTTGCGGTCCGTGACCACTATCTGTCGGCCGAAGTCATGGGTATTAACCTGACATGGTACCGTGTTTTGTCTTTCGGTATTTCCTCTTTCTATGCCGGTGTGGCGGGTGCGCTTTATGCTCATTACCTCCAATATGTATCGGTTGAAAGCTTCAACCTGCTGCTGTCCATTCAGTTCATCGGTATGATCATCATCGGTGGTTTGGGCAGTGTCATGGGCTCAATGATGGGGACAGTTTTCATGGTTCTCTTGCCAGAGATCATGCAAGGGGCTGCGGGTATGGCATCTGCTATTCCCGGTGTTGGCTCCGGCTTTATGGATGGCATCAACTTCTTAAAAGAAATGACGGTTGGTTTGGCAATTGTCCTGTTCCTGATCTTTGAACCGGAAGGGCTGGCCCACCGCTGGAGAATGACCAAGGCTTATTGGAAGCTTTACCCATTCTCGTACTAATTCGATTTGTTCGAAATATTGGGGCGATAAAAGCAAAAATAAATGCCCCAGATCACCTCTACAGGAAGGTTAACTTTATTAAAGGGAGACGCATTACATGCGCAAATTTATGACAGGTCTGTTGGCCACTTCTACTGCAGTTGCTTTTGCCGGTTCCGCACTGGCTGCTGACAAGCTTCTGATTGCAAACCTGGCTGACTTGACTGGCCCGACGGCTTCTGTATCCAAGCCTTTTACACAAGGTAAAAAAGATGCAGCAGCTTACATCAATGCCAATGGTGGTATTGCGGGTAAAATGATTGAACTGGACACAGTGGATTACGGTTACAAAGCACCGCAAGCCATTGGTCAGTACAAAAAATGGAAATCTGCGGGCGCGGTTGTCATTCAGGGCTGGGGTACAGCTGATACCGAAGCACTGGTTGGTTTTGTTGGCCGTGACAAGATCCCTTACTATTCTGCGTCTTATTCTGCTCACCTGCAGGACCCGACTGGTAAGTCTGACCATGTGAAAAAAGGTGCACCGTACAACTTCTTCGCTGGCCCGTCTTATTCTGATGGCGCGCGCGCTGTAATCCAGTGGGCTGCAGCTGATGCGAAGAAAAAAGGCATTGCCAAGCCGAAATTCGTCTTCATGGGCGACAACCACCCGTACCCGAATGCTGCGAAAAAAGCGGCAAACGGCTACGCTGCTGATCTGGGCTTCGAAGTTGGCAACAACATCGTATACTCTATGAAAGCTGGTGACTTTAAAGCGCAGTGTCTGTCACTGAAAGAGTCTGGCGCACAGTATGCGTATCTGGCAAACACTGGCGGTTCGGGTATTTCTCTGCTGAAATCCTGTAAGGCTGTTGGTGCAAACGTTCAGTTCATCACAAACGTTTGGGGTATGGACGAAAACGTAATGAAAGCGGCTGGTAAAGCGGCTGACGGCGTTGTCTTCCCGATGGGTGCTGCGGCCTTTAACGCAGATGTACCGGGTATGAAACTGGTGAAAGCAATCAACGCTGCTGGTTCTAATCAAGATCACCACAACGTTCACTATGTACGTGGCGTCTGTTCCTTCTTCTACATGAAAGAAGCCATGGAATGGGCTGCTCAGAACGGTGGGATCAAAGGCGAGAACATCAAAAAAGGGATGTATCAGAAGTCTGACTGGATCCCGGCTGGCCTTGAAGGCGTTTGCCCGGCGGGTACGTGGACAGCAACTGACCATCGTGGTCACATGGATGTTTACGTTTACCAAGCAAACGTAAAAGCTGATGCTGATCCGTCCAAGACTGTTCCGCAGCTGCTGAAAGACGGCACAATTGGCATGACGAAACTGTTTGATGCGAAGCTCGAGCGTAAAGCTGAGTGGCTTGGCCTCTAAGGAATGCCTTCCTGAGGGTTTGGAGTTCCGGTCCATATTTCGGGTCGGACCTCCTTACTCCTTAAATTCAAAATATTTATTTAGAAATTTAAAGAAACAAACGCGCTCTTAATTTCAGGAGCACAGGGAAAAAAGGAAAGTAACAATGGCAGAGGCAGCTTTAGCGCAAGACAACGCAGACCTGATGCTGAGTGTTAACAATATTGAAGTTGTTTATAACGAGGTGATTTTGGTCCTTCGCGGTGTATCTCTGGACGTACCGAAAGGGGCACTGGTGACATTGCTTGGCCCAAACGGGGCGGGTAAATCCACAACCCTGAAAGCGATTTCTGGCTTGTTGGGCACAGAAGACGGTGAAGTGACTCGTGGTGATGTGACCTATAAAGGGGAAAACATTGCCAACGGTAGCCCGGAAAAAACAGTGCGCAACGGCCTGTTTCAGGTGATGGAAGGCCGCCGGATCATTGAAGATATGACCGTTTTGGAAAACCTGCGTCTGGGGGCTTATACCCGCAACGACAGTGCCGCAGAAATCAAGGCGGACATTGAAAAGGTTTATCACTATTTCCCGCGCCTGAAAGAACGTACTGGCTTGGCAGGGTATCTGTCAGGTGGGGAGCAGCAGATGCTGGCGATTGGTCGTGCGATCATGTCCAAGCCGGATATGATTTTGCTGGATGAACCGTCCATGGGTCTGTCCCCGCTGTTGGTGAAAGAAGTGTTTGAAATCATCCGCACACTGAACAAAGAGCTGGGCATTACTATGTTGCTGGTGGAACAGAACGCTAATATGGCGCTGAAACACTGTGATTACGGTTACATCATGGAATCTGGGAAAGTTGTTCTGGATGGGACGCGTGAAGAGTTGCTGAACAACGAAGATGTAAAAGAATTCTACCTCGGTGGTGGCGGTGATGAAGACCGTAAATCGTTTAAAAACCTGAAATCTTACAAGCGTCGTAAGCGTTGGTTGTAAGGCCAATAATCAAGAAAAAAGACAAGTGATAAAAACAGGGTAGACCCATGAGCGACCAACAATATTACGATCCTTTGGAAACACGTGACACAACAACGCGTGAGAGCGAACAGCTGGTTCAGCTGGCAAGCCAACTGGCTTATGCAAAAGACAATGCTTCCTATTTCAGTGATCTCTTACAAGATGTGGACGCAACGAAACTGGACCGTGAAGCTTTGGCCCAAATTCCGGTGACACGTAAATCTGATCTGGTTGCCCAACAAAAAGACAAACCGCCTTTTGGGGGATTGAATGCAACAGCCACAGGTGTAATGGGGCGCTATTTCCAATCCCCAGGGCCGATTTATGACCCGGAAGGACGTGAGGCTGATTACTGGCGCACAAGCCGGGCGTTTCATGCCGCAGGTTTCCGTGCAGGTGATGTGGTGCTCAATACCCTGTCTTATCACATGACGCCGGGTGGCTTTATCCTTGATGGTGGCGCTCATGCACTGGGCTGTAGTGTCATTCCCGCAGGTCCGGGCAATACGGAACAACAGCTGGAATTGATCCGTGATTTAAAACCAAATGGCTATTGCGGCACACCGTCTTTCTTGCGCATTTTGCTGGAAAAGGCAGATGCAGCGGGCATTGACACCAGCTGTTTCAAAAAAGCTCTGGTAACGGGGGAGGCTTTACCGCCGTCTGTGCGTGACTGGTTTGTGGAACGTGGCATTAATGTGGGTCAGGTCTATGCCACGGCTGATCTGGGGTCCATTGCTTATGAATCTTCTGCCAAAGAAGGTTTGATCGTTGATGAAGGCGTACTGGTTGAAATCGTGCGTCCGGGCACAAATGATCCGGTGCCAGATGGCGAAGTGGGTGAAGTGGTTGTAACCAATCTGACGTCCAAAGCCTATCCACTGATCCGTTTTGGTACAGGGGATCTATCGGCTGTCTTGGAAGGGGCCAGCCCTTGTGGGCGCAACAATATGCGTATCAAAGGCTGGATGGGTCGTGCAGACCAAACCACCAAGATTAAGGGCATGTTTGTGCATCCCGGTCAGGTTAACCAGATTGTGAAACAATTTGACGAGATCAAAAAGGGCCGTCTGGTTGTCAGTAATGATGACAACCGTGATGCCATGACCCTTCAGTGTGAAGTGGATCAGGGCTCAGACGATCTGGCGCAGGCGATTGGCGAAACGGTGCAGACCATCTGTAAGCTGCGCGGTATGATCGAATTTGTTGCGCCGGGTAGCTTGATTAATGATGGCAAAGTGATCGACGATATTCGCACCTACGAGTAAGGGGAGAAATCGTTAAAATGGTCGATTGTTTTCCATCGGACCGGCAAGGATTTGGGTGACACTTTCAAGGGGAAGATGTTGTGGTTTATAATCACGTCCCAATCCGGCCAGTGATTTGGCAAAACCACGCAAGTGATTGCGCGATCCCAATTGGATGTTGCGATAAACCCGGATGATGTCGCCACGCTGGGTGCGTGAGATGGCCTTATCCAGATCATCAATATCGACCTCTTCAATAATCCCCCCCACCCAAAGGGCATCTTCAACAGAACGTTGCCCTTTGGCGATCAGGTCTTTGTACATTTTAGTGAGATGGGCATCGGCATAGACACCTGCGGGCTTACCGGCTGCGGGGTCTGAAATGCCATAACGGTTGATGACGTTCAGAACTGCGCTGGTATGTTTGTGTTCAGCTTGTGCAATATTCTGGAAAATGGGCAGTTGCCATTTTTGAAACAACACGCTGTAAACATCACGTGCCAGCTTTTCCTCTTCGCGCATGAAGCGAAGATCGCGAATTTCTTCTTGAGATAACGGCGCTGTAGGTCGCAAAAAACCGACGGTCCGGGATTGGGGCTGTTGCTGGGAAGCCGAAGTTGGTGCTGTTTGCTCAGCCTGTGTTGCACGCGATGAATTTGTTTCACTTTCCAACCCGATGATCACACTTGCGAATAAAACAAGAAGAACCAGAAAAGACAGAATGGTGCTTGGCGGATAAGGGAACTTATTCATTGGACAGCCCGGTTATTTTGAAGGTGGCGCGCATACTAAGCTATTCAGATGGTATATGCTATAATTATTATGTAATGGGCGTAACAAAGAAAAAGCCCTTCCCAAATGAATGGAAAGGGCTTTTTTATATCTCAGTTGAAGAGATATTAGTACATGTGCTGACCACCGTTGATGGACAGTGTTGCACCTGTTACGAAGTCACCGTCATCGGCAACCAGGAACAGAACGCCACGTGCGATGTCGTCTGCACGACCCAAGCGGCCCATCGGGATTTTCGCAATGATTTTTTCCAGAACTGCTGGCGGAACTGCACGAACCATGTCTGTATCAACATAACCCGGTGCAATCGCGTTTACAGTGATGCCTTTACCAGCACCTTCTTGTGCCAAGGCTTTTGTGAAGCCGTGGATACCGGATTTGGCAGCAGCGTAGTTCACCTGACCATACTGACCAGCCTGGCCGTTGATGGAACCGATGTTTACGATACGACCGAAACCATTTGCACGCATGTCGTCGATAACACCACGACACAGGTTGAAGCAAGATGTCAGGTTTGTTGCGATAACAGCTTCCCAGTTGTCTTCAGACATACGGTGCAATGTGCCATCACGTGTGATACCTGCGTTGTTAACCAGAATTTCAACCGGACCCAAGTCTTCTTTGATCTTTGCCAGCATTTCCTGACAAGCGTTAAAGTCACTTACGTCACATTTGAATGCAGCAATACCTGTTTCTTCTGTGAATTTTTTTGCAGCTTCTTCGTTGCCGCCAAAGTTGGCTGCAACAGTGTAACCTGCTTCTTTAAGGCGTTCAGAGATAGCGCGACCAATACCGCGCGTTCCACCAGTAACGAGTGCTACACGACCCATATGATTCTTCCTCTTATTAGTCATTTAAAAATTCTGAAAAGACCGAAACCCCCGATCTTTGACAAAAGCATTGTGGGGACATTATTTTAATAAATCCACCCTTATTTTTGAAATATTCAAACTTTATGAAGGGTGGGTAAAAAAATAGCCCTTTCCATATAGAAAAGGGCTATTTATCAATAGGTTGATGCTATTTTTTCAGGGTGAAAAAATAGACCAAACAGTCAATTATGCGCGTTCAACACACAGGGCAACGCCTTGACCACCACCGATACAAAGTGTCGCAACACCTTTCTTAGAATCGCGGCGTTTCATTTCGTGCAGCAGGGTGACAAGAACGCGGTTACCTGAGGCACCGATCGGGTGACCGATTGCAATGGCACCACCATTGACGTTGACTTTATCTGTATCCCAACCGAGTTCTTTATTCACAGAAATCGCTTGTGCAGCAAAGGCTTCGTTGGCTTCGACCAGGTCGATATCCGCGATATCCCAGCCTGCTTTATCCAAAGCTTTTTTCACAGCCGGAACCGGGCCTGTACCCATGATGGTCGGATCAACACCATGTGTTGCCCATGCTTTCACAGTTGCCAGCGGTGTCAGGCCACGCTTTTCAGCTTCTTCCTTGGACATCAGAACAACAACGGATGCACCGTCGTTGATACCGGATGCGTTACCCGCAGTGACAGAACCATCTTTAGAAAAGGCCGGACGCAGTTTTGCGAGACCTTCAGCAGTGACACCGTCTTTGATGAATTCGTCTGTATCAACCACAGTTTCGCCACGGCGAGACTTGATTGTGATCGGAACGATCTCTTCAGCAAACTTGCCTTCGTTACGTGCGGCTTCTGCTTTGTTTTGAGACGCAGCTGCAAAAGCATCCTGTTCTTCACGTGAGATTTGGTACTTGTCTGCGATGTTTTGCGCAGTTGTTCCCATGTGGTAATCATTAAATGCACACCACAGGCCATCAACGATCATCGTGTCGTCCATCTTGGATGGACCCATTTTTGTACCATTGCGCAGGTGCATGGCATGTTTGGAGGCAGACATGTTTTCCTGACCACCGGCAACAACAATGTCAGCATCGCCCATCAGGATGGACTGCATACCCATGGCAACGGAACGCAAGCCGGAACCACAAACCTGGTTGATTGTCATCGCAGTGGATTCTTCCGGGCAACCTGCATGGATTGCAGCCTGGCGTGCTGGGTTCTGCCCCTGACCTGCTGTCAGAACCTGACCCATGAATACTTCTTGTACGTCAGAAGCCGGAACGCCTGCACGTTCCAGTGCGGCTTTGATGACAGTTGCACCCAGTTCGTGAGCAGGTACGGAAGCAAGGCTACCGCTAAAGTTACCGACCGCTGTACGTGCAGCACCGACAATGACTACTTCAGTCATATTCAAAGTCTCCTAAAATTATTTTCTCTGGACGGTCCAAGATACCTCAGCCGTCGTCAATAGGTCACATAGAGTATAGGAGAGAGGCCAATGGTCAAGTAATGATTGTTCGCAAATGATCGTGAAATTATAAAAAACTTACTTTGGTTGCGAAATTAACCACTTAGCTAAAGGTGCATAGAGATTTTTTATGGCATTTTTACCTGTAACCATGCCGATATGGCCGCTCTTGACCAATTTTGTTTCGGCGTTTGGTATCAGGCTACCCAGTGCCAGCGCAGATTCTGGCACAACGATTCGATCATTTTGGGGAATATATAATAAAGTCGGGCAGTTTATTTCTGCGGGATCAATATAATGTCCATCCAGTTCCCAAATACCACGCCCAGGCAGATTATCAATATACCAGTTAAACAGGGTCTCTTTTGCCACACGCGGGGCAAGGGGCACACCGTCATTGAGCCAATCCTCCATGGCAATGAACTTACGTGCCTCAACGCTATCGGCGGGCAGTTTTGAAAAATCAGCAAACTTTTGCAAAATGCCATAGGGGTCAATGGCTGTGAAAAGGGATTGAATGACATCAACAGGCAGTTCGTCTGCGTAATCAATGACGCTTTGAAGTTGGGGGCGGGCATTGCGGATCACAGTCATATGGGAACTGTGGCCGGCATGAAAATCCCAGGGGGTTGCCAGCAGGGCCAGTCGTTCAATATGTTCCGGCTCCATAACGCTATAGGCTGTTGCCAGCACACCGCCCATACAATAGCCCAGCAGGGTCACAGGGCGGCCTGTTTGCTTATGGACTTCCTGAACACAATGATGGAGACGGCCCAGGATATAGTCTTCCAGCCCCATGCTTTTTTCGGTTTCTCCCACGTCCCCCCAATCAAGCAAGAAACAGCGCAGGCCCTTTTTTGACAGGCTGCGCATCAGGCTGCGACTTTTGGTGAGGTCAAGGATATAGGATTTGTTAATCAGGGAAGGGATGCAAAGCACCACAGGCCCCTCATTGCGGCCTGCGTAATCGAGCAAGCGACTGCCCCCTTCTGCCCAAATAGATTTGGGGTCTTTGAGATCCCGGTGATAGGGATGAGCGTGATAAGCGCGTACCCCGTTGGTAAAGGCCAGGCCATGCAGATAATGTTCAACATCCAGTGCTGCGCGAAAGGCAGCTGGGTCATGTCGTTTAATTTCGTTTAAAAGGGCGTCGGCTTCACTTTGTAAGTTTGGATTCCAGCTCACGGATGCGGTGTTCAAGCCCGTCAATGCGCTGCGACAGCTCATCCAGCTTGTCCACAGCGTCCCCAGATGGAGCGCCAGTGGCCTTGGCCCCTTGCGTTGCGGCGGCGGCGAATTGGCTGAGCGGGTCTTTTCCATCTTCGAACTGTGCCTTCCAACTTTCTGTCCAGGTTTGCATCCAGTTTTGGACTTTTTCCGGTGAGTCCAGATTTTTCATCAGCTCGGCTGATTGCTCTCCAAAGGCTTCGGCTGTTTTCATCGCATCACCCATCGCACGTTCTGTCGCAGGCGAAGCCAGCTGTTTTTGCCACAGCTCCATATATTGTGCAGCAAGATCATTGATGTTTTTTTGCGAGTCGCTCATCCCTTGGAAACCTCTATTGTGTAGTGCAGCAAATTTTGCAGCATTTAGCGCAGCAAAAAACTACTATAGAGACTTGTTTGGGGTCAATCTTTAGATGATTTACATATTTTTTTACAAATAGTGCAATGCAACACTTTTGTGCGCAGCAATTTCGCGTTATGCTAACAAGCAGTGGGGAGCCAGAACCTGTCATGACACAAGTTCTGGGAACAGATAAAAAAAGAAGTAGAGCTATGGCTGCACAAAATCAGGATCAAGACGCACCGATTACCATTAAGAAATATGCGAACCGTCGTTTATACAACACGGCGACCAGCAGTTATGTGACCCTGGATCATTTGGCACAGATGGTCAAAGATGGGACACAGTTTGCGGTTTTTGATGCCAAAAGTGGGGACGAAATTACCCGTTCGGTTTTAACTCAGATCATCGTTGAAGAAGAAGCCAAGGGGCAAAACCTGCTGCCGGTCAGCTTCCTTCGTCATTTGATCAGTTTCTATGGTGACAGCCTGCAAGGTCTGGTACCAAGTTACCTTGAACAATCCATGCAATCTTTTGCCACCAATCAGGAAAAGATGCGTGATTATATGCAAGAAACCATGGGGGGCTTAAACCCGTTTGGTCAGTTTGAAGAAATGAACAAGCAAAATATGGCTATGTTTGAAAATGCCATGCGCATGTTCACACCTCCTTTCTATAAGGAAGCTGATGGCTCTTCCGATTCTGAGGAAAAACCAACCCCTGCAGAAGCTAAAGAGCAGGAAAAAACAGTTGATGACCTTCAGGATATGAAAGCCCAGCTTGAAGCGATGCAAGAGCAGCTTTCCAAGCTTTCGGGCAAGTAAGCATCCCTTTTAAAGACATCCATTTGTGATTTAATAAACCGAATGAGCTGACAAGCAGGTTCATTCGGTTTATACTTTTGGGCCTTGAAGCAAGGTAAATTTAGTCCCTTCAACGTCATTCCCAACTTGATTGGGAGTCTCCCTAATCCCGGAGATCCCCGCCTGCGCGAGGATGACAAATGATGGTGTCGTCGGTTTATATGCTTCACCTATTTAAGTCTGACCATTTGAGATAAACGTGGTTTCGAGTGTTGATCCGAAGGTCTCTTTACCTGCTGTTGGTATTGGAACGACCCTGCCTGCCCGTGTGACACGATCACCCGGAACGCTGGAGGAGTCTGCCACACAACGTTCTGCACAAGTCTTTGTGGATAGCCTTCCAGCAGAAGCACGTGGGCGCATTGGCCGTCCACCGCGTGAGAACCTTGAACGTGATCAGTTTGATGGGGCATCGCGCAGCCAAGAACAACGTTCAGAACGTGCGCCTTCCCAAATCGAAAATAGCCCTGAGGCATTTGCTGAAATCGGGGACAGTGCTCAGGAAGCTTATGCCACACCGCTTCATGTCGGTAATTTTACTTTGCTTCAAGCACAGCTATCAGCATCTGAACTCGGGGAAAATACTGGTGGGCTTAGCCGTACCCAACATAGTGCCTATCATGATCGCTATGTTTCCGCCGGGGCGCAGCGCGGTGGGGAAGCTGCAGTGCGTGAGGCGCAGTTGCGTCGTGATGAATTACAAGAAAAAACAATCGTGGTTCCCCCTGTTTTGACAGCGTTAAATATGAACGCTTGAGCAAATGGCATTTCAATAAAATTTGAAATAATTTGAAATAATGAATTTTAGACAGTTGCCTGTTTTTTAGGCAAAGAGAGTTTCCCTAGTTTCAGTGGGGATATTTAAACGAAAAAAAGATGTGAAAATTTGAAATATTTGGAAATATTTCCTTGCAATAGTGTCTTGTGTCCTATAATCATGGATAGAAAATAACAAGAAGTAAGCGGAATGTAAGTTGAACAAGGAGTGTGCTTTCATGTCCAATGAAGCAACTGAAGGTAAAACCACCAACCGGGCAACCGACACGGATCGCCATGTAGGCGCACGCATTCGTGAACGTCGCATTATGCTCGGCCTTTCACAGCAACAAATGGCTGATATGATCGGGGTGACTTATCAGCAGGCCCATAAATACGAACGCGGCATTAACCGGATTTCTGCCGGGCGTCTTTATGAAATTGCCCAAGTGTTGAAAGTTCCTGTCGGGTTCTTCTTTGAAGGGCTTGATGAAAATGACGAGACAGAAATTGATCTGACGGACCGTCAGCGTATGTGCCTGGAATTGGCGCGTAATTTCTCTCATATTGAAAATGATCGTCATCAGGATGCACTAAGCCAGTTGGCCCGTGCTTTGGCTGCGGAAAGTAACTGATTTTAAAGATATCTCTGTATTGATTAAACCGGATAGGCTGCTATCCGGTTTTTTTGTGTCTAGTCTCAATAAATTGACAAATGTCATGGGCGTGCCACATTGTTTTTGAAATATATTAGACAAATGTTTGCAATGAACCAGAAGGGGTCACAAGACATATGACATCCAAGACAGTTTCCATCGCAATTACCGGGGCAGGTGGTGCCGGTGTGATGACCGCAGGCCAGATGCTTTTGGATGCGGCAGCCAAGGCAGGATTATATGGGTTAATGACCCGTTCCAGCGGACCGCAAATTCGCGGGGGCGAGGCCGCAGCTTTTATCCGTTTGTCGTCTGATCCCATTGATTGCCCCGATGACTATTTTGATGTGCTGTTCTGTTTTGACTGGATGAATGTGGATCGTTTTGCCGCTGAACTCCCTTTGCGCACAGACAGTGTGATCATTGGTGATGAGGCTGCGAAAAATCCACCGGAAATGATCACCGCTTCTGTTGCGCGCCAAGTCATGGTCCCGTTAAGTGAAGCCGCCAAGGAAATTGAAGGCGGTCGTCCCAACATGATCGGTCTTGGCATGTTGGGAGAATTGGCTGGTGTGCCGCTGGATGCTTTGCAAGCGATTTTGGAAAAAGTGTTAAAACGCAAAGGGCAAGCTGCCCTTGATGCCTCCATTGCCGGGGTGGAAAAAGGCATGCAGGTCGCCACAGATCTGGAAAGCAAGATCGGTATTGATCTGCATCTGGAGCGTAAGGAAAACCAGCAAACCCGTTGGTCTTTAACCGGGAATGAAGCCGCTGGTATGGGGGCTTTGCGCGGTGGGGTGCGTTTTTGTGCGGCTTATCCGATTACCCCTGCAACCGAAGTGTTGGAATGGCTGGCCCCAAATCTGGAAAAAGTCGGCGGTACGCTTGTGCAGGCCGAAGATGAGCTGGCCTCGGTGAATATGATCATCGGTGGTTCCTTTGGCGGGGTGCCTTCCATTACCGCAACGGCTGGCCCCGGCCTTGCCTTGATGACGGAAGCCCTTGGTCTGGCTGTATCGGCGGAAATTCCGATTGTGGTGATTGATGTGATGCGTGGTGGGCCGTCTACAGGGATTCCAACCAAGTCAGAACAAAGCGATTTGAACATTGCCCTTCATGGCCTCCATGGTGATGCACCCCATATTGTCACGGCGGCACAGTCCATTTCAGACTGTTTGTTTACCACCCAATGGACCGTTCATTTGGCCGAAGCCTTGCAAACAGCCGGGATTGTTTTATCTGATCAATCTTTGGGACAATCGCGCAATATTATTGATAAGCCTGCCGACCTTGCCTTTGTTGCCAAACGTGAAGTGGTTGAGGCCGGAGTCGAAGATTACAAGCGCTATGCCCTGAGCGATAGTGGTGTTTCTCCCATGGCCATTCCGGGAACACCGGGCGGGGAATATGTCGCTGATGGGTTAGAAACGGCTGAAAATGCCCGTCCCTCTTCCTCGGCGGAAGACCATTATGCCCAGCTTGATAAACGCCAACGCAAACTTAGCCAGTTTGACTATGGCCAGCATTGGGCGGAGATTGAAGGGGAGGGGGAACTGGCTGTGGTGACATTTGGGTCAGTGACTGCCCCCGTGCGTGAAGCCATTCAGCGACTGGAAAGCGAAGGGCAGAAGATTAAAATGATTTCCATGCGTTTGCTCAGCCCCGCTCTGCCGGATAAAATGGATGAAGCACTGGTGGGGGTGAAGAAACTGTTGGTGGTTGAACAAACCCATTCCAAACAGTTTTATCGTTATTTGCGCAGTGAATTTGATTTGCCGAAAGACACAACCGTTCTGGCGAAACCGGGGCCACTTCCCTTTAGGCCGGGTGAAATTGTTAACACACTTAAGGAGCTGGGATAATGGATCAAGTCCTTCAACAAAAGCCCCTGACTTTTAAAGATTACAAATCAGACTATAAACCCGTCTGGTGTCCGGGCTGTGGTGATTTTTCTGTACTGGCGGCAATTACCAAGGCTTTGGCCGAATTGCAAATCCCGCGTGAAGATTGTGCCGTGGTCTCCGGCATTGGTTGTTCATCGCGCATTCCGGCCTATACCAGTGTTTATGGAATCCATGCCATTCATGGCCGCGCCTTGGCGGCGGCTACCGGGTTAAAGGTTGCACGTCCTGAACTTACAGTCATTGCGACCGGGGGGGACGGTGATGGTTTTTCCATTGGCGGGAACCATTTTCTCCATGCCTGTCGCCGTAATGTGGATATGACCTATGTGGTTATGGATAACGAAGTCTATGGCATGACCAAGGGGCAAGCTTCCCCAACTACAGCTTCGGACTGGGAAGGCTCTAAATTAACACCGCATGGCACAGGGGTGTCCCCTTTTAACCCGTTGTCCATTGCTTTGTCTGCCGGGGCATCTTTTGTCGCACGTGGTTTTGCCGGGGACCCGAATGGGTCAGCCAAACTGATTGCCCAGGCGATGCAACATAAAGGTTTTTCATTTGTGCAAATTCTGAGTCCTTGTGTGACTTTCCGTCCGGAACAAACCGAATGGAAAAAGATTGTGCGCAAAGGAGAGATTGAAGGGGGCCATAGCTTGGCGCAAGCCATGAGTTTTCTGGCAACAGATGATGGGTTTGCAACGGGAATTCTCTATGAAACCCAACGCCCGGTCTATGCGCCAGAAATGTCTGAGAAGCAAGGGCTAGCCGATATTGAAGCCAGCTTTGAGCTTTAAAATAGCGCCCGGCGGATGATATTCAGGCCCATGAGCAGGAAAATGATCAGCAGGACTTTTTGGAAGACTTCGCCATTCACTTTTTTGCGTAGCATTTCCCCGAGGCTAAAGCCAATCAGGGTGGGGATCATCATGGAAAGGGAGGTCAGGGCAAGGGGACCTGTCATCAATCCATTGATCCAATAGCCTGCAAGCAAGGGCAGGCTTCCCATGGTGATCAGCAGACCGGAGGCCCGCACAAAATCATCTTTCTCAAGGCGCTTTGAGACCAGATATATCACCATTGGCGGGGACCAGATAGCGGTCAGCCCGCCCATGCCCCCTGCGAGACTGCCCGCAATAAATTGTATGGATTTGTCAAAACGGTGAGGCAGTTTCGGGGGATGGATGAATAGACTGCTCAGGGCAAACAGGACAACCACACTGCCCAGAATAATCATGAGTGTCTTAACCGGGATGGTCGTGCTCATGTTGGTGAAAATCAGGATAAAGACCATCAGCATCAGACCAAAGAGCCAATATTCCCGTAAAACACGCAGGCTCTCACCCGTGCGATAGACCTGCCAGATATTGGAGATCATAATGGGGAAAATCACAAGGGCGATGGCACTGTGGGGATCGTAGAACTGTGTAAGGACAGAGATTGACGCTGTTGGCAGGCCAATACCGACTGTCCCCTTAATGGTTCCGGCACATAAAAATATGAGAACAGCAGCCCAGAATAGGGAATCCATCATTTCTCTCTATCCAAAGAAAAAGGCTACCCCGCAAAGGATAGCCAAATTCATGTATATGTCATTTCCAACTTGATTGGAAATCTCCTTGATCATGAGAGATCTCCACATGTGCGAGGATGACACCCGATATTTTAGTCAAACAGGCAGGAAACTGACTGTTCGTCATGAATGCGTTTCATTGCCTCAGCCAAAATAGGGGCGATGGCAATGGGGCGGATATTTTCAGCATCCAGTACCTGTTCTGTACCTTGAATGGAATCTGTAATCGCCAGTTCTTGCAGTGCAGAAGACGTGATGCGTGAAACCGCACCGCCAGACAGGACCCCATGGGTGATGTAGGCAGAGGCACTCTTTGCCCCGTTTTCCAAAAGGGCAGCCGCTGCGTTACAAAGCGTGCCACCAGAATCCACGATATCGTCGATCAAAATGCAGTTCATGCCATCTACATCACCGATAACATTCATCACTTCTGACACACCTGCACGTTCGCGGCGTTTGTCGATGATGGCAAGGTTACAGTCCAGACGTTTGGCAATGGCACGTGCGCGAACCACACCGCCGACATCAGGTGAAACGATCAGCAGATTTTCGGTGTCATAATTTGCGGCAATGTCACGGGCAAAAACCGGGGCAGCATGCAGGTTATCTACCGGAATATCGAAGAAGCCCTGAATTTGACCGGCGTGCAAGTCCATGGTCAATACGCGATCCGCACCTGCTGTGGTGATCAGATTTGCCACCAGCTTAGCCGAGATCGGAGAGCGTGGCGCAGATTTACGATCCTGACGGGCATAGCCGAAATAAGGAACGACAGCCGTAATACGACGTGCTGAACCCCGACGTGCCGCATCAATTGTGACCAGCAATTCCATCATATTATCGTTTGCCGGATAAGATGTCGGTTGAACGATAAAGACATCTTCGCCACGGACGTTTTCAAGGATTTCGACGAAAACTTCCTGGTCAGAAAAACGCTTTACGCTGGCTTCGGTGAGAGGAGTGCCGAGCTCTTTGCAGATGGCTTCGGCCAAAGGACGGTTTGCATTACCGGTAAGGATTTTCATGTGAAAATCGAGTCCTTAAGTTGAGGTGCCCAAATCAATATTTTCGGAACATATCAATGCGCCCCCCTGCTGTAAACGCCTTATTCAAAATGACGTAAACCGTTTATGACAGAATGAAGACATACTGCGCCTTTCACCCTTTTTAAAAAGGTGGGGCGATGGTGCGATTTCGTCGTCCGGGCGGGGCTGTATATCCAATCTGTTCGCGACTCCGTTCAAACTGGATTTCACTACGGTGTCGTTCAACAAGGGGACCGATCCCGTTAAGGGCGGCTTTGGCAATATGATAAGCCATACGTCCCAAGGGCTGTTCCATGCGCCCTTGTTCCAGACGGTTATTCTGGCGTGCCCGGCCAAGTTCATGACCTTGCGGGTCTTTCACAATCCAGGCGACTTTGATGCGTTGCTTGCCTTCAAATGGGGCAAGGACGTCAATTTCACAAGAAAGCTGATAGGTGGTTGGGCTTGGCTGTGATTTGACGCTGGCCCCGGCTTGGCGCAAAGTCAGGGCCATGGCTTTTGTCAGTTCGCGTTTGTTGGTGGCATTGACCCCGGTAATTTGACCAATGCGAAAGGCTACGGGTTTATTGCGTTCATCAAGTTCGACCGCTTTGCGTTCGGCCCGGTCTTGCAGATATCCGGCAAATTGATCAGCCGCACGTTCCACCATCTGGTCAATCATATGCTGGTCCCCATATTCCCAGCGGTGACGTTCCACATGAATGGGTTGGGAGGATTCCTGCACGATCTTGTCATCGCGACTAAAAAAGGTCCAATAGACCATGCCCTTGATGATGGGGGTATGACGATTGCGTTCAATGACGACCTGCCCACGTACTTTATAAGGGGGATTTGTGATTATTTTGGAGGTAGAGGGGATGTTGCGCACCCCCAGACTTTCAGCCAGTCCTTGTGCAATGGTTTGGCCCAAGGGGCGGGCTGTGCCTTCAATCGGCAGGATTAAAACCGTACCGCCATCACGTAGGCGCAGGCTGTTGGTGTCAAATCCAGTGCGGCTGTGGCGCAGGGGTTGCGGGGCCTGAGTACAAGCCACAAGAATAAGAAGTAGGCAAAGAGAGGCCAGACGTTTCAGCATGTCAGGAAAGCGCCATCACGCATGTTGCCAACATGGCGGCCATACACATCCATAACATCATGATCAGATAAGGCATGGCAGTTAATCCATTTTTCGTCGTGCAGACAAGGCAGCACTTAAGGTGCCATCATCCAGATAATCCAGCTCTCCGCCAACAGGTACCCCGTGGGCAAGACCGGAGACTTCCACGTGACAGTCTTCCAGACAGTCAGCAATGTAATGAGCTGTGGTTTGTCCATCCACTGTGGCGCTGGTGGCAAGAATGACTTCTTTGACGGCTTCTGTCTGGGCACGCTTTACAAGTGTGTCGATTTTTAAATCTTCTGGCCCGATCCCATCAAGGGCAGACAAGGTGCCCCCCAAGACATGATAACGGCCACGAAAGCTGTTGGATCGTTCCAATGCCCACAGGTCGGCCACGTCTTGCACCACACAGATGACACTGTCATCTCGCTTGGTATCTGTGCAAATAGAGCAAGGATCCGTGGCATCCAGATTGCCGCAGTGTGAACAGGTCTTGACGGTTTCTTCCACCCGTTTAAGCGCATGGCTCAGGGGGCTGAGCATAACTTCACGCTTTTTTACCAGATGCAAGGCAGCACGGCGTGCCGACCTCGGTCCGAGACCGGGCAGCTTGGACAACAGCTGGATCAATTGTTCGATTTCTTGTGCGGCCATAACCTGATGCGCATCCTTATAAGGGGGCGGGGCTCCTAAAGGGAAACTGGCCCCCGCATTGCGCGAGGGCGACGGTCTTTAAAACGGCAGTTGCATGCCCGGTGGTAATTGCAGGCCACCTGTCACTTCGGCCATACGTTTGTTGACTTCGGCTTCCATCTTGGATTTGGCATCAGCCAGTGCTGCGACAATCAAGTCTTCCATGACTTCCTTGTCTTCCGGGTCAACGAGGTTCTTGTCCACGTCGATTTTTTTCACGTCAGCCTTGCCGTTAATGACAACATTGACCATGCCACCGCCAGAAGTGCCGAAGATTTCCAAATCGGCCAAGCCATCTTGGAATTCCTGCATCTTGGCCTGCATTTTTTGGGCCTGTTGCATCATTTTTGCCATATTTTTCATGGGTTAGTCTTCTCCATTATTCGTATGGTCCGGGTCGCCGGGGTTTTCTTCAATTTGAATGGCGGCGTCCATACTATCCAGTTTAATTTCGTGAACCTTTTCAATCACACTGCCGGGGAAAGTAGTGAGGATTTCATTGACCAGCGGGTGCTGGGCAACCTCGGCCTTACGTTTGGCAATGGCTTCGTCGCGTACCTGGGCAAGTGTAATATCACCCGCAGCATGGCGCGACACACTGATTGCCCATGTGCGTGAGGTATGGGTATCAAGGAATTTTTTCAAGTCCCCAGCCAAGGTGCCGGGCGCATGATCACCGGGGCGAAATTCAATTTTGCCCGGTTCAAAGGAGACCAGATGAAGGTTGTTCATCAGGTTGGCCTTTAGAATAATCTCGCGTTTTTCCTCAGCCAGGTCAACGACTCCGGGGAAGCTTTGTGGGTCTGGCTTTGTCTCGTCCTGCAGGCGCGGCTGACAAGCGGCCATGCCACCCCCATTGACCACACGCATTTGAGCTTGTGGGCCATTAGGGGGCGGGCTACCTGTGCCCATATTCGGTGCGCCAACGGCCTGGGCCATCGCCCCACCGCCACCACCGTTTCCAGCAGGAACGCCTCCGCCCGGACCACCGGATGGGGCTGGCGGATTGTTTTGCATCATGCGGATGGCTTCTTCCGGTGTGGGCATATCGGCCACATAACACAGGCGGATGATGACCATTTCAGCAGCTTGTTGCGGGTGTGGGGCATTGCGGACTTCGCCCAATCCCTTCATTAAAATTTGATAGGCACGTGCCAGAACCGACATGGCAAGCCCGTCTGACATTTCCTTGCCACGGACCCGTTCCATTTCGGAGACAACGGCATTTTGGGCGGCGTCGGGGACAACCTTGACGCGGGTCAGCCAATGGGTCAATTCCAGCAAGTCTTGTAAAACCACGCTTGGATCAGCTCCGGCGGCATAAAGATTGTCCATCACACCCAAAGCAGCGGGCGCATCGCCTTTCATAATGGCGTCAAATAAATCAAAAGTCCGTCCACGATCAGCCAGACCGAGCATGTCACGGACCTGTTCTTCCTTGACCTCGCCATGACAGTGGGCAATGGCTTGATCCAGCAGGCTCAAGCCATCACGTACCGAACCATCAGCGGCACGTGCGATCATGGCCAGAGCACTGTCTTCGACTTGTGCCCCTTCTTTTTCAGAAACGGTTTTGAAATGAGAGGATAATAAATCCTGATCAATACGGCGCAGGTCAAAACGTTGACAACGCGATAATACAGTGACGGGAACTTTGCGAATTTCAGTGGTGGCGAAGATAAACTTCACATGGGCCGGGGGCTCTTCCAATGTTTTGAGCAGGGCGTTAAAGGCGCCCTTGGACAACATGTGCACTTCGTCAATGATGTAGATTTTATAGCGGGCCGATGTGGGGCGATAGCGTACAGAATCAATGACTTCGCGGATGTCATCCACCCCTGTGCGTGAGGCTGCATCCATTTCAATCACATCGACATGGCGGTCTTGGGCAATCGCTGTACATTGTTCACACACACCACAAGGTGTGATGGTTTCACTGCCCTGACCGTCTTCACCAATACAGTTAAGGGCACGCGCAACCAGACGGGCCGTCGTGGTTTTACCAACGCCGCGCACACCGGTCAGCATAAAGGCTTGTGCCAGACGCCCCGATGCAATGGCATTGGACAGGGTGCGCACCATGGCATCCTGACCAATCAATTCTTCAAAGGTTGAAGGGCGGTATTTTCGCGCAAGTACGCGATAGGCGCCATTGTCTTCGGTTTCACTCATGTGATTATGTGCCAGTCGTTCATTTGGATTTCTTTAGGCACAAATTAGCAGTGCAGGCATGAACAGGAAAGGGAGGAAATGAGATTTTTTGTTATTTCTTACTTTTCTTTTTCAGTTCTTTTTTGACTTTCCGGCCATGCTCTCTCAACATCTCGCTGAGTGTTTCACATTCAAAGCGGCGCAGCTTGGCCCAAATTTCTTCTTCTTTAATTTTAATGCCGGCAGTTTTAAAGTCTTTGAGAATACGCTTGATTACAGGCTTGGGACCTGCATGGGAAATATCCTCGCTGACCAGTTCCAGAAAATATTTCTTGCGGTTTTTATCCAGCTTTTTTGCTGCCCAGCGAGCAATTTTTTTATTGCGCTTGGCTTCCATATAAAAATGTTGAAGCGCATCATTGGCATGACAGATTTCGTCAGTGGCTTCTTTGGATTTCATGGTTTTGAGAACAGACATGATAGGGCTCCCTTTTCCCCCTTTTATTTATTGTCACGCAGGGCTTGAGCTTTGGCGTAACGTTGTTGCAAGTCATCCATTTGTTCCAGAAAGACTTCTGTCGCCTTATCGGCATTTCCCGCTTCAATTGCGCTGAGAATGCGTTCATGTTGGGAAACGGTTTTGTCGCGATCCCAAAAGCGAAAGACGATCAGATTGACAATGGGCTGAACAGCTTCGATGACGGAAGACATCATGAAACATAGCATGGCATTGTTGGTGGCATCAACGATGGTACGGTGAAAACGCACATCGGAGGCACAGAAATCCTGATCTGCCAAATCAGGGTTTTTCTGAATTTCAATTTCAGCGCGCATGCGTTCCAAGTGCTCTGGCTCGCATCGTTCTGCGGCCAGTCGTACGCAAATGAGTTCCAGTTCGCGCCGGGCTTCGGCAATTTCCGGCAGGTCAAATTCTCCCATAGTCGTAAGCAGGGAGGTCATGTTGATGAGAGAATCCTGCGCTTCGATACTGTCAGGCTTATTCACAAAGGTGCCACCTGATGGCCCGCGACGAGAGCGGATCAAGTTCTGGGCTGCAAGCCGTTTCAATGCCTCGCGAATAGTGGGGCGTGAGACACCAAAGCGTGCCGCCAGTTCCGGTTCGGTGGGCAGGCGTTCATCGACCTTTAAGTCGCCTTCGACAATGGCTTGGCGAATGGTTTCTGAAATTTGTTTGGCCAGACTTTCTGTGACCAGTGGTTCGTATTTTAAGCCCATGGTTTTGAGATAATATCGTTCTTGATTACTGTTCTTTCTACAATGGCTTGAACGGCAAGATTTTTCAACTGAATTTTGCCATTTGTTAATTTGTTTGACAAATAGATGAATAGTGTTATTCTTAAGGAAATTTCAATCAATGAGGTGTTTCATGTTTAAAGCTTTGGTTCTGTCAAAAACGGATGATGCAGTAACTTCTGAAATTCAGGAACTGACGGTTGATCAGTTGCCCGAAGGTGATGTGGTGGTGAATGTTGACTATTCCACCCTGAACTATAAAGACGGTCTGGTGCTCAATGGTTTGGGCGGTCTGGTACGTGACTATCCTCATGTTGGTGGTGTTGATTTTGCCGGAACGGTTGAAAGCAGCTCCCATGCAGATTTTAAAGAAGGTGATCGTGTGGTCCTGACAGGCTGGCGCGTGGGGGAAGTCCACTGGGGCGGATATGGTCAAAAGGCACGCGTGTCTGGTGACTGGCTGGTACATCTGCCCGAAGGTTTGGATGCACGTCAGGCGATGGCGGTTGGAACGGCAGGCTTTACTTCCATGCTGGGGGTGATGGCGCTGGAAGATCATGGCCTTACCCCGGAAAAAGGCGAAGTGCTGATTACTGGGGCAGCAGGCGGTGTTGGTTCTGTGGCCGCGGCGATTTTGGCAAAGCTGGGCTATGATGTTGCGGGTTCAACAGGGCGTGAAGATACCCATGAGTATTTGCGTGAAATGGGTGTGAAAAACATCATTGGTCGTGAAGAGCTGTCAGAAGTGTCTAAACGCCCGTTGGAAAAAGAACGTTGGGCGGGCTGTATTGATGCGGTTGGTGGCACAACCTTGTCTCGTGTTTTAGCGCAAATGAAATATGGTGGTTCTGTTGCAGCGATTGGCCTTGCGGGCGGTAATAAGCTGGATGCAACGGTGATCCCCTTTCTGCTGCGTGGTGTAAATCTGTTGGGGATTGATTCTGTCATGTGCCCGAAGGCGCGCCGTATTGACGCCTGGAACCGTATCGTAACGGACCTGCCGATGGAGAAGTTGGATGGTATGATTTCTGAAGCCAAGCTGCAGGACTTATCGCAACTGGGTAAAGACATTTTGGCCGGTCAGGTACGTGGCCGTGTCGTTGTGGATGTAGCGGGCAGCTAACGTATTATTCCCTATTGATATTTCGCGTTAAAGCGGACTAGATTGTCATCGAAACTGAACTCTGAATGAGGGAAACTTTGATGCGCAGTCTGGTCCGCTTTCTTTTTATCGCTGTTTTAGTGTGTTCAACACAGGCTGTTGCAAAAGACAGTACGCGCGATTTGGCTGAACGCCTTGAAATGAAGGCCATGAACGGGGATGCCAAGGCCGCCTATAAGCTGGGCTTGCTCTTTTCTCAGGGCAAAAGATTACCGGCGGACCCGGTGACGGCATTTGAATGGTTTTTGCGTGCTGCAGAAGCCGGGGAAGTCAAGGCGATGTTGAAAGTTTCAGATATGTATTTATCTGGAACCGGGATTGACCCGAGTGTCGAAAAATCCATTTTATGGAACGAACGCGCCGCCAAGAAAGATTCGCGCAAGGCCATGGTGAAGCTTGGGGCCTTTTATGCCACGAAGAAAAAGTATCTTGAGGCCGCTTTTTGGTACAAGAAGGCGGCTGTTTTGGGGGATGTGACAGCTATGCGTGAGGTCGCCCATTATTACTATATTGGCAAGGGAGTGCATTTTAACTTGCAGCTTTCTTTTGCCTGGTTGGAACTGGCGGCCAAGAAAAAAGACCGTTCATCAAAATTACGCCAGCAGAAGATCATCAGCTTGAAAGATGAAGCATGGGCCGATGAAATTCGCAGGCTTGTGCAAAATCGTATGATCCCCGTGGAATATTGGAACGCACGAAATTAGGGTCAGGACCTATTAATTTATTGCGTCATTTTCTACAAATCCCGAAGGGACGGGCTAAAAATAAAGGTGGCTAGCGTTATAAAACTCTTGCAGTGGGTGGCACTGCGACGAGTTTCATGCCTAATCCGCCTTTATTTTTAGCTCCGCCAAACTCAGTAAATTAATAGGTTCTGACCCTAGGAAATCAGTGTCATTCCCAACTTGATTGGGAATCTTGTTGATCAAGGAGATCTCCGTATTTGTGAGGATGACATTGTTACATTCCCATAAGATGGGCAACAACCTGTCTTTGATGGGGGTGTTTGCGATGTTCAAACAGATAGACGCCTTGCCAGGTGCCTAATGTCGGGCGACCGTTTGAAATCGGAATATTTAAGGATACATCAGTGAGGGCGGATTTGATATGGGCTGGCATATCGTCTGGGCCTTCCATGGTATGGCGTAACCAGTCCATATGTTCTGGTACCAATCGGGCAAAAAATTCATTCAGGTCCAGTTGCACATCCGGGTCGGCATTTTCCTGAATGGTCAAGCTGGCACTTGTATGTTTGCAAAAAAGTGTCAGTAGCCCGTTTTCAATGGGGCACTGTGCAACCCAGCTGGTAAGGTCACGGGTGAATTCATAGAGCCCTTGTCCTTGAGTCGATAGTTGAAAGAGGGTTTGCTCCTGTTTCATGATCATTTGCCTTCAATTTTGCTGAGTACGTTCATCAAGCTATCACGAAGATGACACAGTTCTTGTTCTGTCAGGTGATCTGACAACATACTTTGATCACTTTGCCCGACAAGGGCCATGGACTTTTCCGCCATGAGTGCACCGTCATGAGTGAGTTTGACCAGCTTGCTGCGTTTATCCTGTGTGTTTTCCAATCGTTGAATCCAGCCGTTGTGTTCCAGCTGTTTGAGAACTTTGGTCATGCCCCCTGAGGTGATTAAAATTGCCTTGTAAAGTTCGGTCGGGGTCATTTGTCGCGGTTCGGGTAAGGCGCGTAACGTAAAAAGAACTTCAAAACCTGCCAGGGTGAGATCAAGAGGGGCAAGTGCCTCTCTGGCTTTTTCATCGGCAATATTTTTGAGCCGAATAATGCTGAGAATAACTTCTCCGTCCAGAGTTGCAGCTTCAGGCCAGTTTGTTTCAATATTGGTCAATAAATGTGAAATGCTGTGTTTGTCTGTCATGGGTCCCTCATTTTCAAGTATCATACAAACTATCTTGCAAGAAAGATAGTTTTGAGATATATCTTTCTAGAAAGCTATTTGGAAAGGTACTTTGATGCGCACATTTAAGGACAGGCTTCGTCACACATTGATGTTTGAAGGGATTGCCTTATTTCTGGTGGCGATTATTGGCAGTTGGATTACAGGGAAATCCATTGAAACCATCGGGGCGCTGGGGTTGATGTTCAGTGCTTTGGCGATGGTTTGGAACTTTGTGTTCAATTGGATGTTTGACCATTGGGAACAGAGATATCGCGCAGGTCAGGAACGCAGTGTGAAACTGCGCATTTCTCACGCGGTTTTGTTTGAAGCTTTCTTCCTGACCTTTGGTGTGTTTTTGGTTGTCTGGTGGCTGGAAATCTCTTTTGTGGAAGCCCTTATTTTAGATATCGGCATGTCAGCCTTTTTCTTGATTTATACCTTTGGCTTTAACTGGGCTTATGATTTGATCTTTCCTATTCCCTCAGTCGAAACGTACTGAGGCCATGGACAAGTTCTTATGTTCAAACCCGCGATGGAGCAGGGTGGCTTTTTGTTGTGCTGCCCCCAGTGCCACGTAAATCGGTTGCCAATGTTCATCTTTTGGGTGACTGCGTTGAAAATGCGGTGCAGCTTGATGTGCGCTAAGAATCGCTTCATGATCATTGCGTTCAATGGCAGCGACAAACCAGTCTTCAAATTCTTGTGCCCAAGGGTCTGGTTTATTGGCAACGAAAAAATCCAGCTCCCTCAAGTTATGGGTGACTGCACCTGAGGCGAGGATGAGGACACCCTCTTTGCGCAAGGGGGCAAGCTTCCTACCAAGATCATAATGATACTGTGCAGACAGGTGAGGTTGAATGCTCAGTTGAATAACCGGAATGTGGGCTTTTGGATACATCAGCAACAGCGGGGACCATGCCCCATGATCTAAGCCTCGGCTTTCTTCAAGATCACCATCCACCAGCTTGGCAACCTTTTGGGCAAGTTCCGGTGCGCTGGGTGCGGGGTAGTCCAGTTCAAATAGGGTTTGGGGGAAACCATAAAAATCATGAATGGTTTTTTGCAGGCTGTTGATAGTGATGGTGGGTTTTTGTGTTTCCCAATGGGCGCTGATAACCAAAATGGCTTTTGGGGTGGGAAGTGTCTTGCCCAGTGTTTTTAGAAACTGATGTCCTGCGCTGTCAGGTTCAATCATGACAGTGGGGGACCCGTGGGAAATAAAAAGGCTCGGCATCATGGTCTTTCTCCTAAGATTATTGAGAAAGAGGATATGCCGAGCCTGTCAATTTGATTAGTCGTTAAAATGGAAACAGATTGTTTTAAGAAACTTTCTCTTCCAGCATTTCGCCGATTTTCTTTTCCTTCATTTTTTCGCGTGCTTTGGCGTATTTTTCATCCTGCCAGAACATCAAGCAGCCGTTACAGCCTTTGCCACAGCAGCTATCCAGCCCTTGTTTCGGGGCACGATGGCCGGTGTTGGCTTTCATGGAAATCCGTTTACCGAGAAGTTCCGGATCATCCATGATGGCGCGATATTCTTCTTCACTAATCAGGCCGCGTTCCAGCTCTTGTGCGCGAATTTCAGACAGGCGGGACACCCGTTCTTCTTCACTCATCGGTGTTTCACGACGCGCAACCGTCAGGGCCGGGATGCGTTTTTTCAGCTCTTCCGGGTCTTCCTGATCAAACACAGAGATGGGAATGCGAATGGCTTTGCCCTGGCCCGGATTGACTTTTTCCGTCACATCACCTGTCTTGGCATCAATGAATTCATAAAGACGCAGGCGGATCGGCTCAATCTCTTTGGGCGGCAAAAATTCGATCACATCACCGGGCAGGATGAAGTTTCGAATTTCAAAGATCATATCATCACCATCCCAATCAGTAATGATACCGCCATACTGCCAGCCACCAACAGGTTTTGTGCGGTCATAATTGTGTGCAACAGAGGTCAAGCGGCCTTCATGGAAGCCCATGGTGAAGCCCCGGTTTTGCAGGGTGTACAGTTCACGCAAATAAGGGTCCGGGTCCCAGCCTTCCGGGTCTTTATACCAGTCATCAATGGCAAGGCGATAAGCGCGCGCAGTGATGGCGGCGTAATATTCAGACTTGTTGCGCCCTTCAACTTTCAGGCTGTCCACACCGAGTTTAAGATATTCCGGTAAGACCGGCATCAAGCACAGGTCTTTGGAGTTCAGAATGTAAGAGCCAAAATTATCTTCTTCGATGGGGAAAAGTTCGCCGGGGCGATATTGTTCTTCCATCAGAAATTCAAACAGATCAGCATTTTGGTCAGTGATTTCAATCGCCTTGTCGGTGCCGTCTTTCAGCTTGAGATGCAGCTTATATTTCCAGCGACATGAATGGGCGCAATTACCCTGGTTGGCCCCGCGTTCCGACATGAAATTGGAGAGCAGGCAACGACCGGAATAGGTCATACACATGGACCCCTGAACAAAGGCTTCCAGCTTGATATCGGGTTGCTTTTCGCGAATTTCAGCCAGTTCTTCAAAACTGGTTTCACGTGCCAGCACCACAAGGGAGGCCCCTTGGTTGCGCCAGAAATCAACGGTTAGCCAGGAACAGACGTTGGCTTGTGTGGACACATGGGCTTCCAGTTCCGGGGCATGTTGGCGTACAAACTGGAAAACACCCGGGTCAGCAATGATAACACCGTCCGGTTTGACTTTACGGATGGTTTCAATAAACAGGGGCAGCTTTTCAATGTCGCTGTTATGGGTGAAAAGGTTGAGTGTCAGATAAATACGCTTGCCATGATCATGAACAAATTTCACCCCTTCGATCAGTTCTTCCAGTGTAAAGGAAGACTGAGTGCGCAGCGACAGGTCCGGTGTGCCGGCATAAACCGCATCGGCCCCATAAAGGATGGCTGTTTTCAGTTTGGTCAATGAGCCCGCAGGCATCAACAGTTCGGAACGTTCCGGTCGTGTGACCACTGGCAAATCTGACGTACTCATACGGCGATCTTCTTCCCTTCTGCCAAATCGGCAATGCGTTGTTCAACGTTTTTAAGAACGTCGCGTTTTTCATCGTTATCCATTTTGCGCCAGCCCACAAGCTCGGCACGGCTGCGGTAACAACCGATACAATATTTGTCTTCGTCATCCAGTGTGCATACGCCTGTGCATGGTGTTTTGACGTTTTCGTCTTCCATTTATCTATTCCTTAATATCTGACTGAATTTGTCGGTCATATATCATGAACGTCCTGCCTTTTGCAACAAATTGCCATGGCGTTTGAGCCAAAGCCGCGCATTTTGGGCATCGACCCCAAGGCGATCGACGGTTTGCCAGAAGGCCGGACTATGATCCATATGTTTCAGATGGGCGACCTCATGGGCAATGACATAGCGGAAAATATCCGGCGGGGCCATGATCAGACGCCAGTTAAAAGACAGATTGCCGTTGGAGGAACAAGACCCCCAGCGTGAGACGGTATCACGCACACTGATGCGGTTGATGCCTTTGCCCAGTTGGCTGGCAAGGTCATGGGCACAAGAATGGATATCTTCGCGTGCTTGCTTTTTGAACCAGTCGCTTAGGCGGCGCTGAAAGAATTCTGCCTTGCCTGCCACAAAAATCTGTTGGTTTTCACACCAGACGGTCCCGCGTGCTTCTGGCCTATGTATAAGTTTATGGGCCACGCCACGCAGCATGACTTCTGCGCCATGTTGAAATTTAGGGGCTTCTGGTTGGCGTGAAAACTGATTGGCAATCCAGACTTTGTTGCGCTTGGCCATTTCAAGGCCCTCTTTGGCGCTGATGCCTTTGGGTAGGGTGACGATAATGCCGTCATTTTTGGGGTTCAGGCGTAAAATCAGGCGACGGGCCTGCGCATTCCATCGTAAAGCCACCGGGATTTCTTGACCGTCCAGCTCAATGAAATGGCTCAATAGCGCGCCTCAACAAAATAAAGCCCATGGGCTGGGGCTGTTTGGCCGCCTTTAGCTCGGTTTTTGGCTTCCAAAGCGTCTTGAAGATCATCGGCAGACCATTTTCCCGAACCGATGAGATAAAGCGTGCCAACAATATTGCGTACCTGATGATGCAAAAAGGATTTGGCGCGTACACGCACGTGAATTTCATCGCCGACCTGTTCGACGCTGATTTCATCCAGAGTGCGAAACGGGCTGTTGGCCTGACACTGGGCGGCGCGAAACGTTGAAAAATCATGATGGCCGACTAAAAGCTGTGCCGCCATGTTCATGGCAACCGCATCCAGGGGGCGTTGATGCCACCATACCCGCATATGGTCCAGTGCGGGGCGCCCAGGGCGACATAGAAGGCGATACAAATAGCTGCGTTCTACACAGCTGAAACGTGCATGGAACTCTTCATCGACATATTCACAATGCAGGATTGAAACACGATGGGGTTTGACATGATGATTAATCGCCAACAGAACTTTGTTGGGGGGAATATCCTTGTCCATATCGAAATGGGCAACCATCCCCAAAGCATGAACACCCGCATCGGTACGTCCGGCAACATGAAGGCGCACTTCATGTCCGGCAAAAATGACGCAGGCATCTTCTATGGCTTGCTGGACACTCATACCGTTGTCCTGGCGTTGCCAGCCGACAAGGCCGGTTCCGTCATATTCTATGGTCAGTTTGTATCTAGGCATGCCACCTTTTACCTTTTTGCTGAAAAAAAGGCGATATTTTTTCGTATTATCTGAAAATATATGTTAGGACTATATTTAAACACTTGTAATAGATAAAACTTAAGGAAACTTGGTCGTGGCAAAGAAAGGTGTGCGCTTACCAGAGCAACCCGCAAGAGACTATGAGGCCGAAGATCGTCAGCGTACGCAGGAAGACATGGATTCCATGTATGCGGTGCCTTTGTCGATCTTGCCGTTGGAAACAACGGGGCTGAAACGTGCCCGCATGGTGAAGAACGTCAAACTGCAAAGTGCGATTGAGATTTTTGCTGATAAGGAAACAGGTTCAGGCCAACTTGACGTTGAGGATTTACCCGGTGAATTTGATTGGCCGGATGATAAAACCCACCCTGACCTGATCATCATGCGTAAACTTTCTGTGTTGCAAAGTTACGATATCTATTCCCTGCGTATCACCTTGCGCGAACAGGGCATTCCGGTAAATGATGACGTATCGCTCAAACTGTCTGATGATAAGCAGGCGGAACTGGCGGGCTACATGCGCAGCTTTACCATGCCGTTGATTATGCAGATTTATGGCTCAGAGGATGTGTCCATCCAGTCTTTTCAGGATGTGGTTGGGCTGTTTAAGGACCCGGATGTTAAAAAGGCCCGTGAAAAGCTGCAACAAATGGCGCAAAAGCTGGATATCGACCTGATGGAAGTGCCAAAATTCCTTGAAGATTATGGCGATATCTTCCTGTCTTTGTCCTATTACCGCAACAATATGGATAACATCATGCCTGTGGTGAATGAATTCCTCGATTCCATGGAAGGTATTCGTTCCAACTGGCAGTTGCGTAATGATCCGGCCTTGATGAAGACCTGTACCATGGTGGAAAATACCATTAACGAGACCTGTGCCTCTATTTCCGGTCGTTTTGAAACTTTTAACAAAGCCTCTAAAAACATGTGGAAAAACCTGAATGCGGAACGTTTCCGTCAGGTGAAAAATATGATTGAAAGCTATCACACGGTGATCGGCGGGATTTTGTGTGGCTTAACGGTGAAAATGATGCACTGGAAGCGCCTGTTCCCGGACCCGAACTTGGGTGGCCCGGTTCGGCGTTCTGAATTCATCATGTCAGAGATGAAACAAGGTATTGACCGGATGCGCGATCTGGAAAAAGCCCAGCCCATGGGGGCGGCGCTCAATATCGAAGAAGATTAAAAAAATCCCGCATCCTTTCGGTGCGGGATTTTTCTTTGACTGTCATTCCCAACTTGATTGGGAATCTTCTCTTTTAAGCCAGCTTTTCACCAAACGGGATATCAAAACCACACAAGAAGCTTTCCGCATCGGTGGCCCCTTTGCCGCTGCGCTGGACAGTCTTGAGCTTAAGTGCCCCTTCTTGGGCACAGGCAATGACGAGACCGTCAGCCTTCAGACGGGTGCCTGCTTCACCGTTTAGCTCAACAGGTTCAGCCTCAATCACCTTGATGCGGTCTTTGCCCATGGAAAACCATGTGCCGGGCCAGGGGGTAAAGGCGCGGATTTTGCGATCAATTTCAATGGCGCTTTGGCTCCAGTCAATCTGGCTTTCGCCTTTTTCCAGCTTATGGGCGTATGTCACACCTTCTTCCGGCTGTTTTTGTGGTTTGGCAAAGCCACCGTCCAAGGCACGCAGGGCCTCCAATGTCAGTTGGGCACTTTCCATGGACAGGCTGTCGTGCAGGCTTTGGCCCGTTGTCTCTTGTGTAATGGGAACAGGTTGAACCAACAACATATCGCCTGTATCAAGCCCGATATCCATTTGCATGATCGTCACGCCAGAGACATCATCACCAGCCTCAATCGCACGCTGAATGGGGGCAGCCCCGCGCCAACGTGGCAGGATGGAGGCATGGGCATTGATACAGCCCAGCTTCGGTGCATCCAAAATCACTTTGGGCAGGATCAGGCCATAAGCGGCCACAATAGCGCAATCGGCGTTCAGGTCGGCAAAGGCTTTTTGATCTTCTTCGCTTTTCAGGTTCAGCGGCGTGCGTACCTCAATGCCTTGGCTTTGGGCATAGGCATGAACGGGGGTGAGGTTGACCTTTTGCCCCCGGCCACTTTTGCGCGGCGGCTGGCTATAGACACAGACGACCTCATGCCCGGCATCGATCAATGCGGCCAGAATCGGCACGCTGAAATCTGGGGTGCCCATGAAGACAAGGCGCATAGGATTTTCAACTTTTTGGAATTCGTCTTCAGTCATAACAAAACCTCGTCATCCTCGTGAAAGCGGGGATATTTATAAAGGAGGAAGGCCCCTACGTGTAGCGTGGGCGACAGATTGTGCTTATTAAGCGCCCTTTTTCAGCTTGTTCAGCTTCTTGATAATGATGGAGCGTTTCAGGCGGGAGAAATGATCAATAAACAGCTTGCCATTCAGGTGGTCAATCTCATGTTGCAGGCAGGTCGCCAAAAGGCCATCGGCTTCGATTTCCTGCGTGGCTCCGGTTTCATCAAGATATGTCACCTGGACTTGAGCCGGGCGCACCACATCACCGTAGCTTTTAGGCACAGACAAACACCCCTCTTCATGGGTAGATGTTTCTTCTGAGGTCCAGGTCACTTCCGGGTTGATCATTTTCAGGGGCTGAGGCTTTTCATCCTCGCCTGCACAATCCACAACGATGATGCGCTGGGAGATACCGATTTGCGGCGCGGCCAAGCCAATACCCGGTGCATCATACATGGTTTCCAGCATGTCATCGAGAAGACTGCGAATCGTATCGGTGATTTCTGCGACCGGCGCGGCCTTCTTTTTCAAGACCGGGTCCGGTGCAGTTAAAATCGGTAAAATAGCCACGGCTAAAACTCTTATGTTTGATCAAACGTTGTTCAGGACATAAGGCGATCAGCCGGAAAGGTCAAGTTAAAGCGGGCCGAACGCGCCTGTTTCACTGTTATAAGACAGCAGCGCCCCGCTTTCGATATCAAAATGCAGCCCGTGGATTTTCAGCTGGCCCGCATCCACAGCTTCCTTGATATACTCAAAGGTCAGCAGATTGTTCATGGAATTCACGACAGAGGCATATTCCACTTCGCGTGGATCGCGATTGCCTGCCTTGATGGAGTCTGCGCAGCAGCACGGGTTTTCAAACACATCATGGGCGATTTCGACCCAGTGCTGCACAAATTCAGTGCCGAGGGCCTCTTTATCTTTTTCCGTATCAATGGCCGCTTTCACCGCGCCACAATGGGCGTGACCCATGATCATGATATTTTCCACTTTCAAGACCTTGATGGCATATTCAAGGGCGGAGGTCACACCGTGATCTTCCGGGGATTTGGATTTTGGCGGCACGAAGTTCCCGGCATTGCGGATAGAGAAAACCTCACCAGGCTGGTTTTGCAAAATAATGCCCGGCTCGACACGGGAATCAGAACAGGAGACCAACAGAGTTTTCGGATGCTGACCATTTTCCACCAGATCTTTGAACAGGTCTTTATTGTCCTGATAATAGCCCTGCTGGAATTTCTCATAACCCGCCTTAAGCTTCGCCACTGCATCCATGTCATCAACTCCTTAAACTAAATATTTACGTCGAATGTAATGTTTTTTGCCACAGGGTCAAGGGGGTGAAGTGGTAATTCGGTATTGTAATGCGTGTTTTTATGAGGCGTCCCTGTTTTCCTACGCAAGGCTGGGGTCTCAACCTTGTCGTTTAACTGACAAACTCTTCTTTCTTATAGCCTTGGGCATAAAGCAAAGCCGTCAGATTGCCGTTTTGCACATTATGTTTGGCTTTGGCAATCACGCTGGGTTTGGCGTGATAGGCGATGCCGAGGCCGGCTTCTAAAATCATCGGCAGGTCGTTGGCACCATCACCGACAGCGACCGCATCATCGGTGCTCAAGCCCTGTTTGGCCGTAAGCGTGCGCAGATATTCCAGTTTGGAATCTTTGGTGACGATGGGTTCAATCACATTGCCAGTCAGCACGCCATCGACGATTTCCATCTGGTTGCCTGCGTTAAAGTTAAAGCCCACATCGCGGGCAACGCGTGATGTAAAGAAGGTAAAGCCGCCTGAGACAAGTGCGCAATAAGCGCCATTGGCCTTCATGGTATTGACCAGTTCCATAGCCCCGTCTGTCAGGAATACGTGCTCCATCGCTTTGGACAGGAAATCCTCAGACAAGCCCTTAAGCATGGCAACGCGTTCTTTCAAGGCATCACGAAACGGGATTTCACCGTTCATGGCACGGGTGGTAATCTCAGCCACTTTTTCTTTCAGGCCAGCATATTCTGCCAGATCATCCAGCGTTTCACCTGTGACGATGGTGGAATCCATATCGGCGATGAGCAGGGTTTTCTGTCGCCCTTCTGCCTTTTGGAAAATCAGGTCACAATGGGGCAGGGTCTCTTGCAGAGCGGTTAAGTTAATGACCTCGGTAATCGGAACGTCATAAGCCTCGTTTTCAGACAAGCAGACCGGTTGGGCCCCGTCAATATGGGCGCAAATATCATCAATGGTGATTTGTTGCTTGTCAGGGTTTGCAATAAGGGTCAGAACGTAGGACATTAATTTAAGTGTACTTGTTAATTTTGCAGATGCGAAAGTTTATGCCAGAGGAAGGCGATAAAGTCTATGCCTGAGAGCGCGAAAAATAAGGTGGTGGTCATTGGTGGCCCCACCGCCAGTGGCAAGTCCGCCACGGCCATGGATGTAGCCCTGGAATTTGACGGGGTGATTATCAACGCCGATTCCATGCAAATCTATCGCGGCCTGCCCATTGTCACGGCCTGCCCCCGCCCAGAAGATGAAGCCCGCGTGCCTCATCGCCTTTATCAGGTGATGGACCCGTCTGAGACCTGTTCGGCAGGTCTGTGGGAAAAAATGTGTATTGAAGAGATCAAGAAGGCTTGGGCAGGAGGAAAACTGCCTGTGGTGACGGGGGGCACGGGCCTTTATATAAAGACATTGGTGCAAGGGATCTCTCAACTGCCTGCCATCCCTGATGAGATTCGTAATGAGGTGCGCCGCCGCGGCGATATGGAAGGGGTTGAGGTGCTATATGAAGAATTGCAGCAAAAAGACCCAGAAATGGCGGGGCGACTCAAACCGCGTGATATGCAACGAATCTGTCGTGCCTTGGAGGTTTTGGAAACCACAGGCAAGTCTTTGGCGCTACTGCAACGTGAAATTAAACCGGAACCTGTGCTCAAAGCTGATTATGACACCCATGTGATCATGCCGCCGCGTGATATCCTTTATGAGCGCTGTGATCGCCGTTTCAATATCATGTTGGAACAAGGCGCGGTGGAAGAAGTACGTTGGCTTAATGAACAAAAACTTGATCCTAAACTCCCGGCGATGAAGGCGTTGGGCGTGCCGGAACTTCTTTCTTATGTACGTGGTGAAATTAACCTTGAAGAGGCGCGTGAGACAGCCCAAATGCAGACGCGACGGTTTGCAAAACGACAATGTACATGGTTCAGAAATCAGATTTCGAACCCTAAAATCCATTCTGCGCAATATTCGGAAAGTTTGCGTGATGAAATTTATAATAAAATTCGTCAATTTTTGTTGACCTAGGGGGCGCGAGCGATTAGGTTGCGCAGCTCGAAGTCTGCGCAGTTGCGCGGGCGTCTTTTGCTATGCTCGATTTGAGCGTTAAGAAAAGAATTCGTTGAGACGGAGGAAAATTGCATGTCCACGAAAGAAATGACCGGTTCTGAAATCATCATTCAAGCTTTGAAAGATCAAGGCGTGGATGTGATGTTCGGGCTACCGGGTGGCGTGCTTCTTCCGCTGTATGACGCGCTGTTCAAACAAAATGGCCTTCGCCACATTCTGGTGAAGCACGAACAGGCCGCTGTCCACGCTGCGGAAGGGTATGCACGCTCTACCGGAAAAGTGGGGACTGTGCTCGTCACATCCGGTCCGGGTGCGACCAACGCGGTCACAGGTCTTGTTGATGCCATGATGGATTCTGTTCCGCTTGTTTGTTTGACAGGTCAGGTTCCCAGCTCCTTGATCGGTAATGATGCCTTTCAGGAAGCCGATATCACAGGCATCACGCGCGGCATTACAAAACATAACTATTTGGTAAAAGACGTTAACGAGCTGGGGCGTGTCCTGCACGAAGCTTATTATATCGCACGTTCTGGGCGTCCGGGCCCGGTTCTGGTTGATGTGCCGAAAGACGTTCTACTCGCACTGGGCTCTTACACGACGCCTGCGAAAAATGCGCAAGTGGAACACAAGTCTTACAAGCCGCAGACCAAAGGCGAAACCGCCCATATTAAAGAAGCCATTGAGCTGATCAAAAATGCCAAGCGCCCGTTGTTCTACGGCGGTGGCGGTATTGTGAATTCTGGCGATGCGGCGTGCACCCTGTTCAGCCAGCTGGTGAAAATGACAGGTATCCCGTGTTCCTTGACCCTGATGGGGCTGGGCGCGTTCCCCGGTTCTGATGATCAGTTCCTCGGCATGATGGGGATGCACGGCACCTATGAAGCTAACCTTGCGATGCATGATTGTGATGTGATGATCAACATCGGTGCACGCTTTGATGACCGTGTGACCGGGGCGCTGGATAAATTTTCACCGGATTCCAAGAAAATTCACGTGGATATCGACCCGTCCTCTATCAACAAGAACATTGTTGTGGATGTGCCGATCATTGGTGATGTCGCCCATGTTCTGGAAGAATTCATCAAACACTGGAAAGCCGATCAGGCACAAGTTGATGGTAAGGCGCTGGACGCCTGGTGGAACCAGATCAATGAATGGCGCAAGGTTGATAGCCTGAAATATTCCAAGTCCAATAAAGTGATCAAGCCGCAATATGCGCTGGAACGTATCCGTGATTTGGCAAAAGAAACAGGCAAAGACACCTTCTATACAACAGAAGTGGGCCAGCACCAGATGTGGGCGGCGCAACACCTGTGTTTTGACAAGCCAAAACGTTGGATGACATCTGGCGGTCTGGGCACTATGGGCTATGGTTTCCCGTCTGCCATGGGGGTTCAAACAGCACATCCCGATGGGCTGGTGATTGCCATCGCCGGTGATGGGTCTTTCCAGATGAACTTGCAAGAAATTGCGACATTGATGCAGTACCGTCTGCCGGTGAAATGTTTCATCCTGAACAACAAGTTCTTGGGTATGGTTCGCCAGTGGCAGGAAATGTTCCATGGTGAGCGTTATTCTGAAAGCCATATCGAAACTCAGCCTGATTTCGTCAAACTGGCAGAAGCTTACGGTGCAACGGGCCTGCGCGCGACGACACCGGGAGAACTGGATGATGTGATCAAGGAAGCTTTTGCTTCTGATCTGCCAACAATTGTGGATATTTCGGTTGATGCAGAAGAATGCGTTTTCCCGATGATCCCGTCTGGTGCAGCGCATAACGAAATTATCCTCGGCCCGGAAGAGACAGAAGCTTCTGAAGATGGCGGCAGTGTCGAATCCGGTGTGCTGGTATAAGGTGAAGGAGAGAAAAAATGACAAATAATGATAAAGATGACCTCCTGAGCCACACGGTTTCAGTTCTGGTTGATAACGAATCTGGTGTTCTGGCCCGTGTGGTTGGCCTGTTTTCCGGTCGTGGCTATAACATCGACAGTTTGACGGTATCAGAAGTCGATCATGTTGAGAATTTGTCAAAGATTACAATCGTTACCAGCGGTACACGTCAGGTGATTGAACAGATCAAAGCGCAACTGGATCGCCTTGTTCCAGTACGCAAAGTTGTTGATCTGACGGTCGATGGCCCGAGTGTTGAACGCGAAATGGCGTTGGTAAAGGTTGCAGGCGAGGGGGAACATCGTGTAGAAGCTTTGCGCATTGCCGATATTTTCCGCGCACGCGTTATCGACAGCTCGAACACTTCCTTCGTCTTTGAGGTCTTTGGTAAGGCCGGTAAAGTCGATGCATTTATAAAACTAATGGAGCCATTGGGGCTGGTTGACGTTTCACGTACCGGTGTCGTGGCCATTTCTCGCGGGGCCGAAGGGCTCTAAGGGAAACGTCTATAACTTTTTAATTTTCTTTAGTTCAAGGGGATTTGAACATGCAGGTTTATTACGATCGTGACGCAGACGTCAATTTGATCAAAACCAAAAAAGTAGCCATCGTTGGTTACGGCTCCCAAGGTCACGCACATACACTGAACCTGCGAGACTCTGGTGTTACTGAAATCGCTGTTGCACTGCGCGAAGGCTCTGCAACACGTAAAAAAGCCGAAGGCGAAGGTCTGAAGGTGATGTCTGTTGCTGAAGCTGCGGCTTGGGCTGACGTTCTCATGATCCTGACACCGGATGAACTGCAAGCAGGCATCTACAAGTCAGAAATCGCACCGAACCTGAAAAAAGGTTCTGCACTGGCATTCGCACACGGTCTGAACATCCACTTTGGCCTGATCGAAGCACCGGCTGAAAATGACGTGATCATGATCGCGCCAAAAGGCCCTGGTCACACGGTACGTGGCGAATACACAAAAGGCGGCGGTGTTCCGTGTCTGATCGCTGTTCATCAGGATTCTACTGGTAACGCAAAAGAAATCGCCATGTCTTACGCTTGTGGCGTTGGCGGCGGTCGTTCCGGTATCATCGAAACGGACTTCAAAGAAGAGTGTGAAACTGACCTGTTCGGTGAACAAGCTGTTCTGTGTGGTGGTCTGTGTGAGCTGATCCGCTACGGTTTTGAAACGCTGACAGAAGCGGGTTACGCACCGGAAATGGCTTACTTCGAATGTCTGCACGAAGTGAAGCTGATTGTTGATCTGATGTATGAAGGTGGTATGGCGAACATGCGTTACTCCATCTCCAACACGGCTGAATACGGTGACTATGTAACTGGTCCGCGTGTTATTGATGCGTCTGTGAAAGAACGTATGAAAGAAGCTTTGGCTGACATTCAGAATGGTAAGTTCGTTCGTGACTTTATGTTGGAAAACGAAGTTGGCCAGCCGTTCCTCAAAGCACGTCGTGCCCAAGGCGCTGCTCACCCGATCGAAGAGACTGGTGAGAAACTGCGTGGCATGATGCCGTGGATCAAAGCCAACCAACTGGTTGACAAAGAACGCAACTAATCTTCGGATTAGATATGCGTGGCTCTGATGTTTTAAGGAGTCTGCACGCACTGCACAGAAGGGAAGTCCCAATTGGGGCTTCCCTTTTTGTTTATGGGGTAGGGATACAGCCCTTTTGTCTAAAGCTGAAAAAGGAAAAGCCCCGCAAAGGGGTAAGATGCGGGGCTTCGGGGTGACATTATCGAAATGCTTGTCTGGCAATGAAGCCTTCGGAGAGCAAACATTTCAACACGTCTCTTAAGGGCCATTTAAACTGGCGATAATGGCCCTTAGGTATGATATGTAGTCTGAATATATCATACTTTCGGACTTTTAAAAGGTTTAATTTTTTCCGTTTGTTGTGAAAATACGATGAAAAACTGTTTGACACTGAGAAATAAATCCCCTTTTATAAAAGAGTATTCATTATTCCCAAGGTTCTTGTCTGCCATGACCATGATTGAAATCAGCGCTGCAACTTTGATCGCCGCTTCTTTAAGCGGGGTGGTTGCTATGCGTGTTTACGGTCAAAAACGACTTGCTCTCCTTCTTGCACGACTTACTCGCCCCTGAGCGAAGCTTACTTCACGTCCAATGTTAAGAAAAAGTGACCTGAAGTAACGTTCAGGGGACAAGGCTTGTTGCATTTTCCAGGCCGTTTCATTACTTAATGTGCAAATATATTTTTCAGGATGAGACTGATGACAACCGATTCAAACCGCGTAATTATTTTTGACACCACTTTGCGTGATGGCGAACAAAGCCCCGGCGCTTCCATGAATTTGGAAGAAAAGTTGCGTATTGCCGAAACCCTGGAAGAAATGGGTGTGGATGTTATTGAAGCTGGTTTCCCAATTGCCTCAGAAGGTGATTTTGAATCTGTTAGCGAAATTGCCAAACGGGCTGAAAGTTCTTCGATCTGTGGCCTGTCACGGGCTTCAGAAGGCGACATCCAGCGTTGTTTTGATGCGATTAAACATGCGCCGAAACACCGTATCCATACCTTTATTTCCACCTCGCCCCTGCATATGAAATATAAATTGCAGATGGAACCTGATGCGGTTGTAGAAAAAATCAAAAAATCTGTAACCTTTGCTCGCTCCTTGGTGGAGGATGTGGAATGGTCTGCCGAAGACGGCACCCGTACAGAGGCTGATTTTCTGTGCCGTTGTGTGGAAACAGCCATTGCGGCAGGCGCTCGTACCATTAATATTCCCGATACGGTAGGCTACACTGTACCGGAAGAATATTACAAGATGATCGACATGTTGATGAACCGTGTGCCCAACATTGATCAGGCGATTATTTCAACCCACTGTCATAATGATTTGGGCTTGGCGGTTGCCAACTCCTTGTCAGCGGTTCAGGCAGGGGCGCGTCAGGTGGAATGTACCATCAATGGCTTGGGCGAACGCGCCGGTAATGCGGCTTTGGAAGAGGTCGTGATGGGCTTGCGTACGCGTAATGACTACATGCCTTATACAACAGGTATCAAGACAGAGCTGATTACGCGTGCATCACGCATGGTGTCTGGCATTACAGGCTTTAGCGTTCAACCCAACAAGGCGATTGTTGGTAAAAACGCCTTTGCCCATGAGTCCGGTATCCATCAGGATGGCATGTTAAAACATGCAGGCACATATGAGATCATGACGCCTGAAAGCGTTGGGCTGGATAATGCCAACAAGATCGTTTTGGGTAAACATTCTGGTCGTCATGCTTTTAAAGACAAGCTGTCTGCCTTGGGCTATGAGCTGGGCGATAATGCCTTGAATGATGCGTTTAAACGTTTCAAGGATTTGGCCGATCAGAAAAAAGATGTCTTTGATGACGATATTATTGCTCTGGTTGATGATGAAGTCATGCGGGTGAATGAACGTGTGAAACTGACGCATTTTCAGGTGACATGTGGCACGCATGTGAAAAGCCAGATTGCAGCCCTGTCCATCGAAATTGATGGGGAAGAGCGCAAGACCATTTCAGAGGGCGACGGCCCGGTGGATGCAGCCTTTAAGGCGATTAAGGAAATTGTGCCCCTGCCAGATGCTCATTTGGAGCTGTATCAGGTGCATGCTGTAACCCAAGGTACAGATGCCCAAGCCGAAGTGACGGTACGTCTGGAAGAAAAAGGCAAAACAGTTAATGGCCGGGGGGCACATACCGATACGATGGTGGCCTCTGTAAATGCCTATTTAAATGCGGTTAACAAGTTGTTGGTTAAACGTGAAAAAGGCAAGCCGGAAGATGTTGGCTCTATTTGATTAAGAGCGCTGTCTGAAAGAAAAAAAAGAGACTGGAATTTATATTTCAGTCTCTTTTTTTGTGATCATCATGATTTGTTAACCTTCTTGTTCCATCATGCATGAGTTAAGAAGTCTGAAATGGACGCAAAAAATGCAAAAAAAATGCAGGCGACTCGTTATAAGGACTAGCATTGCGCAACATGACTTCTTATAAAGGTTAATCGGTTTTTCGAAATACGTATTCGAAGGGCTATTTGGGTTATTTGGGCTTGGCCTGTAAAACAAGAGTTGAGGCAAGATGTTTTCAAAACTGTTCGGCGTTCTGTCCGCTGACATGGCAATTGATCTAGGGACTGCAAACACACTGGTCTATGTCAAAGGTAAAGGGATTGTTCTCAATGAACCGTCCGTGGTTGCCATTGCCGATAATATGGGCAAAAAACAAGTCTTGGCCGTGGGTGAAGAAGCCAAGCAGATGCTGGGCCGTACACCGGGTAACATTCAGGCGATCCGTCCCCTGCGTGATGGTGTAATCGCCGACTTCGAAATTGCCGAAGAAATGATCAAGCACTTTATCCGTAAAGTGCATAACCGCCGCAGCTTTGCTGCCCCGATGGTTGTGATTTGCGTGCCCTCCGGTTCCACTGCCGTTGAGCGCCGCGCCATCCAAAACTCTGCTGAAAACGCAGGGGCGCGTAAAGTGATGTTGATTGAAGAACCTATGGCTGCTGCCATCGGTGCCGGCTTGCCGGTGACAGAACCGACAGGCTCCATGGTTGTGGATATTGGTGGCGGGACGACAGAAGTTGCCGTCCTCTCACTGGGCGGTATCGTATATGCCCGTTCCGTTCGTGTTGGTGGTGATAAGATGGATGAAGCGATCATCGCTTACATTCGTCGCACACATAACCTGCTGGTGGGTGAAGGTACGGCTGAGCGTATCAAGAAAGAAATTGGGTCTGCCTGTCCGCCGGAAGATGGCGAAGGCCGCACCATGGAAATTAAGGGCCGCGATCTGATGAATGGCGTGCCGAAAGAATTGGTGATTTCTGAGCGTGAAATCGCAGAAAGCCTGACTGAGCCGGTTGGCGCGATTATCGAAGCCTGTAAAGTGGCGCTGGAAAATACTGCACCGGAACTGGCCGCTGATATCGTGGATAAAGGTATCGTGCTGACAGGCGGGGCCGGGATGCTTAGAAACCTGGATTTTGTATTGCGTCATTCAACAGGGCTACCGGTCTCCATTGCCGATGACCCACTGTCTTGTGTGGCGTTGGGAACAGGACGCTCGCTTGAGGAAATGAAAAAGCTCAAGCATGTACTGTCCTCTATGTACTAATAACGAAAAAAGCGCTTCACATAAGTTGAGGCGCTTTTGACTTGAGGATAAGGGGAACTTTCTCTTGGTGAAAACCGGACCAGGCGCACCGACACGGGTTGATGTCATCCGTCATCTGCTGCAGAGATTTGCATATCTCGGGCTGATCTTGGCGGCGTTTGGCCTGATGATGCTGGGGAAAGCGGAAACCATCATCGTTGAAGAGGCTCGTGCGCGCATCAATGATGCCTTTGCCCCGATCCTTGAAGCCGTTGCAGAACCTGCGGAAACCGTGCGTGCTTATTTGGATGAAGGACGCCAGTTTCTTTCCATTCATGATGAGAATGTCCGGTTAAAGGCTGAAAACCAGCGTTTGTTACAATGGCAGACGGTGGCCCGCAAGGTGCAGGCAGAAAACGAAAACCTGCGTGAATTGCTGAATTTCAATATTGGACCTGAAGCAAGCTATCAGGCTGCACGCGTGATTTCTGATGACGGGGGTACTTTTTCTGAGAGTATGCTGGTCTATGCGGGCAACCGTGAAGGGGTGCAAAACGGCCAAGCTGTGGTCACTGGCGAGGGGCTGGTGGGCCGGATTGCCGGTGTGGCGCACCGTTCTGCCCGTGTGTTGTTGTTGTCGGACTTAAACAGCCGCATTCCGGTGATGATTGAAAGTTCCCGTGCACGTGGGATTATGGCTGGACGTAATGAAGATAAGCCAATTTTGACAAAATTGCCACCGGGCACGATTGTATCGCCGGGGGATCGTATTGTGACGTCCGGTCATGGTGGGGCTTTCCCGCAAGGTATTCCGGTTGGCCAGATTTCTGCGGTTGATGATGTCTCTGTCGAAGTGACGCTTTATGTCGATACGTCGCGTTTGGAAATTGTGCGTATCATTGATTATGGGCTGGAAGGGATTTTGGATCGCAACCGTTTAAAGACGGATTTGCCGAAAAACGATATTCCGGTGAAAACGCCCCCTGCTGTCAAAGCACCAACACCTGAAATGAAAACCGTTGTGCCCAAACCGGGGACAGAGAGGAGACCGTCAGAGCCATGAAACCGGCCTTTTGGCAGCGTCTTGACCTTTGGGCGCGCAATATTTCTCCTGTGGGATTGTCGGTTGTCTTGATTTTGCTCAGTGTCATTCCCACACATATTCCCGGCTATGGTTCCATTGTGCCACAACTGGCTTTAATGGGCGTTTTTCATTGGACGGTCTTTCGCCCGGATTTATTTCCGATTTTGGCGGTATTCAGCATTGGTATTTTACAAGATGCCTTAAGTGGCGCGCCCATGGGGCTTAATACGATTGTCTATTTGACCGTGTTCGGTGTAGTTCTGGGGCAACGGCGTTTCTTTTTGGGGAAAACCTTTCTGGTGGAATGGCTTGGTTTTAGCATCATTGCCGCCGGGGCAGCTGTGCAAGCCTGGTTGTTATTATCGGCTTATCACGTGCATCTGATGGCACCAGGGCCGGTCTTTTTCCAGTATTTCATGACCATGGGGCTATATCCGCCGATGGCATGGGTGATGGGGCGTTGGCAGCGCTCTGTTTTGCGATAAAGGGTGAATATGCAACGCGGATCAGACAGATCAAAACTATTTAGCAGGCGCGCGGCCGTTCTTGGTGGCGGCAAGCTGGTTTTGTTGTCTGCACTGGTTGGTCGGATGTATTATTTGCAGGTGGTTGAAGCGCCGCGCTTTAAAACCATGGCCGAAGAAAACCGCATTTCCATTCGTTTGTTGCCCCCACCACGTGGGCGCATCGTGGATCGCTTTGGCGAAGAAATGGCGGCCAATGAGCAAAACTACCGGGTTATTATCACTGCAGAAGATACCAATGGCAACCCCAAGGGGACGCTCGATACACTGGGGCAAGTCATTGAAATCAGTGAAAAAGAAAAGAAAAAAATCCTTAAAGAGATTAAGCGCAAACGCAGCTTTGTCCCTGTAACAGTACGCGAAAACCTCTCATGGGAAGAGGTTGCTCAGATCGAGGTCAATACGCCAGACCTGCCGGGGACTGAGATTGATGTCGGCCAGACGCGTCATTACCCCAAGGGCCATTATTCGGCCCATGTGTTGGGCTATGTGGCGGCGGTGACGGAAAAAGATGCCAAGGGTGATCCGCTGTTGGAATTACCGGGGTTTCGCATTGGTAAATCCGGGGTGGAACGCCTTCATGATTTGAAATTGCGCGGTACGGGTGGAACTTCACAGGTAGAAGTGAATGCCTTGGGCCGGGTCATTCAGGAAGTGGAACGTCAAGAAGGTCAGCCCGGTGCAGAGATTATGCTGACGCTGGATGCCGGCTTGCAGGAAATGACGGCAGAACGTTTGGGCAATGAAGCCGCCGCCGCTGTGGTCATGGATATTCATACAGGTGAAGTGTTGTCCATGGCATCAAACCCCAGCTTTGACCCCAATGCTTTTAACCGGGGACTGTCCCATAAGGAATGGCAAGGGTTGATTACCAACCCGCGTGGCCCATTGACCAATAAGGCGATTGCCGGGCAATATGCACCGGGGTCCACCTTTAAAATGGTGGTGGCCTTGGCAGCTTTGGAAAAAGGGGTGATTACACCCTCGCAAAAAATTATGTGTACAGGCCATATGGATTTGGGCACGGCGCGTTTTCACTGCTGGAAAAAAGGTGGGCATGGTCCGATGGATATGGTGCAGGCCCATATGCATTCCTGCGATATCTATTTCTATGAAATTGCCAAACGTATCGGCATTAACCGTATTCATGATATGGCGAAACGTTTGGGAGTTGGGGAAAAAACCGGATTGGATTTGCCGGGTGAACGTAGTGGCCTGATGCCGTCGCGAGACTGGAAACTGGCAACCATTGGCGCACCATGGCAAGGGGGGGAGACGCTGATTACCGGGATTGGTCAGGGCTATGTTCTAGCCACCCCGCTGCAATTGGCGGTCATGACTGCACGTCTGGTCAGTGGTAAGAAAGTGATACCTCATTTAACCCGCAAGATTACCACCAGCGAAGGTATAGAAGTTCCTGTCCGTAAAGAATTTGAGCCATTGGGCATTTCACCACATCACCTGAAAATTATTCAGCGCGGTATGAATGCCGTGACCAATGTGCCGGGGGGGACGGCCTTTCGGGCGCGCATTAAAGAACATGAATTTCGCATGGCGGGAAAAACAGGCACAGCACAGGTTCGCCGGATTTCCAAGGCGGAACGGGACACACGTGTTTTGAAAAACAGTGAATTGCCGTGGGAGCTGCGCGACCACGCCCTTTTTGTCGGGTTTGCCCCTTATGACAATCCACGTTATGCCGCATCTGTGGTTGTGGCCCACGGTGGGTCAGGCTCCAAAGCAGCTGCCCCGGTGGTGCGTGATATTTTGCTGGAGGCCCAACGTCGTGAATCATCACGCGGTGAGCCTGTGGTTGCCCCGAAAAAAGATGAGAAGGAGGCATAAGGTTACATCATGATGCGTTATCGCCTCGGCCATGACAAGCTGACATTGGGTCGTAAAATTCTGGAACTCAATTGGGGTTTTGTCTTTCTCTTGATCTGTACGGCAAGCGTCGGTTTTGCCATGCTGTATTCTGCAGCACCTGCTGATCCGAATGTGCCGGGTTCTGTCGGGAGCTGGGACCCATGGGCCAAGCGTCAGTTGATCCGTTTTGGTGGGGGGCTTGTCATTATGTTTGTGGTGGCCTTGACCGATATTCGGCTGTGGCTGCGCTATTCCTATGTGCTTTATTTTATTGCCCTTGGTCTGCTGATCGGTGTGGAAGTCAAAGGCTCCATCGGGATGGGCGCACAACGCTGGATCAGCTTGGGCTTTTTCCAGTTACAACCTTCTGAGCTGATGAAAATTACGCTGGTGCTGGCCTTGGCGCGGTATTTCCATGGTCGATCACTTGAAGAAATTCAAAGCATTCCCTACCTGTTTGTCCCGTTGTTTATGGTTGCTGCGCCATCGGTTTTAATCTTGCGTCAGCCGGATTTGGGCACAACCTTGATGTTGATTCTGGGCAGTGGCGTGATCTTTTTCCTGGCCGGGGTCCGGCTGTGGAAATTTGCCCTTGTCGGTATATCGGCACTGGCGGCGATCCCTGTGGCTTGGCAGTTCCTGCATACCTACCAAAAGAAAAGGGTGTTGACCTTCCTTAATCCGGAAAATGATCCGTTGGGGGCGGGCTATCACATTATGCAATCCAAGATCGCCTTTGGCTCAGGCGGGATGACAGGCAAAGGTTTTGGGCAAGGATCGCAAAGTCACTTGAACTTTCTGCCGGAAAAACAGACGGACTTTATTTTCACTATGTTGGCAGAAGAACACGGCTTGATTGGTGGTTTGGCTGTGATGGGGCTTTACCTGCTGTTATTGATCTATGGCTATGCCATCGCCATGCGGTCACGCAATATCTATGGCCGCTTGGTGGCCTTGGGGATGACAACGACCTTTTTCCTTTATATCTTCATCAATATCGGCATGGTCATGGGGTTGCTGCCGGTTGTGGGTGTACCGCTGCCGTTGATTTCTTATGGTGGGACGGTGATGATTTCTATCCTGTTCAGCTTTGGTCTTTTGTTGAGTGTTTCAGTTCATCGTGACGTTACGATCTCGCGTAAAGGCGAACATGAGGAACTTTAAGGAAGTATCATCCCGGGCCTTGGTCTGGGAGATTTCCGCTTTCGCGACACGCTTTAAACTTATCGTGCCATAATCTTTTTTAAGGGCAAGGGCAGGACCTTGCCTGGTTTGGGAATATCTTTGGCAAGTGCGTTACCGTTGATCAGGCGGCTTCTTGCACGTAAAGCCACTTCGATATCCGTATGACTGCGCAGGCCCCAGCAGCATAAAAGCTGTTTATTTTGTTTGGCTGTTACGGATAAACGGGCAAGTTCTTCTCCCATATTCAGGGTCGGTATATTGATCGCCCCCAAGGTACAACTGAGAAAATCAAGCTGTGATCCTTGAATTAAAAAGGGGTTTAAGGCCAACAGGTTCAAGCGCAAGCCCATTTTTGCAAAACTGTTTTGGTGCTGTTCCAATGCATGGCTGATTTCATCTATTGAGGTTGTTTCATCAATGCCGACAATTTCAACCCACAAGGCCCGACGGTGTGCCAGATCCAAATCCCGCAACGGTTTTAAGGGGGAACGACTGCCCTTGGCGATCAAGCTTTTTAGATGCAGGGGAAGGATTATGTGCTTTTGATCAACTTGCCCGGCTAGTTTTAAATGTTGTGCAGCTTGTTTGGTAATGGCCTTGTCAATGCGGTGAATGGCCTTTTCATTGCCATCTTGGGGATAGATGTCGTCACCTTGAAAAACCGACCCCTCATTCTGGCGATAGATATAGCCAGCATAGCTATTAATGGCCTGTTGTTTTGAATCCCAGGTGGGGCGAAAGGCCAAGGCAATGGTGCCGAGTTGCCGCAAACTGGTGGGGCGAACCGTTGTATCATCGCTCTTTATCTTCTTATTTTTTGGCAGGGTTGGTGGTGGGGCAGGGGGCTGCTGTGGCTCGATAACATTCCAGCTTTGTTCTGTCTTGGCTTCTTGTCGTGTGCGCTCAAGGGGGGACCCGTCTTTCTGTTCTGTGTCGGGGGCCGTATGTTCAATGGTTTCCCAATCGCCTAACTCTTGATCCTGTTTTTCATTCGGCGTGATGTTTTCCCATTCTTTGGCTTCTTCTTGGGGGTGGTCAAGTTCCTGCTTTTGCCAGTCGCCCAGATCTTTATTCATTTTGACAAGTTTATTGGGTTGCCATTGGGGGGAGCCTTCGCTGGCAAGCACTTCGTTCTTTTTAATGTTCACATCTGCGGGGCCGTGCGTTTTTGTTGCCCGTACCAGTTTCATAACTTTCTTGGCTTTTTTGATATTAAAGCTACCGTCTTTATTCAATATATCCTGTGGCGGGATTTTTGCGACGGGAACATTGATGCGTTTTTCCCCTGTTAGGTAACGGTCCCCTAAAAGGTTACGCCCAATCTCGTCAATAATGGTGATGGCATGATTATATTCATCCAACGGGTTGCTGGGGGGAATATGAAAGGCATAAAATGCGCCGACATGCATATAGCCTGTGCCCTTGTCACCACAGCGGGTTTTGAGGATCCCTTCGGTGATTGGTGCAACGCTGAGACGAAGCTCTTTCACAATGGCATTAATGAAATCTGTGGTATCCAGCAAATAGGCTCGACTGCCATGACGGCCTTGCTGGACGTGCAAAACATCCTCGGCCCGCACGGCGTCTTGTTTGCCGTATTTGGCTTCATCGGCCAGTTGTTTGGCATATTGTTTGGCAAATTCCGCCAGACCGCCGTCATCGGGCAATTCTTCTTCGGGTTCACTTTGACCGAATAGACGATCAAGAAGAGATTGGAAAAAGCTTGTCATGGGGCGACTCTGATGCATTTATCCTTATACGTCAGTATAGTATTGCAGGAAAAAGCCGATTTTAAAAGGGATTACCCCTCAACAAGCGGTAAAAGGACGGTAAAGGTTGAGCCCTCGCCTTCTTTGGAAATTACGGATATATCGCCGTTCATTTTTTCAACCATAGCCTTGGCAATGGTCAGGCCGAGTCCCGTGCCCCCTTTATGGCGTTGGTCAGAACTGTCAGCCTGAATGAATTTGTCAAAAATCTTATGGCGCATGTCACGAGGGATTCCCGCTCCTGTATCAATAACGCAAAGGGCAACTTTCTCATTTTGGATATAGCTGCGCAGCTTAACCGTATCGCCTTTGTTTGAAAATTTAATGGCATTGGAGACCAAGTTTGCCATGACCTGCATCAGGCGATCACAATCGGCAAGAATGCAAAGGCTTTCGTTGCTTGTTTCCCAATCCAGCAAGACATCATATTGTTTGGCATACAAAGTATGGCTTTCCCCGACTTCTGTAATGAAGGGGGCAAGCGTGATGGGCTGAATATCAAAATCCATCCGCCCTGATTGCAGCTTGTCAATATCGAGAATATCATTGACCAGTAAAGTCAGGCGTTCGCAATTGCTATTGGCTAAAGAAACCAGTTTTTGCAGTTTGTCTGGAATTTGATCACTGTAATGGGTGTTCATCAAACCAATAGCGCCGCGCAGTGCGGTTAAGGGGGTGCGCAATTCATGGGAGACAATGGCGCTGAATTCAGATTTGGCCTGTTCCAGTTTTTTTAGTTCTGTAATATCGGTATGTGCCCCAATCATACGTACCGCAGCGCCTTGTTCATCGCGCAAGGCATAACCGCGTACCAGAATAAAGGCTGTATGGCCTTTTTTATGGCGAAAACGCTGGATCATTTCAAAACGGTCTGTTTCCCCACGGAAATGGGCGTCCAGTTCTTCCATCGCCTTAAGGCGGTCTTCTTCAAAGATCAGATTGGCCCAACTGTCAAAATGATTGCTGATTTCATCATCGTCATAACCAAGCTGGGCTTTCCATTGTGGGGAAAACCACACTTGATCGCTTTGTAAATCCCAGTCCCAAATGCCGTCGGATGTGGCGCGAAAAGCCAGAGAAAGAAGCTCTTCTTTTTTACGCATCTTTTCCTGATGAAGCCGTTCTTCGGTTACATCCTGAATAATGCCGAATATGCCGCTGACCAGATTAGTGTCATCGGTTTCACAAACGGCGCGTATAGCCACGGTTCGACGTTGTGCATCATCGCGTTTGATCACCAGTTCGGTATTGATCTCAGTGGCATTATGCATGGCTTGCTGAATCTGGTTCCACATATTTTTTTGATGGGTTCCAGAAAAAGCATCAATAAAATCATCCAGTGTGATTTGTGATTTATTGGGACGGCGACCAAAAATGTTAAAAACTTCTGTAGACCAGTCCAGCAGGCCGGTTGCTGTGTCCAGTCGCCAATGACCAACCCGTGCGGTTTGTTCAGCCAGTTCCAAAAGGCGAATGTCGTTTTGGGCAAGCGTTTCTTTCTGTTTTGTCGCATTGATATTGCGCGCAGTGGCAAAAAGATAGGGCTCTTTCAGGGCGATGGACCAATCCAGCCAGAGCAGGTTTCCATCCTTTTTAACCAGTCGGCATTCAAAGCGCACAGGCATGGTGCTGTTGAGCAAAAAGGTCAGTTTTTGTCGCAGAACGTCATGGTCTTCTGGATGGATCAGGTCAAAAAGCGATGTGTGACATAATTCATCAAGATCCCACCCGGTTGCCATGTGCCAGGATGGGGTCGGTTTTCTGAAATTCAGATTTTTATCAAGAACGCACAAGAGATCAGGACTGGTTTCAAACCAGTGGTCTAATGCGATTTCAGAAAATTGATCCATTTTATCCATTCAACATCTTTTTTTATGCAAGATACCGTAATAATTATAAAAAAACTATTTATGAGTTTGCACCATGGCTCATCGCTCGGCTACACTGCTGTGGAGAAACTAAAAAAACTAAAGGTATCCCCGTGTCGTCTTTGCGCTTTAAGAACTTTCTGATGAGCACACTCATATGTGCCCCGTTATTAGTAACCGGGTGTACAACGGCAGGGGAGCCAAGCGCCCCTCCTTTAAAACCGGGGGCTTCTTCTTTTTCAGATTATCTGGTTGGCCAGTATGCCGTGCGCCACCGTCAGATGAAAGAGGCGGCTGATTTTTTGTCGTCGGCAAAAACCACGCCTGATCTCCCTGAACAGTTGGGGCAAAACTTGAACCGGCAGCTCTTTACGATTCTTGCAGGGGAAGGTCGTTTGGATGAAGCGGCTGACATTGCGCAGAAACTGACTACAGATCATCTCATGGCCCGTGTGGTCTTGATTGTTGAAGACGTTGTTAGCGGGGATATGGCACAGGCCCTGAAAGGGGCAGACGAGCTGTCTGACAAGGGGCTAGGTGCTTATATCAAGCCCTTGATCCATGCCTGGTTGATTGCGGCCAACAAGGGGGCGGATGCCGCACTGAAATCTTTGGATGGCTTTAAAAAACAAGAAGGGCTGGAAGCGCTTTATCACTTACATGCCGGATTGCTCAATCAATTTGGCGGTCAGCTGACAGCGGCAGAAACCCATTATAAAAAAGCGGCTGAAGGCCCCAATGGCATGTCCCTGCGTTTGGCAGAACTTTACGGTACGATGTTGGTGAAGCAAGACCGGATGGAAGAGGCACTGGCGGTTTATCAAGCCTATTTCAATGCTCATCCCGACTCGCTTTATATTCAGGCGGTACTGGATGACCTCAACAGTGGTGTTTTGAAAGATCGTCCGGCCATTTCGGTGCAGGACGGTTTGGCTGAAACCTTGTTTGGTTTGTCTTCGTCGTTGCGTTCGCACAGTACCCGCCAGGCCGGACTTATTATGGGACGCCTGGCCCTGCGGGTGAAACCGGATTTTCCCCTTGCGCAAATTCTGGTTGCTGAAATTCTTGAAAGTGATGAACGCTACAAGGATGCCAATGTAGTCTATGCCTTGATCCCCAAGACAAACCCTTTTTCCTGGTCGGCACGTTTGCGTATGGCATTAAACTTGGATGATATCGGCCAAACCGATGATGCAATCCAGATTTTGGAAGAGATGGTCAAACAGCATCCCGAACGTCTGGAAGCATTGGTGACTTTGGGCGATGTGTTGCGCCATCGTGATTATTTTGAAAAGGCTCAAGCCGTTTATGCCAAGGCGATTGCCTTGATCGGGGATAATGTTGGCAAACACCATTGGAATTTGTTTTATTCTCGCGGCATTACTCTGGAACGCTTGAAGCGCTGGGATGAGGCCGAACCTTTGTTCCTTAAGGCATTGGAGCTGGAACCCAAGCAGCCCTTCGTCTTGAACTATCTGGGATATTCCTGGATTGAAATTGGGCGCAATATGGAAAAAGCGCAAAAAATGATTGAAGAGGCTGTCGCCCAACGCCCGCGTGATGGTTATATCGTGGATAGTCTGGGCTGGGTGCTTTATCGTATCGGGGACTATGAAAGGGCCGTTCCCCATCTGGAACGCGCTGTGGAATTGCAACCGTCTGATCCGGTGATTAATGACCATCTGGGGGATGCTTATTGGAAAGTCGGGCGTAATCGTGAAGCGCGTTTCCAATGGTATCGGGCCAAGAGTTTGAACCCGGATGACGATATCCTTGTGATCATTGAACAGAAAATTAAAAGCGGCCTGGTTGAAGAATGACCATCACCCTGACGGCTTATGCCAAGGTCAATCTTTACCTGCATGTAACGGGTAAAAGATCCAATGGTTATCATGAACTCGATAGCCTCATTGCCTTTGCGCAAACCGGTGATGTGCTGACCTTTGAACCTGCTGATACTTTATCCTTGTCCATCACCGGGGAAATGGCTCCTTATCTGGACGGGGGCCAGGATGATAATCTGGTGATGCGTGCAGCACAGGGATTACAAAAACTGTGTAAGATTGAAGCCGGTGCCAAAATTACGTTGGATAAACGTTTACCTGTCGCAGCCGGTATTGGTGGGGGCTCAGGGGATGCGGCCACAGCCTTGAAAGGTTTGTGTCAATTATGGAATGTGTTTCCTGATCCTGTAGGAATGGAAGAACTGGCTTTATCTTTGGGGGCGGATGTTCCGATCTGCATGAAAGCCCATGCCAATCATGTGGCGGGAATCGGAGAGAAGATCACACCTTTGCCTCCGTTGCCGGAATGCTGGATGGTCCTTGTAAACCCAATGGTGGCTGTTTCGACCCCAGCTGTTTTTAAGGCGCGTACAGGTGGCTTTAGTCCATCGTCTCCTATGGTTGGGGAGTATGACTTGAAAGGCTTCTATAAAGGGCTGGCAGAACGTCATAACGATTTGATGGCGCCTGCTATTACGATTGCTCCGCAAATTCAGGATGTCTTGGTTGCCCTTGAGGGGCAAGAAGAATGTCGCTTAGCCCGCATGTCAGGCAGTGGGGCGACATGCTTTGCCTTGTTTGATACGGAAAGACAGGCACAACAGGCGCAAAAAGGCTTGAAATCAGCTTATCCTGAATGGTGGATTTCTATTGGAAAAATAATTTGATTTTTTTTTGAAATATCCTCTTGCGCTTTTAAAATTTTGGTCGTATGTTCCGCGCCACCACATTGATGGGGCATCGCCAAGCGGTAAGGCAACGGTTTTTGGTATCGTCATCCCCAGGTTCGAATCCTGGTGCCCCAGCCAAAAAGTGAGTTTTCTGACTTTTCAGAAACTTACGAGTTTTAGATAAACCTTGATATGCAAACCTGTGTTACAGGAACGTGTATCAAGGTTTTTCTTTTATGTACTATACGCTGCTCAGACATAAGACGTATTACTTCCGATGTCGAATCCCTACCGACCTCGTTGAAATCCTCCCTAAAAAGGAGGTTGTGAAAACTCTCAAGACATCTTGCCGCAAGACTGCTAAGAAAAAAGCCAGTCAATGCTATTCAATATTCTGTTTTATCATTGAGGGGGTAAGGGAATTGGTTAAGTTCAAAAATACTGATGCAGCAATTCAGTTTTATGAAGAGCAAATCAAGCTGATGGAGACCGTTCACGAAGAAGAAATGAAAGAAGTTGAGCAGGAAGCTGTTGGCTATATCAATGAGCGTGTACAGGATTTGCTTAAACTTACACGCAAGCTTGATGAACAACGCAAAATGTATCAAGAACTCCGTGACAGGGCCGCACAGCAACTTCAAAAGGGATATGACAAGGAGATAGCTGGTCTTAAGCAAGACCTGGTTCACAAGAAGTATATCAAAGAGGTTGATGTCGAGAGACGAGAAAGCAATAAGGTTATTGATGACCTAAAGAAATCAGTCAGTGAAAAAAGTGATACTGGTAAACGTTATCCCACTCTTAGTGAGTATTTTTACAATCAGTATATGCGTGAGAAAAATCTCCAGGATGACAACAAACGCCATAAGATTAATTATGTGGATGTCTTCATCAAAATCTTGGGAGATAAAAAGCTCGATAAATATGAGCGTGAGGATATCGTTGAATATATTCGTGTTTTGGAGCATTTCCCAAACACATATGGTAAATCCAAATACGACAAGGAAAGAACTGCTCAGGAAGTTCTTAAACTGGCAAAAGAGAACGATACGCCAACAATGTCGTCACCTACAATTGATAAACATATCTCTCACGTCAAAAGTGTTTTTATGGCTGCTCGTAAGTCCAAGAAATTTGCTTCTAAAGATGACATTGACGATTTGTTTGATGACGTTGATTACTCCAGCTTTGTTCCTGGTGGGAAAACACGTACAAAATGGTCAATTCAACAACTGAACGAATTGTTTCAAACGCCTCAGTGGACGGGTACTTCTTCACAAAATCAAAACAAGAGATACCTAGAGGGTAAAGAGATAATAAGGGATTCTTATTGGTGGCTTCCTGTTATGGCCCTTTACACAGGAGCAAGGCTTGAAGAACTCGCCCAACTGGAACACGATGATTTGAAGTTTACAGAAGATGGTACAGCATATCTTCTTGTTCACGACGAAGGTGAAAGACGTGTAAAAACTCCAAAATCTAAACGGCAAGTACCTGTTCATCCTGACTTAATTGAATTGGATTTCTTGAAACTTTTCAAAAAGAAGAAAAAAGGAAAGATATTTGGTGATTTAACGCCCACAGGGAGGCTTAAAAAGTATGGAGAAACATATTCAGGCCACTTCACCACATATCGCCGCCAGTGCGGCATATATGAACGCTGGAGGGATTTCCATAGTTTAAGAAGAACTTTCATTACGTTCGTCAGAAATAAAACAAATATGGATTTCCTTAAGGTTGCTGCGATTGCTGGTCACGATAGAGAACTAGCAATTGCTGAAATTCAGACCGAAGCTTACACAGATTACGATATTGATGATTTGTATAAGGAGCTCTCTAAGCTGAATTATAAGAAGCTTGGCCTCAAAATTGACCATTTGATGAAATAAACTGATTCTATATTTCCGTGTATTATGCTAACCAATACAGATAATATGGAGGTATGGAATGGGTTGCTATAAGAATGCTCAAGTGTGCTTGAATGGTCACTCGACTACGAGTGACACTGCTGGTTCTCGTGAATTGATGAGTAAATTCTGTGGCGATTGTGGAACGGAAACAATTACTCAATGCCCTAGCTGTAATAGCTCAATACGAGGAAGCTATCACGTTGAAGGTGTGATTAGTATTTGTGGATATACCCCTCCTAATTTCTGCCATTCTTGCGGAGAAGCGTTTCCCTGGACAAAAGCTAAATTAGAAGCGGCGATTGAGTTAACCGAAGAATTTGACGAACTTGATTCAGAGGAGAAAGATAAACTCAAAGGGGCACTGGACGATTTGGTTCGAGACACTCCAAAAACAGAAGTTGCTGCCCATCGGTTCAACAAGATTTTGAAGAAAGTTAGCGGTGGTGCTGGTTCTGTAATGAAAGACATCGTGGTCAGTGTTGCGAGCGAGACAGCTAAGAAAATGCTTTTGGGTTAAGGAAAGATTTTCTCAAAAGTAGCATCTACGAGAGAGAGTTTTTCATACGCAGAATGAAGGCTGATGTATTCAGAAATATTCATAACTTCGCTTACTAGCTGCTCTTCTAAATCCTCATCTTCAGGTTCAAGGTCTGGTAAATCTAATGTGTTAAACTCTAGTATTAAATCAATGTCTCCTAAATCGGGTGAAGAACTGAGATAACTTCCAAATAAATCTATAGATTTAATTTTGATTCGTGCATCCTTTACATTATTCGTCTTTTCTGCCCATTCAAGAATCTCACTCATAATTTTCTGAGCATCTTTACGTGATAATCTAGGTCTGTCCTCGAAATTAATTAGAGCCATTCCTTGGGTAGTTGGAGTTAAGGTCTCAACTTCTAACCAGCCATCTTTAACCAGGGCGTCTAAAAGATGAGTTGCCTCATTTGAGGAAATGGATAACTGAGCAATCAAAAAATCTCTATCAAATTGCTTTTTATCCAGTTCGAATTTTCCATCTATGTATTTATGCTCTATGGGTATGTCTCTGAAATTTCTGAATATATCTCTCATTTTAATAATGTCATAGCCACATACATCATTCATTGACTTCATAGATTTATTTCCCTCAATTGTAAGAATAATAAACTTTGAAAAAGATTGTTGCTTATTTAAACAACTTTAGATTACCTTGACTAAGGTGTTGATTAAAGAGATTTTTTATGCGGATTTTATTGACGTTCTTAGTAACATTGTTTGCGAGTTCACAGGCATTTGCAGCCGCTTATGTGGCTCCTGTGGTTGCCTTTGCACCGATTTCTGAATATGTAGAGGTAACGGCGGGGAATACGTGGTGGAAGCCTATTCCTGTAGGTCAAGGGGACCAGCTTCGAGCAACCGTTTATGTCTACAATAAGGTCTATGACGATGTGGATGCCTATATCTGCTCTGAAACCGATTTAAGACGCTATAACGCTGGTCAACGTAATCGCTGTCAGGGTGTGAACCGTGGCAAGCGTCAATTCCAGTTTCAATACACTGTACGCTCTCCTGAACGTCATTATTTCGTTGTGAATAATTCATTCAGTATGATGGTGAAAAAGAAAGTGAATTTCTCACTTGAAATCGCCAAGCAGTTGGATGAACAAAAACGCCAGACAATTGAAAAGCAATTGATGGGATTCAGTAATCAAATTCAGAAGACATTTGATGTTCAAGAATTTGATATTCATTTGAAGCCTTGCGGAACACAGAACGCCTATACAGGCTAAAAATGCTAATCCAGCCGCAACCCATATATGAAATGCGAATTGGTCTTTGAAGCTGTCTTTTAATAGCATTAACGCACCAATTCCAGCAGTGGAAAGAGTCAATAAGCTCTTGTCCATCTCCATTCGGTTGGTAATCCAACCGTTAAGAAATACGGAATAGAATTCGACCTCTTTCCCATCTGCAACAGGGGCTTTTACTTGTTTTTTCTTACTCATTTTTAAGGTTGCTTTATATTGTGTCCTACAATTTAAAGAGAGGGTAGCAAAACGCACAGTGAGCAACAATCAAAAATGGAATGTTAAAATTACCAATTGTTAAAAGAGACAATATTGAGCTGAGGAGTGCATCTTTCTTTTAGCAAAACCCCACCCAGCAAAAAGGGAGGAATCCCAAAATTCCTCCCATCTTTTGATTGCTTCTTTCTTTTAGTGTAAACCCCGAAAACCAAGGATATAGCTAGATTGAATATGGGAACAGCGTGCCCAAAAAGAGCACGCAAGTTGGGAATTAACTTTAGGGGGCTCATCGAAAACCAAGAAGAGCAAGGAGCACTCTGTCAATCAGATGAAGACACGCATGGGATTCTTCCTACGTGCTGTTGAAGACAAGCCCATCAATCAATACACCCGCCATGATATTCTTGATTATATCGACAAGCTGGAGCAACTACCTTCTATCTATGGCAAAAGCCCCAAGTACAAGACCATGACCTTGGAAGAGGTTTTTGCTATTGATGGTGATAGAATGTCCATCACAACGCTGGACAAGCACTTCAAGGAGATTTAGGGCTGGGTCGCGTGAAACTGCTCTCAATATGGCTATTCTGGAAGATGTTGAACTGAATGGACGCAAAGCCCAGAAGCGTAAGGTCTGGAGCAATGCTGACCTGAACAAGCTATTCCAGATGGCTTGTTCGCTGTCTATATGCCATTCGATACTGGTGATATCGCGGTAATCTTGAGTTGATCGGTATACCTGCAATAACGCCAGCACAGGCTTTCGTCCTATCCGACCTTGAATGCGTGCAACTGATTGCACCTGTGGAGCATCGAAGGTTTCATTCTGATTGAAGACACGACAAAGGCTGAAGGGTGATATTTCGATTTCGGTTAGTTCGCCCTGTTTGGTATTGAACCGGTACAGGCGTTGCTCACGATCTGGTAGGCCATCAAGCACTCGATCCAGCAATCGTGATAATTCTGGCGATGCCTTCATAAGCTCACCTTCGCATCCATAGCTTAGGGGAAGTCTGCATTTTTTCTTGTAGCGCACCGAGGAACCCTTCAGTCCTGCGATGCGCCGTGCGCCAGTGTAAAAAGCCCCGTGCAATTAACGTAGGCAAAGCTGGAAAACGTCCAGCATTGGCGGCACACCTAAACATAGGTGGGTGAAAGGTGGGTGAAACCTCGGATGCATGGGGAAAATACCCATGTAGATTCCACTTTGCTCTGATCGGCAATCTGTTAGAATAGAGACATGAAAGGAATTACCATGCCCATTACATTGAAGCCGGAAACGGAGAAACAGGTTCAAGAGAAAGTCGCCACGGGTGCCTACCCGTCGGTGGATGCTGTAGTGCTGGCTGGTCTTGATTTGCTGAATACAGAAGAAGGTAAATTCAAAGCCTTGCAAGAAGGTTTACAAGCGGCTCAAGACCAAGTGAAGGCAGGGCAATATTCCGAGTATGATCGGGACGATTTTATGCAAAGAGTCCGTAAACAGGCCGCTAAAAACAGTTAATGGCTACTCTTCGCTACGCCGATCTGGCACTGGCAGACATTGCCAGTATTTACCAATATATTTCAGAAGAAAATACACCCGCTGCCGAGGATGTTTTAGCTGGCCTAACTGATGCGTTTGAGCAAATAGCAGACACGCCGGGAATGGGACGGGAACGTGACGAGTTCGGCAAAACGATTCGCAGTTTCCCTGCAAAGAAATACGTCATCTTTTATGAAGTGATTGATGGTGGTGTGATGATTTTGCGTGTCTGGCATGGCAGCCGCGACATACGTCGGATAGAGTTTTCTTAAACTACCCCCTTCGCTCGCAACCATTTAAGTTGCTCAACACTGAACTCACACGGGTCGGTGATACTTTCTGGGATAGGGCGTGTTTCTCCAACTGAGTTTTGAAACTCCTGCGACCAATCAAATATGTCTGCCTCTATGCCTTGCTCTGCTAGAAGCTCGGCGGCTTGGCCTGAGCCTTCGAACCCGGCTTTATCTCGGTCATAGAAAAGTAATGCCCGCTTGATGCCAAGAGCTTTTAGTTTTGCTACTTGGGCTTCATAGAGCCGAGCGCCGAAGGTGGCGAGGATGTTTTTGATATCGACTTCCACACACTTGGCGACATCGAATGCACCTTCGACCAAAACCACTCGTCCGGTAGCCTTCAATTGGTTTTGTGCCGCCTCATCCAGTACGAGATTGTCGATGTTGTAGAGTTCGAGCGACGGATTGAACCCTTTGTAAAAATGCCATTTTCTTTTGACCCTCCTGTTTTTCAGTTGTCGCCCGTCCCATGTGGGAGAGCAGTGTGCGCTCTTTTAAATTCGGAGACGGTCCAGCGATTTGAAAGACAAGGCGTTTTGCCAGTGCGCCACGTTTTGCATCGAAGAATCCGCATCTCAAATAGCGGCATGTTTCCTCGCTGATTCCACGCTCCATTAAGGCAGGATGGGCAGGGTGAGCTTCGGAAACAAATCGGTTTCAATGGGTTTATTGACCTTGGAACCATCTTCCTTTTTCACCGCTTTCTTGGGCGCAGGATTTTGCCCCTGAGAATAGCCCTGATCGACAATCCACGCGGCTGCTTCGTTCAGTTTCATCACCTGCCTGCGCGTGGCATGGATGGCTTGGACGAGTTCAATCACCCCTCCGCCCGGTGTATCACGCCCCGGTGCGGCAGCGTGGGATGACCAGCAGTACCACACGCCGGGGTCTTTCATATGGAAACTGGCAGTTTTCTCATCAGGAGAAAAAGGTGAGTAACCCCAGAATTCTATCGCCGTACATTTTTTCACATCCGCGCGGACACCCAAATCATCCAAGAGGCTGCGCCAATCGCATTGATTACGAATGGCGGAAAGTTCGTCTGGATGAAAGAAGCGTTTTTTAGTCATGGAAGCACCATAGACCGGAATGTTTAAGTGCCGAACTGCACATGCAGGAAGTCTTCAGGTTTGTGCATATTATTTAGTTAAAAATTGTAAAAGTATACATATTTAAATTTTAAGTTTAGTACAAAAGGAGGCGTTAATGGATATTTCTGACGATGATTTGAAAGAGTCTTAGGCGACAAGAAACTCAGATATCAAAATTCATCTTATAGATATTGCTGATGATGAAGACGCGGTACAGAAAACACACATTTATTACCTATCAGTATTCAATGAATTTGTTGAGCAAAGCAAAGAGCACCTTGAGCGCTCCTTCACTCTTGCTCAGAGAGCAAGTTATGCCGGATTTGGGCTAATTCTTTTTGCCATCATTTATTCCATGGTAACAGGGGATAAAAACACTGCATGGATTGCTGGGATAGCTGGTGTGGTCTCACAGTTCTTAAGTGCTACAATTTTCTGGCTTCACAGCAAAACCTTGGATCAAGTTAAGGATTATTCAGAGAAAACCTTTAAATCCCAGCAAATGGTTTTTCAGTCAATGATAGAAGATAAAAACGTAAAGGAAGATTAAGATGGGCAAATGGCTTTTTATTTTACTACTGACGATTTCTCTATGTACAGACAAGGTTAATGCTCAAGACATCCATGTTAAAGATTCAGCAGTATATTGCGAAGACCCTAAAAGAAGCTGGATTGACCCAAAAATAATTCCTGTAAATTGGTTGCTAATTGAAGGAAAGGAGGAATATTTTATTCGCTTTGTTTCGGAAAAAGATTCTATTTTGAAGTCTATATATGGCTATATTGAAGATGCAAAAAACCAGCCCGTGCCAAACGGAATTCTGTGTTTCGGCTTTGGAAGCATAAACAAGACTACTTGCCCAAATTTAGACTCAGGAAATGTACCAAGTCGCATTAAGGATAAGTTAGCTGGATTTGGTATTGGTTATCACCAGCTTAGGAGTGTCCTAGAGCAAGGAGGGAAAGAAAAAGATTTAAAGTTACTGCTCCGGCTTAAAAATAGTGGTTGTGCAGGTTAATGTTCCCGCTCATCCACACGCCCCGGCATCCGCCCACGGCCTAGCTGCGCATACCGTTCCGTCCGTGAAGCCCATTCCTCCGCTCTGTGTTCTTCAATCTTTTTACCCCGGCAACCGGAGCGGTAGCCATCGTTATATCCGCGAATGAAGTTGGTGGTATAGGCCGACCCGCCCAACAGAGCTTTCCAGAAAGACGGACGCCGGCGTTGTTCTTTCCCTGCGCGGGCATCCCGATCCCCACAATCCAGTCCTTCCTGATAGGCTTTTCCTGCAAACATGCTGACCTCCGTATCAGGCCAGTGTAGCAACCTTTCTTTTTCCTTCACCGCTAATTTTCTTGGGAGAGCAATGAGCAAAAGAGCGGTGAGGTTTAGCGATGATCTGTGAGGGTGCAAGTTTGGGATTCTGCACAGAGCATTGTGAAGGCAATGACTTTGTGACTACAATCCCTGAAACTTGCCAAGGGGAACGCCCCTTTGGATAACCTGATTATCCCCAACATTTTAACGGCAGAGGATTGCTCGCTTGTCATCACTGATACATCTGGCGAGCTATTTCAGCAAACGTCCGGCTATTTAAAATCACAGGGCTATGAGGTGCAAGCCCTCAACCTGATCAACCCTTCTTATGGTTTTCGATACAACCCGCTTGCCCATGTAAAAAACGCGATGGATGCAGAACACATTGCCCATATTATTGTGAATGCCGCGGGTGGACATACTTCCGAGCCGATATGGGATGATGGCGCAAAACGCTTAATCCGCATTCTGACCCAAGCCGTCAAAAATGCGAAAGGTGAGGTAGCAACACTTTCGGATGTAGTTTATTGGCTCAATAATTTCGATGCCCATAGCCGTGGCGGCGCGTTGGATGACTTTGTTATTGAGAATACGCAAGAAGACAGGGCTACGTTTGAAGACTACAAGGGCTTCACCAAAACCGCACCGGAAAATATGATGTTGTCTTTCGTTTCGACTGCTGCGACCGCTTTGTCGCTGATTGGCAATCCAGATCTTTCCCGATTGTGTTGTCATCAGGATTTTGACTTTCAAGCGATGAAGGATAGGAAAATAGCACTCTATGTGATGGTCAGGCAGCAGGATATGGGAACCTTCTCATTTCTCCTGTCCCTTTTCTATACGGAACTGTGCAACGCCCTGTTGACGGAAGTGAGAGGCCGCTTGCCCGTGTATCTGATGTTGGATGAATTCGGACACCTGACGATTCCGGGCTTCCAAACCTTTCCGACAACGGCGCGGAAATAGCGATCCAGTGCGGTGCTGTAATCCGCAGTATGCAATGACTTGGTGATTTCCGTCAGGCCGATTTGTGATCGTATTGATGACGGTACACGGCGGCGATAATGCCATATGGTGCCACGACGGAATAGGCATGGAAGTTTATGGATGCACCCTGATTATGCTGAGGAGCGTCAAAAAGACCAGCCGAACATGAAAGCTCTGGCCGCTGCGATGCGTGCTCAATGGATCATTTATGATGAGGTCAAGACGGAAGACCTGATGCACCGATATCCTGCCGGTCAGGTCAAACTGGTTCGAAAGATGAGCAAGAGGTTTGCCAAACTCTCACCGTCAGAGCAGCTACAGGCATATAATTCCGTTGCTCCTGAACATATGACGTTTGATGAAGCCAGAAAGATCGGCAACCTGAAATTCACGGAGAAACATCTCAAAACAGTTGATACTTCCCGTGAAGGCTATGGTGTCAACAACACCGATGATAGCCCATACCGGGCAATTAATGGCAACAAGTATTATGTGAAGTTCCAAGATTGGTGGAGGAAGGAAGAAAAGACCCGGATCACTTTCCTGACCACTGAATATCGTATTATCCGGGCCATGGAGAATATGCCCAACGGACCTCTGGTTTTGAACTTCGACAGACCTGACCTGTTTGACCGGAATGAAATTACACTCAACCTCATTCTGGATAATCGGGCCAACCGTGAGAAAACGGATGAACTGGTCGCGGACATGAAAGAGAAACACCCGAATGGTGCGATCATCACCAATATGTCTGATGATGACGATGCTACAACCCATGACACTGCCAAGGGGTCCAATTCCTTCAATCAGGATGGCATCAAGAGCGTCACAGCCATTTACCACATGCTGTCACCCAACCAATATGAACAGTTGTTGATTGAGAATGCTGTGTTCGGCACCAAGGATATGGTGAAGCTCTTTCATCTGGATCAGTTTAATCAGACATCAGGCCGTAGCTTGGGCTTTCGCCATAACCCCAACATCACAACACAGGCCATCATGTCAAAGCGTCTCTGGCGTGAGATCGGAATATCGATTGAAATGAATAGTCGGTACCGGGTGCGGTTAGTGCAGAACAATGTCGATTGACAACATATGTCACCTGATGACATAATCCATCCATGGCAAAAGCGAAAGAAATTTACCGAAACAGGTACGACTTCCAAGACGGGGCCTTTATGCAGGCTGTTATATGGGAAGTGCCAACGCCGGTACCGCCATCAGAGCATTCTTTCAAATACAGCCTGTTTTATGGGCGAAAAGGCCAACGCATTGTTTGTTATGATAACGAGCGTGGCAAAGGCGATCACAAACACATCAACGAAGTCGAATACCCATATCAATTCGAAAGCGTAGAAAAGCTGGTCCAAGATTTTTTGGCAGATGTAGAGGAGCAAAGAAATGACTAAAACGCAATTTCATGTCGAAACCGTCGAAGACTTCGGTCAGCGTTTTATTGATGCTTGGAAACGTGCCGAGAAAGGTGAGGATTTCGTTGAACGCCATCACTCGTTCGAAAGCTGGGAAACCATGCAAAGCGTTCTTTCAGCGAAGCGTATAGAGATGTTGAAGTATCTACGCACCCATCAGGAAAAATCAATTAAATCCTTGGCCGAACATATCCAACGCGATTACCGTCGCGTCCATGAAGATGTCCAGATTTTACGTGGTGCCGGTTTGATCTCGCAAGAAGGTCTGCGTGTTGAGTGCGACACCATTTCCACGGAAATCGCACTCTAACCTTTTTCATCCAAAGGGGCCTCTCAATTTTCTCCCGCAAGTAATTGGACCAAGCTCTCAAGATGAGCCAGATCAAGGTCTGAATAGGACCTGCATCTATAATCGCAATCCTTTGATTTTTCCTGTGAGCCATGGAGGGCGTTTTGAAGGGCATCAAGGTCAATGGTGATGATATTACCAGCATCGACCTTTGTTTTCACATTCCAAATTTGTGCTGTAACGCCGTTGTCAAAGCAACTTCCACTGCTAATTTCTTCAATCTCTTCAATATTGCAGCAATCAAGATCGTGGGGAACTATAAGTCGTCCGGTGACTTTGATTTGGTAGATATCATCAAACAGGGTGTCTGTTTCCAACGTAGACACCAAGATACTGTGACCGCCCAACTCGACCTTTGGTGAAAATAACTTTGGTACTGTATAATCCTTCAGGAAATGCCGATTTTGCTTCTTGGTAATTTCCATGAATACCTGTCCGAAACTTCAGCTTTCCGGAGATAAAGAAGACACGGGCATGATCCAGAACATATTTTTCCCACCAACGTGTATGAGTTCGAGCAGGAAGCAAGGCCACAACTGTTTCACACAGTGGATGGTTGCGAGATTGCCTTCGTACTCTTTCAACGCGGGAGACAGAACCAACGCACGGATGTTAAAACGTTAACGCTGATCTTCGCCTTGGCGATGAAACAGGGTTTTGATTACCAGCAAAGCCAGTTCGTCATATGCGCGGTCAGAAACAGTCACACCACGGGCGGCACACGCTTTGATGAAGCCATCAGGGTCTTGACGCGCATGGTGCAGAATAAGCGCAGCTTCCCCCATGATTTCGCGCAATGCAATGCGTGACGCATTATAAGCGTTGATGTAGTTATCGACCAGTTCCCCGGCTTTGTTTAGCATTTCGTTAATATTAATCATGATCATATTCCTCTCTAAAAATTGTTTAATGAACTCGGGGATTAGGCAGCCATAGCTACCGCACAGGGCGGCTGCTTGGTCGGTTGACGGTTGTCGTTAGCTGCTTTGGGAATATGACGAGAAGTGGTGATGCGTGTGACCGAACGGGTGTCGCCTTGCTTCACACCTGCAAAAGATTTGAGTTTTTCACGTTCAAAGTGTAGACATTGTGCTTTCCATATTTCATGATCGTTCTCCATAATATTTTCAGCACAAGGTCAATCTGTAACCATAGTGCTGTTATTATGCATACATGAAATATTGTTTTAAAACAAAGGGTTGAACCAGCTTCACACGGGCAAGAACCCTTCAACTGTGAAGTGATGCTCAATGAAGAACGATTTTAAGGCCGTTGGATTTTTGCTTGAAAACTTGTTTGAGAGTTGGGATGTTAAGCATCAATGTAGAATGCTTGAAGATTTCTGCCGTTATCGTCTTGGCAGTCGCGGTATAGATGTGATTCTTTCTGATGAAGCTTATGCTTTTGATGATTTCACTGATCTGATTGAACAGTACCGCCCGAACGCTTCAAACCCAAACGGATGTATTTTCGTGGTTCCCACGTTAGATCATGTCAAATGTGATACGCATATTTTACAAGCGATTATCCAGAACTCTATTGCAGTGGTGCCGATTGACCAATTTAAAGATGAAGACCGTCATATTGAACCAAATGCTTTGGTGCAAGAAGCTTTGAAAGCCCATAGGAGCCTATATTCATCATTTGAAAAGAAAATGGGTTTGCGTCGCAAAAGAACAGAAAAAGAAGTTGCCGCTCGGCAAGACCGTGCAGATAAGGAAGCGCGTCATCGAGACCTTATTAAGCCTTTCTTAATGCAAGAAATTTCCAAAGGGAATTTATCGTATTCAAAAATTGCTGATGTATTTAACCTTGAAAATGCCAATGGTAAAAGGGAGCAGGTAATTCCTACATTCTCGAAAAACTCAAAATGGCACGGAGAAACTATTAAACGCCTAATTCACAAAGATGAAGAATTGAAAAAGGCATATAAAACAATGGAAAGCTCATAACATTCCTACTCCACTACCTTCAAATGCGGAACATGAGTCGGTTTAAGGCGCGTCTTTTCCCGACCCAGCATTTTATCAAATTCATCCTGAATAAACTTTCCAGCCACGATCCCTCGATTGAGGTGCGATTCAACTTTTTCAAGATCAACACCTTCACCGCTTTCCCACATGTCACGGGCGCAATGTTTCAGCATCATTGCCAGATCGTTCATACAGCCGAGAACCTTACGTGAATTGGTTTTGCAGAATTGATATTGGGCATGTTGCTCTGATAAATCACGGCCCGTGTGTTCTTGAAGGCGCATACGGAAGATTTCAACCATGTAATCAAGGTCATCTCTGGCATCAAATGGATGAACCAGACAGTAGTGTGTATCTGCGTTGGTGAAGAGCAATATCTTTAACGGTAGCCCAATATCCAACACGTTCGCATACCAATTATCCAACCAGTCAATCTCATCAGCATTAGGGGCTGGTGGCAGCTTGAGCTTCAAAGCTTTGGCAAGTTTGGCGGTGGAGTGAATGTAGAGCATTATAAAGCAGCCTCAATGTCACGGGTGCTGTGGAGAGCCCGCGCAATATAAATTCCATCGCTTTCGATCTGATAGAAAACCGAATGGTGTTGGTGTTCAAACCGAATATAACCATCACGGATATACCCAATATCTCGACCCAAATTCGGATGTTCAACCAATTGTAAGAAACAGTTTTCCAAGTCTGACAGATAAAGGTCAGCCTGTTTCTCACCGAAGTGACGATAAGTGTAAACGTAAATATCGTGGAGGTCTTGGTCAGCCTTTTCAGAAAGGCGATAATCACGCACCGTTTAACTGCGCCTTCGCCGCTTTCACAATATCACCAACCTTACGCTTGCTGACACCGCTCTGTTCGCCTTCCATCAAGGCAATATTGATAAGTTCACGTTGACGTTGGTCTTTGCGGATCAGGTCACGGACATACTCGCTGGCATTGGCATAAACACCAGTTTCGACCTGTCCATCGACCCATTCGCGCATGGTATCTGGTAATGACACGTTCATTGTTGCCATAAGTGTATCCTTCATAAAATCCATTTCTTGAATAATATCACTCATGGCAAAAATTGCCAAATTTGTTCTTTTTTCGTGCCACAGTGATCTCAAAAAAAATCATCCTAAATACGTCTTTCAAATAGAGACCGGATGAAAAATGTTTCCGCAAGTAAAGTTCCACCAAGAATATCTTGATCTGGTCATCACAGCAGAAGTCCCGGTCATTCCAATTGATGATTGTCCGTTGCTTCTTGTGATCAGATATGGCGAAGAACGAGAGGTGGTGACATCACCCGTGGAAATCACTGCGGAATCATTCCCACTGATATGTGATGCGATTTGGGATAGCTATCAATCAGATCGAAGTCATTTATGGATAATGAAAGCTTTAGATCGGCTATCACTTGAAATGAAGGCGTAGCTGGTTAGGAAATCACGTCGATATATTCGGATTGTCTAATGTGTTATGAAAATACTATAATAAAGGAATAACGTAACGGTTTTGTTCTGACAGATACCAATGCCCCCATTCATCTGCGTGAGCTTCTATTAGTGATGTCCTTTTATGGGACAAAAGCTTTCCAACTCTGTCATTTAAAACAACACAATCTTTTTATAGAGACAGCCCCCTTGTACCGATAAATCCAGCTTCCAAAAAATGAACACTTCCTGGACACCCCTGGACTTCAGCTAAAACTGGAGCAATCATATCCATATAGTTAGTCCAAAAAGTCAGAGGCAATTTTGATTTTTGGAAACATATTTTGGAATGAGGTGGCGTTATGAGTCGGATGTTTGGGTATTCAAGAATTAGCTCATCGAGCCAAGATTGGTCTTTACAACTGGATGCCTTGTTGAAGTATGGCTGTGATGAACGCGATATTTACTGTGAGCAGAAGTCCGGTTCAATCCGTAATCGTGTGGACCTGTACGGAAAAAGTGGAGTGCGTCTCACTCACTTAGACAGCCCGTTTTTCAAATTTAATCGGACTGAGGCCATTCAGATATGAATGGCGTCTCTTTGCGTTATAAAATCCATTTATATATTTGAACAACTCCTTTTTAGCATGGTCGCGTGTCTGGAAGGCGATTTTCCAGACCATTTCCGCTTTCAAGGTCTTAAAGAATGTCTCCACAGCGGCATTATCGTAGCAGTTCCCCTTGCCGGACATTGACTGTTCGAACTTGTACTTTGCCAGCAGTTTACGGAATTTATTTGAACAATATTGTGAACCGCGATCTGAATGAAAAATCACACCAGCAGGTGGCTTGCGAAGGGCAATTGCCTTGTTTAGGGCATCCATCACCAAATCCTTTTTCATACGTCGACTTGCAGACCAACCAATCACGCGACGGGAGTAAAGGTCGATGACAACCGCCAAGTAAAGCCAGCCTTCACCCGTCCACAGGTAGGTAATATCACCCGCCCATTTTTGATCCGGTGCTGTCGCGGCAAAGTCACCATCCAACAGATTAGGCGAAATATTATGTTTGTGATCGCTGTCAGTGGTGCGTTTGAATTTCTGACTTCGCACGATCCGCAAATTGTTTTGCTTCATAATACGGGCAACGCGGTGTTCACCGACACAAATTCCCTCTTCCTGCAATTCATCTTTCATACGGCCTCGCCCATAGGATTGGTAATTGGCATAATGGATGGACTTGATATGGGCCAGCAGTACCATATCTTCTCGTTGGCGTTTGCTGGTAGGACGATTACGCCAAGCAAAATAGCCACTCTCAGAAACGCTCATCGCACGACACAGACCAGCAATGCTATGGTTCTCACGTTGCAGGTGGACAAACTGGAACTTCACGGCTTTTGGCTCGCAAAGTAACGAGCCGCCTTTTTTAGAATGTGCCGTTCCGTCCGCTTCGCGAGCCCTCTCCTCCCGCAGTTCTCGTACTTCACGGCGAAGACGGGCTAACTCCTTTTGAGCATCATCGTTAGGGGATGAACCTTCTCGTTCACGATATTGGGAAACCCAACGGTTCAAACTGCCGACACTGACACCAAAATCGGCGGCGACCACTTTACGCGGCTGATTACTGCTTAAAGCAACACGGGCGGCTTCTTCTCTAAATTCTGGGGTACGTTTGCGACTCATCATATTCTCCTGTAGTCAGCATAGTTAACTCAGGAGACACACTCCACTTTTTCCGTACAGGTCCACACGCCAACGTATCATTTGTTGAATATGACTGATCTTATGGAATGCACAGACGTATCTAAAAAGAATACAAATATACTTGATGTATGTATCCATATAGGATACAGTTAGGTGTATGATTAAGAGCTTTGGCAATAAAGAAACCGAGTCATTCTTCCATACCGGAAAAAGCCGCAAACTACCCAGTACCATCTTAAAGGTTGCGATGCGTAAACTGGACATGATTGATGCTGCAAGTGTATTGGAGGACTTGCGTGTTCCACCAGCAAACCGTTTAGAAAGTCTATCTGGTGATTTGTCAGGCTTTCACAGTGTTCGAATTAACAAACAATGGCGTATCATTTTTCTGTGGAAAAACGATGGACCATACGATGTTAAAATCGTTGATTACCATTAGGAGGCATCATGTCACGAATTAAAACACACCCCGGTGAGGTTCTACGTGAAGAATTCATGGAACCTCTTGAACTCACTGCTGGCAAGATTGCCAAAGCCATTGATGTCCCACGTGACCGGATTGAGAAGATTTCACGGGAACAAAAAGGTGTCAGTGCCGATACAGCATTACGTTTAAGTAAGCTGTTCGGAACTTCACCAGATTTCTGGATGAATTTGCAATCTGCTTACGAGCTTTCAGTGGCGCGTTCTCAAAACAATTTCGAGAATATTCATATGCTGGAATGCTTGCAAGATAGTGAAACACGGGTGCAATAACTACATCCGCTCAATAACCTCTTCCATCATCCTGCGAAGGTCATGGTAAATGACTTCCGTGCGATGCGGGTCCATCCTCTTAACTTCCATTACGTCTGAAACAAGGGTTGGATTGCAACGCCATCCATCGTAATGCTGATTACCCCATCGCACCTCTGATGCACGTATGTGTTTTTGGATTTCTGAAACATCATCTCCAAATGTGCATACCCTAACCATAAAGCCGTGAGGTTGTTTGCGGTCAATCTTTTTACTGATGGTGACGGTTTCAGAACCATTCACTTTTGCGACAGGCCATTCTTCATCATCAATATTTGATAAATCCACGGGGACTTCGCAATACTCAATCGTATAGATAAATGTTGACGCTACTTCGGGAAGAAACTCATACATTCGCATTCTCGCCTCCATCAGCACTTCTGATCAATGTCATGGAACAGCGGTTATCGAAATCAACCACATTACATGATCCAAGAATGATCTCGGCACCCGGGATTTTGTAGCGGTCACGTTCTGTCACCAGTTCAGGTGCTAAAGCCCGGCATTTTAATTCCACGGTTTTGAAATCTCTTGGCGGCATGATCACCATCGGGTAAAACCCAAAGCAATCACATCGAACAACGTAACCATCTTTTCCACCCAAACAGTCGGTTATGATATTACTACCTGTTTCATGGATGGGATAATTCTCAATCCATATCTGTGTTTCTTCGGGTTGATAGGACTGGACCTGTACGGAAAAAGTGGAGTGTGTCTCCTGAGTTAACTATGCTGACTACAGGAGAATATGATGAGTCGCAAACGTACCCCAGAATTTAGAGAAGAAGCCGCCCGTGTTGCTTTAAGCAGTAATCAGCCGCGTAAAGTGGTCGCCGCCGATTTTGGTGTCAGTGTCGGCAGTTTGAACCGTTGGGTTTCCCAATATCGTGAACGAGAAGGTTCATCCCCTAACGATGATGCTCAAAAGGAGTTAGCCCGTCTTCGCCGTGAAGTACGAGAACTGCGGGAGGAGAGGGCTCGCGAAGCGGACGGAACGGCACATTCTAAAAAAGGCGGCTCGTTACTTTGCGAGCCAAAAGCCGTGAAGTTCCAGTTTGTCCACCTGCACGTGAGAACCATAGCATTGCTGGTCTGTGTCGTGCGATGAGCGTTTCTGAGAGTGGCTATTTTGCTTGGCGTAATCGTCCTACCAGCAAACGCCAACGAGAAGATATGGTACTGCTGGCCCATATCAAGTCCATCCATTATGCCAATTACCAATCCTATGGGCGAGGCCGTATGAAAGATGAATTGCAGGAAGAGGGAATTTGTGTCGGTGAACACCGCGTTGCCCGTATTATGAAGCAAAACAATTTGCGGATCGTGCGAAGTCAGAAATTCAAACGCACCACTGACAGCGATCACAAACATAATATTTCGCCTAATCTGTTGGATGGTGACTTTGCCGCGACAGCACCGGATCAAAAATGGGCGGGTGATATTACCTACCTGTGGACGGGTGAAGGCTGGCTTTACTTGGCGGTTGTCATCGACCTTTACTCCCGTCGCGTGATTGGTTGGTCTGCAAGTCGACGTATGAAAAAGGATTTGGTGATGGATGCCCTAAACAAGGCAATTGCCCTTCGCAAGCCACCTGCTGGTGTGATTTTTCATTCAGATCGCGGTTCACAATATTGTTCAAATAAATTCCGTAAACTGCTGGCAAAGTACAAGTTCGAACAGTCAATGTCCGGCAAGGGGAACTGCTACGATAATGCCGCTGTGGAGACATTCTTTAAGACCTTGAAAGCGGAAATGGTCTGGAAAATCGCCTTCCAGACACGCGACCATGCTAAAAAGGAGTTGTTCAAATATATAAATGGATTTTATAACGCAAAGAGACGCCATTCATATCTGAATGGCCTCAGTCCGATTAAATTTGAAAAACGGGCTGTCTAAGTGAGTGAGACGCACTCCACTTTTTCCGTACAGGTCCAGGTCGTTGAACGCATCGACGTTCAGCACTTTCCCGAAGACAAGGAGCATGTTGTTTCTATTGGGTTAAAGGTACCTTTGTACACCGATGATGACCTCGGTATCCTAACACCGGACTTGTATGGCTGGATACTTATCGAACCAACCAATTATTTAAAGCACGTTTCCTTCCACTAATCCCATTGCTTAGACAATGGTGTACGACATCTATTGAATGCGAATTGGGCAACAGTAGTCACTATGAATGGACGTTAGCTCAAGGTGAAAACGATTTTGAAAGTAAGTTTTCTCAAATTGGCTACTTTTTCAAAACAGATTTTTGCCGAGATAAATGGTACGAATACGAAAATCCAAGCCTCACTCAACTACCAGCTAAATCGTTGGACCCATACTGGTTAGGCTCAATGGATCTCTCTCAAGGTTACTCCACTTACGAGACATTATCAGCCGAGGACAAAGAAATGTTCTTACTTGGATGAGAATGGTTCAATAAAGCAATAACAGCACGATCATCAACTGAACGCTTCTTGTTGATGATCATTATGCTTGAAGTATTTCTACCAAAAGAGACTAAAAATTGTGACGCATGTGGTCAGGATAGCTATGGGGTGAACCAGAAGTTCAAAAGCTACATTCAAGAGGTCATTGGAGAGCATTGGACGAATGACTTTGCAAAGGTCTTAGGCACCTTGTACTCATTGAGAAGTGAAATTTCTCACAAAGGTTCTGAGATTGCTCAACGTTCATTTGGTCTAAATCCGGCTTCGCATAGAGAGCGAGGGTATCTTGACTATCTTAATGAACTTTGTAGACAATTCCTTGTGTCATGGCTGTTTAGAAAAGTGGCAGAATAATTTTTCTTATTATTAGTTGTCATTGAGTTGCCATGCGAAATGGGTGAAAAAAAATGGCAACTCGAAAGGCAAATCGCTTAAGTCCTTGTGACCTTTGACTTATCTGTTCAAGAGTTGCCATAGTTGCCTTTTTTCACATAATCAGGGAAAAAATTTTTATATAAAAGATCATTCTTATATATAAAAAGCCATTTTACTTATCATTCTAGCAACTATGGCAACTCGTTTGGTCTTTTCCCGCTTTAACTAACTGGAAAACATGACAGAAAGGAAGAGTTGCCATTGGAAATAAGGCAACTAGGAAAACTCTCCGAGTTTTTAAATGACAACTGGCAACTAATGGCAACTCTTCTTTGAGTTTTGCTGTTTATGCATCTATAGTTGTGTAGCCTTCGGCGTTTACCTGCTTTAATGTTGGTGCGCATCAAGTCTTCAATGATGTATTCCATCGCATCTAAAATCTTGTTCACGACCCGATTGGACGGAACCCATCCTCTGTGAGCAGAAGCGTGACCAGCTTCAATTAAAGGGTCAATAATATCCGCATGTTGTTGGGAGATATGTTTGCCATCTTTCATAGCTTTTAATGTATCTTTAAAATTTCCCTTATCACCTACGATAAGGTTGAATGTTCTGTCCAGTGCAGTACGAACCCCGAAAACTACCAAGTAATTTGAGTTGATGCTTAAGGCGGAGTAAGTTTCGGAGAGAATGTTTTTCAACACATCATCACTGAGCTTGTGCATCCAATTGGGAGCAGGGCGGTATATGGGAGACGGATACATTTCAATACGAACACCGTCATCAATTTCATACTCTTCCCCATCTTCCGTCCAACCAATTTGGTAAGGCGAGTGTCTTGTTTGTCGCCATAACGTTTGTCTGACATCATCGAACGAATACGCTGATCCACTGTGTCGCCCTGCGGGATGATCGCTGTCTTCGCCTTCTGTTGCTGCATTTTTGCGACTTCGTCCCATTGTTTTTTCGTTGGCATTTTCCCTTTCGGGGCAGATGCCAACGGGTCTTCCAAACCTGTCATCGGGTCGTTCTTTGGCAGTTTTGGTCTCGAAGGCTTTGGAACTTCACTAAGCGGTGCAGATGCCGACCATGATGTTTGGGGCGGTGAAACTGGCTTTGGCATATCTGGCATTGGTGTGACGGGCGGTGTCTTCACCTTTTCCAGTATGTCCGTGGTTGAAATGCCCTGATTTGCCAAAGTCTGACCCAACGCATTTTCCGTGGGACCGCCCGGCTTCATTACGCCATCAACCTTCAATCCATTGTTGGCTTGAAAGTTCTTTAGTCCATCAATCATTCCCGTATCGGGAATTTCCGTGATGCCGAAGTCTGGCACATCGTAACTTCCCACGGCATTAAGCGCGGTTTTGGTTTTGAGAACGTCATCAGGTTTGATGTTGCTTGATGTGCTGACGGTGCTGCCAACGTTGAATAAATCACCAACGCCATTAGCGAAATTGGACAGACCCGATGTCAGGCTGCCCCAAAATGAATTTCCACTCATGGAAAACTCCTGTTGTTAAAAATGAAAAAAGCCGCCCTCCACAGATGCGGAGAACGGCTTGCTCAAAATAGAAAACGGGACAAGGAACCTTTCGGTCACACTTATCCCGTTGACTGATGAAGAATGTAGCCTAACTGGATGTAGAAGTTAAGAACAAAAAAAGAACATTTTTATTTTAATAGGTTGAATAGGTGCCGTCTTATGTGGTTAATTGTTGTTTTATTTCCACTATCCGTAGATGGTGTAATTATCAATACAAAGGAAGTGGTCAAACACAGTTCAGTAGTCAATTCAATGCTTGTATATGTAGGAATTAAAAATGAATGACAAAAAAATATTCGCAACCGGAATAGGAATCATTGCATTAATTGCTGACGCTATAACTATTCTTCAATTTATTGATAAGAATAACTTTTTACATAGTTCATATAATATTTCAGGTGAATTCTGGTCGTTTTCTTGGATAATTTCAATATTTTTTATAACGATACTGTATGCCATTGGTATTTTTTTCCTTTCTTATGCTTTTGGTGAAACTCCTACTCTCCCGGTTCTCGCATTAGGCGGGGTTTATATCGCATTTGCTCTCATTATTTATTTTCGTTGGGGCTATTTACAAATAGGTGAAGAGTTAAATCTAAAAAGTTTTCTGGCAATTGCTTTTCTATTCGCAGTTAGCGGCATAACAGGTATTGTTTCAATTTATATGGCAAATGCTGAGTATCTGAGATTTCCTTCATATGGCTTTGGTATTGCAAACTTAATTATATTGCTAATGCTTATTAACAAGTACGCGCTTTCATCGAATTCATTGCATTTAGGTGTAATTGGTGAAGGTTTAATTTTGATTATAGGTGCCGTTTCATTTTTATTTCTGTTCTTTTTCGATGAATGAACACCCTCGTCCACTAACACCTCCACGTTTCCATCGGGCGAGGTTGGATAAAAACTGTGTCGGGTAAAATCCCCCCTATCGGGGGTGGTCTAAGGTTATATTAGTAGGGGGTAGATAAGGGGGGATTTCTGATCTGGTTAGTTCTTCTGTGTTTGTTTTGAAGGAAGAACAAGAAGGGTGACAGGCGAAGTCGACCATACCGCCCGACAAGTTCTTCATCCATAACCTGCCGGAATCCGGCTTGTTCCGGTCTTTTTTCCGGCATACCATGATCCTGTTTCAAAACCCTCATCATCACGAGGTCCATTAAAATCGCATTTATCTGCCAATGCGACCTCCCTGATTTTGGGTGTTTCAAAACGCACTGATATTGAAACAGGAGATCACCATGCGCGTCGCCCTATACCTCCGTGTATCCACCGACGATCAGACCATCGAGAACCAACGCCGTGACCTTGATGAAGTCGCTGGCAGGTTAGGTTGGGAGGTGGTTGCCGTTTACGCCGATGAAGGCATCAGTGGTGCTAAAGGGCGCAGTGAGCGACCGGGCTTCGATCAAATGATGATCGGTGTTGCCCAAAAGAAGTTTGATCTCGTCGCCAGTTGGAGCGTCTGCCGCCTCGGTCGGTCTTTAAATGACCTCGTGAGCTTTCTTTCTGACATCAATGATCGCGGTATTGACCTCTATCTTCATAAGCAAGGGCTGGATACCAGCACCATCGCAGGGCGCATGCTATTTCAACTGCTTGGAGTATTCTCAGAATTTGAAAAATCCATGATCAGTGAGCGCGTGAAGGCTGGGCTTGCCAGAACTGATAAGAAGATCGGCAGACCATCTGTGGGTGATTGGAAGATTAATCGGGTGAAGAAGCAGTTACGTGAAGGTCATGGTGTTCGCGCTGTGGCAAAGATGGCGAACGTATTTCCCGCAACGGTATCACGCATCAAGAAGCAGATGGCTGCTGACGAAGCCGCTTAAAAAAATTTGCCCAATGTATTGATCTAATATCACTATTAACAAAAACGGAATAACACATCAATAAGGAAACGGTATGGAACTGAAACTCTCCAAGAAACGCAAACCACTGGCTGTCGTTACAAGAAGACCCACGCCGCGTCAGGTGGTCAGCAACGGCATCATTCATCAATTGGGTTTGCTGCGCGATCCGTCATATAAAGTGGAGCGTTATCGCTACGTCACGGAACAGGAAGATGGTGAACCCGTTCGCCGTAAACGTCCCGTCAAATCGGCACCCCGTAAATGGTTCTTCGAAGTCGATGGGAAGTGGTATGTCGAAGTCAGATACGGGTCGTCATACGTTCTGGAAATCGAACCGGGTTGTCCATCAGTTGAATGCGGCGACAGCCAAGAAGACGTGATCACCGTTTTGGAACATCTGTTGGATATGGTCGAGAATGGTGATCTCGACGATCAGATCGCCGTGTTGAAAGAAAAAGCCAAACGTCGCGAGAAGGCGTGAATGGGGACGAATAACCGTCCCCATCATCAATTACGCATTCACAGCGTCTTTAAGACCTTTGCCAGCCTTGAACTTAGGCTGCTTGGCTGCTGCAATCTGGATAGTCTCACCTGTGCGCGGGTTACGACCTTCACGGGCTGCACGTTCTGAAACAGCAAAAGAACCGAACCCAACCAATGTGACTGTATCGCCGCCTTTAAGTGCGCCTGAAATGGCATCGAATACAGCATCAGTCGCAGCCGTAGCGTCGGCTTTGGTAAGGTCGGAAGCGGTTGCCACAGCAGCCACAAGATCGTTTTTGTTCATATCAATATCCTTCAAATAAAATGGACGGGCTTCTTAATCGGTCCAGCGTGATTGATCAACCACGTTCGTATGGTTGGTAAAATAAATCAACATTAGAAATACTAATCACGGGCGGTCGTAAGAAACGGGCATCCCTGATCTGTCGTTTTTTAAGAATGCCGTGGACGTGCCGATCCGAGAATGTCTTCCCGCGTGGTGTCAGGTGATTGTTGTCGTTGAACCAACGTGCGATCCATTTGAATGTTCTGCCGTCGTCACGGAACTCTGCAATCTTATTGGATAAAAACTGCTGATACTCGCTATAGTTTGAAACCCAGAATGCTGTTGAACGAATTATAAGGTCGAACTTAATGCAGACTTTGATGCTGGAATTACCATTAATGTTGCCATTCAAATTGTCGTGTAAATCGCCGTTTTTAGACACGGTGGCATCATCTGAAAAGTGGGTCATTAACGATGCCGATGTAGCGTCATGTTCCACCGTGGAATGATTTGATCGGTGCCGATAATGTTCTTCAACCGTAATTCCAAGTTCATCATCGGTGTACAAAGGTACCTTTAACGCAATAGAAACAACGTGTTGGTGGTTGATTTTGACCATTTAAACGCCTTCAACAAACGTAAAAAACAAAAATGGCTGTCACAGGTCGTTGAACGTATCGACGTTCAGCACCTTCCCGAAGACAAGGAACACGTTGTTTCTATTGCGTTAAAGGTACCTTTGTACACCGATGATGAACTTGGAATTACGGTTGAAGAACGCTATCGGCACCGATCAAATCATTCAACAGTCACCGATTTCGCTAGATTCCTCGGTTGATCCACATCTGTGCCTTTGTGGACGGCGACGTGATAGGCTAGGAGTTGGACCGGGATGGAATAGAGGATTGGGGCGACAAAGGAATGAACGACAGGCATGGGGACTGAGGCCATGGAATGGTCGGCCATTTTTGAGCAGCCTGTTTGGTCGGCCATAAAGATGACGCGTCCCCCACGGGCAACAACTTCTTGGGTGTTGGAGGCTGTTTTTTCAAAATTGCTGTCACTGGGGGCCAAAACGATCACGGGGACGCTTTCGTCAATCAGGGCGATCGGGCCGTGTTTCATTTCTCCTGCGGCATAGCCTTCGGCATGAATATAGGAAATTTCCTTCAGTTTCAATGCCCCTTCCATAGCAATAGGAAAGGCTGCGCCACGTCCCAGATAAAGCACATCGCGAGCTTCTGCGACATTTTGGGCGATATCGCGCAAGGCTTTGTCATGGGTGAGAATTTCGGTGACACGGGCGGGGACTTCGGCAATGGCTTTACACAGGCTGGCTTCTGTATCTGCCTGAAGCGTACCCTTGGCCTTGGCCAGTGAAATGGCAAGGCAGGCCAATACGGTTAGTTGTGTTGTGAAGGCTTTGGTTGAGGCCACGCCGATTTCAGGCCCGGCGTGGGTGCGTAAAACCGCATGAGACTCCCGTTCCATGGAACTTTCGGGCACATTGACAATGGAAAGAATATGTTGGTCTTGTGATTTGGCATAACGAAGGGCAGCCAGAGTATCGGCGGTTTCCCCGGATTGGGAAATAAATAAGGCCAGGCCACCTTCAGGCATGGGGGCTTCACGGTAACGAAATTCTGAGGCCACATCAATTTCTACCCCGATGCGGGCATATTGTTCGATCCAATATTTGGCAACCAGTCCAGCATAAAAGGACGTGCCGCAGGCAACGATGGTAATGCGCGAGATATGGGCCAGTTCAAACGGGAAATCCGGCATGGAAATAGTCTGGTTGGTGGGGTTGAAGAAACCTGCCAGTGTGTCGCCAATGACCTGAGGCTGCTCGAAAATTTCCTTGAGCATGTAATGACGATGTTCACCCTTGCCAATCAGTGCTCCAGACATGGCGGTTTCACGAATGTCGCGGCTGACTTCGGTATCATTTTCATCATAAAAGGTTACGTTGTCACGACCGAGAACCACCCAGTCGCCCTCATCCAGATAGGCGATTTTCTTGGTAAGTGGAGCCAGAGCCATGGCATCGGAGCCGAGATACATTTCACCTTCGCCAAAGCCAACAGCCAAGGGGCTACCGCGACGTGCCCCGATTAAAAGATTATCTTCGCCGGCAAAAATAATCCCCAAGGCAAACGCACCTTCCAGTCGTTTGAGCGTGGTTTTTACGGCTTCAACAGGGGAAAGGCCATCGTTGAGGTAGCTGGTAATTAGGGTCGGAACAACTTCGCTATCGGTTTCTGAATAAAAGGAAAATCCTTTTTCAATCAGCTCGGCACGCAGTTCCTGAAAATTTTCAATAATGCCGTTATGTACCACGGCAACACGGCCTGTGGCATGGGGGTGGGCATTGGTTTTATTGGGAATGCCATGGGTGGCCCAGCGGGTATGGCCAATGCCGATGGTACCTGTGACGGGCTGTTCACCAAGGACTTTTTCAAGATTGACGATTTTGCCTTCAGCGCGGCGGCGTTCTATATGACCATTGGGCAAGGTGGCGATGCCTGCAGAATCATAACCGCGATATTCCAGACGTTTCAGCCCTTCCACCAGTAAGGGGGCTGCTTCTTTTTGACCGATAAAACCAACAATGCCACACATGAGTTATCTCACTTATTTCTTCTGTTTTGCTTTTTCAGCTTCTTGTTTGCTGCGAAACTTTGTTGCCCAACCATCAAAGTTCTTTTGCGGCGCACGCGTCAGGCTTAAATCCCCTGTCTTCACATCTTTGGATATGGTGCTACCTGCGCCAATATTGACCCCATCCCCAATATGAACAGGGGCGACAAGGGCAGTGTTGGAACCAATGAAAGCCTCAGCCCCGATATCGGTGTGATATTTGAAATAGCCATCATAGTTACAGGTGATCGTACCTGCCCCGATGTTGGCACCAGGCCCCACACGGGCATCACCGATATAGCTTAGATGATTGACCTTAGCACCTTCTTCGATCAGGGCTTTTTTAATCTCAACAAAATTGCCGACTTTCACCCCGTCTTTTAAATCAGCACCGGGGCGCAGACGGGCATAAGGTCCCATGGTGACACCACGTCCAACCCGGCAGTCTTCCAGATGGGAAAAGGCTTTGATGGTGACAAAATCATCAACCTTCACATTAGGGCCGAAGAAAACATTGGGTTCAACCACCACATCCTTGCCCAGTTTCGTATCAAAACTGAAATGAGTCGAGGACGGATCAAGCAAGGTTGCGCCATTGACCATTGCCTGATGGCGCAGCTGGTCTTGGATAAGGGCTTCGGCACGGGCCAGTTCCACGCGGGAATTAACGCCTAACAACTCATCTTCATTACCCTCTACAACAGCGCAATTGAGATTGTCTTCGCGTGCCAGGGCGACAATATCGGTCAGGTAATATTCACCGGCTGCATTGTCATTGGTGATGCGATCCAGCAGAGAAAAGAGCTTTTGCCCATTCACACACATGACTCCGGAATTACACAGGGGGATGGCGCGTTCTTCCTCGTTGGCATCTTTGAATTCAACAATGGCTTGCAGGGCATTGCTCTCATCTGTGACCAAGCGACCATAGGCACCGGGGGGGGCGGGTCGAAACCCCAAAACCACCACATCAGCATGGGTGCGGGCCTCAATCATGCGGGCAAAAGTATTCGGGGAGATCAATGGCGTATCGCCAAAAGCAATCAACACATGCTCTTCATCCCCAGCTACGACCTCTTTAGCCGCCAGTACGGCATGGCCTGTGCCCAAACGGTCAACTTGCACGGCTGTTTTATGCGGGGCAACCGCGCGTTCAAGGGCGGGCATGTCTGGGCCAATAACCGCAATAATTTCTTCCACGCCTGCCGTTTGCAAGTTGGCAATCACATGGTTGACCATGGGACGCCCTGCCAGAGGGTGCATCACTTTGGGCTTGGTGGATTTCATACGGGTGCCAAGGCCCGCAGCAAGAACAATCGCAGCTGATTTAGAAGAGGTCATCGAATGAAAAAACTTAGTTGATTGCAGTAAATTGACTGTCTTTTTAAGCTGAAAATGACCAAAGCGCAAATTCAAAGATTGTTACGATTTGCAACAGGGGTGTTATTTCCTGTCAAACAGGGCATTTGTAATTTTTTCAAGGGTGAGGGGAAGGTCCAGCGGCTTGGTGAGATATTCATCAAAGCCAGCAGCTTTTCCGCGTGCAAAGTCACTTTCCATAGCGTTGGCGCTTAAGGCAAATTTGGGGCAGGGTTGTGTGTTTTTTAATTTCTCAAACACACCATAGCCGTTAATGCCGGGCAGGTTGATATCAATCAGGATGAGGTCAAACTTCACATTCTGAGCAATGGCAATGCCTTCTTCCCCGTTTGGTGCACAGGTCATTTCAACATGGGGGATTTGTTTGACCAGTTCTTGTAAAACAAGGCGATTAGCCGCGTTGTCCTCGATATAGAGAATGCGTGAACGCTTTTCATTTTCCATAATCGGGGGAGATGCATTGACTTCTTCAAGGGGGGGCAGTTCATCCTGATTGATTAACCTTTCTGCCAACGGGATGAAGACACTGAAACAACTGCCTTCTCCCAGACGGCTTTCAACTTCAATTTTCCCATGCATGAGTTCCACAAGGTTTTTCGTAATGGTTAGACCGATGCCAGTGCCTTCAATTTCGCTATTTTCTTCTTTCAGTCGGCTGAATGGTTTGTACAGACAGCGCAAACCTTCCGGAGAAATGCCTTTGCCGGTATCTTTGATATCAAAACGCATATAGCGTCCCTGTGTGCTCATTTCCAGAAAGGCACGTCCGTCCTTTTTATTATATTTGGCGGCATTGGAAAGTAGATTGACCAGAACCTGTTTCAGGCGGACCGGGTCAGCATGGACTGTTTGTCGCCGTTCCATGATATTGTGGGGGACATCAAAATGAATGCCATAACTGTTCATGACAGGGCTGATCAGACTCATTGTATCATCGACCACAGGCCCAATGCGGAAATCTTCAAGTTGCAGGCTGACTTTCCCAGCCTCAATTTTTGCCAAATCCAAAATATCATTGATCAGTTCCAGGAGGTGCTTACCGCTTTTGATAATCTGGCTGATGTAATCTTTTTGATTGGCATTAAGAGGCGGGTCAGAAGGAAAGCTAAAGAGCTGGGCAAATCCCAAAATCCCGTTTAGAGGGGTGCGTAATTCATGGCTCATATGGGAAAGGAAATCGGATTTGGCTTGATTGGCCATTTCGGCTTCTTCTTTGGCGTGTTTGAGCTTTTTTTCACTTTTGCGCAAGGCGTTTTCGACCTGGCGGCGTTCTTCGATTTCGCGTTCCAAATTAACGGTGCGTTCTTGAACCCGTTCTTCTAAATGGTCACGGGCTTCTTTTAGGGCTTTTTCAGCGCGCTTGCGCTCAGAAATATCGCGTGCCTCCAAAATGCCATAGCGAATATGTTCGATTTCTACCCACTTAAAGTCGATGAGGTAATAGTTTTCGCTCTCATAATCAAAGGCTTCAAACAGGCGGGATTCATCTGCGCAATTTTCGATATTTTGCCAGATTTGCGGGGCAAGGTGGCTGTTGCCATCTTCCAGTTTGCGCGTGTCTTCGTGGTTAAGGGAAAACAGCTCTTTGGCTTTTTGATTTGAATCAACAATTTCATAAGTTTGCCCATCCAGAATGAGGAAGGCATTGGAGGCCAAATCAATGATCTTTTGAAAACGTTCAAGCTCACTGACATGGGCACGCAGTTGGGGGTAATAGTTTTTGCGTGCAGAACGTTCGCCCAGACCAACAATTTGGGCGAGCTGATCATTTTGGAGAGGGCGGGAATGATCAGAGTGCCTCTTCATAAACACACTCAATATCACGTCTGTTCGGGGTGCGCGGATTGGTAATCATACAGGGGTCAATCAGCGCATTTTCAGCCAGGTCAGGAATATCTGAAATTTTGACTCCTTTTGCTGCAAGCTTGTCTTTAATCCCAACAAGGCTTGATAAATCTTCAATTGCCTGCAAGACCCGTTTGGTCTTTTGCCCGGTCAGCATACCATCAAGTTGCAGGCCGAACTTGTGCCCCACAATGTCAAGGCGTTCCGGGACCTCGCGGGCATTAAATTCTACCACGTGGCGCAATAAAATCGCATTACATTCCCCATGGGGAAGGTCAAGCAAACCGCCCAGACTATGGGCCATGGCATGAACAGCACCCAGGCTTGCGTTGGAAAAGGCCAGTCCGGCATGCAAGCAGCCCATGGTTACGCTGGAGCGGGCTTCAAGATCATTGGGGTTTTCCATGACTTTGGGTAACGCATCCAGCAAGAAGTCCATCCCTTGTAAGGCATGCATGTCCGTCATAGAGGAATTGGCGCGGGAAAAATACGCTTCAATGGCATGGACCAGTGAATCCATCCCGGTGCAGGCTGTCAGATGCGCATCCATGGTCAGGCTGGTTTCCGGATCAATCAAAGAAACATCGGGGACCACGGTTTTACTGATGATCGCGTATTTACGATATTCTGCCATATTGGTGATGATGGAAAATTGCGAGACATCGGCTGCTGTGCCGCTGGTGGTTGGAATACAGATTAGGGGTGGACCGGGAATATTAACCTGATCAACCCCTTCGAATGTATCCACATGGGTTTCATTGGTGACAGCAATGCCAATCCCCTTGGCACAATCCATGGGACTGCCCCCGCCAATGGCGATAATCACGTCACAGCCATGTTGTTGATACACCTGTGCGCCTGCCATGACTTCTGTGTTACGTGGATTTGGGGTGACTTGATCAAAAACAATATGGTCGATATTTTCAGCAATCAATTCATTGACCACATCGCCAACCCATCCGGCTTCAATAACGCCGGGGTCGGTTACAACCAGTGCTTTGGTGCCTGCAAAATTATGGACATAGCGCGGGGCCAGTTTTCGCGCGCCAATACCGACAATAAATTCAGGGGCAACAAATTTGCGCAGCTCTTGGATATTCCCCATAGCGCACCTCCCTAGAGTTTTTGTATGTATTGTTCTTATTATTTGAATATATTGTGAATTCTACGCGATTTTGAACGATTTGTATATGAGCTGAAACGATAGGATACCATGAAGCCCAAAGCCATTATTTTTGATTTGGACGGGACATTGATTGATAGTGCCCCGGACTTGCGCACAGCCTGTAATAAACTGTTGACCCAATATGGGCGTCGTTTGATTTCGATTGATGAAACCATGACGTTTGTTGGCAATGGGGCCCCTAAACTGATTGAACGGGCTTTTCGTGCCACAGGTACAGAAGCAACATCGGAAGATATTCCAAAGCTGACACAGGAATTTTTGCAGTTTTACGATGGTCATGAGGCTGACGAGACCTGCCTTTATGAGGGCGGCGAAGAGACGCTGGCAAGCTTGCAAAATAAAGGGTATCGACTGGCGTTATGTACCAATAAGCCCAAACAGCCGACGTTGAACTTGCTGGGTGATCTAAAGATTGCGGATCATTTCGAACTGGTCGTTGGTGGTGATGAGCTGGAACGCAAGAAACCTGATCCGCAAATGATCCATTTTGTTTTAAACGAAATGGGGCTTGAGGCAGGAGACGCGATCATGATTGGTGACAGCTCCAATGATATTGAAGCGGCGAAAAACGCCAACATGCGCAATATCGCCGTGTCTTATGGCTATCGCAAAGTCCCGGTTGAAGACTTGGGCGCGGACCATGTCGTGGACCACATCAGCGATATTGTTGCGATTATTGAGGCACAATAGGTCCTGTAAGCCTAGCGTTTTTGGGCCCCTTTTTTGCCTTTAAAATTGCGTCGGCCTTTTCCGGCATGGGTGGTGAGGAATTCCTGTTTTTTATGTTTGCGACCAGTGCGTGAACCTTCCCCCCCTTTGCCGCCGGTCCCTTTTGGTTGCCAGCTGGGGACAAGATGCTTTTTACTGTTACCAATTAGGTCTGCACGGCCCATTTTTTTCAGGGCCTCACGTAAAAGCGGCCAGTTTTCGGCATCATGATAGCGCAAGAACGCTTTATGTAGGCGGCGTTGTTTCAGTCCTTTGGCTGTCGAAACAAACTCAGATCCGCGACGGCGCACGGGCTTGATCGGGTTGCGTTCAGAATAATACATGGCCGTGGCGATGGACATGGGGGTCGGCGTAAAGGCTTGCACCTGATCTGCACGATAATTATGACGTTTCAGCCAAAGCGCCAAATTCATCATGTCTTCATCTGAACAGCCGGGATGGGCCGCAATAAAATAGGGGATGAGGTAATATTCCTTGCCCGCTTTTTTCGCGGCTGCATCAAACATCTGTTTGAATTTATCATAAGAGCCAATGCCCGGTTTCATCATTTTTGAAAGCGGTGCATCCTCGGTATGTTCCGGGGCAATTTTTAGATAGCCGCCCACATGATGGGTGACGAGTTCTTTGATATAGGTCGGGCTTTTCACTGCCAAATCATAACGAAGACCGGAGCCAATGGAGATTTTTTTGACACCGGGTACAGCCCGCGCTTTTCGATAAAGTTCAATCAGGCTTTCATGACTGGTATTCAGGTTCTTGCAGATTGAGGGAAAGACACAAGACAGGCGACGACAGGTATTCTGGATTTTCTCATCTTTACAGGCCAGACGATACATATTGGCTGTCGGGCCACCCAGATCAGAAATTTGCCCCTTAAACCCATCAACCTTGTCACGCATGTCTTCAATTTCATGCAAGACTGACTCATGGCTGCGGTTTTGGATGATGCGTCCTTCATGTTCTGTGATGGAACAGAATGAACAGCCACCAAAACAGCCGCGCATAATATTGATGGAAAATTTAATCATATCCCAGGCTGGAATGCGGGCTTCGCCATAAGAGGGGTGGGGTTTGCGTGCATAAGGATGCCCAAAGACCCAATCCATTTCTTTTGTCGACAGTGGCAGGGGCGGTGGGGTGATCCAAACATCGCGCTTGCCATGGGCTTGTATGATGGGTCGTGCGTTGCCGGGATTGCTTTCTAAATGCAAGACACGCGAGGCTTGGGCATAAAGCTCTTTATCATCGCGCACGGTTTCATAAGAGGGAATGCGCACGACAATTTTTTCATTGTTATGTGTATCGCGCACAAGGGCTTCATCAATGGAAGATTGGTCCATTTCTGTCCAGTCATCCTGTGAAGCATCACGCATCAAGGCGCAGCCGCGAAGATCGAAAAATGTTTTCGGATCTTCATCCTTGGCAATGCGATGGGCAACGTCAATCAGGGCACGTTCAGCATTGCCATAAAGCAAGAGGTCTGCCTTACTATCCATCAAGATGGACCGACGTACCTTATCGGACCAATAATCAAAATGGGCGATACGCCGCAAGGAGGCTTCAATCCCGCCAATGATAATAGGCACATTCTTATAAGCTTCACGACAGCGCTGGGAATAGACCACAACGGCACGGTCCGGGCGTTTGCCCCCCTCATCATCCGGGGTGTAGCTGTCATTGGAACGAATGCGACGATCTGCTGTATAGCGATTGACCATACTGTCCATATTGCCGGAGGTGACGCCGAAAAACAGATTTGGCTTGCCCAGTACCTTAAATGGGTCGGTGGTTTGCCAGTCCGGCTGGGCAATGATGCCGACGCGAAAACCTTGTGCCTCTAGCGTGCGGCCAATCACGGCCATGCCAAAGCTGGGATGATCTACATAGGCATCGCCTGTGACCAAAATAATATCGCAGCTGTCCCAGCCCAATTCATCCATTTCCGCACGTGACATGGGCAGAAACGGTGCCACACCAAAGCGGTGGGCCCAATATTTACGATAACTTGTCAGCTCTTTGGCTGTGTTCTTATATGGGGACTGCATGATCTTACATAGCTGTATATAGTCAGTGTTGTCTTCTAACGAGATTAAAGGCTGATTACCAGTTAAATCCGACTGATCTTGTCGGTTTTCAAGTCCAGAAGAGTAAAAAAAGAGGGCGCGTTTCTACATGGGGGGTATGAGATGCTGAAACTCAATAAGAATAAAGCCATTTGCGCACTGGCTGATGCCTTGGATTATGTGGGGGTGGATGACCTCTATCATGGGCACCGTGTTGGGGCCATGGCGATGCAGCTTGTCAAAAAACTGGGTTGGTCAGACCTTGAATGTCTTGGTGCCGCACATTTGGGCATGTTGCATGATTGCGGTGTGTCATCTTCACAGGAACATGGCAACCTGACCATGGAAATGGAATGGTCGCGAGCCAAGGAACATTGTGCGCGCGGCGCTGAATACCTTGGTCAGTCAAGCTTGCTGGAACAATTTGCAGTTCCTGTGCTGTATCATCATGATCGTTGGGAAGAATTGCAGGATGTGGATATTTCTGATCGTGATAAACGTTTGGCCAATCTGATCTTTATGGCAGATCGCATTGATGTATTGGCTGCGCAGGAACGTCGCCGGGACCCGCTGCACAATCCGTTGATCCTGTTAAAGTCAGGTATCTTTAACCAGATTAAAAAGTTCAGTGGGACGTTGTTTGATCCGGAGTTGGTTGAGCTGTTTCTGGATGTGGGACAAACCGATGCCTTCTGGTTTTCCTGTAGCCCGGAGGTGATGCAAAATCTGTTGGATGACTTTGACCATGTGGATGATGAAATGGAAGTCAGTGGTGATGAGGTCCGGAGCTTTGCCCGTCTGGTTGGGCGGATTATTGATGCCAAAAGTGCCTTCACTCAAGACCATTCTGTCAAGGTTGCCCGTTTGTCACGACGGATGGGCAGCATATGTGGTTTAAGTGAAGCCGATTTGGCCGACCTTGAAATTGCTGGATTATTACATGATGCAGGCAAATTGCGCGTACCCGATGAAATTCTGGATAAGCCCGGCCCCTTGAATGCACAGGAACGCGCCGTTATCCGTCGACACAGTTTTGATTCAGCCATGGTGTTACATAATTTGATTCCAAACAGCCGGATTACCAATTGGGTTGCCATGCACCATGAACGCTGGGATGGGTCCGGTTATCCTTACAGTTTGAAAAAGGACCAACTGGACCGCGAGGCACAAATTTTGGCGCTTTGTGATGAATTTCAGGCTCTGGTGCAATGCCGCCCTTATCGTGACAGCCTCCCCCCGGCCAAAGTCATGGAAATTATGAATCAGGACACCGCCAAAGGAGCTTTTGACCCGGAGTTGATGGATATCTTGCGCACTCATCTGGATGAGTTTTATGAAATTGCGCGTTAATGCCTATGCTTGGAAAGTCTTTGGGGCTGGAACAAATTCGGGTGTTTTCTACGTTATCAAGACCTGCTGGCAAAAGTAGCAGATGGTAAACCAATGGAGTGCACAGGTAATACGCCAAGTTTATTGAGGTCCATCATGACTTGTTTGAAGATATCAACCGCCTTGTCCATATCTGTTAATTGACTGGAACTTCCAATGGCCCCCAGAATAACAGATTGAAATTCGTCGATTGTGCTGGCACCGCTGGAATGAAGCTGACAGACAAGATCGTGCAGGTTGACGCCATACAGGCTTTGGTCTTCCTGATAAGGGCAGATAATAAGCTTGCCTGCAATTTCCAGATATTCCTGAGATTGGTACATCTTAGCCGTAATTCGAATCATAAGTTTATTTTTTAGAACAGTAATAAATTATGACGTGTGCAGGCATCACTCAAATGGGTGAGGGGGCGTTCTTATGTATCTGTAGGGCTATCTTTTGGTATTTCTTCTTTGGGTAAAGGAAGGATATCACCAAAAAAGTCATCCAGTAACTTTTCCAGCTGGTCGGCTTTTTTGCGGATATAGGGTTTACTTTCTCCAATGCCAACCCGGCCAACGCATTGGGCTTCACCACCTGCACATTGGGCAATGCAAGTTGCCTTGGCTGGCGTACTTTCCAGGTTACGACAGTCTTGAATGCAGCGGTCATGAGCGGCAATGCATCCTTCCAGTGTTTCTCCTTTGCCAAAGGCAGGAAAGCTGAATGTGATGGCCACCAGATATAAAACGAACTTTTTCATATCGCACCTCTGTCTGTTGTTATCAGAGTTACATAAGTCTTTGTTCGTAATCATATCTTAAACCAATAAGCTTTGTCTATTTCACAGAAAAGAGAGTCAACACAATCGTGATGGAATGGTATAGTTGAATAAAGCTTTTGGCGATTTGCCTAGAGTAGTCCCCATATGGGGATATACGTATGGCCTGTTTCCTCTTAATTTACACGAAAAATACGTTGGGTACGTGTGAGTAGGAAGGGCGCGGACCGTGAAAAAGATCGTGTGGAACGGAAAAAAATATGACATTGGTGATGATGCTTTAAATCGGCAGAATCAGCGTGTCGCCGATATTATTAATCTCTGTCTTCATAATCCAGAACTTCTGGAAGATGCGGATTATCGGGCCAATGTGATTGGTGAATTGATGGAATATTCAGCCGATTATCTCTCTTACAAGGAAAACTTGTTGAAAGATATCGGATGTATTGCACTGATGAACCATTCCAAGCTTCATTGGCGCTATTTGGAAGAATTATCCAGTCTGGCTTCTCGAATTGAAAAGCAGGAAAGCGAGTTTGCGCTGGAATTAATGGAATTCTTGTCTTACTGGTGGAGCAAGCAAATCCTGATTGAAGAGATGAAATGTCGTGGGTGCATTCAGGCGGGTGAAAAAGTCACGTTGGATCAAAATTGTAACATTGGGTCTCAGGAAGAAAGTGCGTTCAGTCCGCATACGTCTGTTGAACATGCAATTTACAGGTCCATCATCGACAAAATATCAAAATAGCGACAACGGTTGCAATCGTATGTTTTGAAAGCTTGCCGCCTCGTGTGAAATCATATATGGGTATTCGCCTATTTTGTGATTTTACGCCTTAAATGAGGATGCATATGTGGTGGCAAACAGCTGGAACAACCCTTGCCATTATTGGTTTGGCCGAAATTGGTGATAAAAGCCAATTGGTTTGCATGGCGCTGGCCGCAAAACATGGGCGGGTCAGGCCGGTTTTATTCGGTGCAATCAGCGCGTTTGCCATCTTGAATGCCTTGGCGGTGGTCTTTGGCGGGGCCTTGGCAGATTGGTTACCACAGGAATGGATTTTAGGTGTTGTCACCGTACTCTTTGCGGGCTTTGGCTTACATTCCTTGTTTGCTTCAGCTGATGAAGAGGAAGAAGACACTGTGGAAACAAAGGCTCATAGTCTTTTTGTCACCACTTTCTTGATGATTTTTCTGGCTGAACTTGGGGATAAAACGCAAATCGCAGTTGCGGGTCTGGCCGGGCTTTATCCGATCCTGTTTGTCTGGTTGGGGGCAACCGTTGCGCTTGCTTTGACCTCTGTTCTAGGTGTGATTGCGGGTAAAAAGGTTCTACGATATTTGCCCTTGATCTGGCTTCATCGCTGTGCAGGTGTTCTCTTCCTCACAATGTCTGCATTTTCAGCCTGGTCATTGTTTGGATACTTGTCTTAGAAAGCGGGTCTAAGCTTATTTTCAAGGTGCTTTTGAATGGCTGCGGGCCATTTCGGCAATGGCGTGTTCTTCCAGAAAACGGGTGAGATAGTCATAAGCCTCATCCACATCATCGCAGAAACGGATAAGCTCCAAATCTTCCGCGCTGATGGTGCCGTATTTGACTAGAGCATCCAGATTAACCACGTCATCCCAGAATTCTTTTCCATAAAGGACAATGGGTAGTTTTTTGCTGACTTTATCAGTTTGAATCAAGGTCAGGGCTTCAAACAATTCATCCATGGTACCAAAACCACCGGGGAAAGCGACCATGGCTTTTGCCAGATACATGAACCAGAATTTACGCATGAAGAAATAGCGAAATTCAAAGGCAAGCTGGCGGGTAATATAAGGGTTTTGACCTTGTTCAAAGGGTAGGGTGATGTTAAAGCCCATATTCAGCCCCTTGGCTTCTGAGGCACCACGGTTTCCGGCTTCCATAATGCCCGGTCCGCCACCCGTACAAAGCACAAAGCGTTTTTTGCTGCCTTCCAGTGCCTTGGACCATTCGGTCAAACGTCGTCCCAGTTCGCGAGCATCTTCATAATAGCGCGACATATGAAGGTCCATTTCAGCACGTGCTACATCGCCATTGCTTTTCTTGGCTTCTGCGAGTTGTTCTTCTGCCACATCGCGGGGAAGAGTGCGGGCGGAGCCGAAAAAGATGATGGTATCTTCAACGTTGTTGGCCTCAAAACGGGCATCCGGTTCGATATATTCAGACAGGATGCGTAAGGCACGCCCTTCACGCCCTTCAATGAAATGGGTGTTCAGGTAAGCTTGAACCGGGGGATAGGGGGAGTCGACCATGGGAAACCTCTTTTTTATTCTTCATTCCATAATATATTGGGATTGTTAGGGTCAGAACCTATGAATTTATTGCGTTTGGTTTGTAAAAAATGTCGCAAGGCAAGGAAATGACTTGCAGGAAGAGTATTCTCTTTCAAAAGTCATTGACGTGGTCTTTGCGTCATTTTCTACAAATCCCGAAGGGACGGGCTAAAAATAAAGCTGGCTCGCGTTATAAAACTCTTGCAGTGGAAGGCACTGCGGCAAGTTTCATGCCTAATCCACCTTTATTTTTAGCGCCGCCAAACTCAGTAAATTCATAGGTTCTGACCCTAAGGAATTAGCAACTTAATTTTTTAGGGGCTGAAGTAGCTAAGAACTGAAAGAGGTTCTATAATGGCTACGATGTACACTCGAAAAAGTCGCCTGACATCACGTCAGCAAAGCAAGCTTATTGAGCATTTTGTCGCAGGCAGCACTGCCCGAGCGACTGCTGAGATTGTTGGCGTGCAGGCGAACATGGCGATCCGCTTCTTCATGCGGCTTCGCCAATTGATTGCCAGCAAGTTGCCGAGCTATCGTTTGCAAGGCGAGATTGAAGCTGATGAAAGTTATTTTGGCGGTGTCCGTAAAGGAAAACGAGGTCGTGGTGCTGGCGGCAAAGTGGCTGTGTTTGGCCTTTTAAAGCGGGGTGGCAAGGTCTATACGGCAATCATTCCCAATGCAAAGACAGAGACGCTGTTACCGATTATTCAGGAGAAGGTCGAGCCTGACAGTATCGTCTATACCGATACGTTCGGTGCCTACAACGCACTGGATGTTTCAGACTTCCATCACCGTCGCATCAACCATTCCAAACTCTTTGCAGACAAACAAAATCACATCAATGGCATTGAGAATTTCTGGAATCAGGCAAAGCGGCATATGCGAAGATTCAATGGTATCAAACCTGACCATTTCTACTGGTTTCTCAAGGAGTGTGAATGGCGTTTCAATGGAGGCAACCACGCAGACCTCCTAAAGCAGCTGAAAATATGGTATAAACAGGCTAAACATTAACCCTTAGCTACTTCAGCCCCATTTTTTATTTCCCAGCGATTTGCTGCGGCGTCATCAGCTTCGCGGGCATCAACCCAGCTGCCCGCCCCGTCCTGGTCTTCTTCCAATTTCCAGAAGGGGGCCTTTGTTTTCAGGAAATCCATTAGGAATTCAGCGGCTTCAAACGCCGCCTTGCGGTGGGCTGATGCGGTGACGACCAAGACAATGTTTTCTCCTGGTTCCATGCGGCCATAACGGTGAATGATCAAGACATCTTCCAAGGGCCAGCGGTCTTGCGCAATGGCTTCAATCTCTTCCAGCTTCTTTTCCGTCATGCCCGGATAATGTTCCAGCGTCATGGCGGAAACACGTACTTCATCTTCTTTGGTATGTTGGAAATCGCGTACCAGTCCCACGAAGGAACAAATCCCGCCAATGGCTGTGTTGCCTTTGCTTAGCGCGTTGATTTCTGCACCCACATCGAAATTTTCTGCCTGTACCCGGATCATGGATCAGCCTCCGGTCACAGGGGGGAAAATGGCAAATTCATCTTCGTTGCGCACTATATCGACTTCCTGAGCATAATCCTGATTGACGGCCACGCGAATGACTTTATCGGCACTGAGAGCCTCGGCATAAGCATCGCCTCGGCTGCGTAAATGATCCAGCACACCAGCGACTGTATTGACGTCTTTGGGCAGGTCAATTTCTTCTTCTGCACAACCAATTTTGGTGCGCAACCAAGCAAAATACAGAACTTTCATTATTGGCTCACCTCGCTATAGGGGATGAAATCAACCAGATCCCCGGCTTCAATCTCATGGGCATGATCTGGAATTTCCACCAGCCCGTCTGTTTTCACCATAGAGGTCAAAATGCCGGAACCTGTGGTATGGAACAATTCAACAACCGGGCCGTAAGGGGTTTCTTTCAGATAGGCACGCTGCCATTCATACCGCCCGCCCTTATGTTTCATGTCAAAGGCCGCCGGGATTTTATAGCTGCGCGTGGCAATATCACGGCGTCCGCTAAAACCTGCGATCATGGGGCGTGCGATCATCATGAAGGTCACAAGGGTTGCCACCGGGTTGCCGGGCAGACCGATAAAGGGTGTGTCGCCCACTTCTCCCAAGGCAATAGGACGACCCGGTTTGATGGCTATGCGCCAAAAATTAATCTGTCCCAGCTGGCTGACGGCTGTTTTGACATGATCTTCTTCACCAAGGGAGACCCCGCCGGAGGTAAAGAGGACGTCATGATCAGCGGCAGCTTCTTTTAAGGAGGAGGTGATGAGGTCCAAATCATCGGGCAGAATGCCAAGATCAGTCACTTCGCAGCCCATAGATTCCAGCATGGACAGGACGGTATAGCGGTTGATGTCATAAACACAGCCTTCGCCCAAGGGCTCGCCTGCATCTGTAATTTCATCGCCTGTGGAAAAGACGGCGATTTTTAGTGGTTTATAGACCTGAATTTCCGTCAGCCCGACGGAGGCACACACACCGATGTCGGCGGCACGTAATTTGCGCCCTTTTTCAAGGATGGTATCCCCGATCTTGATATCTTCGCCCAGCTTTCTGAAATTGGCCCCTTTCTTGGGGGCTGCTCCTTTGGGGAAAGTAACAAAACCATCGGCTTCTGTCGCATTTTCCTGCATGACGATGGTATCTGCCTCGTTCGGGATTGGGGCACCTGTGAAGATGCGCAAGGCTTCGCCGGATTGGGCATCGCGGCCCAAGGGATGACCTGCGGCAATACGGGCTGTGACGGGCAATTTTGTCTCGCCATCAGGATTGAGGTCCTCAAATTTAACCGCATAGCCATCCATGGCGGAATTATTGTGAGGGGGGACATTTTGTTGGGCCACTACATTTTCAGCTAAAATTTTGCCGACGCATTGGCGCAAGGGCAGGGTGGTTGTATCGGCCATTGGTTTAATTTTTTCAGCCATACATTGGCGTGCCTCATCTAAGGGCATCATCGCACCGGGGGTGGCAAAACAGCTGTCAAAAACGCTCGTCATTATTTTTCTGTCCGAAGTTGCAAGTGTTCGATAATAAAATCAGCAATCGCCTCTGCGTCATTGAGGTCAATCAATACCCGCCCGTCACAGGCCAGCTTTTCATCACTGGCAATGGCGAGAATACCCTCGTCACCGGGCCAGAGGGGCTCACGTCCGTGGGCGGGGCGATGGACCTCAAGTTTGGGGTGGTCATGAAACTTGAAACCTTCCACCAGAACAAGATCGACTTTAGTCATATGGGGCAGGAGTTCTTCGACTTCAGGCTCTTTTTCATTGCGCAATTCGTGCAGTAAGGCCCAGCGGCTGCTTGAGGCTAGCAAGACTTCAGAAGCCCCTGCTTCGCGTTGGCGATATGAATCCTTGCCGGGTTTATCCATGTCAAACTGATGATGGGTATGTTTGATGGTGGAAACGGAAATTCCCTGCTGTTTAATCGCGGGGATCAATTTTTCCAACAGCGTGGTTTTGCCACTGCCACTTTTGCCGACAATGCCGAAAACTTTCATTTAATCGACCATATGTTTCAGGCCAGTACGCAGATAGTCATAGCCTGTAATCAATGTCAAAAGTGCAGCCAGCCATAAACCGACGTAACCAACGGTGACTGTTTCCGCAATCCACAGATATGGCCCGGCGTTGCCGACAATCAAAAAGCCAAGGGCCAGCATTTGAATGGTGGTTTTCCATTTTGCCAACAAGGTAACAGGCACACTGACTTTGGTTTGTGCCAAAAATTCGCGCAGGCCCGAGACCAGGACTTCACGCACCAGAATAATTCCGGCAGCGAGTACATGAATGCCGTCAATCGGGCCAAAGCCAATAAGCATGACAATCAGGGTGGAAATCAAAAGCTTGTCGGCAATCGGGTCCATAAAGCGGCCCAAGGCAGATTGCTGGTTCATTTTACGTGCCAGCCAGCCATCGAAGAAATCGGTAACACAGGCATAAACATACAGCGAAAAGGCCATCCAGTTACCCGCAGGTTCGCCCACCATATACAGGCCCACCAGGATCGGAATGATCATGATACGAGAGGCTGTTAGTATGTTGGGTAGGTTCCAGAGCATGTCAGGTCATCTTTATTCTAAATGGATTAGGCAAGAGGCATATTAGGCTGGAAAATTAAAATAGGCTATAGGCTTCTTTTTCTGAATCGTATAAAAATCACTACTTCTTTTGGGTTCATGCTAAAGTCCCGTTCTTAGCGTATTGAATAAGGTGACGTATCAGACTATGATCCGCTTTAATAATTCCAGTATGCATGAATCCCATGACACGTTCTTTTTCTTTCCTTCTTCTCACCTTGATGTTTTTGGCGTTGTCTTTTTCGTCGCAAGCAAACAGTAATGGCCCGGTTGTAGCCGTTCCGATTATTGCGCAGCTTGTGAAAAAAGATGAAAGTTCCAGACAGTGGTCCGGTCCGTTAATTGATGTACTGAAGTCTGTGGAACAACAAGCAGGTGTTCACTTTCAACTGCGCTTTGTACCGTTCAAACGTGCAGTGGTGATGACCAAAGAAGGTGAATCTGATTTTGGCGTTTTTATGGAAAGCCCAAAACGTAACAAAATGGCCATGCCAATTGTGAAATTAGGCGATGCAATTTTTGTTGTGGTCAGTTTAAAAGATAAGCCGATTACAAATTTAACAGAACTTGACGGTAAGGTGCTTGGGCGTATTCGTGGAGGCACAGACGTTAAAAGCCTGACAGCGGTTCCAAATCTGAAATATCACTATTTCAATAATCATGAAGATGGGGTGCGTTTGTTAAAAGTTGGCCGTATTGATGCCTTGTTAACAGCTGATTTTCGGGTTCTGGATGCGATTGAAAAGTTTGGATTATCTTATGATGAAATTGCCCGCCCTTTAGAGGTCGAACCACGAGGCTTATGGCTTTATTGGTCTTGGGAATCCAAACAGGACTTCAACCTTGTACGTACGATCAAAAAATTGCCAGCCTTATCCATTTCCAATATGGGAACGGTCAATTTGTATGAGAAATATCAACAAAAGGCCAAAAATTAATAGGTCCTGACCCTAGTTTTCATGAAAATGGTCATAGATGGTTTTGGCGATGGATGTGCTGATGCCATCCACTTTTCCCAGGTCACTTAGCCCCGCTTGCGCCACAGCCTTGGCAGAACCAAAATGATGCAACAGGGCTTTTTTACGTTTGGCCCCGATGCCGTCAATCTCATCCAATACCGATTGAACCGTGGCCTTATTGCGTTTGGCGCGATGGGTGCCAATGGCAAAACGATGCGCTTCATCACGCAAGCGCTGGATGAAATGGTTAACCGGGTCGGTGTGGCCCAACTGAAACGGCTCCTTGTCTGGAATGACGATTTTATCATAGCCAGCATTGCGATCCGGCCCCTTTGAAATACCTGCCAGTGTCACATCATCAATGCCGAGTTCTTCGAAGACTTCAACAGCGATATTAAGCTGGCCCTTACCGCCATCAATAATGACCAAATCGGGCCATTGGCCTTTTTCTCGGTCCGGATCTTCTTTAAGGGCACGCGAAAATCGTCGGGTGAGGACTTCGCGCATCATGGCGTAATCATCATCGCCCTGGGCCTGTTTGATGTTGAATTTGCGATAGGCATTTTTGATAAAGCCCTCTGGCCCCGCTGCAATCATGGCGCCAACTGAATTGGTCCCTTGGGTGTGGGAGTTGTCATAAACTTCAATACGTTCGGGCATGGCCTCCATCTGCATGATGCGCTGGGTTTCGATCAACAGTTTACGTTGCGAGGCACTTTGCGCCATACGCCGTCCCAAGGCTTCACGTGCATTATTCATGGCATGGGCGATCAGCTTGGTCTTATCCCCCCTTTTGGGGCATTGGATAGTGACTTTACGTTCCGCACGCACAGACAGGGCTTCTTCCAAAATGGCCTGACCGGGGAGGTCATGGCTGGCGATGATTTGTTTGGGCGGGAATTTATCGGCGTAAAACTGCCCCATGAAAGCTTCGATAATATCGGGCAACTCGTCTTTTGATCCATGGCTGGGGTAATAGGCCCGGTTGCCATAGTTGGCACCTGCACGAAAGAAAAAGACCTGAATGCAGGTTTGCCCGCCATCTTGAAAACCTGCAATCACATCGGCTTCTTCCAGTCCTGGAATGTTAATGTCCTGTTTTTGCTGAATACGCGTCATGGCCGAAATACGATCGCGATAGATTGCGGCTTCTTCAAATTCCAGCTCTTCACTGGCTGCGGCCATACGTTCGGCCAGTTCCGCCTGTAAGGCTTTGCTGTCGCCGCGCAAGAACCGTTCGGCTTCGCCCACTAGTTTGGCATAGTCATCTTTGCTGATGCGTTCTACACAAGGGGCGGAGCAGCGCTTGATCTGATATTGCAGGCAGGGGCGGGTGCGTGCAGCAAAAATATTGTCTGAACAGGGACGCAGTAAGAAGGCACGTTGCAGGGTATTCAGTGTTTCATTCACCGCCCAGGCTGAGGCAAAGGGGCCGAAATAGGTGCCACGACGGTTTTTGGCGCCGCGATGTTTCACCACTTGGGGGAAATCATGATCGCCTGTGACCAAAATCATTGGAAAAGATTTATCATCACGTAGCAGGATATTATAGCGCGGCTTGAGTTTCTTGATCAGGTTGGATTCAAGCAGCAGAGCTTCGGCTTCGGTATGGGTGGTGATGAATTCCATGGCATGGGTTTCTGAGACCATGCGTTGAATACGAATGGTGAGGCGCTGCGGCGTGGTATAATTGGCCACGCGTTTTTTTAAGGACTTGGCCTTGCCCACATACAGCACATCGCCTTTTTCATTGAACATGCGATAGACACCGGGGCGAGCCTCCAGTGTTTTGAGATAGCCTTTAATGACCTCCATCCCCCGACTTAGGGAGCCTTTGGTGGTTTGGGCCGGGACTTCCAGTCCGCTTTTTTCTTCATGTCTCACTTCGTTCATAGAAAGACAGATGGAACATTGTGGGCAATTCGTCAACCAATGTGATTGTCGCACATGTATTTTGTCGGTTATAACAACGATTAAGATTTTGATCGTTTGAGTATGAAAATGACCCGTGTCCCCCACCCGATAAAGCCCCATGCGGCGCTGACCTATAAGGAACCCATGTCTGTGCGTATGGGGCGCTGGATGCTGCTGGGGGGCAGTATCTTGTTGGTTTTGGCCTTGCTTTATGTGGTGGCTTGGTTGATTACTTCCATGAGTTTGCGCTCTGGCATTCAAGATTGGGTGGAAGCCAAACGGGCAGAAGGCTATTTGATCACTTATGCCGGGAAAAAGGCGGATATCGGCGGTTTCCCTTTGCGTGTAGAAGCCACACTTAATGACATGAAATTTGCCCCGCCTGCGGTTAAGGGGAAAAAACGCAACTGGGTTTGGTCGGCAAAGAGGGTGGGCTTTTCCATGATCCCCGTGCCTTGGGAAATCAGTATGGTGACTGTTGATCTGAGTGCGGACCAGACATTGAAAGTCGGCAACAGTCTGTTGGCAGGGCAGGCGGAAAAGTTCCAACTTGCGGTGAACTGGCTCTCAGAGGGCATCCCCGATAACACGAGCTTGATGATTGATAAATGGCAGCTTCAAGGTGGGGGGCTTGGTTTGAATGTGCGCAAGCTGGCTCTGTCGACACAACGACAGGAGAAAGGTGACTACGGTTTGGCGCTACGTGGGGAAGCCATTGATTTACCCTTGGCTATCACAGGTTTGGGACGCCGGATTTCAGATGTGACCCTTCATGCCAAAATGACGAAAAACTTTGGCATAGATGGCCTGAAGCAAACAGCATTGGGCCGCTGGCGTGATGCCGGGGGCACGCTGGAGGTTGAACGCATGCAACTCTCTTACCCCCCCTTAACCTTGCAAGGCAATGGGACGCTGGCCCTTGATGGGGCGTTACAGCCTGTTGGGGCCTTTAGCGCACGTATCCAAGGTTTTTTCCAGACGGTAAGCGCACTGCGGCGTGCAGGCGTGATCCGTGGCCCCGATGCCAGCATGGCCAAGGTTGTGTTGGGCATGTTGGCGAAGCAGCCTAAGAACGGTGGTCCAGCTACCATCAGTCTGCCTTTAACCATACAGGAGCGTGCCTTGTTTGCCGGACCTGTCCGTTTGATCCATCTGCCACAAATTGATTGGTGAGCCATGACGAAGACCCCAAATTCTATTTCAGCCAAAGACACAAGCTTTCACTTGCATCCTTATACCAATTTGAAAACCCATGAAGAACAGGGGCCGTTGGTCATTACCCGTGGTGAAGGGGTGCGTGTGTTTGGCGAGGATGGCAAAGATTATATTGAAGGCTTGTCCGGCCTGTGGTGTGTCTCGCTTGGGTTTAATGAGCCCCGTCTGGTCAAGGCAGCGCAGGCACAGATGGAAACCTTGCCCTTTTATCACAGTTTCACCGGCAAGGTACCGGATGTCACAGCAGAACTGGCAGAAAAACTGGTGCAGGTGACGCCACAGGGGCTGGACCGTGCTTTGTTCTGTAATTCAGGCTCTGAAGCCAATGATACGGCGATCAAGCTGGTTTGGTATTATAATAATGCCCGTGGTAAGCCGGAAAAAAAGAAGATCATTGCGCGTAACAAAGCCTATCATGGGGTAACGATTGCGGCTGGCTCCATGACGGGCTTAGCCTATGCTCAAAACGGGTTTGACTTGCCAGCCAGTGAGCGTATTTTGCAAACAGATTGCCCGCATTATTACCGTTATGGGCTCGAAGGTGAAAGCGAAGAAGATTTTGCCACCCGCATGGCTGATGAACTGGAAAAGCTGATTGTGGCTGAAGGCCCGGAAACGGTGGGGGCGATGTTTGCTGAACCGATCCAGGGTGCTGGCGGGGTCATTATTCCCCCGAAAGGCTATTTTGAGAAAATTCAGGCGGTCCTGAACAAATATGATGTCTTGTTGATTGCTGATGAAGTGATCTGTGGCTTTGGCCGCACAGGTCAGATGTTTGGATCTGAGACATTTAACATCAAGCCGGACATGATGACTTTGGCCAAGCAAATGTCATCGGGCTATTTGCCTATTTCTGCCTTGATGGTGTCAGATCATCTCTATCAGGTGGTGAAAGAACGCAGTCATGAATTGGGTGTCTTTGGTCATGGGTTGACCTATGGCGGTCATCCGGTGCCTTGTGCGGTGGCCTTGGAAGTGCTCAAAATTTATGAAGAACGCGATATTCTGGGCCAAGTCAATGCCATCAGCCCTTATTTTCAGGATCGTTTGCTGTCTTATGGGGACCATCCCTTGGTCGGTGAAGTGCGCACAACCGGGTTGATCGGGGCCATTGAGCTAAGTGCGGATAAAACGACAAAAACACCGTTTGATCCAGCCTTGGGGAAAGGGGCCGCTTTGGTGAAATCTTGTGAAAATCATGGGTTGATCCTGCGTGCGATGCCTGGGGACTGCATTGCGTTTTGTCCACCACTAATCAGTGAACAGGCAGATTTGGAAGAACTCTTTAAACGGTTTGATCAAGCCTTGGCGGAGATATAAGTGATGAAAACCATTGGACTGCTTGGCGGCATGAGCTGGGAATCAACGGTGAGCTATTATCAGGCGTTGAACCGGGGGGTGAAAGAACAGCTTGGTGGACTTCATTCTGCCAAGATTGTGATGAACAGTGTGAATTTTGCCGAGATTGAGAAGCTGCAACATGACGGTGACTGGGATCAAACAGCCGAGATTTTGAGTGCTGCGGCGAAAGGTGTGCAGGCTGGTGGGGCAGATTTCCTGCTGATTGGCACCAACACCATGCATAAGGTTGCCGATCAGGTCGAAGAAGCCATTGATATTCCCTTACTACATATTGCCGATGCCACGGCCATGGCTTTACAGGAAAAAGGGGTGGAGCGTGTGGGGCTGTTGGGCACCCAGTTCACCATGCAACAGGATTTCTATAAGGGGCGACTGAGCAGCCAGCATGCCATTGAGGTGCAAACCCCGGATGAAGCCCAACAAAGCTGGGTGCATGAGATCATTTATAACGAGCTGTGTCGCGGTGAGATCAAAGAAGATTCCCGCGATCTCTTCCTCGCCATTATCGAAGATATGCATGAAGAAGGCGCAGAAGCGGTGATTCTCGGCTGTACAGAAATCGCACTATTGGTGTCACAGGCGGACACAGAGGTACCCTTGTTCGATACGACGCAAATTCATTGTGAGGCCGCTGTTAAATTGGCGATTGGGCCGAAGTAGATACAAACATCGCTTGTCATTCTCAGCTCGACTGAGAATCCACTAACCTATTGAGAATCAAAAAATTTTGGATCCCCAATCAAGTTGGGGATGACGTTTTTTGAGAGTAGTTGAATTTTACAGCTTGGTGGCAATCCAGGCATTGGCCGCAGCAAGGCCGTCTTCCAGCAATTGGGGCAATTCCGGCACGATAGGGGCCACATCGGGGCCTTCACCTGTGACCAGCTTGCGTTCAATAATGGCTGCTTTTTCAGAAACGATTTTCAGGCCGAGTGTACCGGCAGAAGATTTAAGTGTATGAGCTTCTTTGCGCAGATCATCCATGGCGCCATCGGCCAATAGTTTTTGCATATTTTGCACACGATCACCTGCATCCTGAGTCAAATCGACCAGCAGGGTTTCAACCAGTTCAGCACCAACTTGTTCAACCAATTCGTTGAGGGTGTCTTCACACAGCATATCGCTCATTTTCTTGCCTATCTTTTATAATTTGGCCCATAATGGACTAATTAAGAATTTAATGCAACGTCGGTTTATCGCTTTGTTCGTGAACCCCTGGTGTGCGTTCCAATCCGGGCATTTTGATTTCAATAAATTCGGTGGCGACTTTATCCGGTTCAATGTCATCAAGGTGTAAAATCACCGCACGACCAACTTGTAAGGAGGCGGCAATCGCCCATTCCAGCTGGGCAAGGGCTGTTTTATCGCCATGGGCCTGTGCTTCTGGTAGGATGCGATGTTGCAGAAACTGGGCAACACCGGCAAAGGCACGCGAGGCTGCTTGGGCGCGACTGGCCAGTAGGGTAAAACGCGATCCTTTTTCAATCTGATCAGCCGCCTGATTAAGTTCGGCCATCATGGCGTTGACATTGACGTCTGCTTTGTCGGTTTTGGCCGCGACAAAACGCAGGAAATTGGCATAAAATTTATAATCTTCAGAAATTTTCTTCGTCATCGAAATCGTCTTCGTCTTCTATTTCAGAACCGGGCAGGGCATTGGGGAGATCCAGCCAGTGCCAATGGCGATAGACCTTATCGCAAGCCTCATCCAGTTGGTCCAGTATGTTTTCATCTTCCCCGGCAATGATGAAACTGTCACCCTCTTGATTTTCAACGGCACAGGCAATCAGGCTTTCCATACCTGCGGGACCTTTTTCCAGCTGGATCAGGGTGAAAACCTCTTCATCTTCGCTATAGCCGCTGCCGTCGATATTGATGATGAGGATATAGTTATCAACTTCAAACTGGTCAGCAACTTCTTCACCTTCGCGATCAATAATAATATCGCGAATAGCGGCAAGGCGTTCGGCAATGGCTTGCATGTCAGCTGTACTCATATCCGTTCCATTCCTATAAGGGCAGTCTGCAGGTCACAACCGTTCCTTTATCAGGAACAGAGTCCAGTGTCACGCTTCCATCGTGTAATTCGATGAAACGTTTCACCAATGTCAGGCCCAAACCGGCTCCGCCATGGCCTGCCTCCTGGGTTTCACCGCGTTCAAAACTGCCAAAGATACGATTTTGATCGGCCTGTGGAATGCCACTACCGGTATCAGAGACACTAAAGACCATATGATAGGGGTTGCGTTTGGCAGCCAGAGTGACGCTGCCACCGGGCGGGGTGTAGCGAATGGCGTTGGTCAATAGGTTAAAGATCACTTGCTTAAGGCGTTTTTCATCAGCGGTGATCCAGCCAATATCCTGAGCACAATCATATTCCAGTACCACACGGCGGCTGCGGGCGGTTTCCTTGACCAACCCAAGAACGCTGACCAGCATGGGCTGGATATCGACAGTATCCAGTTCAAGGGTGGTTTGCCCAGCTTCAATATTGGCGAGGTCCAGAATGTCTGAGACCAGTGTGCTGAGCAGTTCTGCACTGGTGTGAATACCTTTGGCATATTCCATTTGGCGTTTGTTGAGTGCGCCGAAATATTGTTCACAGAGAAGTTCAGCAAAACCAACCAGTGTGGTCAATGGGGTTCTGATCTCATAAGATACATTGGCGATGAATTCGGATTTCAGGCGGTCGGCTTCGTGTTGGGCATCGGATCGTTCACGCAGGGCCTGTTCCACAGTTGCACTGTCGGTGACATCAAGATAGGACAGCAGCGAGCCACCATCGGGCAGTGGCACGGAGGCATATTCCAAAATAGAGCCATCACTGCGAACCATACGTTGGTTATTGGGTTCACGCATCATGATGCGTGCGACCAGCTGTTCGCGAAAAGACGGCCAGTTTTCCACCCCTTCATAGAAACCTTTGCACTGTTCTAGGACTTCGGTGATATGGGGGGTCGCTGACAGGAACTCTTCAGGCAGGTGCCAGATTTGGGCAAAGGCCGGGTTAAACAGGCGAACCTTGCCATTGGGGGCAAACACGACGACGCCTTCAAACAAGTTATCCAGTGTTTCGCGTTGTACGGCGGAGAGAGCCTTGTTCGAACTTTCAAGGGCCACGGTATCGCTGACATCTTCAAAGGTCATCACCAGACCACTGACCGGGTGGGGGCTGATAATGGCCCGGATGGTGGAATTATCAGGCAGGTGCAGGCTGGTTTCTTCGCTGGCTTGCAGTTCAACAAATTTGGCAACCTGTTCCTGACGGAAGGCTTTGAAATTGGCATATTCGGGCAGTTTTCTAGTGTCGCGTAAACGATCCAAGATCTCACCGTAAGAGGGGCGGTCATCCAGCCAGTCTGTATCCAGCCCCCACAAGTTGGCATAGGCCGTATTGTAAAAGTCCAGTCTTGTATCCCCGCTGAAAATGGCAATGCCTGTGACAAGGTTTTCAAGGGCGGCACGCAGCAGGCTTTCACCTCGTTGGGCGGTTTCGACCATATTTTCTGCTGTGGTCATATCTTCGGCCAGACCAATAAAGCCTTCGCCAGCCGGTAAGGGGATTTCGGCCACTTCAAACAGGCGGGCATCGTGACCAAAGGGCAGGCTCATACGTTCGCGCACTTCGCGACCCGCTTCCATGGCACGTTGGGCAATATGTTGGGTGTGGTCTGTATCAGGGGCTGCGGGGTTGTGATACACAATATGGCCGGCTGCATCACGCATCCAGATGGGCAGGGGAATACTTTCCAAAACCGAAATAAGGCGGTTGCGTTCATTGGTCATGGTCTTGAGGGAACGCGCCATGGGACCATTAGCGACGATTGCCCCATTGGCCAGACGCATGAAAAGCAAATCGACCAAGGGGGCACCATCTTCGCTTAGAACACGTTGCCCCACAGCCTGGATCACCCGGTCATCCCCGCCTTGTAAGGGGAGAATGATATCAAAGCTCATGCCTTCGCCATGGAGGGTGGAAACCGCTGCATCCAGAGTGCGTGCCGCTTCGTCATCAAAGCAGTTCAGAATATCGCCGTAACGGGACTGGGTGCCTTTAGGCAGGTCTAGCAAAACCGCCATGCGTGCTGAGCAGTTTTCAACCCCGTTGACCACATTCCAGCGATAGAGCCCATCAGGAATGCCGACCAGAACTTCTTGGAGTTGGACAATTTGCTGGCCGAGTGTTTCACGTTCTGCCAGGCTTATTTTATTTTTACGCCACAGCCAGATGAGCGCAGGTACGAACAGTACCACGATGGCAATCATGCCTAAAAAAAGTGCGCCCAATGAATCCATGTGAAGATAGCCTTAAATAAAAATCTTAGATGATTCTACGAAGTTTAGGGTAAATGCACAACTGTTGCGCTCATCATATACTAAAATAACCTATTGAAAATAGATGGAAAAGAGATCACCATAAGATAGCCTTGATGAAAGGGAGATAGCTCCGGTGGAAGATTTTTCAAGCCACGAGGGTGGCCTGACAGCGATGACGTTGGCAGAACAGTTAAAAATCACGGAACGTGATATTGCCCAGCGTAAGGAATTGATTGGTTTTTTTCAGGATGATGAAAAGGCCCTGACAGAATGTAAGCTCTATGTTCAGGAACATATAGAGCAGATTGTTGATGAATTTTATAACTATCAACGCTCGATTCGTGAAATTCAGCTTTTGATTGGGGATGCGGAGACGTTTCGACGTCTGCACAGTTCCATGAAGCGATATGTGCTGGAATTGTTTGAAGGCTATTATGATACGACCTATGTGAACCGCCGTTTACGGATTGGTAAGGTGCATAACAGTATTGGTGTATCGCCTAAACTTTATATTTCGTCTTTATCGCGCCTTGAAACAATCCTGTATCGTTATTTGACGGATGCCAGTGATGGGGATGAGGAAAAAGCGTTTCGTTGTTCAACGGCCTTGCGCAAACTGTTGATGCTGGATATTCAGCTGGTGTTTGACACCTATATTAATTCCATGATTTCTGAAGTGGAAACAGCCAAGGAAGAAGTGGAACATTATGCTGAGACACTGGAGCAAACGGTTGCTGAACGTACCCGCCAACTTGAAGAGATTTCACGTTCTGACAGTCTCACCCAATTGCATAATCAGCGTTCTTTCTACGAACGTTTGCGTCATGAACTGGCTGTGGCAGAACGTAATAAAAATCAACTCTCCCTTGTTTATTTTGACCTTAATAAATTCAAAAGCTTGAATGACCGCCAAGGTCATCGTGCCGGGGATGAGCTGTTATCCTATATTGGTCAGGTCATGCTGGAAACGGCACGCACATCTGATATTTGTTGTCGGTATGGCGGGGATGAATTTTGTGTGATTCTGCCCAATTCCGATTGGGAAGCGACACAGAATTTTTGTAGCCGCCTGCAAGAGACATTCGATCAGGGAGAAACCTACGGGGTGAGTTTCAGCATGGGAGTGAGTGAAACCGGTCCTGAAAACTTCATTGGAATGGAAGAGCTGGTCACACAGGCTGATAGCGCCATGTATCGTGCCAAAGGGGCTGCTCACTTAAAAGGCGGGCACCAGCTTCGCCATTATGAGGATCGTGATGAAAATGAAGAAAGCCCCGCCAAATAAAGGCGAGGCTTTTTTTTAGTTTGTCAGAAAACTTAGAGAGCTGGACCAGCTGCAACCAGTGCCTTGCCTTCTTCGTTGTCTGTGAAACGACCGAAGTTCTCAACGAACATGCCAGCCAGTTTCTTGGCCTTGCCTTCCCATTCAGCCACATCTGCATATGTGTCTTGTGGGTTCAGGATACCGCTGTCACAACCGTTCAGAGACTGCGGAACAGCCAGGTTGAAGAATGGCAGGGACTTGAATTCTGCATCTTCGATAGAACCATCGAGAATACCGTCGATGATCGCACGGGTATCTTTAATGGAAACACGCTTGCCTGTACCGTTCCAGCCCGTGTTCACCAGATAAGCTTCTGCACCAGAAGCATTCATGCGCTCAACCAGGACCTTGGCATAAGTAGTCGGGTGCAGAGACAAGAAAGCAGCACCGAAGCAAGAAGAGAATGTCGGTGTCGGTTCTGTGATACCACGCTCAGTACCGGCCAGTTTCGCTGTGAAACCAGACAAGAAGTAATATTGAGTTTGCTCAGGCGTCAGTTTGGAAACCGGAGGCAGAACACCAAACGCATCAGCCGTCAGAAAGATCACTTTCTTGGCGTGGCCTGCTTTGGAAACCGGCTTAACGATGTTGTCGATGTGATAGATCGGGTAAGAAACGCGTGTGTTTTCTGTTTTGGAATTATCGTCAAAGTCGATTTTACCATCTTCAGCAACAGTTACGTTCTCCAACAGAGCATCGCGGCGGATCGCATTGTAGATATCTGGCTCAGCTTCTTTGGACAGGTTGATTGTTTTCGCATAACAGCCACCTTCATAGTTGAAGACACCGTTGTCGTCCCAACCGTGCTCGTCATCACCGATCAGCTCGCGCTTGGGATCAGCAGACAATGTTGTTTTACCTGTACCGGACAGACCGAAGAAAACAGCAACATCGCCTTCTTTGCCCACGTTGGCAGAACAGTGCATGGAGGCAATGCCCTTAAGCGGCAACAGGTAGTTCATCATAGAGAACATACCTTTTTTCATCTCGCCACCGTACCATGTACCACCGATAAGCTGCATACGCTCAGTCAGGTTAAAGGCAACAAAGTTTTCAGAGTTCAGGCCGTGCTCTTCCCATTTCGGGTTGGTTGTTTTTGCACCGTTCATCACAACGAAATCCGGCTCGTAATCGGCCAGTTCGTCAGCAGACGGGCGGATAAACATGTTTGTGACGAAGTGAGCCTGCCAAGCCACTTCTGTAATGAAGCGTACTTTCAGGCGTGTGTCTTCGTTTGCACCGCAATATGTATCCACAACAAACAGACGCTTGCCAGACAGTTGTGTTGTCACCAGACCTTTCAGGTCGCCCCACACTTCTGTAGAGATCGCTTTGTTGTCGTTTTTACCTTGATCAGACCACCAAATTGTATCTTTGGTCGTATCGTCTTTAACGATGTATTTGTCTTTCGGAGAACGGCCTGTAAAGATGCCTGTATCCACAGATACGGCGCCCAGCTCGGTCACGATACCTTTTTCATAGCCTTCAAGGCCGTCTTTGGTTTCTTCTGCAAACAGAACGTCATAAGAAGGATTATGGACAATTTCTTCGACGTTTTCGATACCGTATTTAGAGAGGTCGATAGTGGTTTGAGACGCGCTCATTTACAACTCCGGTGCATTGTTGCTGGGCTATAAAGCCGTTTTGTGGTGCTTGACTAAACTCAAAGGGACAAGAAGCCAGATTTACAGAACCCCCTGCCAAATTTGGGGCGGAAAATAACAGTTGTCCGGCCTTGAGACAACAGGCTCATTGCATTTTTATTTCGTTTTTTTTGCAACAATGGACTCATTGGCTTATACGCCCTGTAATTTCCCATAGTTGGTCAATGGTTTTTACTTCATTTTCAAAAGGATAGCGCACGATTTTGGAGGCAAGTTTCAGGTCTACCCCATCTGTATCAATACGCAACACTTGCCAATTCTTCCCCCGGTTATTGAGTAATTTTGTTGCGCAAATCCGGGCAAAATCCGGGAAAGTGGTATTGAGATGCGTAATTATGTCATTTTGAGATTCACTAAAAACTAAGGATGCTGCCGAGTCGCCCAAATATTGGGCAGCGTCAAACCAGACAGCACGGCCAAAACCGCCGACAAAATGGGCCTTTTTGACCTTTAGGCGGTAGAAGTTAAAGTCGCCAAAAGTTGCATACATTTTAGCCGATGGATGGAGTTGCAAAAAAAATGAGCATAAATTGCTGTCGTCGATTTTTTCCATTTCCCCAACAAGGCTCACGCGGGGTCCGGCCTGTGGGTTAGAGAAGGTAGAAGCTTGTTCACATAAAAAAGAGACCTTGGGATTTTGGGCAATATTCTGTGTGTGGTCAGCCAGGTCTGAAAAGAGGAAGATCGGCTGGCCCCTGTCATCAAAGGCACAGGCGCAAAATGACACGTAAGGTGTTTGGTCTTTGCGTTCCAGTGTGGCCAGTGAACCACTGCGACAGTGACGGGCAATTTTGCGGGCTTCAAATCCGGTTGCCATATTTTTTCCCTTTTTCTTTAATTGACCACGGCTCATGCAGCCTCATATAGTCATTTAAGTAGTTCAAGATTTTGACGAAAGCATAAAAACCGTGGCCCATACAATCGCCCTTGTGGATGATGACCGCAATATCATTACATCTGTTTCCATCCTTCTGGAAGCCGAAGGTTATACCGTGCGTACCTATCGCGATGGCGAAGAAGGTTTAAACGGCATTATGAACAATCCCCCTGATTTGGTAGTTCTCGATATTAAAATGCCGCGTATGGACGGGATGGAAATGCTCGGCCAATTGCGCAAGGACAGTCAGGTGCCGGTGATTTTCCTCACCTCCAAAGATGATGAAATTGATGAGCTTTTGGGGTTGCGCATGGGGGCCGATGACTTTATCCGCAAGCCCTTTTCTCAGCGTTTGTTGTTGGAACGTATCCGTGTGCTGCTGCGTCGCCAGGATGCCATGCGCCAGCAAGCAGCCGGGGGTTCCAGTGAAAGCGATGATGTGATGAAGCGCGGGCCACTGTTGCTCGATGCCGGACGTCATCTGTGTGCCTGGAAAAAGGAACATGTCAATTTAACAGTGACGGAATTTCTGATCGTTGAATCGCTGGCCCGCCATCCCGGCCATGTCAAAAGCCGGGACCAGTTGATTGATGCGGCTTATGGCGAACATATTTATGTGGATGATCGCACCATTGATAGTCATATCAAGCGGGTGCGCAAGAAATTCAAACTGGTTGATAAGGAATTCAACCAGATCGAAACTCTTTACGGTGTCGGCTATCGTTATCGAGAAACGGTTGAAAGCTGACCCTTTCAAAAAACGTCATCCTCGCGTATGCGGGGATCTGTTAATCACATAGGAAAAAGGTCCCCGCCTTCGCGGGGACGACACTTAGAAAATTGATGACACCTTCCTTCCCCAAAAACCGCAAAACCCGGATGTTTTCACCGATCACCTTGCGTATTCTGGCCGTGAATATGCTGGCGCTTGGCATTTTGGTGGTGGGGATCCTCTATCTGGGGGAATACCGCCGTGGCCTGATTTTATCGGAAGTTTCCGGTCTGGAAACTCAGGGGGAAATGTTTGCTGCCGCCCTTGGTGAAGGGGCTTCGATCAAGCAGGTTGATGAAAATAAAACACTGGTGTTTAGTGTTGCACGCCAAATGGTGAGCCGTCTGGTGCAAAAAGGCACCCGTGCCCGGCTTTTTGCTCTCAATGGGTCTGTGATGGCCGATAGTGGTGAACTAGCTCGTCAGCCGATTACCGTTCAAAATGAAAGCCTGATTGAAAAAAGCCTGCGTCTTGCCCAGGAATTTAGTTCCCGTGTTATTTTTGGGGAACAGGACCTGCCCCTTTATATCGAACCTTCAATCCAAAATGCATCCCATTTTCCAGAAGCAGCCATGGCTTTAAATGGGGAATATGGCGGGATGATTCGTGAAACCGTGGACGGCGGGATTATGATTTCTGTGGCCGTTCCGGTCACGCGTGACAATCATGTGTTGGGTGCGTTGTTGTTATCCAAAGGTTCCGAAGATATCGAAAGTGCTTTGTTTGATGTGCGGCTTCATATCTTTAAGGTCTTCCTGATTTCTTTTGGCGTGACGATTCTGCTTTCACTCTATTTTGCAGGCACCATTGCGCGTCCATTGCGCAAGCTGTCGATTGCGGCCCATACCTTGCGCAAAGGCATGGATCAACGCGATGAAATCCCTGACCTGTCAAACCGACGTGATGAAATCGGGGATTTGTCCGAAGCTTTGCGTCAGATGACACAAAGTCTGTGGCAACGTATGGATGCGATTGAAAGTTTTGCTGCTGATGTTTCCCACGAACTGAAAAACCCTCTGACTTCTTTGCGCAGTGCGGTGGAAACAGCAACACGGGTGGATAATCCGGCTGCACAAAAGCGCCTGATGGACATTATCCAGCATGATGTTTCAAGGCTGGACCGTTTGATTAGTGATATTTCCGAAGCCTCGCGTGTGGATGCAGAAATGTCACGGGCTAAAACTGAAAAAGTCGATCTTCGCGCCATGCTGGCCACCCTTGTTGATATCCATCAGGCCCCGCTGGAGGCTGATCAGGATCACATGGGTCCCACGCTTATTCTTGATGCGCCAGATAGAACATCTTTTATAATCATGGGGATGGAAAATCGTCTGGTGCAGGTGTTTCGTAACTTGATCGGCAATGCGGTGACATTTTCTCCGGACAAGGCTGTGATTACGCTGAAGGCACGCCTTCAAGAGGGCATGATTACAATTTCTGTTGAAGATGAAGGCCCCGGCATTCCCCCTGGTAATGAAGAAAAAATCTTTAAACGCTTTTATACAGAACGCCCTGACGTTGATGAATTTGGCAATCATTCCGGCCTTGGTCTTGCCATTTCCAAACAGATTGTCGAAGCCCATGGCGGCATGATCCGGGCAGAAAACAAACTTGATTCTAACGGTCACATTACAGGAGCACGATTTATCGTGAATTTGATCCCATCATGAGCCAACTCCACGCCACAGCTATCGCTATTGATGAACAAGGAATTTTACTGCGCGGCCCCAGCGGGGCCGGGAAATCCGACCTTGCCCTGCGCCTGATGGAACAGGGGGCACAATTGATCAGTGATGATCGTGTCGAGGTCCTGGTAAAGGGGAGCGACCTGATCGCTTATGCCCCGGCAGGTATTGAAGGTTTGCTTGAAGTGCGCCATCTCGGTGTTATTAAAATGCAAAACCTGGGAGCGACACCTATTAAAATGGTGGTTGATCTGGTTCCACCAGAAGAACTGGAACGTATGCCTGAAGATCACCATATCACGATTGAAGGAATAAACCTTCCTTTGGTTCGCCTCAACCCCTTTGAAACCAGTGCGCCAGCCAAGGTTTCTTTGGCTTTGGCGCTCTCACTTGGACATATCGAACGGATGAAATAAATGGCTTCACAGAAAATCCTCATCGTGACGGGCCTGTCTGGGGCCGGCATTACCACAAGCCTGAAAATTCTTGAAGACATGGGCTATGAAACGATTGATGGTGTGCCGCTTTCGCTGATTAGCCAGTTGATGGGCAAGCCCGCCCCCCTTGCCATTGGGGTGGATATCCGTACCCGTGGTTTTGGTGTGGAACCTTTGTTGGAAGAACTGGATCAGCTTAAAACCCGTACAGAACTGGATATTTCTCTGGTCTTTATGGATTGTGATGACGAGATTATTGAGCGTCGCTATGTAGAAACCCGCCACCGTCATCCGCTTGCCGATGACCGTCCGGTTTCAGACGGTATTCGCCATGAACGCCAACTTCTGGCCCCCCTTCGAGAACGCGCTGATCTGGTGATTGATACCACGGCTATGGCAATTAAGGACTGTAAGCGCATTTTGCAGGGTAATTTTGCCTTGGATGACCAAAAAAATCTGAGCATTTTTGTGACGTCTTTTTCCTTTAAAAAAGGTATTCCACGCGAAGCCGATCTTGTCTTTGATGTGCGTTTTTTGCGCAATCCCTATTATGATATTTCCTTGCGCCCAACTTACGGGGCAAGATGATGCAGTTGGTGCATATATTGAAAAAGATGATGGTTTTAAGGGGTTTATGGATAACCTCCAAAATCTGATCGCCCCGCTTTTGCCGCGTTATAGTGCAGAAGGGAAAAGCTATTTGACCATTGCGATTGGCTGTACAGGTGGGCAGCATCGCTCGGTTTACATTGCGCGCAAATTGAATGACTGGCTCAATGAGGCCGGAGAAAATGCACAATTGCAACATCGTGAGTTGACGAACCGCGCACACTGAACCAAGATAGCCAGCTTGAAAAACAAATTAGCCTTGAAGAGGGATATGATCGAATGATCGGTATGGTGTTGGTAACCCATGGTCGTCTGGCAGACGAACTGATTGCGGCCCTTGAACATGTGGTCGGCCCGCAGGAAAATGTTTCTTCCGTCTGTATCGGACCGGATGATGATATGGAACAACGTCGCGCAGATATCTTGGAACAGGTTTCAAATTGTGACAGCGGCGAAGGTGTGATCTTGCTGACGGACATGTTTGGCGGTACCCCGTCCAACCTTGCAATTTCCACCATGGATAAGGCCAATGTGGAAGTGATTGCCGGGGTGAACCTGCCCATGCTGGTCAAGCTTGCCAGTGTGCGCAAGAATGAAGACTTGGCAGAAACGGCGTCTCAAGGTCAGGATGCCGGGCGCAAATATATCAACATCGCTTCCAGCCTGCTGGGGCAAGACTAAGTTAGTACGAAATTTATGAGCCTTTCCCAAACACTTGAAATTCAAAACCAGCGGGGCCTGCATGCCCGTGCGGCTGCCAAATTCGTCAAAACCGTGGCTGAATATGAGGGCACAGCCATTCGTGTTGCCAAAGGTGGGCAGGAAGTCTGTGGTAATTCGATCATGGGGCTTTTGATGTTGGCCGCCAGTATTGGCACTTCTATCGAAGTCACAACCGAAGGCCCCAAAGAAGAAGAAGCCCTGAGCGCCATTGCCGAGCTGGTCAACGATAAATTCGGCGAAGACTGACCCCTCTCATGGAACAGATTTTCGAAGGTCTTGGTGTTTCCAGCGGCATCGGATTTGGGATTGCCCATATCCGTGAAAGTGGTTCGTGTGAAATCACGGAATATTGCATTCCCAAACAACATATTGGGGATGAACTGGTGCGCCTGGATAAAGCCCTTGAGGCATCCCGTGACCAGATTGCCAAGTTACGCCAAAAATCCAAGGACTTGCCTGAGGCAGCAGCCGAAGAGTTGGGCTTTTTGCTGGATGCCCATCTCCATATGTTGAAAGGGTCACGCCTTGTCCGTGGCATTGAGCGTGAAATCAGTGAAAATGGCATTAATGCCGAAGCTGCCGTTCAACATGTTCTCAATGAGATCAGCGAAAGTTTCAAGCAGCTGGATGATGCCTATATTGCATCGCGTGAAAGTGATGTTCATCAGGTCGCAGCTCGTATTATTCGCAACTTGTGTGAAGATGACCAAGCACCGTTTAGTGAACTGGCGGAAAATTCCATTATCATTGCTGAAGAACTGACCCCGGCTGATACCGCCTTGATGGACCCTAAAAAAGTGTCCGGTTTTGCGGCTGTTTTGGGTGGGCCGGAAAGTCATACGGCCATTATGGGACGGGCGCTTAACCTGCCAGCGGTCTTAGGGGCGACAAATCTTGTAGGCTCGATTAATACCGGCGACCATATCATTATTGATGGGGATGCGGGCCGTATTGTGGTTAACCCGACAGAAGCCACCAAGCATCACTATCTCAAACGGGCGCAGGAATATCTGGAACGGATCACGCAACTGGCCGTTCTCAAGGACAGGCCCGCCATCACCTGTGATGGGGTTCAGGTCACGTTGAAAGCCAATATTGAACTGCCTGTTGAAATTGATAATGTACTGGATAACGGGGCAGAAGGGGTTGGCCTTTTGCGCAGTGAATTCATGTATATGAACCGCGACACCCTGCCCAGTGAAGACGATCAGTATGATGTTTTTAAACACTTGATTGAACGCCTTGAGGGCAAGCCCCTGACGGTGCGCACACTGGACATTGGCGGGGATAAAACGGCTAAGTCTCTGATTGATGATTTTGGCGATTCCATCTGTTCGCCCCTTGGTATGCGCGGTATTCGCCTGTCGCTTAATCGCCCCGATATTTTAGAAACCCAATATCGCGCTTTGTTGCGTGCAGCGGTTCATGGCCCCTTACAAATCTTGTTGCCTATGGTGACGACGGTGAACGATGTACGTCAGGCTCGACGTATTCTTCATAGCGTTGCAAGCCAGTTGCGCGACGAGGGCTATGAGCTTGCCGATTATCTCCCCCCTCTTGGGGCGATGATTGAGGTCCCCGGTGCGGCTTTGGCGGCTGATGCGCTGGCCCAGGTTTGTGAGTTTTTTGCCATCGGGTCAAACGACCTGACTATGTATACGCTGGCAACTGATCGCGCCGATGAACAGGTGGCCCATCTCTATGATCCGCTGCATCCAGCTGTTTTACGTTTAATCCAGTTTACTACCCAAGCTGCCTTAAGAAACCGCATTCCGATCAGTCTTTGTGGGGAAATTGCCGCGAACCCACGCTATAGCGCCCTGTTGCTGGGGCTGGGCATCCGTGATTTTTCCATGAGTGCATCAAACATCCCTAAGGTCAAAGAACGCCTGTTGGAAATGGAATGTGCGGCGGCCACCAAACGTGCTGACATTATCATGGAACAAACTGATAGCACCCGCATTGCCATGTTACTGGATGATTTCAGTGATCGGGGAAATGTTTAATCCGTGCTCTCAACAGCGCTAATTACACGTTCAACGCTGACGTCGTTTAGACTGTTTTCACGCAAAATCGTCACATCAGAGCCACGTTGTCCACACAGTTGCGGGTCAGAAGCTTGAGAATAAAGCACGATGGACTTACAGCCTGCCAACGAGATTAAATGCATCGGCCCGGTATCATTGCCGATTGCCACATGGGCATAACGTGCCAGCGTGGCGATTTCGAGAAAATCGGTCTGGCTGGATAGATCTTTGACATCGGGGCAGAGATCAAGAATTTCATCCAGAACTTCGCCTTCTTTGGCAGTGCCAAGCATGACAGGTTGGATATTACGTTCCAGCAAGGCATGGGCGAGTTCCGCATATTTTTTTGCAGGCCAGCGTTTATCTGGACGATGCGGTGCCCCACCGGGGACCAACAAGGCGACATAGGTGTCCAGATCAAAGCGCGCCAGATCAGCCTTGGCCCAGGATAAATCGGGCATGGGCGTTTTATAAATTCCAGCCATTTCCAGCTGTTCAGCCTGACGGTCCAACGTATGCATGAAATCGCGTTGTGGGTTGGCATGGGGGTGTGAACAGCCCTTGGCAATACCCGACCATTTCACCTTGGACCCCATCAGCTTGAAATAGCTTGAAGAACGATCCGAGGTTTGGAGGTCATACACCCGGTCGAAATTCCCCCCTTTAAGCTGCTGACGTAATTTCAAGGTACGGCGGACCTGCCAAGCTTTGGGGCGTTCATCAACCCAAACCGCATCGAAATAACCACATTCTTTGCCCAGTGGGACATAGGGTTTGGTGGTCAGCAGGGTGATGTGGGCATCCTTGTGGGTATCGCGAATGGCCTTCATGGGACCAAGCGCCTGAATAAAGTCACCCAGCGCACTCAGCTTGATTACTAAAATACGTTCTTGCTTGTCGGCAGAGTGAGGCATCAGTTCCCGAGGCTCAATACTTCGTTATAAACTTCAAGGGTTTTGGAACACATGGCATCTTTTGAGAATCCTTCGCGAATATGTGAAATGGCTTGTTGGGCCATTTTTTCACGTTTTTCAGCGCTTAAGTCCAAGCCTTTGCCAATCGCCGTTGCCATTGACTCTACATCACCGGGCTTACACAGCCATCCGGTTTCATCTTCGATCACGGTTTCGCGTGCCCCGCCATGATCGGTTGCGACAACCGGGCGCCCCATGGCCTGGGCTTCACAGACCACACGACCAAAGGCTTCTGGATCGGTGGAGGCAGAAACAACAATATCGCTGAGCATATAAGCCGTGGGCATGTCGTTACATTCATCAACAATGGTGATCACGCCTTCAAGATTATGTTTTTTAATGCGTTTAACCAGTTCCTTGCGATAATCGGTGCGCCCTTGATCAGATCCAATAAGCAAACAACAAATATCGCGACGGCCCAATTTGGCGATGGCATCAATAAAGACCAGTTGGCCTTTCCAGCGGGTCAAGCGACCGGGGAGGGCCACAACAGGGACCCCATCGGGGATATTCCATTGGGTGGACAGTTTGACCAAACGTTCAGCCGTGACTTTTTCCGGGTCAAAACGAAACAGGTCTACGCCACGGTGGATTACGCGGATCAATTCACGACGCACACCGTAGATTTTGCGCATATGTCCGGCAATGAAACTGGAAATCGCAATCACACGTTCTCCACGGGTCATAACTGAATTATACCAGCGTTTCAGCGGATTGCCATGACCATAGGTTCCGTGGAAGGTGGTGACAAATGGTGTGTTGGTCCATTTTGATGCCCAATAAGAACTCCAGGCGGGCGCACGAGATCGGGCATGGATTAAATCGACACCTTCTTGCTGGATCAATTTTGCCAGACGTGTGGCGTTTTTGCGCATCATAAAGAAGTTTTTGGAATCAACGGGCATTTCAATATGTTCTGCGCCCACGCGGGTCAGCTCGTGCACCATTGGGCCACCTGCGGAAACCACAATGGCCCGTCCGCCTGCATTGACGATGGCTTCGGCCATTTCAACAGTACCACGTTCCACACCACCAGTGACCATTGCCGGCAAGACCTGGACAACAGTTGCCAAACGGCTTGAACTTTCAGGGGTTTGCCCCGCTTGGGAATTGATGCTATCTATCATGCGTTTCGTTCTTGAATTTTAGTTCTTATTTGAGTGTTATAAGTCATGACAACCGAAGTTCCTACAGGAAATAGCGCACCCTCCTTCCTAACACAAGAAAATGGTGAGCGCATCGCCTACCACTATAGCCCAGGAAAGACTCCCGGTGTAATTTTTCTGCATGGATTAATGTCGGATATGGATGGTGGCAAGGCGCTGCATCTGGAAGAATATTGCAAAAAACGCGGCAATGCTTTTTTGCGTTTTGATTGTCAGGGGCACGGGCATTCAGATGGATTATTTAAAGATGGGCATTTAAGCCGCTGGTCCGATGATGCGGTGGATGTGCTGGATCAACTGAGCGATGGTCCACAAATTCTGGTCGGTTCCAGCATGGGCGGTTGGAATATGTTGCTGACGGCCTTGAAGCGTCCTGAGCGCATTGCCGCCTTGCTCGGTATTGCGGCTGCTCCTGATTTTACTGAAGACTTGATGATGAATGACCTGACACCAGAGCAGCATCACATCATCAACGAGCAGGGCTATGTTGAAATTCCCAGTGATTACGGTGATGACCCTTATGTCATTTCAAAGGCACTTTTGGATGATGGCCGTGAAAATCTGCTGTTGCGCCGTCCCATAGAATTGGATGTTCCCGTACGCTTAATCCATGGCATGAAAGATGCGGATGTGCCGTGGCAAACAGCCTTGCGCATTCAGGAAATGATGACCTCAACTGATGTGGAAATCCAGTTCGTCAAAAACGGGGACCACCGTCTTAGTGAAGATCATGACCTTGATCGCCTGACCCGGGCGTTAGAGGCTTTATTACAGCAAATTGAATAGCGCATTCTTTTCGCAATTTGTGTGGCATTTTTTGCCTAATGTGCCTGAAAGCTTCTTTGTAAGTGTTGAATATGGACCAGTGTGCCCAGCCATTGGTTTTCATAACATTCCCGAATGGCATTTTCAAAACCCACAGCTTTTACAAGGCGTTGGGCGAAATCTGCTTGGTAATCCCGATTTTTATAGGTGCGTGTCATTATATGTGTCATGGCTAATCTCCTTTAAGAGATGATTGTACTAAAGTGGTCTTACCATTTTATTAAGCAGACTCCATGCCAGTTCTGCCTCTAAAATACTTCTTGATAAACATATAAAGATTTCTTTATATTGCCCTTAAGTTATTTTGCCGCTGCCCTCTCCTTTAAAGGCAGCGGTACTTTCATTGACATCTTGTTAGGAGATACTCAACATGGGTGAATTTACAGATTATCAGGTTGCTGACATCAGCCTTGCAGACTGGGGCCGTAAAGAACTGGACCTGGCCGAAGCCGAAATGCCGGGCCTGATGGCACTGCGCGAAGAATATGGTGCATCCAAGCCGCTGAAAGGCGCAAAGATCGCTGGTTCCTTGCACATGACCATCCAGACAGCTGTTTTGATCGAAACACTGGTTGAGTTGGGTGCCGAAGTTCGCTGGGTTTCCTGTAACATCTTCTCTACACAAGATCACGCTGCGGCTGCAATTGCGGCTGCCAACATTCCGGTTTTCGCTCATAAAGGGGAAACACTGGAAGAATATTGGGATTTCACACACCGCCTGTTCACATGGCATGACGGTTCTGCGCCGAACATGATCCTTGATGACGGTGGCGATGCCACATTGCTGCTGCACCTGGGCCAAGACGCTGAAAAAGACCTGTCTGTTCTGGATAATCCGGGTTCTGAAGAAGAAACCGTTCTGTTTGCCGCCATCAAAAAGCACATCGGCATTGATCCGCAGTGGTACACAAAAGCCGCTGCTGACATTATGGGTGTGACAGAAGAAACAACAACTGGTGTTCACCGCCTGATCGAAATGGCACGCAAAGAAACTTTGCTATTCCCGGCGATCAACGTGAATGATTCTGTCACAAAATCCAAATTCGACAACAAATACGGCTGTCGTGAATCCCTCGTTGACGGTATCCGTCGTGCAACAGATGTGATGATGGCTGGTAAAGTGGCTGTTGTTTGTGGTTACGGTGATGTGGGTAAAGGCTCTGCTGAATCCCTGCGTTCTTGTGGTTGTCGTGTTCTGGTCACTGAAATCGACCCGATCTGTGCCCTGCAAGCCGCCATGGAAGGTTTTGAAGTTGTAACCGTTGAAGATGCCCTGCCAGAAGGCGACATTTACGTTACAACAACAGGTAACTTCGACATCATCCGTAAAGAGCATATGGAAGGCATGAAGGACGGCGCGATTGTTTGTAACATTGGCCACTTCGATAATGAAATCCAGATTGCAGCCCTGAAAAACTACAAATGGACCAATATCAAGCCACAAGTTGACCAAATCGAATTCCCCGATGGTCACAAAATCATCATGTTGGCCGAAGGCCGTCTGGTAAACTTGGGCTGTGCAACTGGTCATCCGTCTTTCGTGATGTCTGCTTCTTTCACCAACCAGGTTCTGGCGCAGATCGAACTCTATGCCAATAATAAAGACGGCCAATACAAGAAAGACGTTTATGTCTTGCCGAAACATCTGGATGAAAAAGTGGCGGCACTCCACCTTGAAAAGCTGGGCGTGAAACTGACCAAACTGTCACAAGAACAAGCTGATTACATCGGCGTTCCAGTGAACGGTCCGTTCAAGCCGGACGCATATCGTTACTAAGACAACGAGCTTTGATGACAAGGAAGCCCTGCGATAGATATGTCGCAGGGCTTCTTTTGTTTACCCTTCTTTAAGTTCGCCGGATTACTCTAAATTCAGGACTACCTAAAGGTTACGGGGTTTCCCTTAATACGAACGCGCGATTGAAACTTTATGAGGTGGTGCCTAAATTTATATAGGGAAGGTATGTCCGAGAGGGCGCGATGTTAAACAGAGTTAAAACCGCCGATGCCACGAAAGAATATGCTCAGGCCATGAATGCCGGAGATGTGGCGACTGTTGCCAGTTTATTAGATAATGACGTTATTTTTAGCCGACAGGAACAAAACTCGATTGTCGGTAAAGAAAACGTATTGCGTCGTATTCGTAATTTATTTTGGCGCTTAGATGAACAAAATCAATCTTTGCAATTGATTAATGCCATTGTTGATTTGGGCCAAAGCAAGGCACGGCCCTGTTTGATTTGTTTGCGCAATGGTCTTCCGGTGGCATTGTGTGTGTTGTCTTGTAAGGCCAACGGGATGATCACGGCAGTCGCGGTTTTATTGACGGGGGATATCGTTGCCAGTGCACGGGCAACAGAACCAATGCCCAGTGTGGAAGATACACAGGATGAGGTTGACCCGCAACGGCGTAAATTATGGATTGATGTGACCAAGTCTTATATCGGCTCCTTTAATCAGCGTGACCTGGCGGGCCTCAGTTATTTATTGGACGAGCGTGAAACCGTTTTCCACCGATCAGATCAACAAGCTATTATTGGTAAAAACAATATTCTGGATCGTATTCGCGACCTGTATCGCCGAATTGATAAACATGGTCAGCATTTGGCCGTTGTAAATGCGATTATTGATCTGGATGACCAGAAAGCACGCCCTTGCACCTTGGGGGTCCTTGATGGTGTCCCGGTTTCTGTTGGTATCTTGCGCTTAAGAAATGATGGGGTCATTCGCAAAATCGACATGATTATGGATCAGGAGGTGGTGGCAAAGGCACGGGCAACGGAAGAAATTCCAAAGCCGCCAGAAAAAAGTCTGGAATTGCAACAGGTCCTGGAACGTGAAGAATGGCTGTATAATCGTTTGAAAAAAATCAAAATGGCGATGAAAAAACAAGGAAACCTGCCGCATTTGATCACCAAGAAAATGCGGGTGGAAATGCAGCTTGAAAAGATTGAGTATCTGAAAAAGAAACTCTCTTGATTCTAAGCTGTCTTCGTCTAAGTTTAGAGATATTCTGAATTTAGAAAAAAGGTGGCCTGAATGTTCTGTGTTGTTTCCCCTGCCAAAAAACTGGATTTTGACACGCCTGTCACAGGGCTTGGTCACAGCCAGCCTGTTTTTCAGGATGACATTGAAGAACTGTCAGTGACCTGTAAGGATTTAAGTCGGGCAGATCTGTCGCGGCTGATGAAAATCAGCGAGGCACTGGCGGATTTGAACTATGCCCGTTTTCAAGGCTTTGCCCTGCCGTTTACAGAAGACAATTCCAAACAGGCGGCGCTGGCCTTTAGCGGTGACACATACGTTGGTTTGGATGCGGCCTCTTTATCTGAAAAAGATTTTGATTTTGGCCAAACCCATTTTGGTATTTTGTCCGGGCTTTATGGCCTGTTGCGCCCGCTTGATCTGATCCAGCCCTATCGTCTGGAAATGGGGACTCGCCTTGAAAATCCACGGGGGAATAACCTTTATGATTTTTGGGGAACACAGATTGCTGAACGGATTAACGAGATTAATGGCGATGGCGTTTTGATCAACTGTGCCTCTAATGAATATTTCAAAGCCGTGAACAAAAAGGCCCTGCAAGGCACGGTGATTACCCCGGTCTTTAAGGAAATCAAATCCGGTGTCGCCAAAACCATCGGACTGATGGCTAAACGAGCGCGAGGTATGATGGCACGCTATATCATCCAAAACCGCCTTGAAGAGGCCGAAGCCATTAAAGAGTTTAGTGAAAATGGTTACATCTATCGTGAAGACCTGTCCAAAGGGAATGATTGGGTTTTTACGGCAGAACGCGAATAAGGATTATTTCCCCCGCCCATGTGGGGCCTTGAAATCAATTTTTGGCCCCAAAGGGACAATTCCTGTTGGATTAATCATGGTATGGCTGGCGTAATAGTGGGTTTTGATATGATCCATATCGACTGTTTCAGCAATGCCATCCATTTGATAAAGCTCACGCACATAGCCCCAGATGTTCGGATAATCGGCAATGCGTTTTTTGTTGCATTTGAAGTGGCCGACATAAACCGCATCAAAACGCACCAATGTGGTGAACAGACGCCAGTCGGCCTCTGTTAACAGATCACCCAACAGATATCTGTTATCTGACAGGATGTCTTCGATCTTATCAAGAGCATCAAACAAGGTGATATAGGCTTTTTCATAGGCATCCTGACGGGTGGCAAAGCCGCATTTGTAAACCCCATTATTAATGCTGGGATAAATGAAGTCATTTATCTCATTGATTTGATCACGTAGATGATCTGGATAATAATCCGGGGTATCTGTGCCAAATTCGCTGTTCATCATGCGAATGATTTCAGAGGATTCATTGCTGACGATCTGTTCTGTGTGTTTGTCCCATAAAACAGGGACGGTGACACGTCCGGTATAATCCGGTTTGGATTGCGTATAGATGGTATGGAGGGGCTGACCATCGGGTAAGACCCAGCCCTGTTCTGCCATCAAGGGATGAACAACGATCACATCAATGGTATCTTGCAAGCTTTTGAGATTGCGAAAGATCAAGGTGCGATGCGCCCAGGGGCAGGCTAAGGAAACATAAAGACGATAGCGTCCGGCCTCGGCTTTAAAACCTGTGGAGCCATCGGCACTTAGCCCGTGGCGAAAAGCACTTTCCTGGCGTTTAAATGTGCCGTTTGTCGTTTTTGTATCATACCACTGATCATGCCAGATCCCGTTAATAAGCAGTCCCATGTCATTCCCTTTGTCTGTTGAAGCTTTTGATGATTTATGATGGACTGTTTTCTATATGGTGATAATGTTGTTTTTTGGAATTTATTTGTTTCTGTAGGAGAACGATGAATAATCTCACCGGGATGATGATTTTTGCACAAGTGATTCAATCGGGCAGCTTTTCCAAGGCTGCAGAGGATTTAGGCATGTCTAAATCCTCGGTCAGCAAGAAGGTTTCGTATCTGGAAGACCGTTTGGGTGTGCGCCTGTTGAATCGGACAACCCGTAAACTCAGCCTGACAGAAGTCGGGCAGGTTTTTTATGAACGTTGTGAACGGATCATGAGTGAGGCCGAAGAGGCTGAACTTGCCATTACCCGTTTGCAAGATGAACCACGCGGGCAGCTTAAAATCAGTGCTCCTGTCAGTTTCGGGGTGCAGCATTTGGGCAAGCCGCTGGCCGTTTTTGGAACGAAATATCCAGATTTGTCGATGGATGTACAGCTCAATGACCGGTTTGTCGATATTGTGGATGAAGGGTTTGATCTGGCAATCCGTATCGGGCGTTTGCCTGATTCCTCCCTGATTGCGAAAAAGGTGGGTTCCAGCCGTTTGGTTGCCTGTGCTGCGCCGGATTATTGGGAAAAACATGGTAACCCCCAACACCCTAAGGATTTAGTGGGTCATAACTGTTTGATCTATACACTGGCACGTAACAGCGAAAACTGGACCTATACGGAAAATGGACAAACTGAGACGGTGAAGCTCAGTGGGAATTTCACCGCCAATAACGGTAATGTCATCAGCGAAATGGCGATTGCTGGGGCAGGGGTTTGTATCTCTCCGGCTTTCATTGTTGGTCCAGACCTTGCGAAAGGGCGTTTGGTTTGTGTGTTGGAAGATTATGAGGTTGAGCCCATCAATATCTATGCGGTCTATCCCCATAACCGCCATTTATCTGCAAAGGTGCGCTTGTTTGTGGATTTCCTGAAAGACTGGTTTGGTGCTTGTCCGTCGTGGGAAGATATCCGTTAACGGCTTTCACGCCACCACCCCAGACATAAAAGGGCGGAGGCAAGGATAAACAAGACCCAAGCAGGGAGAAGGGGGGATTTCTCAATACCTGTAACGGCTTCGGCTTGATTGCGGTGCAGGCCAATCCAGCCACGGCCACCAACATTACCTTTGGCTTTGACCCGTTTAAGCAAGGGCATGCCTTCTGACAGCCAATGGGTTGTGCCCCCAAGTGTGTTGATAAGCGGGGCTAAAGGTTCTTCGCTGGCGCGTGGGTCAATAAATTCTTTGGCATTGAGGCTACCTTTGGTCAGAACCGCACTGTGCGTTCCGTCATGGGCGCGATAAATCCCGGATTTTATTGCCTTCAAACGCATGCTGTAACGCCCTTGGCCTTGTGGAGGGAGGGTGATTTTTTCTTCTTCCCCATCCGGGTGCGTCAAGGTAAGGGGCGTCGCCGGTTTATTCAGGCTTTGGCGTGTAATCTCAATATGTTGATTATCAAGTTGGGCCATGGTCAGACGTTCTTCTTCCAAATCAGGTTCTTTCATTAACCAATGGATGAGGTTACGCACCAGTTCACTGTGGGGGCCACCGCCATCAAAGCCGCGTGCCCACAGCCAGATATGATCACTGAGCAGCATGGCAAGGCGCCCTTTTTCAATCCGTTCTACAATAAGCACCGGATTTTTTTTCTCATTTTCCAAGATGACCTGGCCGTGATGGTCTTGGCTTTCCACAAGACGCATCCAGCGCCCCCAGTCTTTTTCTGGCTGACTGAGGCGGGTGGTGATGGGGTGGCGTTTTCCCATTTGGGAACGCTGCAGGCGAAAAGGGCGATAATCCTGTACATGGCCGGATGGTGTAATCGGCAAGATTTTATTGAGCCGGGTTTTAGCCAGGCTGCGTGGGCCGGAAAAGTCAGGCCCGGCAGAAACCAGCAAGGCCCCGCCCTCACGGACATAGTTTACGATATTGTCGAAATAGCCTTCGCTCAGCACATTATGTTTATAGTAACGATCAAAAATCACCAGATCAAAGTCATCCAGTTTTTCTTCAAACAGTTCACGCACAGGAAAGGCGATGAGGGAAAGTTCGTTTAAGGGGGTGAAATCTTCTTTTTCTGAGGGGCGCAAGATTGTGAAGTGAACAAGGTCCACCGCCGGGTCTGAACGTAAAATATTGCGCCATGTCCGTTGCCCCTGATGGGGCAGGCCAGAAACCAACAGGACGCGCAGGCGATCTCGCACGCCATTGATACTGAGTGCAAGTTGATTGTTGGACAGGCTGATTTCATTTTCAAGGGCCGGGGCTTCGATAACCAAAACCGATTGACCTGCATGGCGGGGAATATAGGTGGCCTCTTGAACGCCTTTTTCTTCTATGGGGCTAAAGGGTTGCTTTGTACCGTCTTCCTTAATCAGGTGAAGCGGGGCGGTTGGGTTCAGTTTGCCGTTGTCATAGACTTTGATGCGAATTTGTAAGGGTTTGCCAACCAGACCGTAGCGCGGGGCATCCATTATCTCAATGCGGCGGTCCTGATCTTTCTTTTGCCCTGTCAGGAGCAGGTGAAAGGGGCCGGGAAGTGTGTCGAAATGACTGATATCATGAATTTGTCCATCACTGATCAAAATGGTCCCGGCAAAACGTTGCGGATCAATACCGGCAATGTTTTGACGCAAAAGAGAAATGGCACGGGTCCCCAGCTTGTCTTCCTTGCCGTCGGTGGGAATGTCAATAAAGCGCAGCTCCAGGTCTTTATGCTGTTTTCCTTCTTTTTTCAGATAGGCCAATGCCTTTTGGCTTTGTTCCTGACGTGTCTGGAGATTTTGGCTGGGGGACTGGTCAATCAGGACAAGGGCAATATCTGTGAGTGCACGGGTATCTTTGCGCATCACTTGGGGATTAAACAGAGCAATCAGTATCAGCAAGCTGGCACTCAGGCGAAACCAGACTGCCCGTGAAGAATGCAGGATTGACCACAGTCCAAGTCCACCGATCACAATGCCCAGAAGCAATAAAAACGGGATTGGTAAAATCGGGTCGAGTATCAAATCGCTCATAGGCCCAACCTTTGTAAAATAGCAGGGATATGGACCTGATCTCCTTTATAATTACCGCTGAGAATATACATCACCAGATTGATGCCAAAGCGAAAGGCTTGTTCACGTTGAATTTCACCATCTGGGACGACGGCATAAAGCGGGCGCATGTGCTCATCGCGTGCCCAGGCTTGTACCCATGAATTGCTGCCAATCAGAACGGAGGAAACCCGGTCGTTCTTGGTGTTTTCACTGGCTTCGACCCAGACATCAGGATGGTTAAAACGTCCGGGGAAATGGCGCATGAGATAAAAAGACCGGGTTAAGACATGGTTGTCCGGTATGGTTTGCAACGGGGCGATGTTGAGCTTTTCTGTCATGCGGGCCAGTTGCTGTGGCTGGGCTTGCCCCATGGTATCAAACAGGATAAAGCCGCCTGTTTGTAAAAAAACATTGAGCTTGTGCGCTGCCTGTTCGCTGAGTTCTGGCTGGGTGCCTTCAATGGCCCAATAGATCATGGGAAAAAGGGACGGGTCATCTTTTTCCGGGTCAAAAGCCATGGTGGGGGCCATTTCAACAGCTGTACGTCGTCGCATAACCATGGCAAGACCATCCAGTCCCTGTCGCAAGGTTTTATCCAGCTGCGGGTTGCCGGTTTCCATATAGGCAAGGCGCATATGGTTTGCTGCCGCCAAGGCTTTTTCCCAGTTGGGTTCTTTGGCGAAAGAGGGGGAAGCAAGGACGCACAGGCAGAACAGGGCTGTAAGGCGTTGGACCGATTGAAGCCAGCTATTGGCAAGCAGCCAGTCGATTAAGGCAAGACACAGGGCAAACAATAAAGCCCAGGGGGCTAAATCTGTTTGCTCATGAGGCTGGAAACCACGTTCATTTACCCCCAGGGGCATATCATGGATCGGGGTGAAATGGGTAATTTGCGGGCCAAGGTTCAGGGCCTTCAGCTTATTCTTGTTGCCATAAAGACCGGGGGGGTGCGCTGGGCCGATTTTAAGAGCTTTCAGGTTCTGATTTTTGATGGGGTGGTTACTTGCACTTGGGGCCACAAGCTGACCAAGATGATCAAACACCCGATAAGGGACCAGTTCCCCGTTTTGAGTCGCTGCGTTGTGGCCTGTTGACAGGGTTAGCAACTGTTTCATCATCAATTCAAATGTGCCAGATAGCGGCAGGTTGGACCAGCTGGGGATGGCATTAACATGGAAGAGCACACTCCAGCCTTTGTCCATCTGTTGGGCGGTGATCAGGGGGGTGCCGTCTTTTAACTGTGCCCATGTTTTTTGATGCAGGCTGGCTTCGGGGCGGGCGAGGACCTGTTGTTTGATGATGATGTCATCGCCAATGGGAATGGTCTGAAAGGGGCTGTGTTCAGGGAATGGGGCCAGGTGGGTTGCCTGTTTCCAACTCAGTGTCCCCCCAAAGGTGCGTTGTGCGGGCATGAGCTGGACGGGAAGAAGAGGATCAAATTTTTGACTGTTTTGGGTCGTGAGGTGCTTGTTTGCAAAACGGACAAGAATGCCGCCCTGAGAAAGCCAGTTTTGAAGTGCTTTGACATGTTGTGTGGTAAAATTAGTTGAGGCCACATCGAAAATCACGGCTGTTTGGCGTTGCAAAAGCTCATCAAGGGGGGCTTCGCGGATGCTGGTATGGGGGCGTAGGCTTTTTTTGACATAATAGGCAGGGGCCAGCAGGACCTGATCCTTGGTATGGGTACGGATAATCCCAACGGAACGATCACGCCATTTTTCATCCAGCAGATATTGGCTGGCCGGATTGATCGCCCCTTGCAGGCGAACTTTGTCAGCACGGCTTTTAAGTTCATTGGGAATGGACAGCTGAACGCGCTGTTCTGTCGTCTCTGTCTTTAAGGTCGCCTTATGTTGAAACAGGATCGCCCCGTTTTCATCTAAAACATGCAGGGTCTTTTCTTGTCTTGTTTGGACAGGGGCATGCTTTAGGGTGACGATTAAACCGTTTTGATTACGTTTGACCTGCTGAAGGATAATAGGCAGGTTGTCATCCCCGTCATGAATGTAATCCACATCACCCAGTTGATGAAGGTTTGCCAGAAAGTCTTGTGCATTTTCATCGACCAGCCCATTGGAAATCCAGCTGATCTTGGCGACTTGATCAAAGGTGGATACAATTTCCTCGATTTGTTCAATTAAGGGCTGGCGGTTAACAGGCCAGGGTTTGGGCGTCAGGCTTTGGAAATGCTTTTCCCAGACTTCCTGGTTTTCAAGATAATGAATTTTCTGCTTTGACGCTGTTGTGATGACAAGGGTCGGCTGACCTGCATGTTGACTGTAGGCAACCAATTTTTCCAGTTCCTGCTTGCGGTTTGCCCAACGTTCCATGACTGACCAGTCATTATCAATCAGGATAATATGAGGGCGATCACTGGACAGAGTACTTTCTGTTTGATTGAGGCGGGGGCCGGTCATGGCGATAATCAGGCTGATGGCAATCAGGCTGCGCAAAAGAAGAATCCACCATGGGGTATTGGTTGCCAGTGTCTGACTGGTCGAAAGTTCCTGTAAAATCCGCACAGCAGGAAATTTAATGACTGTGGGCTTTGGGGGCGTGACTTTGAGCAATTGCCACAACAGGGGCAACAGGAGCAGGGCGCTTAAGGCCCAGGGGCTGGTCAATGAAATCATGCCGATATTCAGCACTGTTTACCCCCTTGTGTAATTGACATAAAAAGGGCAAGCAAGGCGGCTTCGGGGGATTGGTCTGTGGTGTGACGATGAAATCCCCATCCCAGTGAATGGGCCAGTTCATTTAAGGCTGCGCGCCGTGCACTTAGGCGTTCTTGGTAGTCTTCGCGCACAGCGGCCACATTGCCAAAATAGATGCTGCCTTCTTTTTCCAGTCCTTTAAACTGAACGCGTCCTTCAAAAGGCAAGCTTTCTTCTGCGGGGTCAAGCACCTGTAAAAGATGGCCGCGTACATGGCGACGGCTATAGCGTTTTAAGGCTTCTTCAATCTCATCCATGGGGGAAAGGAAATCCCCAATCAGGACCAATTCACCATGGCGTGGCAAATGGGCATGAGACGGCAGGCTTTGTAGTTTCTCTTCCTTTTCGGCTTTCTTTTTTTTCTTTTTTTCCAGCACATTGGCAAGACGGTGAAGGGCTGGGCGTCCTCTCCCCGGTGGGGCCTCATATCCCAAAAGGCCAATTTGTTCGCCGCCGCGCACTAAAAGAGAGGCAAGGGCCAGCATAAGGATTTCTGCCCGATGTAATTTATCTGGCCGGGTGGGGGCTGCACTATATTTCATGGAGGCAGAAGGATCGCACCATAGCCAGACGGTCTGGGCGGCTTCCCATTCATGTTCGCGGACAAAGTGATGTTCTGTTTTGGCTGATTGGCGCCAGTCAATGGTACGTGTGGATTCCCCTTGTTCATAGGGGCGAAACTGCCAAAAACTGTCGCCCTGACCTTTTTTGCGTCGCCCATGCACCCCCTGAGCCACCGTGTTGGCGACCCGTTCGGCTTCCACCAGCAGGGGCGGAAGGCTGGATGCTGCCTCTTCTGCTTGGGGGATGATGGGAGAATTGGGCATATGAGGTCCTTAAGAGCTGGCGATTTGGTCGATCAGTTCATCAATGATCTTGCTGAGCGAGACCCCTTCGGCACGGGCAGCAAAATTCAAGGCCATGCGATGGCGCAGGATCGGGGCGGCAAGGGCAACCACATCATCAATAGAAGGGGCAAGGCGGTTATGAAGAACGCAACGTGCACGCACCCCCGACATCAGTGCCTGACTGGCACGTGGCCCCGGCCCCCAGGCGACATCCTTTTGCACGTCTTTCATATCAGATGTTTCCGGGCGTCCCTGTCTGACCAAGGTGAGGATGGCTTCCAGCACGCTTTCCCCCACCGGGATTTCACGGACCAGTTCCTGGGCTTCCAGCAAATCTGTCGCTGTAATAATGCGTTTGGGTGTTTTGACTTCACTGCCCGTTGTGGACAGCAGGATGTCGCGCTCAGCATCGCGATCAGGATATTGTACGCTGATTTCCATGAAAAAACGGTCCAGCTGGGCTTCTGGCAAGGGATAGGTCCCTTCCTGTTCCAGCGGGTTTTGGGTGGCGAGGACGTGAAAGGGCTGTGGCAGGTCGTGGTAATGCCCGGCCACAGAGACACGTTTTTCCTGCATGGCTTGAAGCAGGGCGGATTGGGTGCGCGGGCTGGCGCGGTTGATCTCATCAGCCATGAGAAGCTGACAGAAGGTCGGGCCTTGGACAAAGCGGAAATGGCGCTTGCCTTGTTCATCTTCATCCAGAATTTCAGACCCGATAATATCACTGGGCATCAGGTCCGGGGTAAATTGCACCCGGCGTTCATCCAGCCCCAGCACGGTGCCTAATGTTTCAACAAGGCGGGTTTTACCAAGACCGGGCAGGCCGATAAGAAGGACATGCCCACCGGATAAGATCGTGACCAGTGTTTCTTCAATCACCCGGTCCTGACCAAAGATAATGCTGTTGACTTCTTCATGGATTTTCGCCATTTGCTGGCTTAGGTCTTCAAGCGCTTTCACAGCTTTTGGATGATCTTTCACAACAAATATCCTTGTTTTGCCAACATGCAGCCCTTATGTGAAGGGTATGGTTGCGGGAAAATAAATGCAATTAAAACCGGGTTGTACGACAAAGATATGACCGAAAGGTCATAAAACCAAACAAATATATTTGATCAGGCGTCAAAATATTTTAAACAGTGCGAACCGGGGGGAGGGTATAAGAAATGACGGCATCACTTGCACAAAAAGAAGTGGCATTTTCCGGTCCGATGTGTGGAGATATTGACATTCGCATTGCCAGGGATGGCACATGGTTTCATGAAGGTGGCCCCATTGGGCGAAAGGAACTGGTCTGTTTGTTTGCCAGTGTCCTTAAACGTGATGAGTTTGGTGATTACTGGCTGGAAACCCCTGTTGAAAAGGCGCGTATTCAGGTGGAAGATGCGCCTTTTGTTGTTTTACAAACGATTGTGGGGTTGAACAGAAGCTGTCCGTGCGCACAAATGTGGATGAAGTTGTTTCTATTGGGCTGGACAATCCGGTCCGAGTAGAACATGATCCAGTAACTGGCGAGCCATCCCCGTATGTGACATTGCGCAATGGGGAGGGCCTGTTCCCGATTGAAGCCAAGATCAACCGTTCTGTGTTTTATGAACTGGTTAATCGTGGTGAAGAAAAAAACATAGATGATGAAGTGTATTTCGGCGTATGGAGCAACAACGAATTCTTCCCACTGGGGCAACTGGACGAGGATTAACAGTCGATCATTTGATTGATGTCTTCGCCGCTTATGACCCCAGACCCGGTGATATTCGCGGGGATCATGATCTCAATGGTTTTCGCCCCAAACCGGATAACCGTGAAGCCGCTGTTTTGATCCCCATTGTAAAGCGCAAAGACGGCTTGAGTGTTCTGTTTACCAAACGGACCGATCATCTTAAAAACCATCCTGGCCAGATCAGTTTTCCCGGTGGACATACCGAAGAAGAAGACGAAAGTGCTGAACATGCCGCCCTTCGCGAAACAGAAGAGGAAGTCGGCCTGCCCCATGACTATATTCAGGTGATTGGGCGTTTAAATGATTATGTGACTCGCACGGGGTTTCGTGTCACCCCTGTGATTGGACTGGTGGAGGCACCCTATCCAACCGATCCCGATGAACACGAGGTTGCTGAGGTTTTTGAGGTGCCTTTATCCTTTTTAATGGATAAGGCAAACCATCAAAAATGTTCACGCATCTTTATGGGGGTGAAGCGTTATTTCTGGGCGATGCCTTATGAGGATTATTTTATCTGGGGGGCAACAGCTGGGATGCTGAAAAATCTTTATGACGTTTTGGAAGAAAAGGGAGAATGAACCATGCGGATATTTTTCCAATATATCTTACCCTTGTTATTTCCGGCCTCGCTTTATCTGATCTGGGCGCTTTATCACAAGAAAACCAAACCTGAAGAACAGCATATTGATCTTTCCAAAGGCCCATGGTTGAAACTGTTGGCCGCTGGTCTGGTTCTGGTGTTGATCGGTCTGGTGACATTGCGCCAGTTTGATGGGGAAAAACCGGGTGGTGTGTATCAGCCCCCTGTATATCAAGACGGTAAGATCGTTCCCGGCCATGTTATCCATAAAGAATAAGATTACAGCGATCATGGCGCAGGACTGGTTTACAGCCCCGTCAAGTCAACGTGTGATGGATGTGCTTGCCCAAAATGGCCAGGAAGCCCGTTTTATCGGCGGCTGTGTGCGTGATGCCTTGCTGGGGAATGATGCGGTGCTGGATATTGATATCGCCACCCCTGAATTGCCCCAAACGGTTCTCTCACTCTTTGAAGGTGCTGGCATCAAAGCAATTCCCACTGGAATTGATCATGGCACAGTCACGGTTGTGCATGAGGGGCAATCTTTTGAAATTACGACTTTGCGTGCAGATGTCAGCACCGATGGTCGGCGGGCAACAGTGGCTTTTAGCCAAGATTGGCTGGAAGATGCCAAGCGGCGTGATTTTACCTTTAACGCTATGAGTCTGGATCGCCATGGACAGTTTTCTGACCCTTTTAACGGCATTGAAGATTTAGAAGCGGGACGGGTGATCTTTATCGGGGATGCCCACCAACGTATTCGTGAAGATTATCTGCGCTTGTTGCGGTTTTTTCGGTTTTCTGCCTTTTATGGCAAGGCTGTACCAGAGGCTGACGGTCTGGCGGCGTGTTGTGACCTTGTTGATGGGCTGGAAACCCTGTCTGGGGAACGTATTGCACAAGAACTCCTCCGCCTGTTAGAAGCGCCACGTGCGGTCAGGTGGTTAAATTTGATGGTGAAGCATAGCATTTTGCAGAAAATCATGCCGCAAATGAATGATCTGCACCATTTGGAAATGATGTGTGCCTTTGAAGATCAGCCAGATGCCTTGCGCAGATTGGCGATTTTATTGCCTGTTGATCCAAAAACGGTGCAGGACCTGTGTCAGAGACTGCGTTTTTCCAAGGTGCAAGCCAAACGTATTACAGCGGCCAGATGCCCACAGCAGGTGATCGACCCACAACAAGGGGAAAACCATATTCGTGCCCAGCTCTATCATTATGGCCCCGTTGCGGTGCGTGACCAGTTGTTTATCTATTGGGCTGAAAAAGGTTTTTGGGGATTGGGGCCAAAGGAACAGGGCATATTGAATATGGTCACTGCATGGCAGGAAGCACCCGTGAGCTTTCCATTGCAAGGTAAAGATCTGATCGAGCTAGGGGTCACGCCAGGGCCTGAGATAGGGCGTTTGCTGAAACAGGTTGAAAACTGGTGGTGTGCACAGGGCTGTCGGGGGGATAAGGCAGACTGTTTAGCGATGCTGAAAAATACTCGGGGTTTGCAACATGCGCCCCAAGCATAATGTTGGGGCGCATGGCAGTTTTAGGCGTTCTTCATATTTTCCAGATAGTTATGAATGGTCTGGTTCAAATCATCGGCGTTATTTGAAACCTGTTTAGCAGAATTAAAGACCTCGTTTGACATACGTCCGGTTTCTTCATTGGCTTGGGCCACGCCTTCGATATTGTTGGAAACATCGCGTGTGCCGGTGGCGGCTTCATTGACATTGGCGCTGATTTCCTGTGTTGCGCTACCTTGTTGATCAATAGCCTGTGCCACATTATTTGTGACATCATTCATTTCGCCAATAGTATGGGTGACACTGGCAATGGCTTCTACAGCGCGTTCTGTATCGCCCTGAATGGTATTGATCTGGGCGGTAATGTCTTCTGTCGCCTTGGCCGTTTGGTTGGCAAGGTTTTTCACTTCAGAGGCCACAACAGCAAAGCCTTTCCCTGCTTCACCAGCACGGGCAGCTTCAATGGTGGCATTCAGGGCCAGCAGGTTGGTTTGTTCTGCGATATCCGTAATGATCTGGACAACTTCGCCAATTTTGTTGGCCCCATCAGCAAGCCCTTCAATTGTATGTTGGGCACTGTCAGCGTTGCTGGTTGCGGCATTGGCAATGGTGGCGGAATGTTCAACCTGACGGGAGATTTCCTGAATGGAGCTGGAAAGCTCTTCTGCAGCGGCGGCAACAGTTTCTACGTTTGATGTGGCTTGTGTTGCGGCAGAAGCCACCATGGTGGATTGCGTGCGTGATGTTTCAGTCGCTGCAGACATGGATTCAGCATGGTCTTCCAACCCTTTGGCGGCACTGGCCATGGTTTGGATGGAGGCTGCCACTTCATTTCTGAAAATGTCGGTAAGTTCAAGACGGCGAACGCTGGTGCGTTCACGCACACTTTGTTCAATGCCCTGTTTGGCCTGTTCCATATTCTGACGAATAATGGTTTCCTTGAAACTTTGAATCGCACGGGCCATTTCACCCAGCTCATCGGATTTATGGCGCCCGGCAATCATGGTTTCGGTATGGCCCTGCTCCAGACGTTCAATAGAAGAACGTAGCGAACGCAATGGTTTGACCACACTGTTGATCAGGATAACGGCAAAGGTAATGATAAAGACGGTCAGGATCAAACTAATCACCAGCAGGGTGGTAAAGGTTGTTTGTGCCTGACTGCGCACCTTCGCTGCTGTTTCAGACAGGGTTTTTGCCATGAAATTTTCTGTTTGTTTTAACAGATTGATTTTCTTGGTGATGGTATCAAACCACTGTGGACCACTGATCCCTTTCAGGTCATTGGTTGTCGGGCTGGAAATGGCAATTCGGCGCATTTCTTCAACCTGATCAACCGCTGCGCCGGTAATGGTTTGATTCATAAAGGCAAGGGTATCATCCGTTGCAAAAGAACGCGCCACATTCATATAGGTATTTTGAATGGCAATCAGGCTGACAAAATCTTTGAGCAAAGCCGGGGGGAATTTCCCCGTGCCAAATCCGGCGGACCCTTTGGCGCGTTCAATGCCTGCACGTTCTTTACTTTGCAAGAAGTTCACGAAGGTTGAAATCCGGTTGGACAGGGCTGGATCACGTGAAATTTTTGACATGGTTGCAATGGCGTTCAAAAGAGAAGAATTCAGTTTTGAATAATAGGCAACCTCTTGTGCAACGGTGAGTTCCTGTGCGCTGACTTTTTTGCGCATGGCGGGAAGCTGGTCAAGCAAGTTGCGGATCGCAGACATTTCTTTTTTCAGCCCAAGGCTATCACCAAGGTTTAAGGCATTGGGAAGAGGGGCATTTTTTTGGTCGGTGTTTTTGCGCTGGGCAATGACTTTATCGCCAAAAGATTTTCCTTTTGAGGCAAGGAAGCCCGCAGAGGTTCCGCGTTCTTTTTGCAGTTCGTGAACAAGGTTGGAGAAAGTTCCAGCCATCACGGATAGCTGTTCGATTTTTTCCATATCGTTCATGGTTGCGCGTTTTTCAAAAACAGCGTCCCCGGCGAAAAAGAGCAGGGCAATCAGGGGAATGATAGCCAGGGCTGCGATCCGGTCACGCAGTTTGAAATGGTCCAGAAAACGTGCAATGGCAGATTCATTGGTGATTTCAGAAGCCACCAGTCCGGCGCGTTCCAGGTCATCGCGCATTTTGTGGTCTTGATTGACAATATGATCAATGATCCAGCCATGCAGATAATGCAGGATATCTTTGGCAGTGACAGATTCGGGATCATGTTTGAATTTTTCAATGACTTTATAGAGATATTCAAGTGTGATCTTGTGGAATTTGAGGTGCTGTTCTGATTCCTCGCCACTTTGGGATTTGCGAATATATTCATTTTCCCGTTCAAAGTGGGCTTTGAGGTCAGAGCCGGTTTGAAGCAGGAGGCTGTGGATCTCATCGTTTGATGCATTGCGTTTGACACGTTCATTCATGTCATTGATGCGCCCAACCAGAAGTTTATGATCTTCGTCCAGTTGATCAATGCCTAGGTCAAATGCATGGTTCCAGTTGATGAGTACTTCAGTCTCGGTCGTCATTTTCGGCCCCCTCTAATTTACTTATTTACAATTTTGGGCGGCAGTATACGCGTACGTATCAATAAAATAAATAGGGAGATGGTACTTAAGGACAATCCACTAACATTTTTTGTCAATTAAATGTATGAAAGAGGCTGTACAGTTGTTCTTTTGCAGTCCCGCTGCGCCTAATACGTGTCCAGAGGCATTGCGACAGTCAAAAACAGCGGTGCCATCTTCGTGTAAAATGGTCGCATAATGGAATTCATGGCCGCGCAGGCGCTCCCCCTTTTTGGCAAAGGGGGTGTCAACCAGACAGGTGACATCACGATACCCAAGGTGAAGTTTGCGTTTGGCAAATGATGTATTCAGGTCCAGAATGCCGGCCATCTGGTGGGCTCGGCCTTCTTTGTCCGTAATGGTTTTACCCAAGACCATATAGCCCCCGCATTCCCCAAAAATTGTGGTGTTGTTTTGATGACGGGTGCGCAAAGCTTCTAGAAAATAGCTGTTTTGAGCAAGCTGTTCACAATGAAGTTCAGGGTATCCACCGGGAAGATAGATTGCATCACAGTCAGGATCTGGGGCTTCATTGCTTAAGGGGGAAAAAAAGCTGAAGCTTGCCCCCTGTTCTTGCCAATGGTGCAATAGGGCAGGATAGGCAAAGGCAAAAGCTTTATCCTTGGCAATGGCAATATTTTGGCCCAGGGGGGGGAAGAATGCGTTATTGGCTGAGGGGCTGGGCAGGGGCTTGGTTTGAGCAAGGCTGACCAGCTTGTCCAGATCAATATAGTTTTCAAGGAAATCAGCTGACTGATTAAGGAAGCTTTCCAGCTCAGGGTGCTCTTCGGCCAATACCAGCCCTAAGTGGCGTTCTGGCAGGGCGAGATCATTTTGGCGTGGGACAAAACCTAAGACGTCGATATGGGGGATGTGGCGCTCACACGCATTTTTCAGCAATTGAATATGGCTCGGTCCCCCGACCTTATTAAAAATCACCCCTTTGACATGAACGTCGGGGTCAAAGGTGGCAAATCCGTGAATGAGGGCTGCTGCTGATGTGGCTTGGGCATTGGCATCAATCACCAAGACAACAGGCCAGCCGGTTCTGCGTGCAATATCAGCAGGGGAGCCATCTTTGTTAGACGGGCTATCTGCTGGCAGGGTTGCCCCGTCAAACAGGCCCATGACTCCCTCGCAGATAATCAAATCAGACTGGTCTGATAGATTGTGCAGAGTGTGAAACAAGGTATCTTCACGCATGGCCCAGCCATCAAGATTAGGGCACAGTCGTTTGGTTGCGGCACCATGAAAGGCCGGGTCGATATAATCCGGGCCAACCTTGGCGGAACTGACAGAAACTCCCCGGCGTTGCAAGGCACGCAAGCTTCCCAATGTGATGAAGGTTTTACCGCTGTTGGAATTGGGGGCGGCAATAATCAGACCTGTGGTACTCAACGGATATAGGCTTTCAGTTTTTCAGCCATTTCTTCCGGTGTAATGCCATGGGGGAAATGGGTGACATATTTCCCATCCGGCCCCATCAGATATTGAAAGGCGGAATGGTCCATCAGATATTCATCAGCTGGTTTGCCTTCTTCAACAACTTTTTTGTAATAGACCTTATAAGCTTTGGCTGCTTTATCTGTTTGTTCTTTGGTTCCGCTCAGACCTACAAGGCTTTCATGGAAGTGTTTGACATATTCCCCCATGATTTCCGGGGTGTCGCGTTCCGGGTCTACGGTGAAGAAATAGGACACGACCTTGTTGGATTTACGCATGGGGATCAGCTCAAGGGCGGTGGCCATGGTTTGCAAACCCGTGGGACAAACATCAGGGCAGAAGGTATAGCCAAAATAAATCAGGCTATAGGTGCCCAGCATGTCTTTATTGGTGATGGTATTGCCCTTTGGGTCAACCAGTTCGAATTCCCCACCAATGGCAACTTCGCCTGTGGTTTGGGCAACCGGGTCTTCCAGCAGTTGTGGCAGGCGCAATGTAATGCCGACAACCAGAAAAATCGCTGCACAGGCAAAGTAAAGCAAAATTCTTGAACGAGACCCCATCAGATCACCTTTTAAATTATTGAACCAATGTCCAGGCCAGATAGGCCAGAACGCCAGCATTAATGATTAACAGCATCGGCGCAAGGTCTGTCACAACCTTTTGCCATTTTTGCCCGGCCATATGACCGACAAACCCCACCACCATCAGGCTGGGCACGGTCCCAAGGGCAAAGGCAGCCATGCCAAAAGCTCCGGCAAGAAAATCACCTGTCGCCCCGGCAGCAGCCAAAGCACCATATAGGAGGCCGCAGGGCAAAAAGCCAAGGCCAATTCCTAGAAAATAGCCATTCAGTCCTACCGGGCGGGCAAAAAATGGCTTTAAAATGCGCCCAAGACCAAGGGAGAGGGCACTTTCCGGTGATGTGGACTTACTGCCAAATAAAGCCAAGCCGGGAAAACTGACACCCAACCGTTTCAAGGCGTAGCCTAAAAAGAACAGGGCGGCAAAGGCGAGGAGGGCAGCAGAAATCCATTTCATCCCGCTAAATTGAATAGCCCCTTGGGCCAATAGTCCGACACACAGGCCCAAGATGATATAGGTTGTCATGCGCCCAAAATGATAAGGGAGAAGGGCTGCACCACTGAGCCGTTTAAATTCTGACATTTCAGACAGGCTGATGGTTTCCAGGCGGGCGGTGACTTGCGACAGCACAAAGGGCGCGCACATGCTGATACAGTGGGTGGCACTGCCCACCAGCCCAGCTGTAAAAAGGGTCAACAGCAAGCCGCCATTATCTTCGACCACAACCGTACAATGAGCCAAGCCAGCTTGCACCATGGTCATCAACAGGAGTTCTGATTCCATCTAGAAACACTCCGTCAATTGTTGCCTCAGGGCCACGGTTGGGCCAATGATAAACAGGGCGGGGGCCTTGATGTTGGTTTTGCTTAAATCTTTGACGCAGCTGCCCAGTGTGGTGTCACAGGTTTGCTGCTCAGGTGTGGTGGCTTTGGACACAACACAGACAGGCTCATCAGCTTGTCGCCCGGCCTTGAGCAGTTCAGCCTGAATTTTATCCACATGTTTCATGGGCATGTAAAAAACAATCACCGGGGAGCTTTTGGCCAATGCTTGCCAGTCCACAGCAGGAACCTGACCGGAGGTATCATGGCCGGTGACAAAGCTGATGACCTGATTGGATTGCCCGTCACTGACCGGAATACCGGCATAGGCACTTCCCGCAATACCGGCACTGATGCCCGGTATAATACGCACCTCAATATTTGCATTTAGAATCGGCAGAGCTTCTTCAGCACCGCGCCCAAAGACGAAGGGGTCCCCGCCTTTGAGGCGTAAAACCTTATGGCCGGCACGCGCCAGCTCGATCAGGCGCAGGGTGATGTCTTTTTGTTTTGCAGATGTGGCCTGCCCACCACGTTTGCCCATGGCTTCCAGTTTTGCATGGGGGGCGGCAAGGGCAAGAATGGCTGGATCGACCAGAGCATCATGCACAATCACATTGGCCTGTTGCAGCGCGTGATAGGCAAAAAGGGTCAAAAGCTTGGGATCACCAGGTCCGGCCCCCACCAGCCAGACTGTGGCCGGGGCAAATTCAGGGAAGGTGATATCTGCGAAATTTTCCATGGGCCAAGTGATAGCCCGAAAAGCAATTCATGACAAATGATTCAAAATGCTTATTTTGGTTTTATGGAAAAGAAAGAACTCAGAAAAGGATGGACCACCGGGGCTTGTGCCACCGCAGCGGCACGTGCAGCCTTTAGCGCCTTGTGCCGTGGGGCGTTTCCTGACCCGGTGGAGATTGTTTTACCAAAAGGACAGACGCCATCTTTTTGCCTGAACCGTCAGGAGTTGGGGGCGCAATATGCCTGGGCCTCTGTTATCAAGGATGCCGGGGATGACCCGGATATTACCCATGGGGCTGAAATCTGTGTGCGTGTTGAATGGGGAGCGCAAAGCTCTGGTATTGTTTTTAAAAATGGGGAGGGGGTTGGCCTTGTGACAAAACCGGGTTTGCCACTGGAGATCGGGGAACCTGCCATTAATCCTATGCCGCGCCAGATGATTGTTGAAAACCTTAATGCGGTGAAATCAAACCCGGATGTGATTGTCACCGTGTCCATTACTCATGGGGAAAAGCTGGCTGAAAAGACCATGAACCCGCGTTTGGGCATTATGGGGGGGCTGTCGGTATTAGGGACAACCGGGGTGGTGGTACCTTATTCCTGTTCGGCCTGGATCCATTCCATTCATCGCGGCATTGATGTGGCAAAGGCCAGTGGCATCACCCATATTGCAGCAACGACGGGATCAACCTCTGAGAAAACCGCTTGTCAACTTTATGATTTTGATCTTTCCGCTTTGATTGATATGGGGGATTTTGCAGGTGGTGTCTTGAAATATGTGCGTCAAAATCCGGTTGAAAAACTCACCTTATGTGGTGGATTTGCCAAATTTTGTAAGCTGGCCCAAGGGGAAATGGACCTGCATTCCTCACGCTCACGCGTTGATTTTGAACAATTGGCCCAATGGATGAAAGAAGCTGGGGCTGATCATGATTTACAAGAAAAAGCCAGAGAGGCGAATACAGCCTTGGAAGTGCTGGAACTGTCAATCGCCCATGAGATTGGCTTGGCAGATTTAGTAGTGCACCGGGCAAAAGAGGTTGCGCAGGCAATTGTCTCTGGTCATTGTGAAATTGAAGTGATTGCCGTGAACCGAAAAGGGGAGGTTGTTGGACATGTCGGCTAAAAAACTCCTGATATTGGGGGGAACGGGCGATGGGGCGGCTTTTGCCCGTCGTGCCCATGCCCATTATGGTGATCGTGTTGAAATTATCATTTCCTATTCTGGCATCACAGGCCATCAACCGGACTTGCCCTGTGCGGTGCGCGTCGGTGGCTTTGGTGGCATGGGGGGGCTGATTGATTATATCAAGGCCGAATCCATTACTCATATGGTTGATGCCACCCATCCTTATGCGGAAAAAATATCACATCATGCCTATGGGGCAGCGTTTGAAACCGAAACCCCGCTGGCCGTCTTGTGGCGTGAAGAATGGCGCGCTGATTTGAAAGACCGATGGCTGGATGTGGATGATATGGACGCTGCCGTCAGGGCGGTGGAACAGTTTGGTCGAAAAACACTGATCACCACAGGTATCAAGGACGTATCTGCTTTTGCTGAGCTTGATGAGGATATTTCCCTTGTGGTCCGGTTGGTGAACGAGCCAAAAGAGGATCTTGCGTTGAACAATTATGAGATGGTGATTTCACGTCCGCCTTATGATGTGGAAAAAGAACGCCAACTGATTCGCGATTATCATATTCAGGTGATGGTCAGTAAAAATAGTGGCGGGGCAGCGACCTATGCCAAAATTGAAGCGGCACGGGCAGAAGGTATTGGTGTAATTATGATCAAACGCCCGCCGCTGGAGCCACTGGATTATATCAGTGAACCCGATGAAATGCTGGAATGGCTGACAGTTCACGGTTTGTAAGGGGCTGAAACTAAAAGTAGAATTTGCCAGCTATGCGTGAGGCGCATTGCTGCGCTGCAAAAAATCCAATTGTGAAAAATTATTGCTTTGACTAAGTCTGGTTCAAAGATTTTACCAATATATTTGGATCAGGATTTATCATGCTTTTGCGTTATCCCATCACTTCTTACGGTAGCCACCATGTTGAACTGACTGGCGGTTTGCTGACACGTTTTGAAGATTTCATCATTGCGAAATTTGCCAAGCTGAAAGAAAAAAGCCGTGTGCGTTATGAGTTGGACATTATGTCTGACCGTGAACTGGCTGACCTTGGCCTGCAACGCACCGATATCGCGTTGATCGTTGACGGCACTTACAATGCTGAACAAGATCAGCGTCGTTAATCGGCACTTAAATTGGGAAGCGCAAGCGCGCTCTTAAGCCGCCTTGTGGGGAGGTTGATAATTGAATATCTCCCCCATGGGTGCGCACCACGTCACGGACAATGGAAAGTCCAAGCCCAACGCCACCGGTTTGGATGTTGCGTGATTTATCAAGTCGGAAAAACGGCTTGAAAACCTCTTCATATTGTTCTTCAGGAATGCCGGGGCCATCATCATCAATGGTGACTTCGATCATGTCGTTGCGTTGACCTAAACGAACTGAAACATGATCACCATATCGTGTGGCATTTTCCACCAGATTGGTTACACAGCGTTCAAAGGCATTGGGGCGCACTTGAAGATAAATCAGTCCTTCACTGTGATAATCAACAGCCCCACCTTTACGTTTGGCGCGTGTCACAATGGTGTGGATCAGGCCAGAGAGATTGGTTTCGATGGTTTTTTCCCCGCCTTCTCCACGGGCAAAGGCAAGATAGCCTTCCAGCATATGTTCCATTTCGTGGATATCGTCACTCAGGTCTTTGATGTCGTCATGATCCCCCATCATGGCCAGTTGCAGCTTCATACGGGTCAGTGGGGTGCGCAGGTCATGGGAAACACCAGCCAGCATATGGGTGCGTTGTTCAATTTGGCGTTCAATCCGCCCTTTCATCATCAAAAAGGCGGTGGCAGCTTGGCGCACCTCACGTGCCCCTTCGGGTTTAAACCGTTCCACATTTTGGCGTTTACCAAAGGCATCGGCTGCGCGTGCCAGTCTGCGAATAGGGCGCACCTGATTGCGCATAAAAATAATCGCTACACCAAAGAGCAAAAGCGAACTGCCCAGCATCCACAGCACAAAGACATAGGTGGTGGAGCTAAACAAACGTTTGCGCAGGGCGGTGACGGCAAGAATTCCATCGCTGAGCTGGACCTCAATCGTCAGGTGTTTGCTATCTGGTGGAGCAATAATGTGAAAGGGAAGGCCGACACGTTCTTCAAGGGCCAACAGGAAAAAAGGATCGGGGATACTACCTTGGATAATCTCTTTTGAATTGGACAAGATTTCTCCGGGGCGCACTTCCGTCTCCATATTGAAGCGGTTTCTGGAAATTTCAAAGGCCCGCTTGTGTCCTTCTGCGGTGGGGTTATCGCGTACCAGATCAACCATGACCCCCACATCACCGGCCAGTCCACGGGCCAGATATTTTGAGACTTTATCCCAATGGGCTTCATAAAAAATAAAGGCGGAAATCACTTGCAGCAATACCATTGGTACCACAAGGATCATCAAGGATCGGCCCAACAGGCTGCGGGGCAGGATGCGTTTGATCAGTTTTTCCATAACTTAACCGGGCCTGAGGACATAACCCTGACCGCGCACGGTTTGCAGGAAGCGCGGCAGTTTCGGGTCGTCTTCGATTTTACGGCGCAGGCGTGTGACCTGCACATCAATGGTGCGATCATTGCCATCAATACCGGAAAGTTCCGCCAGTTTTTCCCGGCTTAAAATTGTACCGGATTGTTCAACGAGAATGACGAGCAGGCTGGCTTCTGAAGAGGTCAGGTGAATTTGTTCATCAGCACGCATTAAGGTATGGCGCTGGGGATCAAACTGTAACTCGCCTAATTTAATGGTTTCAGCTTCTTCTTTCGGGCTACTGCGGATCACCCGTTTCAGGACATTGTTGATGCGCAACACCAGTTCGCGGGGCTCAAATGGTTTAGTGAGGTAATCTTCGGCCCCGCATTCCAAGCCATTGATCCGGTCTTCGCTTTCGCTCATGGCGGTGAGCATAAGAATCGGGGTGTCGTTTGTTTGCTTAAAGTCCTGTGCAAATTCAAGTCCGCTTTCACCCGGCATCATCAGGTCCAGCACAATCAGGTCAAATTCCAGCAGGCTGAGTTTTTTGCGTGCATCAAGGGCATCTTCAGCGATAGAAACATTAAAGCCATTTTCACTGAGAAACTTTTTCAGCAAACGGCGCAAGCGTTCGTCATCATCGACAACAAGGATATGGGGCTGTTCATCAATCATTGTGGCAGTATGCCATTGTCCGGGGATGGATCAACCCAATTTGTCTATATCCTGCTCGCTTTCCTTAAGGTGGGCAAAACGCTCTTTCTCATCGGTGATCCCCATCAAGACTTTACGAAAGCCTTCAACCGCATCAGCACCTGCCAGGCGATAGGCTTCGGCAATACGGCGGCTTTGGCTGTGGGAAAGTTCCTGTTCCAGCTTTTGGCCCTTGGTGGTTAAATAAAGCAAGCGTTGACGGCGGTCATTCACCCCTGTGCGTTGTTCGATAAAACCTTCCTCCACCAGTTGACTGAGCACGCGTGACAGGCTTTGTTTGGTAATGGACAAGATATGCAGCAAGTCTTTGACGGACATGCCCGGTTCACGGCCCACAAAATAGATGACCCGGTGATGGGCGCGTCCAAAATTATAGGATTCGAGGATTTCATCGGCTTCGCAGGTGAAATCGCGATAGGCAAAGAAAAGAAGCTCCATCGCTTGGCGGAGTTCTTCTTCGCGCAAAAACAAAGGGTTGGCGCGTCTTTTGATATCAGACATGGTCAAACCATTTTTTAAATTACGTCAGCATTGTTGACATATATGCCAGAAACGCGTACAAGAGGCAACATCATTTATGATGATCGCTGTATAAACGTAATTTTATTACAAAAGAAGAGAAAAACCATGTCTAACCTTTCTTTTGACGATCGTGACGGTACGATCTGGCACGACGGTGAAATGATTCAGTGGCGTGACTCCAAAGTTCACGTTCTTTCCCATGCTCTGCACTATGGCTCCTCTGTTTTTGAAGGTATCCGTGTTTACGGTGGTAACATCTTCAAACTGAGAGAACATAACGAGCGCCTGATTGAATCTGCAAAAATCCTCGGTTTCGAAATCCCTTACACTGTGGAAGAAATCGACGCGGCAACAGAAAAGGTCGTCAAAGAAAATAACATCGTGGACGGTTATATCCGCCCGGTGGCTTGGCGTGGTTCTGAAATGATGGGTGTGTCAGCCCAGCAAAATACCATTCACCTGGCAATTGCGGCGTGGGAATGGCCGTCTTATTTTGATCCAGAAGCCCGCATGAAAGGCATTCGTCTGGACCGTGCTGAATATCGCCGTCCAGACCCGATGACCGCGCCCAGCAAATCCAAGGCTGCTGGCCTGTATATGATCTGTACCCTGTCCAAACATGCGGCAGAAGGAAAAGGCTATCACGATGCCTTGATGCTCGATTGGCAAGGCCGTGTGGCAGAAGCTACAGGTGCAAACGTCTTCTTTATCAATAAGGAAGGCCAAATCCACACCCCGATCGCGGATTGTTTCCTGGACGGGATCACGCGCCGCACGGTGATTGATCTGGCGAAAGCGCGTGGCTATGAAGTGATCGAGCGTCGCATCATGCCCGAAGAAATGGGTGACTTTGAAGAATGCTTCCTGACTGGTACAGCGGCGGAAGTCACACCTGTTGCTGAAATCGGTGAATATACCTTCACACCGGGTGAGATGTCTCGCCAGTTGGTGGAAGATTATGACCGCACAGTTCGTGGTCAAGAGCTGGAAGCAACAAGCGCAGCTTAAAGCCACCGATATAAAAGACTTCGTTTTTCAAGCCTCTGTCCTGTCATGGGACAGGGGCTTTTTTATATAGCTAAACTAGGGTCAGGACCTATTAATCAAAATTACTCGGGATTTGCTATATGGTGGGGATTTGTTTGATCCAGTCGATAAAAGCGCTGACTTTTTGCATCTTCTTTTTTCTGGCCGTGGTGACAAGATAATAGCCACGCTGACTTTGGATTGAGGGACCAAAGGGGGAGATCAGCTTCCCAGTTTGAAGCTCTTCCTTGATATACATATTAGGGATGATGGCGATGCCAAGACCGGATAGGGTCGCGCGGATCATCATGGAAAATGTTTCAAAATTTGGCCCCGTGATACTGGATTTAGGCTGCACGTTTTGGGCTTTTAGCCATTCGGCCCAAGCATATTGGCGGGTCTGAAGGCTCAGTAAGGTATAGTCTAAAACAGATGAGGCCGTGATTGTATTGCATCGTGCAATCAGGCTTGGCGCACAGACAGCAACGACTTTTTCATCTACTAATTTCTCAGTTTCCACATCAGGCCAGTTGCCATCGCCATGTTGAATCGCCACATCAATATCCTGGACTTTAAAATCGAAGGGCTCCAGCCCGGTCATCAGGTTGAACTGGATTTCCGGGTTCTTTTGAGTGAAGTCATTGAGGTGGGGAATAAGCCTGCGTGAGCCAAAGGTGGGAAACGTTCCCACATTCAGGCGCGTGTCATTTTGATCCTTGGTCAGGAGCTTGAGGGTTTCCTGTTCCAGCTCATTAAGTTGTGCGGTGATCGCTCTGGCATATTTCGCTCCCTCTTCGGTGAGACTTAGGCGTTTTTTGATACGGAGAAACAGCGTTGTTTGAACAAAGTCTTCCAGATTGCGCACCTGACGACTGACTGCACTTTGGGTCAGGTTGAGTTCTTCAGCCGCACGGGTGAAGTTCAGGTGGCGGGCAGAAGCCTCAAAACAAAGCAGGGAGGTATAAGTCGGAAGATGGCGTCTCATAATATAACCATTCAAAAAATGAATGAACTAATGAAAATATATCGCTTTATAGGTGGGTTTTCATCCTTAAAATGAATGATAGATGATAATTTGAATCAAAGGACAGATGAATGGCGAGCACAACAGCTTTTCAATGGGATGACCCGTTTTTGTTGGACCAACAGCTTAGCGAAGAAGAACGTCTAATCCGCGATAGTGCCCATGAGTTTTGTCAGGAAAAACTTATGCCGCGCATTTTAGAGGCGAACCGTCATGAACGTTTTGACCCTGCAATTATGCGCGAATTTGGCGCACTGGGGTTGTTGGGGGCAACCTTGCCGGAAAAATATGGCTGTGCGGGGGTAAACCATGTGTGTTACGGGCTGGTGGCCCGTGAGGTGGAACGGGTGGATTCCGGTTATCGATCTGCCATGTCGGTGCAGTCTTCCTTGGTCATGCATCCGATCTATGCCTATGGTACAGAAGAACAGCGTATGAAATATCTGCCGAAACTGGCAACGGGTGAATTGATCGGTTGTTTTGGTTTAACCGAACCGGACCATGGGTCTGATCCGGCCAGTATGAAAACACGGGCAGAAGCCGTGGACGGGGGGTACCGTTTAACAGGCAATAAAATGTGGATTACCAATTCTCCCATTGCGGACCTTGCCATTGTCTGGGCTAAGCTGGCTGGTGAAATCCGTGGCTTTATTGTGGAGCGTGACACCGAAGGTTTCTCAACCCCGAAGATTGAGGGTAAAATGTCCTTGCGTGCTTCTATCACTGGCGAGATTGTGCTGGATAATGCTTTCGTGCCCGAAGAAAACCTGATGCCCAATGTGAAGGGACTGGCCGGTCCCTTTGGCTGTTTAAACAAGGCGCGTTATGGCATTGCCTGGGGGGCGTTAGGGGCTGCGGAATTTTGCTGGCATGCGGCGCGTCAATATGGGCTGGATCGAAAACAGTTTGATAAACCCTTGGCGCAAACCCAGCTGTTCCAACGAAAACTCGCAGATATGATAACTGACATATCATTTGGCCTGCAAGCAGCCTTACGGGTGGGGCGTTTGATGGATGAAGATAACTGCGCGGTTGAAAATATCTCCATGATCAAGCGCAATAATGTGGGCAAGGCACTGGATATTGCCCGAATGGCCCGTGATATGCACGGCGGGAACGGTATTTCAGATGAATTTCATGTTATTCGTCATATGGTGAATTTGGAAACGGTCAATACTTATGAAGGCACCCATGATATTCATGCCTTGATTTTGGGTCGGGCACAGACTGGATTGCAGGCGTTTTTCTAATGACAGGGGCGCTTTCACATATCCGGGTCCTTGACCTCTCACGCGTTCTGGCCGGGCCATGGGCAAGTCAGACATTAGGGGATATGGGCGCTGATGTGATTAAGGTGGAACGCCCCGGTGTTGGCGATGATACCCGCCATTGGGGGCCACCCTTTGTGGGGGATACGGCCGCTTACTTTCTTTCCTGTAATCGCAATAAGAAATCACTCGCCCTTGATTTCACAACAGAAGAAGGCGCACAGATTATTCGTGATCTGGTGGCCCAATGTGATGTGGTGATTGAAAACTTTAAAGTCGGGGGTTTGCAAAAATATGGGCTGGATTATGCCAGCTTGAAAAAAATCAAACCCGATTTGATCTATTGTTCCATCACGGGCTTTGGTCAAACCGGACCTTATGCTCATCGTGCAGGATATGATTTTCTGATCCAAGGGATGGCTGGGCTCATGTCGGTGACGGGATCACCCCAAAGCGGCCCGATGAAAGTGGGTGTCGCCTTGGCTGATATTATGACCGGGCTTTATGCGAGCATTGCCATTCAAGGGGCGTTAATTCATCGAGACCACAGCGGGATTGGGCAGCATATTGACCTATCCTTGCTTGATGTGCAGGTTGCCACGATGGCCAATCAGGCGCTGAATTATCTTGCCAGTGGGGTGGCACCGGGGCTTTTGGGCAATGCGCATCCCAATATTGTACCTTATCAGGCGTTTGCCACATCTGATGGGCATATCATTTTAGCTGTTGGCAATGATAAGCAGTTCCAAAGCTTTTGCCGTGTTGCGGGGTTAAAAGGTTTGTTGGAAGATGAACGCTTTATACGTAATGAAGATCGGGTGAAACATCGCACGGACCTGGTGACATTTATCAGTGGAGTGATGAAACAGCATTCACTGGATTGGTGGCTGGAAAAATTGGAAGAAGCAGGGGTTCCCTGTGGCCCCATCAATACGATGGAACGTGTGTTTGATGATCCGCAAGTCCAACATCGCGGACTTGAGTTGGATCTTGAGGGGACACCAGGGGTCGCCAATCCCATCCATTATAGTGAAAGCCCGATTGTTTATGAAAAACCACCCCCTCAATTGGGGCAAGATGGTCCAGCGGTCTTGCAGGATTTGTTAAAAATGACGTCCGATGAATTAAAACGCTTGGCGGATAAGGGCGTTATTGGTATTTGAGTTTATGCAATGGACCATAAAGACAGAAGCTGACTGCCCCCTACCTGAAGATTTAATCTTGGGGCTGGTTACGCGCGCATTGGGGGAAAACTGGACCACGAAATCATCCCATCAGCTCCGTCTGGGGCGCGATCCCCTTCTTGATCTGTCTCTTGTCGCTTTTTTAGAGGATAAATTGGTCGGGACGGTGCGTCTTTGGCCCATTCAGGCTGGTGAGGCTGGGGATGCCTTGTTGCTTGGCCCTCTAGCCGTTGACCCAACCTTGCATGGACTGGGGCTGGGCAAAGCCATGTTGCACTGTGTGATTGATCTGGCAACAGCGGCGGGACATGGGGGGATTGTGCTGGTCGGAGATGCACCTTATTATGAACGGGTGGGCTTTAGCGCCAAGCCGACCTGGCATTTGCGCATGCCGGGTCGTTATGACCAAAACCGCTTGTTGGGCTATGAGCTTAAAGCTGGGTATCTCAGCGGCTATGAAGGTGTGATTACCCGTTAGCTTTCACAACCTTGGCTGCACAGGTTTTGACTTCTGGAATTTTCCCAAAAGGGTCAAGTTGTGGGTTGGTTAAAAGGTTGGCAGCAGCTTCTTTAAAGCAAAAAGGAATAAACACCATGCCGGGGGGGATGTCCCGGTCTGCACGGGCATGAATGTCAAGCTTGCCACGCCGTGTTGTCACGGTGATCAGGTCGCCAGCCTCAATTTTCATATTGCCCATATCTTTGGGGTGCAGGCTGGCAACAGGGGTTGATTCAATTTTATCCAGAACGCCTGCGCGTCGGGTCATTGCCCCGGTGTGCCAATGTTCCAGCATCCGCCCTGTTGTTAAAACAAAAGGATAGTCCCCATCAGGCACTTCGTCCGGGGCAACAAGATCGGTGGGCACGATGCGGCCCTTGCCACTTTCTGTCGGGAAACCATCACCAAACAAGACGGACTGGCCGTTGGGATAGGTGATGCTGTTTTCATTTTCCAGACGTTCCCATGTAATACCGGCAAGGGAAGGCATGAGGTGAAGCATTTCCGCATAAACCTCTTTTGCCCCTTGATAGGACCAGTTGAGGCCAAGACGTTTGGCAATTTCACAAATAATCCACAGGTCTTGTCGGGCGTCACCGGGCGTTGGGACGGCTTGTCGGCCCAACTGGACCTGACGGTTGGTATTGGTAAAGGTCCCCGTTTTTTCAGGGAAAGCACTGGCAGGCAGGATGATGTCTGCATACATGGCTGTTTCGGTCAGGAAAATATCCTGAACCACCAAATGGTCCAGCATTGCTAAAGCTTTGCGCGTTTTATTGGCATCCGGGTCAGACATGGCCGGGTTTTCTCCCATGATATACATGGATTTGATTTTCCCTGCCTGAATGGCATGCATGATTTCAATGACCGTCAGCCCCGGTTCTGGATCAAGGTCTGTTTCCCAGAAGTCTTCAAAGTATTGATGGGTTTTTGGATCATTGACGGGCTGATAGTTCGGATAAACCATGGGGATCAAGCCACTGTCAGAAGCCCCTTGTACGTTATTTTGTCCACGTAAGGGATGCAGCCCTGTTCCTTCCCGTCCAATCTGGCCTGTGATCAGGGCAAGAGTGATAAGGCAACGGGCATTATCCGTGCCATGCACATGTTGTGTGACCCCCATGCCCCAGAAAATGATAGAACGTTCTGCTGTGGCATAAGCACGCGCAATTTCCTTGATCTCTTCGGCTTCGATACCACAGATTGGGGACATCTCCTCAGGAGAGAAGTCTTTGATTTTATTGCACAGTTTATCAAAGTCTTCTGTATGCTGATTAACATATTCAGGATTAACAAGGTCCTCCTTGATAATCGTGTGGATCATGGCATTGAGCAAGGGAACATCACAACCGGACTTGAATTGAACCATATGGTCGGCAAAACGGGTCATGCCCTGGCCGCGTGGGTCCATCACCACCAGCTTGGCTCCTTGCTTGACGGCTTCTTTGATGTAAGTGGCGGCAACCGGGTGGTTTTGTGCGGGTCTTGATCCTATGATAATTATCATATTTGCCTTAAGCACATCCATAAAAGGGGCACTTACGGCAGCAGAGCCGATCCCTTCCATGAGTGCGGCAACCGATGAGGCATGACACAGCCGTGTACAGTGATCTACATTATTGGTGCCAAAACCTGTGCGGATCAGCTTTTGGAAGAGATATGCTTCTTCATTAGACCCTTTGGCAGACCCAAATCCGGCAAGCTCATTGGGCTGAAAACGTTGAAAACCTTCTGCGGTTTTTGCCAAAGCTTCTTCCCAGCTCGCTTCCCTGAAATGGGTTAACGGGTTGGCCGGATCAATTTCTTCTTTGAGGGCATCTTCTTTACGTATCAAAGGACGGGTTAGACGCTGGGGATGATGGATATAGTCAAAGCCGAAACGCCCTTTGACACAGAGTTTGTTTTCATTGGCAGGGCCGTTGCGCCCTTCAACCCGGATCAGGCGATCTTCCTTGATATAATAGGTCAACTGACAGCCGACCCCACAGAAAGGACACAGGGAGTTAACGCTACGGTCTTCATCCCCGCTCAGAATGGTTTTTCCTGTTTGTGGATCACGGGGCAGGAGCGCCCCTGTCGGGCAGGATTGCACACATTCACCGCAAGCGACACAACTGCTGTCAAAGACAGGGTCTTGTTGATCAAAATTGATGGTGCTGTGACTGCCCCGTTTTGCCATGCCCAAGACATCATTGCTTTGCAGGTCCTGACAGGCACGCACACAGTTGGTGCAATGAATACAGGCTTCCAGATTAACGGCAATGGCGGGGTGGGAGATATCTGTTGTTGCTGTTTTTGTTTTTCCAAAGCGTGAGCTGGCGACGCCGACATCATCGGCCATTTTCCAGAAATGAGAGGCAGGGTCCGGGCATTCCCCGCGTGCAGGCATATCAGCAAGCAGCAGTTCCATCACCATTTTGCGTGATTTCATCACCCGTTCAGAATGGGTATGAACCACCATGCCCTCGGTTGGTTTTCGCATGCAGGCCGCAGTGAGTGTGCGTTCTCCTTCCACTTCCACCACACACAGGCGGCAGTTGCCATCGGCTTTGTTATATTGGTGATAGCCGGAACAGAGGTGAGGCAAGGGCGTGCCTTCACGTTTGGCAATATCAAACAGGCTTTCATCATCACGGACGGTGATTTGTTTGTCGTTCAGGATAAAGGAGGTCATTTAAAAATCCTCCGTAAAATAGGTCAGGGCTGTGAGCAAGGGGTTAGGCGCTGCTTGCCCAAGGCCGCAGATCGAACTGTCTTGCATGACTTCACATACTTCTTTTGCAAGCTCTTGATCCAGGTCGCTGTGTAACATATGACTGAGCTTTTCACAGCCAACCCGACAAGGGGTACATTGCCCACAGCTTTCATGATTAAAGAAATCCATCAGGTTTTGCACAACCGATTTTATATTATCGTGATCGGACAGGACAATGACGGCAGCAGACCCAATAAAACAGCCGTGTTTTTCCAATGCGCCAAAACTCAGGGGCAAATTGGCCTTATGGGCTGGAAGGATGCCACCTGATGCCCCGCCGGGCAGGTAGGCTTTAAAGTGATGGCCTGCCAGCATCCCACCGCCAAAAATTTCAATCAGTTCTTGTGCGGTAATATCAATCGGGGCTTCATAAACGCCGGGTTTATTGATTCGGCCAGATAAGGAATAAAACCGTTTTGATCCGGCCTCAGGCCCGTTTTGCAGAATATCTTGGACTCGCCACAGGGTTTCCACATTATTGACCAAAGTTGGGCGACCAAACAGGCCAGCTTGGGCGGGGTAGGGGGGCTTGATGCGCGGCAGGCCGCGTTTGCCTTCCAGACTTTCCAAAAGGGCAGTTTCTTCCCCGCAAATATAGGCCCCGGCCCCCCGGCGCAGGTGAATGTTAATGTCGCCTGCTTCTGTGATCTTTGGCAGTTCGGCTTGTAGCATCTGACGAATGGGGCCATATTCATCACGCAAGTAAAGATAGATATCACTGGCCCCAATGACATGGGCGGCAATCAAGGCCCCCTCTATGACCTTATGTGGGTTTGTTTCCAGGCAATGACGGTCCTTGAAGGTGCCGGGTTCCCCCTCATCTGCATTGATGACCAACACAGGTGTGGTTTCAGCATTAAGTAAAAAACGCCACTTATCAGCCACGCGAAAGCCCGCCCCGCCAAGGCCGCGTAAGTTGGCCTGATCCAGTTGTTTCAGAATCTCCTCCCCTTGATCTTTATAAGCGAGCAAGGTTGCGTAACAATATTTCTCATAAGGAATGTAATCGGGTAAGGTGGCACCTTTGGTCATGTGGACCGGGGCCTGATCACAACGCCCAACACAGGGGACGCCACTTCCTGTTCCTTTCCCAAATAGGGAACAGGTCAGGCCGGTGCAGTGTTTGTCAGCAGGCGGTGCTCCCTCAATATAAAAATGAGCATAGAAACTGGCAACTTCATAGACTTGGGCCTGCGTCAGTTTCATCACGTCGGCAAGGGCAGCGATGTGGTCTTTGCTTAAACAGCCAAAATGATCCTGTACGCGATGCAGGTTTTCAATCAGCAAATCACGCCGTTTGATATCATTACCCAGCAGATCTGCAATCTGATCACTTAAGTCTTGGTCAACCTGACGGCCTTTGGGGAAGAAACGTTTTTTCATGTCAAATATCCAGTTTAACCCCTGTTTTCTTACAGACGGTGCGCAAGGCAAAGCTGGAACGGATGCGTGCAACACCGGGCAGGCGGGAAAGATAATGGCGATGGATATGTTCATAACCTTCTGGTCCGGCACACGCAATGCGCAAGAGATAATCTGCATCCCCAGACATGAGATAACAACCGCGCACATCCGGGCAATCAATGACGGCGCGTTCAAAAGCATCAACGGTTTCTTCGCTTAGGTTTGCCAGTGTGATTTCGGCAAACACATTGGTTGGCTTGCCCACCGCAGCCTGATTGACCAACATGGCGTAACCTTCGATAAATCCATCATCTTCCAATCGTTTCACCCGGCGCAGGCAGGCTGATGGCGACAGGTTCACCGCTTCGGCCAAGTCCGCATTGCTCATACGGCCATCGCGTTGCAGGTGGGTCATGATCTTACGATCTATCGTATCAAGCTGTTCCATATGAATAAAATTCGATAAATTATATGATTAACTAAATATAATTCGAATATATTGTCATTTTTCAGATGATTTTAACAGCAAATTCGACTCACCTTGATATAGGCTTGTTCATAACAAATATATGAATAGGAAGCCCTTGTTTTGGTTAGGAGAAATGCAATGCTGATTGGTGTTCCAAAAGAGATTAAAAATCATGAATATCGTGTTGGCCTGACGCCGAGTTCCGTGCGTGAAATGACCCATCACGGACATGAAGTTCTGGTGGAAACCAATGCAGGTGTTGGCATCGGCTGTCATGACGCCGATTATGAAAAGGCCGGGGCCAAGATCGTTGGAACCGCTGCTGAAATCTTTGATCGCGCTGAAATGATTATCAAGGTGAAGGAACCACAAAAGGTTGAATATGAACAACTGAGTGAAGATCAGCTTCTCTTTACCTATCTTCATCTTGCCCCGGACCCAGACCAAACGGCTGGGCTGGTCAAATCTGGGGCAACCTGCATTGCCTATGAAACCATTACCGATGCGCAAGGTGGTTTGCCTTTGCTGGCTCCCATGTCAGAAGTTGCCGGGCGCATGTCTATTCAGGTTGGGGCCGCTGCCCTTCAAAAGGCCAATGGTGGGCGCGGTGTTCTTCTTGGTGGGGTACCGGGGGTGCAACCGGGCAAAGTCGTGGTGATTGGCGGCGGTGTTGTGGGAACGAACGCAGCGCGCATGGCCATGGGACTAGGTGCGGATGTGACGGTTTTGGATCGTTCCATCAAACGGTTGGCCTATCTGGATGATGTCTATGGCCCGCGCCTGAAAACCCAATATGCCAGTGTGGATGCGACAGAAGAGCTGGTTTACGGGGCTGATTTGGTTGTGGGGGCTGTGTTGGTCCCCGGTGCCGCCGCGCCAAAATTGATCCGCAAAGATCAACTGTCTTCCATGAAACGCGGTTCAGTGATTGTAGATGTGGCGATTGATCAAGGCGGCTGTTTTGAAACGTCCAAAGCCACTACTCACCAAGATCCGACTTATATTGTGGATGATGTGGTGCATTATTGTGTGGCGAATATGCCCGGTGCTGTCGCGCGCACATCAACCTTTGCCCTGAACCACGCCACCTTGCCTTTTGCCTTGGCCTTGGCGGACAAGGGCTGGGCGAAAGCGTGCGCCGATGATGCGCATCTGCTTAATGGGTTAAATGTCCATCAGGGGCGTGTGACCTATAAGGCAGTCGCTGATGATCTCGGCTATGACTATCAGGACCCGACAAGCCTGCTTTAAATAAAGAAACGTCGTCCTCGCGCATGCGGGGACCTCTCTCTCTGTGGAAAAAGGTCCCCACGCTCATAAGGACGACGGTTATTCTTTAGAAGTGGTACGTCAAGGCGATGTTGGATGTCATCGTCGTTGGTGCAAATGTGTCTTCGCTGATGGTATATTCGAAATCTTCAAACTTGGTATGTTTTGTTTCGATACGTGCACTTACATTTTCGGTGAGGAAATATTCAAGACCGAGACCAAAGGTCACACCGTTGAGCCAGCGGTGCATTTCTGAATTGGACCCTTTGCCTTGGTCGAATTCAGCACGGCTGACGCCAGCCAAAATATAAGGCAAGGTTCTATCGGAAAGTTTATATCCTAAGCGAGCCAGAGCAGAATATTCATTCCGGCGCACCATGCTCACAGTATTTGCACTGAGATATTGGAAATCATCTTTTGGGGTATAGGCATAGGCCAGTTCACCACCAAGATAGAAATCGTTCAGGGTTAAGCCATAGCCGCCTTTTAAGCCATATTCAGTGCTGACACCGCCAAGCATGTTTTCGGGATTATTGGCTTCGTTGGTTTTTGCATCATAGTCTGTACCGCCATAGCCAAGGGAGGCCCCGGCATAAAAACCATCAAATTTTCCGATGACAGGATCTTGTTTGACAGAAGCTGCATCTCCCCCAAAAGCGTATTTTACACCCACTTTAAAGAGGTTATTTTCGATGCTTTCAAAGGTTCTTGCATGAAAAGTATAATTTTGAAAATTTGTTCGATTATATTCCAAATTCAGGCTTAAATTATCGCTCAGGGCGACATCGGTTCCCAGCCCCCAGGTGACGCCATAGCGTGTTTTGTGTTCAGTCTGATTTATGCTTCGTTCATTGAAGAAAAAGCGGCCAATGGCGAGACCAGCTTCTCCGTAGACAGAAACCGATTCATCAAGCAGGTAGCCAAATTTCCCGGTCAGGGCAGTGCGTCTTTTTATTTCAATTTCGTGGAGAGAAGGGACATATTCCTTATCTCCACTCGCGCGATCTTTACTGATAGCATGTTCAATTTCGCCACCCCAGACAAAGCGATCATAAAAGCCCGTGTAACCGACCATCAGGCTGGCTTCTGGACCATGACCAAAGCCAGCGCCCCGATAGGGAAAGTATTTGTAATCACTGGTCGAGTTTGACAGGCCGATAGACGCCCCCACGTAAGGTCCGTCTTTTAAGGCAGCGCCTTCTGCATAGGCTGTTGATGCCAAGAGAGAAGCAGATAGGGCCAGACCGAGCCCTTTTGTTATTGTTTTCATTATTACCCCGAAATAAAAACTTATGAAACTCAGGCGTTCATAGCATAAAAAATCCCCCCCTATGTTAACAGGGTGTTAACAGTACCGTTTTTTTTAAACAAATTGCCCGGCACACCAGCCTGACGCCCAGGCCCATTGGAAGTTATAACCCCCTAAATGTCCGGTCACGTCAACAACTTCACCAATGAAGTAGAGGCCGGGGACTTTCTTGCTTTCAAAGGTTTTAGACGATAGTTCGTTCGTATCCACCCCGCCGCGCATGACCTCGGCAGTGCGGTAGCCTTCCGTCCCACTAGGCAGCAGTTGCCAGGCGTTGATAGAAGTCGCGAGTGTTTGCAGTTTTTTATCGGATAAATCAGCCAAATTACCTGCGCAGGCTGATTGTTCGACAAGGCGTTGAGCCAGACGTTTGGGCAAAATTTGTGAGAGGACCTTTTGTGCCCCTTGTTTGGGCTGCTCGAGCTTTGTTTGTTTGAGCAGGGTAAACACATCTGTATCTGGGGCAAGATTGATCTCAACCATTTGCCCCGGTGTCCAATAAGAGGATATTTGTAAAACAGAGGGCCCGCTGATCCCTTTATGGGTAAAGAGCAGGGCTTCGCGAAATTCGGTTTTGCCGACTTTGACCGTCGCCTCCAGGGCAATTCCTTGGAATCCGGAAAGCTTATCGCGGGTTTCCTGATCAAAGGTGAAGGGGACAAGGGCTGGGCGGGGGTGAATGACATTCAGCCCCATTGTTTCAGCGAGCTTCAGGCCAAAGTTTGTTGCCCCGATCTTGGGGATGGACAGGCCCCCTGTGGCAATGACCAAATGGGCACATTCGATTTCATCAGAATCGGTCATGACCAGAAATCCGTCTTCGGTCTTGCTCACCCCTTCGACTTTTGTATTCAGACGGATTTCGGCACCTGCCTTGTGACATTCGGTTTGCAACATGTCGATGATCTGCTGGGCGCTGTCATCACAGAACAACTGGCCGTGGTCGCGCTCGTGATAGGTGATGTTATAGTCACTGATCAGGCTGATGAAATCCCAATTTGTGTAGCGTTTCAGCGCGGACTTACAAAAATGTGGATTTTCAGACAGGTAGTTTTTGGGCTGGATATCCATATTGGTGAAATTACAGCGCCCGCCCCCGGAAATACGGATTTTTTCGGCAAGTTTTTTACTATGGTCAATCACCTGTGTGTGACGACCGCGTTGGGCGGATTGGGCAGCGCACATCATGCCAGCAGCACCCGCACCGATGATGAGAACATCCGTTTTTATTATGCTCATGAAAGCCTGTCTTGATTGTCATAAAATTCTGATTTGGATTTTGTACAGGGATGTGAGAAATTGGCAAAAAGAAAAATGGGATTTCGTCACAATGAATAGGCAATTTACAGCAAGCGGTGTTCCTGAACTGGTTTTTGGCCGTGGTGTGTTTGAACAACTCAGCCAACATGTGGCCCCTTTGGGCAGGCATATCCTTGTTGTGGGCGATGCCTATATGAAAGACCATCCCAGCTTGATGAAAGAAGTCACGGACAAGCTTTTGGTTCAGGGCTTGCAGGTTGAACATGTTCTGGCGCTGGCCAAGCAAACGTTTGATGCCTGTAATGAAATTGCCCAAAAGGTGGATTTGGATAAAATTGACTGTGTGGTCTCTATTGGCGGGGGGCGTGCAGTTGATACGGGCAAGCTGGTGGCTCGTCAGTGTCCGCATGTCTGTGTGCCCACAACGGCAGGGACCGGAGCGCCGATGAATGGTGTGATCTTTGGCGGTCTGGGCGGGGCTGTGGCTACATATGGTGATGCCTTGCTCCCCCGTGTGGTTTTGGGTGATCCGGGTTTTCTGGATGAGATGGACCGGGATGATTTTGCTGCACGCTCACTGGCTGTGTTGATGTTGTTGGTGGAAGCCTATGTGTCGCCCAAGGCATCTGTTTTGTCTGATGCGCTGGTCTGGTCGGGGCTGGAAGCTTTTGTGCGCGGCTTTGTTCGCGGTGTGGAAGGTGAGGCAGATGGGCGAGATGAGGTCTTTTATGCATCCTTGATGGCCGGGGTTGGGGCTGGGCAGGCAGGTTTTGGTTTGACCCATCGCCTTGGTGCAGCTGTGGAACAGGAAACGGGCCTGACCTATGCCCAGTCCTGTGGCAGCTTGTGTGCCGAAGTCAGCAATATTCAGCTGGAGATGCTGGGGGAGTTGTTACCCGATAGTGAAGCCATGGATAAATATGCCATGGTTGGAGAGCTGTTAGCCGAACGCCCCTTTGAAAATCGGGAAGAAGCCTATGCCTCCCTAATCGGGACATTGCGGCGCTGGATTGCGCGTTTGGAACTGCCCAGATTCTCCCTGGAAGAAGGGCGTATCGAAGAGATGTGCGCCCTCATTATTCAAAATTGGGACGAACAGGTTTTGCCTGTTCGCCTCACACATGATGATGTAATTGAGGTTGTGTTACGGCGTAATACGCAGGCTTGATGGCAGGCGTGTTGTTTTGTCTGTAATCGCCCGTCTGACTTGTTCGGCAATCAAGCCTTGAACTGTTGTCAGGTTCACCCCGCGCAGGTTGGTCAGGTGCAGGTTGGCCCCGCTCAAGTTCACCCGACGCAGGCTGGCACCTTCCAAATCGGCCCCTGATAGGTCGGCCCCTAACAGATCAGCGCGATCAAGGCGGGCATTTCGCATATCAGCTTTGGCAAGGCGGGCAACGCGCATATCTGCACTGGACAGCAGGGCTTCTTTAAAGGTTGATCCGCTCAGGTCGGCCTTTCGAAAAACGGTGCTGGTGCAGTTGAGCCCCTCAAAGCAGGATTGGGGCAACTGGGCTTGGGTAAAATCAGCCTCGGCAATTTCCTTACCACGAAAATCAGAATGAGGACGTTTGGCCTGCTGGCCTGATCGCCCACCACTGTCGATCCAGAGCTTGTGTTGTTCCAGACATTCATCAAGATCGACGATTTCTTCAAAATCATCATCTTTGGGGCCAGCCTCTGTTTCCTTAGCTTCAAGCCCTTCTTTCTTTTTGCTCTTTTTCTCAGGCGTGGTTTCTACGGCAGGTTCGACAGGGGGCTGTGCTTTCTTCTGGGGGGTGGTTTCAGCTTCGCTTTGTGCTTTTACCTTTTTCTTTTTCCCGGCGTCTGGACCTTCTTCTTCTGGGGCAAGGTCATAATCGCGGGATTTTTTCTGTGCACCTTCTTCGTCAGTCAGGGCGTAATCTTGGCGTTTTTTCTTTTCTTCTGGCACCTCGCTTAGGGCATAAGACTCTTTCTTTTGCCTTTGGGGGTGGGTAAGCGTTTCACCTGAGGCCGGATTGCGGCGTGCTTTGATATCGCTTAAATTCATCACAGGGGCTTCTGACTGACCTGCCTGCTTTGTGCCCACCAGTTTTTCTTGATGAACGACTTGTTCTTCTGCTTTTTCTTTTGGAGTCTGGGGAAGAACTTCTGCCTTTTTCGGGGCTTCTGCTTTGGGGGGCGGGTCAAACAGATCAATGCCACCACCACTCATGAGAGGGGCGCTATCTAAGGCGCTACGTCCGGGTTGGGCCGGGGGGCGGATGGCTTTACCCGCACGGGGACTATTCAGACTTTCTGAGTCTTTGGCCCCTCTTTCCGGGCCAAAATAGGAGTTTTTACAGACAAAACGGCGCGGTGTTTGAATCGCTGTGCGACTAAAACGCAGGATTTTATCGGCTTCCAACGGTTTTTTCAGCGCCCCTTCGATCCCGACATTACAGGCTTCTTTCAATGTTTTCTGAGACACTTTTTCCATCAATAACAGGATCGGGGTTTTGAAGAATTCCCCGTCATTGAGATTGCGGATTTTGCGGATGACTTCAATGCCGGATATATCAGGGAAATCAATCCCGACAAGGATCAGGTCCGGCTTCATCACAGGGATATGAGACAGGGCTTCTTCCGGGGAAGGGGTCGCCACAAAATCATCAATCTCATGATCCATATAAGTGGTTCTGGCGATATCTATGCTTTCTGGATCATTATCACACAGCATAATTCGATATGAACTGAAGTCGAGTTCCGGCATTTTTATTGCTTGCTTGAGTTAATCGTTTCTACAAACGTATCATAACCTGATCTAGAATAGGTTCAACAGCAAGATAGGCAGAAATGTTATTTTTTTAGACCCGCATCAGGGCGGGGGCCAAAGACGCTTTCTAGTTGTTGCTGAACGGAATTGGCCTGGGCTTCTTCTTTTTCACCCAGTACCAGGGTCAGCTCTACCCGGCGATTGCGTGCCCGGTTTTCAGCAGAATCGTTTTCTACCAAGGGGCGACTATCCCCAAAGCCCTGAACTGTCATTTTATTAGGTTCAATATCAGAATGATTCAAAAAATGATGGACCACAGATGTGGCACGGGCTGCTGACAGGTCCCAGTTGGATCGGTATTGCCCACCACCGCCTAAGGGCACGTTATCTGTATGACCGCCAACTTGTACCTGGCCTTGGGACTTTTTAATCACATCGGTCAGTTTATCCAGAAGTTGGGCAAAATCTGCGCCGATGTTGGCTGAACCGGAACCAAAGGCAATTTCGCTGGGGAAACGGATTTTCACCTCGTTGCCTGTGCGTTCGACTTCTACGCCTTTATCAGCAGCTTCTTCGGCCACGATCTTGGCGACTTCATTTTCAACGTCGCTGGCTTGTTCTTCCGGTGACTCAGAGGGATCAATATCGAATTCTTCTTCGTCCGTCGTATCCGGGATATCCATGGAGATTTTCGGGACCTGAACGTCTGTTGGTGAGACGTTGCGCGCCACCTTGCGCTGCATCTGCCCGTCAATTTCGATTACACCGGCCAGACGGTCCTGTTTGGAAATACCAAAGGCGTTGCGCATGGCACCCGCCATCTGCTTGTATTTAATCACATTCATTTCTGAGAAGGTCAAAAGCAGCACGAAAAGAACCAGCAGCAGGGACATGAGATCGGCAAAGGTTGCCATCCACGCTGGAGAGCCCGCCGGGGGGCATTTCTTTTCTTCTTCTTCTTCAGCCATGGGCTAAATCTTACTCTTCTTCCTCAGCCGGCTTACCACCTGGCAGGTATACACCCAGAAGCTCTTGCAGAACCATCGGGTTTTGAGAGGCATGAATTTGCATGACGCTTTCAACGATCAAGGCACGTGTGTTCTTTGTATTATTGATTTTAATTTCCAGCTTGTCAGCTAGTGGAATAGCAATCAGGTTTGCGAGTACCGCCCCATAGAAGGTTGTCAACATCGCAACCGCCATCGCCGGACCAATCGCAGCCGGGTCAGACAGGTTCGCCAGCATCTGTACCAGACCGATCAGGGTCCCGATCATCCCGAAGGCCGGGGCCATGTCGCCCAAACCACGCCAGAAACTTTCACCCTGCATCTCCGCTTTCAGGGCCATGTCGACTTCTTTGCTGATACTTTCTTTAATAACTTCGGCGGCCATTCCATCCACACACATACGGATGCCACGGGCCATCAGTTCGTTATCAACCTGTACGCTTTCAAGGCCCAGCAGGCCCTTTTGACGAACGATACCAGCCAGTTCAATGGCAATGTCGTATACGCTGCGCGGATCATCAGCTGTATTTTTAAAGGCAATCTTGCCGCCGATTTTCAGGGCCGCAATACATTCTGAAAGAGGGAATTTTACAAGTGTTGCCGCTGTCACCCCACCAAACACAACCACGATAGAGGGAATGTTGATGAAGGAACCGATATCACCACCCATCATGATGGACGCCACGATGAGCACGAGCCCCAATGCGATACCAATTAGCGTTGCGAGATCCATTAAACTTTGCCGTTCTTGTTATTCAGCTAGCGAATGTCTTCATATTATTGACGAGTCCTTACCAAGTTTTTAACACAAAGCAAAAATTACCGTCATGAAACATAAGTTTTACATTACGTTTATCTAGTGGGGCAACAGTCAACTGATTAAAAATGCACTCATTTTATGGATAATTTTGTGACATTAAGTAAATATACCTAATGTTTATCCCATGTTACGTTTTGTTTTTCCTGTAGCAATTGCCTCTATAGGATTATCGGGCCAAGGGTGTTTGGGATAGCGCCCTTTCATTTCTTTTTTAACCGAATCGTATCCGTTTTGCCAGAAACTTGCCAAATCTTCAGTCACTTGCAAGGGCCGTCCGGCTGGGGAAAGCAGATGTATTTGCAAGGGACAACGCCCGTTATTAATGGTCGGGGACTGCGGTTCTCCAAACATTTCCTGCAACTTGACGGAGAGAACAGGTTTTTCAATTGTGCTGTAATCCAGTCGAATGTTGGACCCGCTGGGGACGCGGTAATGGGTGGGGGCGCGTGTATCGAGTTCTTGTTGTTTTGCCCAATCCAGTTTTGAAAGCAAGGCAGTTTGTAGATCCAGTTTCTTGAGTTGATCAACCTTGTTAATTCCGTTGAGGAAAGGGGCCAGCCAGTCTTCCAGTGTGTCCAGCAGGCCCGCCTCACTCATGTCGGGCCAGTTTTCATCTGTTTGGCGCAAAAATTCAATGCGTTGGCATAAGGTTTCGCTGTCTTTGTCCCAAGGTAGGATATGGAGGCCAAGCTGCTTAATTCCGACACACAAGGCTGTTGCCAATTGGTCAGGCGCGATTGTGTGAAGGGGGCTTGATTTTAAGCGCAAGCTGCCCAATGTACGTCGTTTTTCAGCTTTGGCAGATTGGGTTTTCTTATCCCAGCCGATTGTTTCACTTTCCACAATCTGGCCGTGAAATTCGTTTTCAACATCGGCCAAGCTCAGAGGAGCTGCTGTAAAAATCCGCCCCTGTGCCTGATGGCCCCCAAGTTCGGCAATGACTAGATAGTCTTCTCCAAAAAGAGGATCATTTTCGCCCAATTGTGCCCCCGCTCCGCCGCTCATATGGTAATCGCCACTGCCTTTATTGCGCAGTTTGGCAATGCGTTCAGGATAGGCTGCAGCCAAAATCCGCCCGCTTTCACTGCTGCTGGTCGTGCGATCTGCTGAAAGCTTGAGTTGGCGTTTCAGTTTTTGGGAGGTCTCTTTGGCCCGGTGATAGGCGGCTTTGTTGAGTTGATTGTCTTTGATCTTTTCACTCAGACAGGCAACCCCGTGGCGGATATCACAGTCCCGCCAACCTTTAAACAGGGGACCGTCATGTAAAACAGCAGCGATATGACAAGCCAGCAAGCCGTCTTCTTGAGAGCGGGTTTTGGCTTTTAAAACCATATGGGCAAGGCGGGGATGAAGCGCCAGTTTCTGCATCTGTTTGCCATGATCTGTCAGATTGCATTTATCATCCAGTGCGCCAAGCTTTACCAATAAATCCTGGGCGTTTTTAAACAGGCTGTCACTAGGCAGGTCCATAAGCCGAAGCTCACCGGGATGTTTGACACCCCAATGGGCCAGCTCCAGTGCAAAGGGGGCCAGGTCGCTGTCCAGAATTTCAGGCTGATCGCGTTGGGCCAATGCCTGTGTTTCTGCCTTGGGCCACAGGTGGTAACAGACCCCGTTTTCCAGTCGTCCGGCCCGGCCCTTTCGTTGTTCTGCGGAGGCTTTGGAAACACGTACGGTTTCCAGTTTGGACATGCCTTTGGCGGGATCAAAGCGCGACACCCGTTTCAGGCCGCAATCAATCACCACCCGGATGCCTTCAATCGTCAGGCTGGTTTCAGCAATAGTGGTGGCAAGCACGATTTTGCGTTGACCTTTTTGTGTAGGGGACAGGGCGCAGTCTTGTTGGGTGGCAGGCAAGGCCCCATAAAGTGGGACGATCAGGATGGTTCCATCTGTTCCATATCGTTCAGATAAGAGCTGTTGGGTTTTGCGAATTTCACCTTCACCGGGCAGAAAGACCAGAATGTTGCCTGTTTCTTCACGTAATGCCTGTGAGATGGCGTGTGTGACATCATGGGGCAGGTTGAATTTATCGGGGCGATTAAGATAGCGGCTTTCAACATCAAAGCTGCGCCCTTTGGAACTGATGCAGGGGGCCTGATCTAAAAATTCGGAAAGAGCAGCCCCGTCCAGAGTGGCGGACATGATGAGCAAGCGTAAGTCATCGCGTAAGGCATCCAGCGTTTCCAGGCAAAAGGCAAGGCCAAGATCGCCTTGCAGGTTACGTTCATGAAATTCATCAAAAATGACCAGCCCGACCCCATCCAGTTCCGGGTCTTGCTGGATCATGCGGGTAAGAATACCTTCTGTGACCACTTCGATGCGGGTTTGGGGGCCAACCTTTTTTTCCTGACGAATGCGGTAGCCAACTGTTTCTCCAAGCTTTTCACCCAGCAGGCTTGCCATACGTTGGGCGGCCATGCGTGCGGCCAGTCGCCGGGGTTCCAGCATGATGATTTTTTGGCCTTTCAGCCAGGACTCATCTTTGAGGGTCAGTGGAACCAGCGTGGTTTTCCCTGCACCAGGGGGGGCTTCTAAAATGGCACAATTGTTTTGGCTTAAGGCGTCCTTAAGGGCGCAAAAGGTTTCTTCAACCGGATAGCCTAAAGAAGGAAGCGCGGGGCTCATATCTCGTCTTCAAGTTCAAGCGCGGCAATATTGGCAAGGAATTTGGACAGATCGTCGCGCTCTTTCTGATTATAGCGTTTTTCAAAAATAACACGCTGTTCATCAGACAGGTTGGTGAATTCGCGGAAAATGCACATCATCATTTCCTTGAACTGATAATCGGTAAAAGGATAAGCGCCGATCCCATGTCCGGGGTTATGGGTGTCGCTTTGCATCATGCGGATGAACCAGTCTTTGCGAATGTTGAACTTGGTAAAAAACCCGGCCAGTGCCATGAAACTATCCCAACGGATTTCCCAGCATTCATCAGAAATATAAAGGTCGTAATAGGTAAATTTACTGCCGCGATCACGTGAAATACGTTCCATCAGGCGTAAGGAATCTTCCATCAGATGTTCGTATTTTGCCCGGCCCAAAATGACCTCAATGGCGTGGAAAAAATTGTTGAGTTGCGCGGTGGCAATTACAACAGGATCACGGTTGAGAAGCGTTTCAAACGGTTGGGCAACAATGCGTCCATAGACATTTACCCGTGGCGTTTTCTGCATGGAACGACGAATTTGTTCTGAACAGCGTTCAAACAGTTTGTCGCAATATTTTTCATGAACAGCTGGATCATGGTGCAAGGCTTCGGAAACGGCTTCCAGTGCTTCAAGACTGACCTGACCGTTATATTCCTGCTGTTTTGCCAAGGTTAAAAACAGCTCGACCGCTGTGTTAAACGTACGTCGGCAGGGGACATCTGGATGGTGTTCAGTTTCGTCACTCATGATCTAGATCCTTATCTTGCGACCTTTAGGCGTAGACTAAAGTGCCCGTTTAAAAATAGCAAGCTAGTCCCGTTCTAACATACAGGCAAAAAAGCCGTCACAGCCGTGCTGATGCGGGGTCAGGCGCAGGAAGTCCTCGCTTTGGCCGGGGTAAGGGGCAGGGATGCGTTCTTCCCAGACCGTTTTGGCATTTAGGCGCTTGAAGTGAGGGTACTCTTTTAAGAAAGCGTCAATCTGCTGTTCATTTTCTTCAGGAAGCAAGGAACAGGTGGCATAAACCAGCCGACCACCGCTTTTCACCAGACGGTTCGCACTTTTTAAAATATCAGCTTGCAGGGCAATCAGTTCCTTGAGGTCATTTTCATCTTTGGACCATTTGGAATCCGGGTTACGACGCCATGTTCCCGTGCCACTGCACGGTGCATCAATAAGCACCCGGTCAAACTTACCTTTGCTTTTTTTCACCCATTTATCATAAGTGTTTTCCAGCACAATGCGCTGGGCATTGACGATGCCAGCACGTTTCAGGCGGGTTTTGGCACGTTGTAGACGCTTACTGTGCACATCACAGGCAACCAGATGGCCGCCATTTTCCATATCTGCGGCCAAGGCCAGTGTTTTTCCACCTGCCCCGGCACAGAAATCAGCCACTTGCATGCCTTTCTTGGCCCCAACCATCAAGGCCACAAGTTGGGAGCCTTCGTCCTGAACTTCAATCCAGCCTTGGCGAAAGGCTTCGGTTTCTGAGAGGATCGGTCCGCCGCTTTCTGTTTGGCGCAGGCCAATGGGGGACAGGGCGCAGGGTTCTGTCTTAAACCCTTGTGCCGCCAAGCTGTCTTGTACGGTTTGCACATCGCCGTGCAGGGTGTTGATGCGAAAATCACTGGTGGCTTTGCTGTTGAGAGCAGTCATTTCGTCACCAAACTTATCGCCAAAGGCTTGTTTGAAACCAGCTTCGGCCCAGTCCGGGCATTCACACTGGATGGCCTCACTCATATCCGGGGCGTTGATTTCCTTGCCAATCAAGCCTTTTAGGGCGGCAATTTCTTCTTTGCGCATCATATCCATACGGTTATGTGCCCCGGTGCAGAGCTTTTGCAGCTGATCAATATCGGCTTTGGCATTAAGGATCATATCGGCCAAAAGCATGGTGCGCATATTAGGGGCCAGTTTGACCTGTTTTAACCACCACAATAAACGGCGATAATGAAGAAGCACGGACCTGACACGGGTTTCCAGGTCCCGGCGATCCCGGCGTTCAAGCTGATCTTGAAGATGGCGAAAACGCCCTGATAAAATGCGGTCTAAGGGACGACCTGTTTCAGCCAGTTCATTCAAGATTTCATGAGCCAAATTCAATCGGGCCGCACGGCCAAGGCCGTAGGCGGACTTTTGTTGTTCGTCGCTCATGATTTTGAATCCTTATCTGGTGAGTGAGTGGCGGTTTCATAACATGTTTCTGTTCAAATGCCACGCAAAAGGCGATTAGGGCGTAAACTCATAAAATACATCTCCGCCAAACAAGTCTATTTTATGAGTTTACGCCCTAGACAGGCCAATGAAAGAAAATGATGATTACTTCTTGTCAGAAGGTTAATTATAGTGGTAATACCATTTTTATCTCAAGATATGAAGGGCAAGGAATAATGACGCACCTGGGGCAGGAACATCCATTACGTGACATGTTGGTCCGTGAAATTCACGCACGTCCATATATTCCGTTAAATGTGCCTGAACGGATTTCCCATATTGCGGTGATGAGTGGGGAAAACGGGGTTGAGCGTGAACGTGCCCATTTGGCCTTGTTATGTGAGAAATATGATGTGCCACCCCCACCGCAAAAGGCGACCCATTTTATTGGTGATCTTGGCCCGTTTCGCATTCGTTGGGAGCGTCATACGGAATTTTCCACTTACAGCTTTTTTCGTGAAGAAGAATGTGAAGAGCCTTTCTTGCATCCGGTTATTGAACTGGTTTCCCAAGACTGGTTGAAGAAAATGCCCGGTCAGGTGATTAATGCGGTGCATCTGGAGCTTGAACACAAGAATGCGCCGGGCAGGAAACCCGCTGAAATATCGCGTTATTTTGCGGGCAACAGCTACATCGGTTGCGAGGTCGCAGGTGGGGCAGCACAAATGTGGACAGATCTGCGTGTGCATGAGGACCGTTTTAGCCGCATTCTCATGCGAGATATTTCCATGACGGACCGTCAGGCCGGACGTACGGTTCAGCGGGTGTTGGAAATATCGACCTATCGCTTTATGGCCTTGTTGGGGTTGCCGTTGGCCCGTGAAGCCAGCCCGCATGTTCGCCGCATTGACGAAGATGTTGCCAAAATTGCTTCTCGCATGGCCCATAAAAGTGGGGAATATAAAGATGGGGACTTGTTGGAAGAACTCTCCATGCTGGCTGCACAAATTGAAGAGATTTCTGCAAAGAACAGTTATCGTTTTGGCGCGACAAAAGCCTATTATGCCCTTGTTCAGCAACGGCTGCATGACCTGCGTGAAGAACGTATGGAAGGCTTGCCCACCTTATCTGAGACACTGGAACGGCGCATGGCTCCGGCGATGAAAACCTGTGATTATACTGCCACCCGTCAGGATTTTTTGTCGCGCCGTGTCACCCGTGTCGCCAGCTTGTTGCGTGCACGTGTGGAAGTGGAACTGGAAAAGCAAAATCAGGAAGTGCTGGAAACCATGAACAAGCGTGCTGGCCTGCAATTGCGCTTACAGGAAACTGTGGAAGGTTTGTCAGTAGTGGCAATCAGTTATTACCTGATTGGCTTGTTGGGCTATGGGCTTAAGGGCATCAAGGCGTTAGGTGTGCCGATCAATCCTGATTTGGCGACAGGGGTTGCTGTGCCTGTTGTGGCCTTCCTGTTATGGACAGGGTTGCGCAAGGCCAAGAAAGTATTGCTCAAATCGTATGAGGATTAGGGCGTAAACTCATAAAATAGACTTGTTTGGCAGAGATGTATTTTATAAGTTTACGCCCTAGGGTTGATATTGGGAAACCCGGTTGCGCCCGGCATGTTTGGCGACATAAAGGGCCTTGTCGGCATGATCAATCATGGCTTCAAAGCGGCTTTCAAGGATTGTGCAAAAGCCAATACTGGCGGTGATCTTGATTTGTTTGTCGCCAATATTGAAATTATGATCTTCAATCAGCTGGCGCAGGTCGTCAAACAGGCGGAAACTGTGTTCTTCCGGCAGGTTATTGGCAATGATGCAGATTTCTTCCCCGCCATAGCGGGCCAGAACGTCTGAGCGACGACAGCGTTCATTGAGTAATTCGCCTAACTGGATCAAGACTTCATCACCTGCGCTGTGGCCGTAAGTGTCATTGACATTTTTAAAATGGTCCACGTCTAGTAGGGCGACACTGATGGGGATACCATCGCGTTGGGCGCGTGCAATATGATTATTCCCGATATCTTGCAAGAAACGACGATTGTGCAAGCCGGTCAGGAAATCATGGGTGGCCGCAGATTTCAGGTTATCCATATATTCGATCAGTTCGACATTTTGACAGACCCGGCAGAAAAACTCTTCGCGCAAAAACGGTTTGTTTAGAAAATCATTTGCCCCGTTCTTGATGAACTTGGCGGACAGCACATTACTGCCTACGGTGGATAGTCCGATAATGCCGATTTTATGTTTGGGATATTGCCGCCTGATTTCACGGGTGAGTTCAAACCCATCCATTTCCGGCATATTGTAATCTGTAATAACAAGCTTGATATCAGGATGCTGTTCCAGTTCCTTTAACGCTTCATAGCCGTCTTTTGCTTCAAGAACCTGAAATTGATAGCGTGTCATCAGGTCACAGACATATTTGCGTGCGGTTGTGGAATCATCCACAATCAGGACTTTGTAATTGCGATTGTAATAAAGCCGTGAAATCAGGGAGACCAGATAGTCCAGACTGGACGGGTTTTGTTTGACCACATAATCAATAACGTTCTTGGACAGGATCTGATCGCGCAGGTCTTCGCTAAAATGGGCAGAGAAAACAACAGCAGGGACATCGTAGCCAATCACCAGATCAACAATTTCCCCATCTGGGGCATCGGGAAGGTTTAAGTCCAAAATGGCGAGGAAATATTCACTCCCCCCGCCTTTCAGGGCTGTCACAGCTTCCTGATAACTGGTGCAGGACACAACCTCGACATCAAGGTTGCGTTTGACGTGTTTTTCAACCAGGGCGTTGAAGAATTTAACATCTTCGACCAGCAGAAGCTTTTTCATCTTTTCCTCTTTTTGCTGTGATCAGACTAAAAGAGAAAATCATTTGCATCAACCTATATGTTTTATTGTCCGTGCATCAGGATGTTTTTGGCATGAGAAACCAGCCTTTTTCATCAACAGGAATGCGCAAGGCATCGGGAAGATGCACGGTATTTTTTAGAGCAAGGTTATAGTTTTTCCCGTAATGGTGTTCGATTTCTTCTTGCGAAATATGAAACGGCGGGCCTTGATAAAGGCTGATGTCATATTCCAAAGCCAAAAGCAGCTGGGGGGCCTTTTGTGTGATCGCCATTAAATGGGTCGAATAGTTTTGGCGCATATCATCGGGCAGGGCAACAAAAGCGCCCCGGTCATAGACAGCATCTATTTTGCCAATTTGTTGGGGTTCAAGTTTAAAAAAGTCCCCGACAAAAATATCAATATGATCGCCTTGATACTGTTTCATCGCCCCGCTTTCTATGATTTTTGGAGTGATGTTGAGGTCTTTGAAAAGATCAATGATCGCAATCTCGCTTAATTCCGCTCCAAAGACATGAAACCCGCGTGACAGAAGCCAGTGAATATCACGTGTTTTCCCACATAAGGGGACAAAGATACGTGCGTCTTGTCCAATAGGGAGTTCTTCAAAATAGTGTACCAGTGTGGAATTGAATTCTTTTTCGTGAAAACCGATTTGGTTCTTTTCCCAGCATTCATGCCAAAAGTCTGCTTCCATGTTTTGACCTTTCAAATTTGCGTCTTTGTTGAATTGGCGTTAGCATACAACTTCAAGCTTACTTGAGGTCAATAGGAAAAATGCAGGAAAGTTAAAATGGATATAGGGGAGGTTTCAAAAGCATCCGGTTTGCCAGCCTCAACCCTGCGCTATTATGAGGAAAAGGGGCTGATCAAATCGGTGGGACGCAATGGGTTGCGCCGGGTGTTTGACAAATCCGTGTTGGATCGTTTGGCCTTAATCGCCTTGGGGCGCAGTGCAGGCTTTTCACTGGATGAAATTGACGCCATGTTCACCGAAGATGGCCCGCAAATTGATCGCCAGCAATTGTTGGATAAAGCGGATGAGCTGGATCGCAATATCAAACAAATGACGGCCATGCGTGATGGCTTGCGCCATGCTGCCGCCTGCCCGGAAAGCTCACATTTTCAATGCCCAAACTTTCTTCGCCAAGTTGAACTGGCTATGAAAGGGCAAAAAAGAAAACGCCGCTGATTATAACGTATCGGTCAGGCCAAAGGCATCAAGGATACGCTGGGCACCCACGGTTGCTGTTAGTTTGTCATGGGTGATGGCATCATGGATGGTATCGAGTTGCCCGACCACATCCGGATGGGTTTTCAGGGCTTCCATCAGGCGGTCTTCGACCATGGCCCACATCCAGCGGAACTGCTGTTCGGTGCGCTTTTCTTTCAGCTCACCCGTCTCACTCAGTTTGCTGCGATGCTCTTCCACATTGGTCCACATTTCATCCAAATTCATGTTGGACAGGCCGGAAATACACACCACAGGCGGGTTCCAGTTCGGGCTTTGTGGTTTCATGATGTGAAGGGCATTTTTATATTCACGCGCCGCCATCTTGGCACGCTTTTCGTTGGGGGCATCTGATTTATTGACCGCAATCATATCGGCCAGTTCAAGTACGCCTTTTTTGATGCCTTGCAGCTCATCACCTGCACCGGGCAGCATGAGAACAAGGAAGAAATCGACCATATCGGCCACCACGGTTTCAGACTGGCCGACCCCAACGGTTTCTACCAAGATCACGTCATAGCCAGCAGCTTCACAGACGATCATGGTTTCACGGGTCATTTTTGTCACACCGCCCAGCGTACAAGACGACGGGCTTGGGCGGATAAAGGCATTTTCCTGAATAGCAAGGTTATTCATGCGGGTCTTATCACCCAGAATGGAGCCGCCGGAAACTGAACTGGTCGGGTCCACAGCAAGCACGGCCACGCGATGGCCTGCTTCACACAGGTTACAGCCCAGGGCTTCAATGGTGGTGGATTTCCCCACGCCGGGCACGCCTGTAATCCCGACACGATGGGCCTTGCCACTGTGAGGCAGGAGTTTGAGCAACACCTCTTGCGCCATTTTACGGTATTTAGGCGAGGTGCTTTCCACCAAGGAAATGGTGCGTCCGATCATTGTGCGATCACCATCCAGAACACCCTGTACATATTCATCCACGCTCAATTGCTTGCGGCGGCGAACAGGTCCTCTTTTTACGGAATGATTCACAATGTCGTTCATGGTTTACCTCTTAAAAACACGTCGTCCTCACGTACGTGGGGACCTCCATCAACAGGGATAAAGGCCCCCGCATTCGCGAGGACGACATAATAATGGCTTAGGACTTAGTCCTCAATACCGACAACTTCGTTCAGCTTTTTCATCAGATCGATGGCCGCTTCGGAAATGACGGTACCCGGTGGGAAGATTGCTTCTGCACCACCTTCATAAAGGGCATCGAAATCTTGCGGCGGAATAACACCACCACAAACGATCAGGATGTCATCACGTTCCAGCTTTTCCAGCTCGCCGCGCAGTTGCGGGACAAGGGTCAAGTGACCAGCTGCCAGTGAAGAAGCACCCACGATATCCACATCGTTTTCAACCGCTTGACGCGCTGTTTCTTCCGGTGTCTGGAACAGCGGACCGATATCCACGTCAAAGCCGAGATCAGCAAAGGCTGTCGCGATCACTTTCTGACCACGGTCGTGACCATCCTGGCCCATTTTGGCAATCAGGATACGCGGACGACGACCTTCTGAGTCTTCGAACTTCTTAACGAGAGCTGTTACGTCTTCGACTTTCTCGTTCATTTCACCAACCTCGTTTTTGTAAACGCCGGAAATTGTACGGATGGTTGCCTGATGGCGACCATAGACTTTTTCCAGTGCATCGGAGATTTCACCAACAGTTGCCTTCTCACGGCCCGCTTTAATCGCCAGATCAAGCAGGTTGCCGTTTTCACTCTTGGCACATTCAGTCAGGGCATCCAAAGAGGCTTGACATGCATCTTCGTTACGCTCTGCACGCAGGCGGTTCAGCTTGTCGATTTGGGACTTACGTACTTCGGTGTTTTCTACCTTCAGAACGTCGATCGCTTCTTCGTTTTCAAGCTGGTACTTGTTCACGCCCACAACGGTCTGGCGACCACTGTCGATGCGCGCTTGTGTACGTGCCGCAGCTTCTTCAATGCGCATCTTCGGAATGCCGGCTTCAATGGCTTTTGCCATACCGCCTTGTTCTTCCACTTCCTGAATGTGTGCCCAGGCTTTTTCAGCCAGGTCTTGGGTCAGTTTCTCAACATAGTAAGAACCACCCCATGGGTCGATCACATCACAAGTGCCAGTTTCTTGTTGCAGGAAGATTTGCGTGTTCCGTGCAATACGCGCAGAGAAGTCTGTCGGAAGGGCCAAGGCTTCGTCCAACGCGTTTGTATGCAGCGACTGTGTGTGACCTTGGCTTGATGCCATGGCTTCAATACAAGTACGCGTTACGTTGTTGAACACGTCTTGTGCTGTCAGTGACCAACCAGATGTCTGGGAGTGGGTGCGAAGCGCCAGTGATTTTGTGTTTTTCGGGTTAAACTGGTTAACCAGACGAGACCACAACATACGGCCCGCACGCATTTTGGCAACTTCCATAAAGAAGTTTGTACCGATTGCCCAGAAGAAGGACAAGCGTGGTGCAAAGGCATCCACATCCAGGCCAGCCTCAATACCGGAACGGATATATTCCACACCATCAGCCAGTGTGTACGCCAGTTCCAGATCAGCTGTCGCACCCGCTTCCTGCATGTGATAGCCGGAAATGGAGATCGAGTTATATTTCGGCATTTCACGTGATGTGAAGCCAAAGATATCGGAAATGATCTTCATGGACGGGGTCGGCGGATAGATATAGGTGTTACGCACCATAAATTCTTTCAGAATATCATTCTGAATGGTACCGGACAGTTTATCCGGGCTGACACCTTGTTCTTCAGCCGCCAGAACATAAAGGGCGAGAACCGGAAGAACCGCACCATTCATGGTCATGGAGACAGACATTTGATCCAGCGGAATACCATCAAACAGCGTACGTGTATCATAGATGGAGTCAATGGCCACACCGGCCATACCAACGTCACCTGTTACACGCGGGTGATCGGAGTCATAGCCACGGTGTGTGGCAAGGTCGAAGGCAACTGAGAGACCTTTTTGACCCGCAGCCAGGTTGCGGCGGTAAAAGGCGTTGGATTCTTCAGCTGTTGAGAAACCCGCATACTGGCGGATTGTCCATGGACGCGTTGTGTACATGGAGTTATAGGGGCCGCGTTTAAAGGGCGCAAAACCCGGTACAGATTCAAGGTTATCCAGACCTTTGAGGTCTTCTTGCGTATAAAGCGGCTTAACCCCGATGCCTTCCGGTGTGTTCCATGTCAGGTCATCAAGCTTTTGACCTGTTTCGCCTTCGATGCGACCTTTCCAGTCGGCAACTTGTTCTTTGTTCAGACCGGATGTATCCAGTGCAACATTTGCAAAATTAGGAATCGTGCTCATTTATCTTACACTCCCAAAACAGTGTGGAGATCGCGCAATGTTGCAAGTACATCGCTACCCATGCCGACGCTTGCGTCAACACCGTCAAATTCACCGCGACCTGCCAAGTAAACTTTCTTGGCACCCGCTGCCTTAAGGCTGCCAGCAAAACCTGCGGCCAGTTCTTCATACTGGTCATCGGACCCACAAAGAACCGCGACTTCTGCACCGCTTTCTTTAAAGGCGGCAACCGCTTCTTCTGCTGTGGCAAAACCGTTGTTGGTTACAGCCTGAATGCCGCCCGCTTCAAAGAAGTTTTTGGCAAATGTGGCACGCGCTGTGTGTTTGGCAATCGCGCCGATATTGGCAGAGAAGATTTTCGGCAAGGAACCGTTCTTCGCTGCATACTCATCTGCTGCATCGCGCAGTTTTTCATAATCTTCAGCCAGATGGTGTGCCGGAAGGGCTTGGGCTGTCACGCCTGCACCGGACACAGCCAGATCAGCAATGGACTGATCTGCATTGGCAATTTTACCAATCAAGGTGGCGTAATCAGGTTCGCTACGCTCAACGGCTTCTTCGGCAATATTCGGGAATTCAGAAACGCCTGTCACCGGGTCTTTACGCTTGGCGATGTTTTTCACACGGGCATCCCAGATGTCTGCGATGGCTTCCTGTACGTGACCGGAAAGAATAATTGCAGCCATGCCGCCTTTTTCTTCGATCTTCTGGAAAATATTCCATGCTTTTTCAGCATATTGTTCCGTCAGGGTTTCAATGAACCAGGACCCACCCGCCGGGTCGATCACTTTGTTCAGGGAACTTTCTTCTTGCAGAACGATTTGCGTGTTACGTGCAATGCGTCGGGCAAAATCATCTGCGACACCGCAGTGGTGGTCAAACGGCAGAACTGTGATTGCATCTGCACCACCAACGGCACCAGCAAAACAGGTCGCTGTCACACGCAGCATGTTCACCCATGGGTCACGCTTGGAAAGCGCACGCGCTGCTGTGGCCGCGTGAAGGTTCATGGCACATGCCTCATCAGAACCACCAGACGCTTTTACAACCTGTGCCCACAAGAAACGGGCGGCACGGAGTTTCGCGATGTTCGGGAATACGTCTGCGCCATTGGCGAAGCTAAAGACGATTTGCTTGGCTGCATCATCAACGCTTAGGCCCGCATCCGTCATGGCACGCAAGTACGCCACACCTGTTGCCAGTGCAATGGCGAGGTCTTGTGTTTCCGTTGCCCCTGCACCGTAATAGGCAGAGGTATCAACTTTTACCGCAGTGACATGCGGGTATGTTTCAGAGGTTTCTTTTGCCAGTGCGCCAAGATCAGCCAGGGCTTCTTCCACAGACTGTGGTAATTCACCATTTGCAGCGAGGTTACCCAGCGGGTCAGCGTTAAACGCGCCCATGGCTTGTTTGGCATCAATGTTTTTATCAGCCCACAGACCTTTGAGCATTTCTGCTGCGGCCTTGGCTTGGGCACCTGCTTCAACAGAAACGGAAGCCAGATCAAGGAGAACACCATCCAGCACATCGGCGAGGTCTTCTTTGGAATAGATCATGATCCCGCCGCGACCGGCAAGCTCGCCTGCATCTGCACCAGACTTACCCGCACGCGCGGCTTCGTCAAATTGCAGGATCAGGGAAGTGACACCGCGTTCCAGATCATCAAGGATTTGTTCATTGGCGGCAGCTTTATCGGCATTGGCGTGAACCTGGCGGATATCCCAGCCATCAACGCTGCGCCCTTGTGCAGAATTACCACGGGTAAACGGGGCATTGCCCGGGAAACCAGACGGGTTGCCAGCTGCATCCCAGTCGGCTTGTGTATAAAGAGGCTGGATGTCGATTCCATCATAGGTTTTGACAACCATCTTCTTTTCAAACGGGGCACCTTTGAGAACTTTCTCCAAAGACTCTTTCCAGGCTTCTACGGAAGTCGCCGGAAATTCAGCCGCGAGGGCTAAACGTTCATCGCTCATGATAATCCTTTGCGAGACACTTCGAAAAATAAATACGCATTACAATACCGATTTACCACATTATTCCCGCGTTGGCTATAGGGGAATAGTCATAATCCCAGTATTTTTCGTAACCTGACTTATAAGAAAATGGCAAAAGTTTCGCAAGGGGAGAATAGTTTGTAATTTTGTTACTCCTGCCTTTGTCGCCCTCGTACTTGATATAAGGGTCTAGCTGGTTTCTCAATCAAGTTGAGAATGACGCTGAGGGGGCACTTGTTAGAGAGACCTTATGTTAAACAACTGTTAGAATACTGGCAACCAGTGGGTGGCGTACGATGTCGCGGTCTTTTAGGCGGATGGTGGCGATGTCTTCCAGGGGTTCCAGTTTATCTGCGATGTCTTTCAGTCCGGAAATGCCCGGTAGTAAGTCGCTTTGGTCCGGATCACCTGTTAAGACCATGGTGGCGTTCCAGCCCAGACGGGTGATCAGCATTTTAAGCTGGCCGTAGGTGCAGTTCTGTGCTTCATCAATTACCACAAAGGCGTTATTAAGCGTGCGCCCGCGCATATAGCCAACCGGGGCGAGTTCAATGGTGCCGTTTGTCATCAGTTGTTTGAGACGGCGATTGCCTAAGCGATCAGTGAGCGCGTCGTAAAGAGGGCGCAGGTAAGGGGCGAGTTTTTCTTCCATATCACCGGGTAGATAACCGATGCTTTCCCCAGCTTCCACAGCAGGGCGTGACAGGACAATACGTTCGATCTTGCCATTTTCCAGGGCTTCCACGGCCTTGGCAACTGCGATGTAGGTTTTGCCGGTGCCTGCCGGGCCAAGGGCAACAACCATATGGCGTTCATCAATGGCTTGCATGAGTTGGGCCTGATTGTCGCTTCTGGGGCGGACATTCTTGACGTATTTTTGATCCCTCGGAGAGTCTGTGCGGTGCCCGTTGATCGGGTCCCATGCTTTTTTATTCATTTCTTCTTCACGTTGGTGTTCGTCAAAAAACAAGGCTCTGACATCGGCATCAACTTTGGTGTTTTTACGTGCGCGCTTACCCATGGGTCTCTCCTGAAAATAGGATATGCCATAAAAAAAGCCCCCACAAAGGCGGTGGAGGCAGGCACATCTTCAACATATTTGTGTGAATGAAACAAAGGGTAGAGACGGTGATGGCTGAAAGGCGCCGCGTTGGGGGCGGTGCAGTTTCAGCATAGGCAAGACCATGCGAGCTGAGAAGGTGCATGTGCATCTCCTTTACATCCGTACTCTAATGAAAAGATTCTACCGTGCGACTCCGCATGTTTCCAGTGTTTTTTTAATTAGTCAAAAAATAATCATATATAGAACGCTATATTCTTTCGTATTAGCCTTTCTTGTTGGATTGGGGTAAGCTGGCAAGAAATTGAGATTTAAAAAGGATTTTGCGTGATGAAAAAACTTTTGGCGGGATTGGCGTCTTTGGTGGGGGTTGCAGCCTGTGGACAGGATGCGCCATATGGTCATGTGGAAATGTATTCTGCGCGTGAAAGTACCTATGATTACTTCTTTACCGCCACATCGCGCGGCCCCTTACTGGTGGATGTACGGGGAAATTACCCCGGTTTTGAGGCTGAGGCCGTCACAGATGTAATCCTTAAGGGGATGGAGCGGGGCATGGCAAGGCGTCCGTTTAAGGCAACGACCCGCATTGAAGAAGCAGATTCACCTGCTTATCGGGTGTTCTGGCTGATTGCACCACCGAAAAATTTTAATAACAATCGCTTGTGTAAAGGGGAGATGCCCGACTCTACCCCTCAGGATAAACCGACATTTTCCATTGTGTTCTGCGTAGGTGATGATGTGTATCGCGATATTTCCGGCTGGGTTCATCAGGATGTGCGCGCAGATTCTGAAGCCTTTACCAAATTTGTCGGGGTGGTGACGCGCGACCTGTTCAAGTAAAGCTGCGCCCTTCAACACATCACTTGCACTCCCGTCACTCCCGGTATAGGTTGGCGACCAACTTAAGTGTAATAAAAAGACGTGGTGAAAAAGGGGTTCCCATGGACGTCGTTATCGTACCTTTGTTCCAGGTTTTGCTGGCGATCTTGAATATCTATGAACTGGTCGTGGTGATCGCTGTGGTGATGTCCTGGCTGTTCCATTTCAATGTGATCAATTACAGCAATCAGTTTGTGCGTATTATTTGGGATCTCTGTTCTAAATTGACCGAGCCTGTCTTGTCCAAAATTCGTGGGTTTATTCCGAACATGGGCGGGATTGATCTTTCACCGATTATTTTGCTGTTGCTTGTTTTCTTCCTGCAAAACGTCATCCATCAGTTGATGTTTAAATTTGTGGGATGATTGAAAAACTCTTTGTTCCTATGGAAGGCGGTGTACGTGTTTGTGTGCGCCTGACGCCCAAGGGAAAAAAGAATGCAATCAATGAATGGAAAGAAGAGGCCGAAGGCACTGGGGTCTTCAAGGTTTCCGTTACGGCTGTTCCTGAAAAAGGCAAGGCCAATGCTGCGCTGATCAAGCTTTTGTCAAAAGAGTGGAAATTAGCCAAGTCTGATATCGAAATTCGTGCTGGTGAAACCAGCCGGAACAAAACCCTGTTGTTAAGGGGCGATGTAACTGCCCTGACACAACGACTAACAGAATGGATGAAGCAGAACAATGTCTGACGCTAAAATCATTGACGGTAAACTGTTTGCACAAAATGTGCGTAGCCGTGTTGCAAAACAGGTTCAGTATCTCAAGGACTATGAAAACCTCACACCGGGGTTGGCTGTTGTTTTGGTGGGGGAAGACCCGGCAAGCCAGGTTTATGTACGCAATAAGGTCAAGCAAACCGAAGAATGCGGTATGAAATCATTGGAATATCGTCGTGATCCTGACATTTCTGAACAGGAACTGCTGACGTTGGTTCATGGGCTCAATGAAAACCCGGAAGTTCACGGTATTCTCGTGCAACTGCCCCTGCCGGATCATATTGCCGAAGATAAAGTCATTGCGGCCATCGCTCCTGAAAAAGATGTGGATGGCTTCCATGTGATCAACACAGGTTTGCTGGCAACAGGGGCTGATGAAGCCATGGTGCCTTGCACGCCGCTGGGCTGTTTGATGATGTTGCAAGATCATTTTGAAGATGGTCTGTCTGGTAAACGCGCCGTTGTTGTGGGGCGTTCCAATATTGTTGGTAAGCCTATGGGCGCTTTATTGCTCAATGAAAGCTGTACGGTGACAACAGTTCATTCACGCACGCAAGATATTGAAGAAGAATGCCGTCGTGCCGATATTTTGGTGGCTGCGGTTGGCCGTGCACAAATGATCAAGAAAGACTGGATCAAGCCGGGGGCTGTGGTCATTGATGTGGGGATTAACCGCATTGAAAAAGAAGACGGCAAGACCAAGTTGGTGGGTGATGTAGATTTCGAAGAAGTGAAAGAAGTCGCCGGTGCCATCACGCCAGTGCCGGGTGGGGTTGGTCCGATGACCATTGCCTGTTTGCTGGCAAATACGGTGACAGCGGCGTGTCGCCAGCATAAGGTTGAAGAACCGAAAATTGATTAAGCTTCAACTGTCATCATCGGGCTTGATCCGATGATCTAGCTGGATTCCCGATCAAGTCGGGAATGACGAGAATGGATTAAAAAAAGCGGCCTCTTTTTAGGAAAGGGCCGCTTTTTTTATTATTTATTTTTGACCACCAGCCATAAAGCATGGATCATACCAGGGACGAAGAAGAAGATCGTCAGGATCAGGTTGAGCCAGAAGTGCAAACCGATCCCCACGGTCAAAAAGGCCGCCAATGGGGGAATGAAAATAGCAATGATGATGCGGATGATATCCATGAGTACGCCTTTAAATCTTTTATTATTTCCTCATAAAACCATACGCGCAGCACGGCTTGGTTGGCAAGCTGCTTTTCTCTTATGTTGTTTTTCCCCAATTGCTTGGGCTGCTGATTGGAGTGATACTGAACCTTCCATTAACATCACCCATATTTTTGAAGGGGAAATCAATAAAAAGGGACGCCCTGTGGGCTATCATGCCCGTCCCTTTGGTCGTGACCCGGAACATGCCGAGGTTGATGGGATCATATCCGGGCCGAACCGGGTAGGGGTTTATACCGCACGGGTGGAAATTTATGATGCAAAACGTGATGTGTGGCGCAGTAAGGCTTTTTCTTCATTTTTTCCGGATCAACTGAGCAAAAAGCAGGTGGTTGATCAGATTTTATTTGCCTATAAAGGGTCCAGGATTGATAAACGCGGCAAATGGCGCGGGCGCAGTACCATCGGTTTCACCATTGAAGGTTGGTTGTGTCCCAAAGGCGGGACGGCAACATGCCCGGATGGGGCGATTAACACCGCTTATCCGATTTATAGGAAAGACAGATAATGAAACTCTATCGTGATGAAAATAATGACCCTCGTGCATCAGCTGGTGAGGAGCTGGCGATTTTAGCTGACTTTCTTGAAAGTGATGTGCAGGATGATAAAGAAGCTGCTGTCGAGTTGTTGCAGTTTCTGGAACGCAAGCATGGTGAACGGACCGCCAATGCCTATACGGTCAGTTTTGACGATAAGTTTGTGACGATCACCGCGCTGGAAGGGGGAGACCAAAGCCAACAAATCAGCCGCAATATTTTCTTTCAGGCGGTTGAAGCCTGGATTGTCTTTATTGGGGATTAGGGCGAAATCCCGTCCATAAATTGTGCCAGTTTAATATCTTTTTCACTGACCCCGCCACTATCATGGGTGGTCAGTGTGACCTCGACACGGTTATATACATTGAACCATTCCGGGTGATGATTCATTTTTTCAGCCTTTAGGGCGACCTGGGTCATAAAGGCAAAGGCTTCCATAAAGTTTTTAAAGGTAAAGGTACGGGTGATGGCATCGCGGCCTTCAACAGCCTGCCAGTGGGGAAGTTGTGAAATGTCGATCATGATGGGGCCTCCTTATCCTTAATATAGGGAAGCTTTGAGTTTTTCCAAAAAGAGAGTACAATATCCCTATAAAAACAAACCTTTGTGTCTGGACAACCTGAATTCAAAGGAGGGGGCGATGAGTGTTGTTAAGGCGTTAAAACGTAAAGACCTCTATCGAGTTTGTGATCCAAAACAGTTTGATTTCAAGACCACGGCTGACTTGAAAGAACTGGATAAATTTGTCGGTCAAGATCGTGCATTGGCCGCGGCTAAATTTGCTATTGGCATGAAAGGTCTGGGCTATAACCTGTTTGCCTTTGGTCCGCGTGGTACAGGCAAAAGCTCCCTTGTCTTGCGCTTGCTCAAAGAAAAAGCGCACGATCGCGCCGTGCCCAATGATTGGGTTTATGTCAATAATTTCACCTTGCCCCACAAGCCCAAGGCCATTTCCTTTCCCCCGGGCCAAGCGCGTGGTTTTGCCAATGCCATGGATCAGCTGGTTGATGATCTTAAGGCGACTATCCCCCAGGCGTTTGAGCAAGAAGAATATCGCCAACGTCGCGATAGTCTGGAACAAAAATATAAAGAAATTCAGGAAAAAGCGTTCGGTGATTTTCGCGAACGTGGGGAAAAGAAAAATGTCGGTTTATTGCGCACCCCGACAGGCTTTGCCCTTGTGCCGTTAAAAGATGGGGCGATTTTAAAGCCGGAAGAATTTCAGGCACTGAGTGAAGAAGATCAGGAGGCCCGCAAGAGCGCCATTGATGAATTAGAAGGTGAGCTGGCACAGATTGTTGAAGACTTGCCACGCATGGAAAAGGAATATCGCCTGAGCGTACGTGAGTTAAACCGCGAAGTGACCCAGTTTGCGGTAGAACATCAGATTAACGAGCTGCGCAAGACTTATGAAGATCATCAGCTGGTGCAGGCTTATCTCGATGATGTGGAAGAAGATGTTATTGAAACCGCTGATGACTTTTTGCCGCAAGAACAGGGGCAAGAGGCTGCGGGCTTGGCAATCTTAGGGGCAAAGCCAAAAGATTTCAGACGCTTTTCGGTTAATGTGATTGTTGATAATTGCGCTGATGGCTGTGGTGCACCGATTGTAGAAGAAGATCATCCCACCTTACCCAATGTGGTGGGGCGTATTGAAAGTATTGCCACATACGGTACGCAGGTGACAGACTTTACCCTGATTAAATCCGGGGCCTTGCATCAGGCCAATGGGGGGTATTTGGTGCTGGATGTGCATAAGCTGTTGATGCAGCCTTTTGCCTGGGAAGCTTTGAAACGGATTTTAAATGCCCAATCCATCCGCATTGAATCGGCTGCGGAAAGTTATGGATTAGGTTCTACCATGATGTTGGAACCAGAACCCATTCCCCTGGATATCAAGGTGGTGCTTTTGGGCGATGCCTACCTGTATTATATGCTCAATCACTTGGACCCGGATTTTCATGAGCTGTTTAAGGTCGCGGCAGATTTTGATGATCAGATGGAACGTAGTGATGAGACAATACAGACTTATGCCCGCCTGATTGGGACCTTGGTGCAGCAGGAAGGGTTAAGCCCGCTTGATCCATCCGGGGTGGCGCGTGTGGTCGAACATGGTTCACGCTTGTGTGAAGATGTGGAACGGCTCACCACCCATATGGCCTCCATCGTTGATCTGGTGCGCGAGGCGGATTATTGGGCCCGCGAAGATGGGCAAAAAGTTATTGCCAAAGCCCATGTGGAGCAGGCCATTGATGCGAAAATCTATCGCTCTGACCGTATCCGCGAACGCATTCTGGATGAAATTCATCGTGGCACCATTCATATTGACACAGAAGGTGAGGTTGTCGGCCAGATCAACGGGTTGGCGGTTTTACAGCTTGATCATTTCATGTTTGGCCGTCCGTCACGTATTTCCTGTACGGTGCGCATGGGCCGTGGCGAGATTGTTAATATTGAACGCGAAGTTGCCCTAAGCGGTCCGCTTCATTCCAAGGGGGTGTTGATCCTGACCTCCTTTTTGGCCCATCGGTTTGCCAAAGACCGCCCACTGTCTTTGACCGCCAATATCGTGTTTGAACAGTCTTATTCCAACATTGATGGCGATAGTGCCTCATCAACTGAGCTTTACAGCTTGCTGTCAGCCTTGGCTGATGTGCCGATCAAGCAATCGCTGGCGGTGACCGGATCGGTGGATCAATATGGTCACGTGCAAGCCATTGGCGGGGTGAATGAAAAGATCGAAGGGTTCTTTGATGTTTGTATGGCCCGTGGGCTTAATGGGGAACAAGGCGTCTTGATCCCGAAAGATAATGTCAAACATCTGATGTTGCGCGCTGATGTGGTGGATGCGTGTGAGCGCGGCGATTTTCATATCTATCCGGTGGAAACCATTGATCAGGGGATTGAAATCCTCACAGGAGTACCTGCCGGGGAGCTGGATGAAAAAAGGCAATATCCCATTGGAACGATTAATCGCCTGGCGGCGGTACGCCTGATGGCTTTTACCCGGCGCTGGTTTGAAATGGCCCATGCGGCGGATCGTTAAAAAACAAGTCATTCCCAACTCGATTGGGAATCTCTATCCATGTGATAAAGGTCCCCGTATGTGCGAGGACGACAGTGGGGACATTTGTTCTCCTGACCAACAATCTCCTTGCTCTTTGTCTGGCAAACGGCTACATGACAGGGAACAGGCGGCCCGATGCTTTCAGGCAGGGCCTTTCGTTTGATGCTGTAAGGCAAAACACCCACTGAGTAAGAGATTTATGTCCATGTCCGATACACCTGCAATTATGATCTGTGGTCACGGTAGCCGTGATGACAATGCTGTTGAAGAATTTAATCTGCTGGCCAAAAACCTGCGCGAACGTTTCCCTGATCGCGATGTGGAAAGCGGCTTTCTGGAATTTGCCACACCGATCATTCGCACCGGGCTGGACAAGCTGAAAGAACGTGGCGCAAAACAAATTCTGTGTGTACCGGGCATGTTGTTTGCCGCAGGTCATGTGAAAAATGATTTGCCGAGCGAAGTAAATAACTTTGCCGCAGAAAATGAAGAAATCGATGTGCGTTTTGGCCGCGAACTTGCTATTGATCGCCGCCTTCTTGAAGTCTGTAAGCAACGTATTGAAGAAGCTGAAGCCGCTTGCGTGGATAAGGTGGAACGCAAAGATACCTTGTTGATGGTTGTCGGTCGTGGCACCAATGATAGTGATGCCAATTCCAACGTGTCCAAGGTGATGCGCATGTTGTGGGAAGGTATGGGCTTTGGCTGGGGCGAAGTTTGTTATTCCGGCGTGGCATTCCCGCGTGTGCCCGAAGGTTTGGAGCATGCCGCCAAGTTGGGATACAAACGTATCCTTGTGATCCCTTACTTCCTGTTTACAGGCATTCTGGTGGATCGCATTTACACACAAACTGATGAAGTGGCGGCGAACCATTCTGATATTGAATTTGTCAAAGCAGGTTATCTGAAAGATCACCCGCTGGTGATTGATACCTTTGTGGATCGTGTGGAAGAGATGCTCAACGGTGGCAACGACATGAACTGTCAGCTCTGTAAATATCGTGAACAGATCATCGGCTATGAAGGTGAAGTGGGCACGGCTCAGGTTGGTCACCACCATCATGTGATGGGCATTGGTACCGATGGGGAACACGGCCATCACCACCACCACGGTCATGATCATGGTCACCACCATCATCACCATCATGGGGATGAGAAGTAACCCCAATTAGGGCGTCATCCCCGACGTGATCGGGGATCTTTATCCGTATATAAAAGATCCCCGCATTCGCGAGGATGACAGTTTAGGTTATGACACACCTTTTTGACAGCTACATCATGGTTGACTGGTCGGCTGCTTCCACACCGAAGATGGGGGCGGACAGTATCTGGTATTGTCTGATTGAACGCCGTGGCTCCAAGCTGACGGAAGTGGCACTGAAAAATCCATCGACCCGCGAGGCCGCTATGACGGAATTGGCGGACCTGCTCAATGATCAGGTGGCGCGTGGTCTAAAAGTGTTGGTCGGCTGTGATTTCGCCTTTGGTTATCCGAAAGATTTTGCCGCAAGTTTGGGTCTGAAAGATCAAAGCTGGGCCGGGGTGTGGAAAGAACTGGCCGCACGCATCAAGGATGGGGCGGATAATCACAACAACCGCTTTGCTGTGGCCGCTGATTTGAATAAGCAAATTTCCGGCACGACAGGCCCGTTTTGGGGATGTCCCAAGGCGCAGCAAACCCAGTTTCTGGAAAGCAAGAAACCTTATATGAACCCGCTGACCAATGAGATGCGGTTGTGTGAACAGCGCATTTCCGGGGTGAAACCTGTGTGGCAGTTGTTGGGTACAGGCTGTGTTGGGTCGCAAACCATGATGGGGATTGCCCATTTGCAACGCCTTCGCCACCATCCGTGGTTAGACGGTTACGTTAAGGTCTGGCCGTTTGAAACAGGCTTGTCCGCGGATAATTTAGGCGAAGTTACCCTCGCTGAAATTTACCCGTCACAAATCAAGGTTCAGTCTATGGCCGAATTGCCCAAGGATGCGGTTCAGGTGCGTACCATGGCGCGTCATTATGGTGAGCTGGATCAAATCGGGGAACTGGCCGCGCTCTTTAGCGGGGATGAAAATCTCACAGAAGAAGAACGCGTCACTGTAATCGGTGAAGAAGGCTGGGTTCTCGGTGTGGGTAAAAGCGAAAAGGATCAGGCGCTGGAATGGCTCAATAGCTATATCCGCTTGCCCAATGATATCTATCGCAAATCCCAGCAGTTGATTGAACAGGATATCGACGTTTCCGGTTTCGAAGAAGAAATGCGCGAAGTCGCCATTCGCATGATCCATGCGTGCGGTGATGTGGATGTAGGCGTGGATATTTCTTACAGTGAAGAGGCGGCGACCAAGGGGCGTGAGGCACTGGAAAGTGGCTGTCCCATTTTGGTGGATGTGGAAATGGTGTCTCACGGCATTATTCGCAAACGTCTGGCCCATCATAATCCGGTGGTTTGTACCCTCAATGATGCGCGCACCCCTGCCAAGGCCGAAGAACTGGGCACAACCCGTTCTGCCGCAGCCGTGGAATTTTGGGGGGACTGGCTGGAAGGCTCTGTTGTCGTCATCGGTAATGCACCGACAGCTCTGTTCCATTTGATCCAGGGTATTCTGGATGGGCGCTTTGCCAAGCCTGCCTTGATCGTGGCGTGTCCTGTCGGATTTGTCGGCGCGATGGAGTCAAAAGAAACCCTGATTGCCTTGGCCGAAGATATCGATGTGCCCTATATTACCTTGCGCGGCAAACGTGGTGGCAGTGCTATTGCGGCCTCTGCCCTGAATGCCTTGGCAAAGAAAGGGATTACGCAATGATCCATGTGATTGGAATTGGGGAAGACGGCCTTGAGGGTGTCAAGCCAACGGCACGCCAATTGATTGAAACGGCTGAAATTCTGGTCGGTGGTGTGCGCCATCTGGAAATGGTGGACAGCGAGGCACGTAAAATTTCCTGGGGTGTTGGGCTGGGTAAAGGCATTGACGAGATCAAGGCCAATCAGGATAAGCGCATTGTGGTGCTGGCCAGTGGCGAACCGCTGTGGTTTGGCATTGGCGCAACTTTGCTGAAACATTTTGAGGCCACTGAGCTGATGATCCATCCGGCCAATGGGTCTTTTTCACTGACGGCCGCGCGCATGGGCTGGGCGGTGCAGGATTGTGTCTGTATGACCATCCATGGTCGCGCGCTTGAAAGTCTGAACCGTTATATCGCCGATGGGGTGAAAATTCTGGTCTTGAGCCGGGATGGTAAATCCCCGATTGAGGTTGCCGACCTGCTGGCGAAATATGGCTATGGCGACTCGCACCTTACGGTTTTTGAACATATGGGGGGGGAGGATGAAAAACGTCTGGAAGGCACAGCCACAGGCTGGACCGCACAGACTGCTGATCTCAACACCATTGCCATTGACTGTAAGGCCGGAACAGGCGCGCGTTGTTTGCCCCTGACCTCGGGTCTGGGTGATGATCTGTTTGAACATGATGGGCAATTGACCAAACGCGAAGTGCGCGCTGTTACCTTATCCACATTGGCCCCGCAACCCGGTGAATTGCTGTGGGATGTGGGTGCAGGCTGTGGCTCCATCGCCATTGAATGGATGCGGGCTCATCCCACCTGTCAGGCCCTTGCCATTGAACAAAATGATCATCGTCGTTCCATGATTGCCCATAATGGCGCCAGTCTTGGGGTGCCCACATTGGAAATTGTTGATGGTCGCGCCCCCGAAGCCTTGGGGGGGTTGCCTACACCAGATGCCATTTTCATCGGGGGTGGGATTTCGAAAAAAGGGGTGTTGGAAGCCTGCTGGAATGCCTTGCCTATCGGGGGGCGATTGGTGGCGAACACAGTAACACTTGAGGCAGAGCGTGAAATGTTGCATTTTGCCGAGAAAATCGGGGGGCAATTGATACGCATTGCCATTTCCCGTGAAGAACATGTCGGACGATTGACTGCACTCAAGCCCATGGCCCCGGTGTTGCAATTGTCTGCGATTAAGGAATAAAGCAAGATGAGTGGGACACTCTATGGTCTGGGCATCGGTCCGGGCGACCCGGATTTGATTACGCTGAAGGCGCTAAAGATTATGCAAGCCGCCCCCGTGCTGGCTTATCCGGCCCCCGAAGGTAAACCGTCACTGGCGCGCGCTATTGTAGAAAGCCACTTGCCGGGCAATCAAAAAGAGATCGTGATTGAAACCCCGATGATTCCGGGCAAGTTTCCCGCCAATGATGTCTATGACAAATACAGTGTGGAAATTGCCAAGGAATTAGAAGCCGGACATGATGTGGCCGTGCTGTGTGAGGGGGACCCGTTTTTCTTTGGATCCTTCATGTATCTTTATGGCCGTCTGGCAGATCGTTTTGAAACCGTGGTGGTCCCCGGTGTGTCTTCGGCCATGGCAAGTTGCGCGCAATTGGGGGTGCCGATCACGTCGCGCTATGATGTGCTGACCGTTTTGCCAGCCCCCTTGCCAGCCGAAGATTTAATGGTGCGTTTACAACACTGTGATGCGGCCATCATTATGAAAGTCGGTCGCCATTTTACCAAGGTGCGTGATGTGCTCTCCACCCTCGGGATCAGCGAGAATGCTTATTATATCGAGCATGCGACTATGGATAACCAGAAAATGATGCCCTTAGATGAGGCTGATTTTGACAAAGCCCCTTATTTTTCAATGATTATCGTACATAAACGCGGCGAGGCGTGGACATGACTAAAAAGACCCCTGTAATTCTCTGCCTGTCAGTTGGCGGATATCAACTGGCTGACGAGCTGGCCCAAACCATGGGTGATGTGGAAATCCACGGCCTGAAAAAACGCTTACCGGATTGTGCCATAACGTTTGACAATACCATTGAGCATGTGAAGTCCTTATTTCGTCAAGGTCGCCCGATTATCGGGATTTGCGCCAGTGGTATTTTGATCCGCGCATTAGCCCCGCTTCTGGCCGATAAATGGGTTGAACCGCCCGTGGTTGCTGTGGCCGAAGATGCCTCTTGTGCCGTGCCGCTTTTAGGTGGGCATCATGGTGCAAACGAGCTGGCGCGCTGGATTGCTGATATTCTGGATGGTGCTGCGGCGATTACGACAGCAGGTGAGCTGAACTTCGGTCTAGCACTGGATGAACCGCCGCAAGGCTGGCGCATTTCCAACCCGGATCAGGCCAAGGATATTGCGGCTGCCTTGTTGAACAACGACCCGGTTGCCTTGGAACAAGAAGCAGGCGAAAGCAGCTGGCTTCAGGAAAAGGGCCTCAGCTTCGAAGAAGAAGGTTTCCCGCGCATTCGTATTTCTGATCGCGATGTGGAACCTGATGGCAATGAGCTGCTCTATCACCCGCCTGTTTTGGCCTTGGGTGTTGGCTGTGAGCGTAACTGCCCGCCACAACATCTTATTGATCATGTGATGAAGACATTGGAAGGCGCTGGCTTGACCAAACAGTCTGTCGGCTGTGTTGTGTCGGTGGATGTGAAAGCTGATGAAGTGGCCGTTCATGCACTGGCTGAGGAATTGGGCGTGCCTGCACGTTTCTTTACCCCGCAAGAACTGGATGCCCAACAACCGCGCCTGAAAAACCCATCTGATGTGGTTTATAACGAAGTCGGCTGTCACGGTGTGGCCGAAGGTGCCGCACTGGCCGCAGTTGGCGGTTTGGGTGAGCTGGTCGTTGAAAAACAAAAGACTGATAAAGCCACCTGCGCCATTGCCCGTTCACCTGTTGATCTACAGCCCGGTGCACTGGGACGTGCGCAGGGCTATCTGTCTATCATCGGGATTGGTCCGGGCAGTGATGAATGGCGCTCGCCTCAAGCCACGCAAGCTTTGCGTGATGCCACTGATGTGGTGGGCTATGGGCTTTATCTTGATCTGGTTGAAGATTTGATCGTGGGCAAAGATCGCCATGAAAGTGGCCTTGCCAATGAAGAAAAACGTGCCCGTATCGCGCTGGATCTGGCGGCTCAAGGCAAGCGTGTCTGTCTGGTTTGTTCCGGGGACGCCGGGATTTATGCCCTGGCCACATTGGCCTTTGAACTGCTGGATAAGGAAAACAAGCCGGAATGGAACCGTTTGCAGGTGGATGTGGCCCCGGGAATTTCGGCCCTGCAAGCTTGTGCTGCACGCATTGGCGCACCGATCAACCATGATTTCTGTACCATTTCCTTGTCTGACTTGCTGACACCGTGGGAGGATATTCAACGTCGCCTCAAGGCCGCAGCAGATGGCGATTTCGTTGTGGCCTTTTATAACCCGCGTTCCAAACGCCGGGTTACACAGATTGAACGTGCACGCGATATTTTGCTGACAGGTCGTCCGCCACAAACCCCTGTTGTGTTGGGGCGTAACCTTGGTCGGGCAACGGAAAGCTTAGAAGTGATTACCTTGGGTGAGTTGACCTCTGATCACGCTGATATGCTGACCATGGTTTTGGTCGGTTCAAGCCAAAGCCGGGTGATTGAACGTGGTGTGAACAAGTGGGTTTATACGCCGCGTGGCTATGAAAAGAAAATGAAGGTGGCATCATGACGGTTTATTTCATTGGCGCAGGGCCGGGTGCCCCGGACCTGATCACAGTTCGTGGCCTCAACATCATTAAAGAAGCGCCGGTTGTTTTGTTTGCAGGCTCTTTGGTGCCCGAAGGCATTGTCGCCCAGGCTGATAAGGCTTCTGTGGTCAAAGATACCGCCCCGATGCATCTGGATGAAATCATTGCCGAGATCGAAGCCGCCCATAAAGACGGCCATGATGTGGCCCGTGTGCATAGTGGGGACCCGTGTCTTTATGGGGCGATTGCTGAACAGATGCGCCGTTTGGATAAGCTGGATATTGATTATGAAGTGGTGCCGGGTGTGTCGGCTTATGCCGCGGCTTCTGCGGCGTTGAAAACAGAATTGACCTTGCCGGATGTGTCCCAGTCCATCGTGTTGACCCGCACAGCCGTGCGATCAAGCAAGATGCCGAATAATGAAACATTGGAAATGTTCGGCCAAACTGGGGCGACACTGGCGATCCACCTCTCAGTGAATAACCTGAAACATGTGGTCGATACCTTGGTGCCCCATTATGGCGAGGATTGCCCAGTTGTGGTGGCCTATCGTGTCTCTTGGCCCGATGAAGCCTTCATCCATGGCACGCTTTCTGATATTCGTGCCAAGGTGAAAGATAGCGGCATTACCCGTACGGCCTTGATCCTTGTCGGCCATGTGTTAGGGGCAGAAGATTTCACCGACAGCAAACTTTATGATGTGGATCATACCCACGTGTTGCGTGAGAAAAAGGCTTAATCCAGTTCAATCACTTCAAAGTCGTGGGTGATTTCGGCAGTTGCGCCTAGCATGATGGAGGCAGAACAGTATTTTTCCGCTGACATTTCCACGGCTTGCTTGACTTTTTTTTCCTTTAAGGCACGGCCTGAGACTTTAAAATGCGCATGAATCTTGGTGTAGACCTTCGGGTCTTCATCTGCGCGTGTGCCGTCAATTTCGACTTCGCAGTCGGCTACATCTTCGCGCATACGGCCTAAAATATGAACCACATCAAAGGTCGTACAGCCGCCCATACCAAGCAAGAGCATTTCCATCGGGCTGGGGCCAACGCTGCCTTCACCGGGGCCTTTGGCTTCCATCACGACGCTATGGCCGCTGCTGCTTGTGCCTTCGAACACACGATCTTTCACCCATTTTACCCGAGTTGTCATTGCTTCAATCCTTGACTTGAACTTCATCTAATCCCTACATATCATAAAAGAAAAAAAAGGAAAGACGTATGATTGATTGGGCCAAAGTAGACAGCGCTGTTGCCCCGCCCACACTGGGGCAGGAAATTTATCATGTCCGTGTCTCTGAAATTTGCCCCAACGGGCTTTTTTCCATTTGTTCGATGGCTGAATATTTACAGGAAAGTGCCTTTCGCAATTCCTCTTTGTTGAATTTGGGAATGGAGGCGCTAAAGGGGACAGAGCTGGCCTGGGTTCTAGCCCGCCTTGCGATTTTTGTACGCCATTATCCCCATAAAGGCGACGCGGTTGCGGTTGAGACCTGGTATGCAGGCGTGCAAGGTAAATTTGGTCATCGGTTTTATCGTTTTCGTGATGAAAATAACATGGTGATTGCCTGTGCCCTTTCTACCTTTGCCCTGTTTGATTTGAAGGAACGTGCCATTGCTGAATGGCCGGAATTTGTACAGGCTCGCATGCCTGATGCCGGGCCAAAGCCGATTGACTTTCAACGTCGCACCATTGAAAAGCCATTACTGGGCATCCCGCAAGAACCATTCAAACCGCGTTTGGGTGATCTGGATTTATATAACCATGTCAATAACACCAAACTGATTGAATGGGCCTTAAGCGCAGCTTCTGAAAAGGTACGCCATCCTTTTCAGCCCAGTGCGCTGGATATTGTGTTTCGCAATGAATGTACATTAAACGACAGTGTTCAGGCCGAGGTTGAACAGCTTAGCGAACATGACAGTTGTGTCTTGCTGTCGTCCCACGGGGCCAAGGAATTGATCCGTGCCCATATCACCAGATAACTCTTAAGAAAGAATAGCCCTTATGAAAACCGATCAACCGAAGACCATTCGTTTGGAAGATTATGCTGCGCCTGATTATCTGGTGGAAAATGTCGAGCTTGTCTTTGATCTGGAAGCTGAAAGCACACGCGTGCTGTGTGCCACCACTTATTACGCCAATAATGAGGTGGGGGCAGCGCTGGTTTTGGATGGGGAAGACCTCACCTTGTTAAATATTGCCCTGGATGGTCGCACTTTGGAAGACGGTGATTATGAAATTGCCGATAACCAAATGATCATCCCGAATGTGCCAGAACGTTTTGAGCTGGTGGTGGAAACCGAGATTGACCCCAAAGGCAACACGCAGCTTAGTGGCCTTTATCAGTCCAGTGGCAATTATTGCACCCAGTGTGAGGCACAAGGTTTTCGCCGGATCACCTATTTTCAGGACCGCCCCGATGTCATGGCACCTTATACGGTGACAATTGTTGCGGATAAAGAAACCTGCCCGGTGATGTTGTCCAACGGCAATTTGATCAGCGAGACAGAACTGGAAGACGGCCAGCATGCCGCTGTGTGGGAAGACCCGTTTGCGAAGCCAAGCTACCTGTTTGCTTTGGTTGCGGGGGATCTGGCCTGTGTGAAAGATACATTTACCACCCTTTCCGGTCGTTCAGTTGATCTGCGTATCTTTGTGGAACATGGCAATGAAGACCGCTGTGGCTGGGCGATGGAAAGCCTGAAGGCGTCAATGAAATGGGACGAAGAGCGCTTTGGTCTGGAATATGATCTGGACCTTTATAACATTGTGGCTGTTTCTGATTTCAATATGGGGGCGATGGAAAATAAATCGCTTAATGTCTTTAACACCAAATATGTGCTGGCAAAATCTGATACGGCGACCGATACGGACTATGCTGGGATTGAAGCAGTGATCGCCCATGAATATTTCCATAACTGGACGGGCAACCGGGTGACATGCCGTGACTGGTTCCAGCTTTCCTTGAAAGAAGGGCTGACGGTTTTTCGCGATCAGGAATTTTCTTCTGATATGCGTTCACGGGCTTGTGAACGTATCTCCAACGTGAAAATCTTACGCGCGGGGCAATTCCCCGAAGATGCTGGCCCCTTGGCCCATCCGGTGCGCCCGGATAGCTATATGGCCATTGATAACTTCTATACGGCGACTGTCTATAACAAAGGATCAGAAGTCATCCGCATGATGCATACCTTGCTGGGAGAAGAGAATTTCCAAAAAGGGATGAAGCTGTATTTTGAACGCCATGATGGTCAGGCCGTGACCTGTGATGATTTTGCCGCTGCGATGAGTGATGCTTCTGGTATTGATCTGAGCCAGTTTAAGTTATGGTATTCTCAGGCAGGTACACCGGAAATTACGGCCAACTGGACGTATGATGAGGCTGCGCAGAAATTTAGCCTGACACTGGCCCAGCATATGGAGGCCACACCGGGGCAAGAGACGAAAGAGGTGATGCATATGCCGATTTCCATCGGGCTTGTCGGGGCCGATGGGCAAGATTTGGTTGCAGAGGTCCTTTCGCTGAAAGAGGCTGAACAAACGTTTACTTTTGAAAATATTAAAGAACAGCCTGTTGTCTCACTGAACCGTGATTTTTCCGCCCCGATTAAGCTGAAGGCTGATTACCCGGCAGATGAGCTTGCCTTTTTGATGGCAAATGACAGGGATGACTTTGCCCGTTGGGAAGCGGCCCAGGCTTACGGCACACAGTTGTTGCTGGATATGATTGCGGCCCATCAACAGGGCAAAGCGTTTGAAAAAGATGCAAGTTTCATTGAAGCATTGCGCCAAACATTATTGAACGAGCAACTGGATGCTGAATTTATCGCCCTTTGTTTACAATTACCCACAGAAAGCTATTTGGCTGAACAGATGGACGTGATTGATGTGGATGCCATTCATGGGGCACGCGAAGCCTTGCGTGGGTTTATTGCCCATGATTTGCAAGAGGACCTGCTCGACAGATTACGTGTTTTGCGCAGTGATGCACCTTATTCACCCGATGCGAAATCGGCAGGTCAGCGATCCCTGAAAAATATCTGTCTGGCCTATCTGTCAGAACTGGATGATCCGGCCTGTTTGGGCTTGCTGACATCGCAATATCACAATGGCGATAATATGACAGACCGCATGGCGGCGTTGGGTATCCTGTCCAATATGGATATTGATGCCCGTGAAGAGGCGTTGAAAGATTTCTATAACCGCTATCAGGATGACCCGCTGGTGGTGGATAAATGGTTGGCGGTTCAGGCCATGTCGTCGTTGCCATCCACTCTGGATAAGGTGAAATCCCTGCTAGGTCATGAAGCCTTTTCCATTAAAAACCCGAACAAGGTACGCTCCCTTATCGCTGTTTTTGCCCATGCCAACCAGCTTCATTATCATGCAGCAGACGGTTCAGGGTATGCTTTTCATACAGACCGGATTTTGGAACTGGATAAAATCAATCCGCAAATTGCAGCGCGCATGGTGGCTCCGCTGGGGCGCTGGCGTCGTTTTGAGGAAGCCCGCCAAGTCTTGATGAAGGCGCAATTGCAACGGATTATCGACACGGATGGATTGTCCAAAGATACCTTTGAAATGGCGAGTAAATCGTTAGGCTAATGTGGTTGCGTATTAGATTCGTTCAATTTTATGAAATTAAAATCTAATATATCAATAAAAATCAATTAAGAATTGAGTACAACAGGAATAGTCCGCCATATGCATGGCAAAATACACTTTATTTTCTGTTCTTTCGTATAAGGATCTTGCAGACACCCCATTCCTCGCGATAGAGAATCCCAAACTTTTAAATTTTCAGATTTGGTTTCTAGCAGGCGCAAATGTCGCAGAAGCCAATGTCAAAATGACAAATCTAGGCGGGATATATCATGTCAAATGTGAAAATTGGGGTCCGTTTGTTTTCGGGCTTTGCGATTATTCTTGTGCTGACTCTTATTTTGGGCGTCGTATCGGTAAGCAGTCTGAACACACTCAGTGGACTGACTGAAAAACTTTACAAACACCCCTTTGCCGTCAGTACAAAAGTCTTGCAGGTAAAGGCGGGGATCATTGCCATGCACCGGGGGATGAAAGATGTTGCCCTGGCTAAAAATGATGAAGGGATCACGGCTGCGGCCAAAAAAGTTGATGTTCTTGAAAAAGAGGTCCTTGGTTATTTTGACATTATTAATGAACGCTTTTTAGGTGATAAGGCAAAGGTCAACGAACTGAAACAAGCCGTTATCAATTGGAAGACGGTACGCGATGAAGTCATTGCCTTGATGCGTCAGGGCAAACGTCTTGAGGCCGCTGAAATCACGAAAGGCAAAGGGGCAAAGGTTGTTAAAAAGATCAATGACAGTATTGATTACCTGACAAATTTTGCCTTTAACAAGGCTGATGGCTTTATGAAAAAAGCAGGTGAGACCCGTGATTTTATTAAAATTGAAGCTATTATTCTTATTGTTGCCTCAATTGCGATTGGGATCCTGATTGCCTGGTTGATCACAGCCAGTATCAAAAAGCCGATTGCCGCCCTTGGTCAACGGATGCTCTCCCTGAAAGAAGGGGAGAAAGAAAGCCCTATTCCTGGTCTTGAACGTAAAGACGAAATCGGGGATATGGCTCATAACGTTGAAGACTTTAGAAAAAGCCTTGTGGAAGCCGACGCTATGGCAGCAGAAGATGTCAAACGTCAGGAAGAACAGCAAAAACGGGCGCAGGCGATTGAGGAAATGGCCGGTGAATTTGACTTGTCCATGAAACAAATTCTGGAATCTGTTGGGTCAGCGGCCGTTCAAATGGATAGCAATGCCCAAGGAATGAATTCCATTGCCAACCGTACAAGTGAACGTGCTGAAACAGTTAATACAGCAGCTGTTCAAGCGTCTGCCAATGTGCAGACGGTTGCCGCAGCTTCTGAAGAATTGACAGGGTCCATTAACGAGATTGCATCTCAGGTTTCCCTTTCTACCGATGTTGCCAATAAGGCTGTGGAAGAAGCCGATGAGGCCGCAACTGAAATTGATCGTTTGACACAAAGCTCCCAACGTATTGGTGAAGTGATCAAGCTGATTAATGATATTGCAGACCAAACCAACCTGCTTGCTTTGAATGCGACGATTGAGGCTGCACGCGCAGGTGAGGCTGGCAAAGGGTTTGCGGTTGTTGCCAGCGAAGTGAAGAACCTTGCAAACCAGACAGCGAAAGCCACGGAAGAAATCGGCATGCAGATCAGAGATGTCCAGACGGCGACACATCAGGCTGCTACATCAATGGATGGGGTGATTGGGATCATTCGTGAAATTCAACAAATTTCAGCAACCATTGCCTCTGCTGTGGAAGAACAAAGCAGTGCAACCCAGGAAATCGCCCGCAATATTGATGAGGCATCTCAGGGAACGGAAGCAGTGACAAACAATATTTCCGATGTCAGCAGTGCGGCCAATGAAACCGGGAATGCTTCACAAGAAGTGCTTCAGGCAGCGCGTACATTGGGTGTTCATTCTGATAACCTGAAAAATGAAGTTGAACAATTTATCACTAAGGTGAAAAGCGCTTAGGCATACTTCTTTTTCGCCGTTGTGACTTTTTGCAAGTAATGCTGACTTTCCGTCGGCATTTTGCTGCGCAGGCGGCTATAGACAGTGCTTGGTGAAGAGCGGTTAATCAGGGTAAAGGCTGTGTCGCGGTTGGAATGGAACGAGCGTAACACATTGCCTGCCCCGCCGTTATAGGCCGCAATCATGCAATATTCCCGTGTGGTTGGGTTTTTGACTTTAACCAGATAGCGGGTTTGCAGGATGTGGAGGTAGGCACAGCCCATGCGGATGTTATTTTCTACGTTAAATAGGTAGTCTCGGCTCGGCGTGCCGGGGCGACCATGGATGACTTCATAGGCATCGCGCCCAGCTGTGGTCGGGACGATTTGCATCAACCCATAGGCCGGGACCCAGCTGACGGCATAGGGGTTAAAGTTACTTTCTGTTTGAATGATGGCATAGACCAAGGCACGTTCCAGACCATAGTGGGCGGCATATTTCTGGACCAAAGCGTCATAGCGCCCGGAACGTTGTGCCGTGTGATTGCGCACCAGTGGGAATTCCACGAAAGTTTCCTGTTTTGATGTGCCATTATTCAAGGTAACTGAACGGGTCTGGCGTTTATGGGCCAGAAGGTAATCGGCATAGCGGTTGGCACGCCATTCCCAGCGAATTTCTTTACCTTCATGGTCGACCACTTGTTTATAGAGAAAAGGTTCTCCCCCCAATTTTACCGGTTTGGCGGAAAATAGATCAACCCCGCGTGGATCGCTGGGGGAGAGAAGGGTGGTGACGATTGCTTGTTTGAGATGGTTGGGGATCAGGGTTTCAACACGCACGATGGAACGTTGAAAATCAATGATCCCGCGACTGTTATAATCATCACTGTATTTGACATAGACCTGTTCGGAAGGGGCTTTGGCATTATCTTGGCCCCAGACATTCACCACATCGCGTACGAATTCCTGGGCAAGACTGTCAAAACGGCGAATGTCGCTGATAAAGGTGGTTGGGTTGCGTGCCCAGCTTTGTGCCTTGGAGGTCGCAACGGAGCGCACCGCCCCTTTCAGGGACCCGCCCCGAGCGGCAGCTTCAAAGGTGCGGACAATTTCTGTTGTGGAACAGGCAGTCAGAGCTGCGGGCAGGCAACCTGCAAGAAAGGCACGGCGGGTAATCATGGAAAAGCTCGTTTTTCAACTGATGGAAATCTCATGCCCAGCGTTATACCCCTAAATAGAAAAAATATGGTAAACGCAGCCCATAAACCGTGATTTTCAAAATGATCCCGTAAAATGATGCTCAGTGGTAGATAAAGGGCGAGACTGAGTATCATCATATTGCGCAAGGTCCGTGTTTCCGTTAGGCCAAAATAAATACCGTCCAGCTGGAAGCCCCAAATTGAAACTAAAGGCAGCAGTGCCATCCACAAGGTATAGTCTTTTGCCAGCGCAAGGACTGGTTCAATATCACTAAACAGATTGATCAGTGACCCTGCGAAGGTGAAATAGATAAGTGAAAAGCCACAGGCAAAAAGAAAGGCAAGCTGGGTGGAGCTTTTGACATCGCGTTTAAACTGTGCCTTGTTTTTTCGCCCTGCGCTATGTCCGCTTAACACTTCAACAGCATGGGCAAACCCATCCAGTGCATAAGAGGTAAACTGCTGAAACTGTAATAAAATCGCATTGGCTGCAAGTACCAGATCACCCAGTTTGGCCCCTTGGGCAGTAAACCAGGCAAAGGCACTGAGCAGACAAACCGTGCGAATGAACAGGTCAAAATTCATCGACATCAGCCGTTTGATCTTGGCAAGATTAAAAATGGAGGGAAGCCGCCAGTGCCCCTCCAGTTGGGACAGGTTACGTTGCAAGAGGGTCAGACCGACCATCAGACCTGTATATTGGGCAATCACGGTTGCCCAGGCGACCCCTTCAACCCCATATCCCAACCCCATGACAAACCACAGATCCAGAATAACATTGGTGAGATTGGTGATCACTTGTTGAATAAGCACCCCTTTTGTATTGCGATGGGCCAGTATCCAGCCGATCAGCGCATAATTCAGCAAAGCAGCAGGGGCTGACCAGATGCGGATTGTAAAATAGGTGCGGGCAAGTTGTTCAACCTCGTAGCTTGCGTCAATAACCAGGGCTGCACCATAAAAAATAAGGGGCTGAGAGGCCCATAATAACAGGGCACCACCCAGGGCGATCAGGGCCGCACGGCCAAAGATAGCGCGGGCTTCTTCCCCGTTGTTTGCCCCGATGGCCTGAGCGGTTAGTCCGGTGGTGCTTAAACGCAGGAAGCCAAAACCCCAGTATATATAATCAAAAATCAACCCGCCGACAGCCACGGCCCCCAAATAGGCCGCACTGTCCATATGTCCCATGACAGCCGCATCGACAGCGCCAAGCAACGGGATGGTGATGTTGGACAGGATAATGGGGAAGGCGAGGACCCAAATGGCGTGCAAGGGGCCTACTCTTTTTCTTTCAGGTTAAGTGAAAGCGAATTGATGCAATAGCGCAAACCCGTGGGCTGTGGTCCATCTTCAAATACATGACCAAGGTGGCTTTCACACTTGGCACAATGGACTTCAACACGTACCATCCCGTGGGAGGTATCACGGGTTTCTTCCACGCATTGGTTCGTGACAGGTTGATAAAAACTTGGCCAGCCACTGCCGGAATCATATTTGGTCTCAGAATCAAACAAGGCTTCGCCACAGCCGATACAATGGTACATGCCCTTGATTTTGCTATCCCAATAGCGCCCGCTAAAGGCCCGTTCGGTCCCATTTTGGCGACAGACGCTATATTCCTCAGCGCTAAGCTGGCTTCGCCACTCGTCTTCTGTTTTGGTGATTTTATCTGTCATGTTTTTCTCCTGACCCTAAAGGTAAGCATTTATTTATCCCGGCGCAAGAAAACGAAATCCCCACCGATATCATGACCCGCAAAACGAATGTTTGAATATTGTGGTGTCTGGCGGGCATTGAGCAGTACTTGTTTGCGCACATTGCCAAATAATTGGGTGCCATCCATCATCGCCTTATTTTCTTGAAGGCTTTTAAGAAAGGCATAGGCAAAAACGGAATGTTTGCCCCCGCCTTGATCACTGACAGGTTCCAACGCCCCAGAGGCTAAGACCGTGCGTGATTTTCGCCCAACAAGAGTTTCCAGATAGCCAGAGGGACGTTCCACCAGCTTGAGCCCGCGTGTCCCTTCAAGTCCTGCTTCTGCTGATCGGGTCAGGGTACCGGCATAACAGCTATCAGCGACCACCATGACATGGCGGGCTTTAAGGGCTTTTAACGTATCTGTAATATCGGCATTGGAGACCCAGCGTGCCCGTGTGTCCTTGGCGGCATCTACCGGTAACCAGTAGCCACGCTCGCTTTCCTTATCCAGCCAGCCATGTCCGGCATAATAAATCAGCAGATTATCTTCTTCTCTCAGAATTTTACGATATTCGTCTAAAGCCGCAATAATCTGATCCCGGCTGGCATTGATCAGTTGGGTGACAGAAAAGCCATAAGATTTCTTCAACAACTGGCCGACCTGTTTGGCATCATGAATGGCTGTTTTCAGGTTATCTAAATTCGGATACTTGTTATTGCCAATGACCAGAGCATAATAACGTCCAAATGTGACCCCTTTGGATTGGGCCAAAGAGGCATTGCGTGTGATTAACGGGGTGCTGACCTGTTTAAGGGGCTTTGGTTGTGGTTTCGGTTTGGCTTGAACGGGTTTTGGCTTTGGTACAGGTTGTGCAACAGGGGCGGGTTTGGCTTTTTGAGGTTGTTCAACGCAGCCCTTCCCACCATATTCACACCACAGGTCCATGAAGGATGTTTGGGCTTGGGCTGTTGTTGTCAAAGCCAAGAAAAAAGATGCGATGAGCAAAAGTAGACTTCTCATTCTTCTAGTAACTCCGCACGGCGTTTTCTAAATTCATCGGTGGGTAAACCATAGACCAAAATCAACTGGTTTTCTCCGGCGTTGACAAGGGCGGTGCCATAGGCTTGGCCTTCACGGTAACCTGCAACCTTGAAGACGGCAGGGCCTTTGATGCGTCCGCCAAAACAATTGAGCTGGGCATCGCCTTTAAAAGACAAGGAACCTAAATTATAACGACCTGTACAGACTTTTTCACCACTTTGGGTGAAGAAATCCATCGGCTGGTTCTGCCCTGTCCGTCCGGTTGTTGAGGCATAGCCCAAAATCTCCTTACGCCCGCGTGTGTCTTTTACCAGAGCAATTGCTGGTAGATTTCTCCTAAAGGGGAGTTCTTCAGGGGTGAGGAACACATTGTTATTGATTGCGGCAATACGGCAGCCGCATTTTTTGCCCGTATGTTTGGAAAATTCTTTTACCCGTGACAGGCAAGTTGTCATGGTCCGTTCAATTGCATCAAATAAATTGCGATGGCGCCAGCGTGCATTATAGGTCGCACATTCTTTGGGGTAGCCGATGGTAATGACTTTATGGCTGCTTTGTTTCAGCCAGTTTTGTCCAAAACTGTTTTGTGTGAAAAAGGGATAGTTTTGTAGGTTGAAAGGGCGCCCTTTTACATAGCCATAGCCTTCTGCTCGTTTGGCAAGTTGACGTGCTTGTTGTGGGTCAAAGGCAATGAGGGCAGGGGCAGAGAAATGTCCCATCTGGACGGTCTGACATCCTGCAACCAGTAACACCAAACAGCAAAGAAACGTAAAACGCACAGGTCCCTCCTTGAATAGGTAAATCTTGTGTTCAACCTTATAGAAGTCAATATAGATTTGCTACCTGCAATAGATCAAATGCATTGTGAAACGTGTTTTGCGACTTTTTTCATGGCTGTGGGCAGGGCGTAGTCTTTAAACTGCTCAGGCTTTACCCAGACGCCGTTAATGGGCGGGTTGGCGCTGACTTGCCCTTTTAAAACGGTGAGTTCCAAATGAAAATGGGTGAAGGTATGGCGCACGCACCCGCTCAGTTCCTTTAACAAAGCAGGGGCCGGGCTTTGGCGCTGGGCTTCCTGTTTATCAATGGCGCGTTCCACCCAGTCGGTGGAGGGAAATTCCATCAACCCGCCGAGCAAGCCTTTTTCTGGGCGTTTGCGCAAGAGTACGGCCCCATCTTTACGGGTGATCCAAAAGATATAGGCTTGGCGTGTGGGCTTTGGCTTTTTGGGTTCTTTCTTGGGGTAATCGGTTGGTTCTGCCTTGAGCCGGGCTTCACAGCCACCCATCCAGGGGCAAATGGCGCACGCTGCTTTTTTGGGGCTACAGACAGTTGCGCCTAAATCCATCATCGCCTGGGCAAAATCGCCTGCGCGTTGATCCGGTGTCAGGGTCGCGGCCAGTTCCGCCAGTTTCTTTTTGGCCTTGGGCATTTTTTCTTCGACCTTAAACAGGCGTGAAACCACCCGTTCCACATTGCCATCCACCGGGGTTGCTTTTTGTCCAAAGGCAATGGAGGTAATGGCTGCTGCCGTATAAGGCCCAATACCGGGAAGGTCCAGCAAGCGTTTTTCATCTTCCGGGAAGCGACCATTAAAGTCACGCGTTACCACACAAGCACATTTATGCAGGTTACGCGCACGGGCATAATAACCCAGCCCCTGCCAGGCGTGGAGCACCTCATCCAGATCAGCGCCTGCCAAATCCTGTACGGTGGGCCAATTTTCCAGAAATTTTTTATAATAGGATTTCACGGTTGCTACAGTGGTTTGTTGCAACATAATCTCGCTCATCCACACCTTGTAAGGATCAGCTGTTTTCCCCGGTGCCATGCGCCAAGGCAGGTCGCGGCGTTCGCGATCATACCAGTCTAAAAGCGGTTGTGCCTGAATGCTCATAAATATCCCACTGTGCTTTTTGAACAGATAGGAGTATTCTCTGCACACACAAATGACAAGAGCCTTTCATGTTTAACCTGATTGAAGATTTCCTAAATCGCGAAGAAAGACGGCGAAACCGCAGCCTGTCCAAGCGTTTTCGCACGTGGTTGGCTTCTGATCAGGCGCAAGCTCATGTGCAAAAACTGGAACGCACCCTGTCTAAACCCGGCGGCGAAGACCGTGCGGTCCAAATTTTGCGCAAGGCAGAAGAGGCTTATAAGGCGGATGATGCCTATCGAAAACAGGATAATAAACGCAAAAAATCTCTCAAACAGTTTCAAAAATTGTTTGAAGATTGGCTGACAACGGATAAGGGGGCACCGTATCAAAACCAAATCATAGGGGCTGAAACAGAAGAGGCCCGCGCCCTTGCCCGTCTGGATGCGGAAAAAGCTTTTGCCCGTGCCAACCCCCATCTTTTACCGCTAGATTATATGGATGGGTCAAAAACCCGTATTCGCCCAGTACGTTTTGGCTTTCCCAAGGATGTGGAAGAACTCAGCTTTGATGTGATTGAACCGGGGCTCAACCAAATCGGTCTGGTCGGGGCCAATATTTTGCGCAACTGGGCCAAGATTGTAGGCACGGCGTTGGCTGAAAATACGCGACCTGAGCGCATTAGCTTTCCCCCAAAAGGGCGCACCAATGGGACCTTGTTTATTAAGGCCCGCCAAGGGTTTAATACGATTATCCAGCACAATAGTCAGGAAATCCTGTTTCGCATTAACAGTCATTTTGGCTTTAAGGCTGTATCTGAGATTCGTATATCCAAACGCTATTTTGATGAGGCTGAAACCACTGGGCAACAGATTGCCCGAACTGTGATTTCCAAACGTGTCCAGCCCGCCAAAGAACTGGCCCCCAATGTGGCGGCTATGGTGGATGGGATTAAAGACCCGGAGTTTAAAAAAGCCTTTGAAGAATTAGGCAAGGTGATTAAAGCTCGCAACGGGTAGGTTTATGAAACACCGTCATTCCCGACGTGATCGGGAATCTGTATAAGCAAGGAGCCCCCCGTATATGCGAGGACGACGTTCTTAAGTTTGTTACATAATTATCCTTTTTTTGCCACAATCGGTCTCTAGCCTCTGCATAACTCAACCAGACCCTTTTAGAATGTGGAGCATTCCCGTGAAAAAAATTGCCCGTTTTATTGCTGCAACTCTCGTGCTTGTTGGTGCCAGTTTGACAGCGCAGGCTGAAACTCAATATGAAGAACGTGTGATGGGTGATCCCAATGCACCTGTGACCTTGATTGAATATGCTTCTTACACTTGTTCTCACTGTGCAGATTTTCACAAAAATGTCCTGCCGCAAATCAAGAAAGATTATGTGGAAACAGGCAAGGTGAAGGTCATCTTCCGTGATTTCCCGTTTGAACGTGTGGGGGCCACAGCGGCGTTGTTGTCGCGTTGTGTGGATGAAAAACGTTATGTCGGTTTTAATGACTTGCTGATGAAGCAGCAGGAACAATGGGCAGGCTCTAAAAATCCGATTGGCAGTTTGTTTACGCTGGCAAAACTGGCAGGCATGTCCCAAGAAAAAATCGATTCGTGTTTGGCTAATGAAAAACTGCTCGATAAAATCATCATGATCCGCAAGGAAGCCATGGATACGCATGGGTTTAATTCCACACCCAGCTTCTTGATCAATGGGGAAAAAGTCGTGGGCGGCGGTGAATACAGCCGTTTTAAAGATATTATTGAAGGCAAACTGAAATAAGCCATCTCGCAGTTTAAAATTGCGTAAAATCAGGCGACCCCTTATATAAGCGGGTCGTCTTTTTTATGGGGTAGTTACAGCCTTGATCCAATTTAAGAAGCTCCGTCTGACGGGGTTTAAATCTTTTGTTGATCATACAGAACTCCTGATCAGTACCGGGTTAACCGGGGTGGTCGGGCCGAACGGCTGTGGCAAATCCAATCTGGTTGAGGCATTGCGCTGGGTCATGGGGGAAACTTCGGCCAAACAAATGCGTGGTGGCGAGATGGACGATGTGATTTTTGCCGGCAGTGCGAACCGTCCGGCGCGAAATGTGGCCGAAGTCGGCCTTGTGCTGGATAACTCTGATCGCACGGCCCCGGCGCTGTTTAATAATGATGCTGAACTGCAAGTTACCCGGCGCATTGAACGATCCAAAGGGTCAAATTACAAGGTGAACGGCAATGATGTGCGTGCGCGTGATGTGCAGCTACTTTTTGCCGATGCGGCCACGGGTGCTCGTTCCACCGCCATGGTGAGCCAGGGTAAGATCGGCACGATCATTAGTGCCAAGCCGCAACAGCGCCGCACCATTTTGGAAGAGGCTGCCGGGATCACGGGGCTTCATTCGCGCCGACATGAGGCGGAATTACGTCTGCGCGGGGCGGAAACCAACATGTCGCGTCTGGATGATGTGTTGATCACGCTGGAAACCCAGCATAAAAATTTACAGAAACAGGCCCGTCAAGCCAGTCGCTATCGCACCATTTCTGATCGTATCCGCAAGGCTGAAGCTTTGTTGTTCCACATGCGTTGGGGCAATGCGCTGGATGAAATGGATAAGGCGCGCAACTCTTTTAAAGAGGCTGATGCGCGGGTGAATGAACTGACCTCGCGTGCGGCTGAGGCATCAAAAGTACAGGCCGAAGCCTCGACCCATTTGCCCGCCTTGCGTGAGGCTGAGGCTGCTGCGGCTGCGGAACTTCATCGTCTCTCGATTGCGCGTGAACAGCTTGATGGCGATGAAAAACGCTTATCAGAAGTCAAGCTGGAGCTACAACGCCGTCTTCATCAGGCCGAGCAGGATTTGGAACGTGAAGGTGAATTTTCCAAAGATGCGCAAGCTGCCCATACTCGCCTTGAAAATGAACGGGAAAATATTCTGCTTCAAGGTGAAGATGATGACATGTTACGCGAAGAGGCATTGGAACGCCTTGAAGTTATCAAGGAAGAAGTTCAGATGCGCGAAGAACGCATCAATGAATTAACCGAAGAGGTCGCACAATCAGAGGCCAAACGCAACAGCCTGAAAAACCGTCTCAATGAATTGACCAGCCAGCTCGATAAGCTGAAAAATCGCCAGGATGACCTGCAACGTCAAAAAGAAGAGCTGAACGCCACGCGTATTTCCGATGATGAAATCATGGAAGGGGAGGCACGTGTCGAAGCCGCCCTTGAACAACAAGCCATGCAGGAAGAGGCGATTGAGCAGGCCGAACAAAAACGTATTGAGGCCCGCGCTGCTGTACAGGCTGCTCTTGAACATTTGCGCGAATGTGAAGCTGTTATTGCCAAACTGGAAGCCGAAGAAGACGCCCTGGCTGAATTGCTGGACCCAAAGGAAGTGGACGGCGGGAAGCCTGTGTTGGATGAGGTCAGTGTGGAACCGGGCTATGAAGCCGCCCTTGGTTCTGCATTAGGTGATGATTTATCGGCCTCGCGCGATAAAGCAGCGACCCTTCATTGGGAAGAACTACCGGCCTTGCAAACGCCCATTTTGTTGCCCAATGGGGTGAAATTTTTGGCTGAATTTGCCAAGGGGCCAGCGGAACTTAAACGTCGTTTATCCCAAATCGGGGTTGTGGATACGATGGAGGAAGCCCAAAACTTGCAAGCTCGCTTGCAACAGGGACAACGTCTGGTCACACGTGAAGGTGGGATGTGGCGTTGGGATGGTTTTGTGACTTTGCCCGGTGCGCCGAGTGCTGCTGCGATCCGCCTGAAACAGAAAAATCGTCTTGCTGAAATTCGCAGTCAATGGGAAGAGGCGCGGGCCAAAGGTGATGAAGCTCAGGAACGCCTTGAGCTTGCTAAGGAACACGAGGCCCAAAGTGACGAGGCGGAAAAATCTTTGCGTGAAGATTTACGCCATACCAATTCACAGGTGAAAGACGCTCAAAATCAGCTCAGTACCCTGAAAAATAAACTGGCGGGTTTTGAAGCCAAGCTGGAAACACTCAATGACAGTTTACAACGCTGTCTTGAGGAATTGGAAGAGGTGCAGGCCAGCCATGTGGAAACACAGGAACAGCTTGAAGAGTTACCCGTCGGTGATGAGGGGCGGGAACAGCTGGCTTTATTGCGTGAAGAACTGGGCGAAAAACGTAACCTCTTGCTTGATCACCAAAGTGCTTATGAACGGGTGGCCCGTGATGCAGAAAACCGCAAACGCCGCATGGAAGAAATTGGCGAGGAAATCCAGTCGTGGAAAAACCGTTCTGAACGGGCCATACGTCATATCGAAGATTTAAAACTGCGCAAAGAAACCCTGATTGAAGAGCTGGAAGCTTTGGCGGAACGCCCACAGGAAATTGAAGAAAAACGCCAGTCCTTGTTTGAAGCCATTGAACGGTCCGAAGAAAAGCGCAAATTGTGCGGTGACAAACTGGCTGAGGCTGAAACCCACTTGCGTGATGTGGATTCTCATGCCCGTCAGGCGGAAATGGAGCTGTCCAAATGCCGTGAAGAACGGGTGCGCTTTGAGGCTCATGTGGATCAGGGCAAACAGCTGTGCATGTCACTGGCTGAACGTATTCGTGAGCGCCTTGATTGTAAGGCAGAAGAACTGGTCGGGATCGCTGAAATTGATGAAGGTTCTGAACTGCCGGATTTGGAAACAGCGGAAAAACGCGTTGATCGCCTGCACCGTGAACGCGATACCATGGGGCCTGTCAATTTGCGCGCAGAAACGGAGCTGGAAGAGCTGAACGAGCAAGTCCAGACCATGAATTCAGAACGTGACGACCTGCTCAAAGCCATTGAAAAACTGCGCCAAGGGATTAACGAACTTAACCGTGAAGGACGTGATCGTTTGCTGACGTCTTTCAATGAAGTCAATGTGCATTTTCAGGACTTGTTTACCCGTTTGTTTGGTGGTGGTCAGGCCCATCTGGAATTGATTGAAGATGAAGACCCGTTGCAAGCTGGTCTTGAGATTATGGCCTCGCCACCGGGGAAACGCATGCAGATTTTGTCTCTGCTTTCTGGTGGCGAGCAGGCTTTGACGGCGTTGGCCTTGTTGTTTGGGGTGTTTTTGACCAATCCGGCCCCGATCTGTGTACTCGATGAGGTCGATGCCCCGCTCGATGATGCCAACGTGGACCGTTTCTGTACCATGTTGGAAGAAATGTCACGCAGTGGTCAAACGCGTTTCCTGATTATCACCCACCACCGTATGACCATGGCCCGCATGCAGCGCCTGTTTGGTGTGACCATGACCGAACGTGGTGTCTCACAACTGGTGTCTGTTGACCTGCAAAAAGCCGAAGAGCTGGTGGATAGTTAGCAATAGCCGTCATCCCCGCGAATGCGGGGATTTTCTTATTGCGGATAAAGGCCCTCGCCTGTGCGAGGGCGACGTTTTTTAAAACTGATACGCTTGATCATGTTGCAGCGACGGAATCTTCCCGCGTGTGGCTTCAACGTCGTCCAGATTAAGCTCTGCCGTTAAGACACAAGGTTCATTACCGCCTTCGGCGAGTACGCTCCCCCATGGGTCAATGATCAGCGAATGACCATAGGTCTCCCGCTCACCTTTATGGCTGCCACATTGGCCCGGTGCAATAATAAAACATCCGTTTTCAATGGCGCGTGCACGCAGCAGGACTTTCCAGTGGGCTTCACCGGTTTGTTTGGTAAAGGCTGCTGGTACGGTCATGATCTTGGCACCTGCCTGCGCATAAGCGCGATAAAGATGGGGAAAGCGTACGTCATAACAGATTGACATGCCGATTTTGCCCCAAGGGGTTTCTGCCAGAACAGCTTGGTCCCCACCATCAAACGTATTGGATTCGCGATAGCTTTCGCCACCGGGAAGATCCACATCAAACAGGTGGATTTTATCGTATCGGCCTGTGATGCTTCCTTCTTCATTAATCAGGAAAGATCTGTTGGCAACTTTGCCATTGTCCAGACGAATGGCAAGAGAACCAATGAGTAACCATGTTTTGGTTTCAATGGCCAGATCACGAAAGGCGTGAAGGGCGGGGTGTTCATCTTGGGCAAAAGATTTGGCAATCACATTTTTACCGCCAAATTCCATCATGGAGACATTTTCCGGCATAGCGATGAATTTGGCCTCTTGATGGGCTGCATCGCGTACCATCTCACAGGCTGTTGTGATATTTTCATCCATGTCGGCAGAAGCGTTGACTTGTACAATGGCGGCTTTCAGCATGGGATCACCCTAGTTTTGCGTCTAATTGTCCGGTGCGCTCTAATGCATAAAGGTCATCACAGCCCCCGATATGTTCGTCATTGATAAAAATCTGCGGCACGGTATAACCGCCATTGGCACGCTGCATCATTTGTTGGCGCAGATCAGGGCCTGAATTCACGTCAATTTCCTTAAAACCGACCCCTTTATCGGCCAGTAACGCCTTGGCACGCAGGCAATAGGGACAGATACGGGTGGTGTAAATTTCAATTTTCGCCATGTTGTTTTCTCAAATCTCGTGATCAAATGTTACAACACATATAGCATGACTGGGTGAATTTGCCAGTCATGTCTGAATGACCCGTGCAATGGTGATGACGCGAACCTCTTTGGCCCCAGCGCGCAACAGTTGCTGGGTGCAGGCCAATATGGTGGCCCCTGTGGTCAGCACATCATCGACCAGTAAAATGGTTTGTCCCTTGATTTCTTCCGTAACCTTAATGGCACCTTGCAGGTTTTTCTGTCTCGCCGTTTTAGAAAGTGTCCCTTGACTTGGCGTGTGGCGGGTGCGTTTTAAAAGTTGAGGGTGATAAGGCAAGCCTGTGATGTTTGCCATTTCATATGCCAGCAACGCAGCTTGATTATAGCGGCGTTTTGAAAGCCTGCGCCAATGAAGTGGCACTGGGGTGATGAGGTCACTTTTTTCAAGCAGGTCCTGGGCACTGCGCACCATCCATCCAGCAAAGGTTGGGGCCAGATCGCACCGATCACCATGTTTAAAAGCCAGAATTAAATCCCGTGAAAGATCGTCATAGGGAAAAACAGCCCGTGCGGCGACAAAAGGTGGGCGTAGGCGGGCGCAATTCAGGCACAAGGCCCCGTCAGGCACATCATATTCAAAGGGCAGGCCACAGGATTTACAAAAAGGGGCGGTGATGAAACAGGCTTCTTCCCAACAGTCCTGACACAGGGTCTTATGTTCACCCACCATTTTCTGGCAGCGCATACAACGCGGGGGGAGGAGAAGATCTAAAACTTTGGTGATTATGCCCATTTGGATTTGACGTCTGACTGTTTGCTGCTTATGTCTTTTCATTCCCTATGGATGGTTGAGGCCGTTTTTATGTCCGATCTTGAAATCATGACTGTGTTTGATCGCAAGCTGGTGCGTGAACATCGCGAGCGTGCAGCCCAAAACTGGCCGGATTTCGATTTCTTGCATAAAGAAGTTGCGTTGCGTCTGTGTGACCGCCTGGATGATGTGATCCGTGATTTCCCCTTGGCCCTCGATATTGGGTGTCATGGTGGTGAAGTCGCCCATGTGCTGGAAAACTACCCCAAGGTGAAACAGGTCATCCAGTGTGACTTGTCTGAGAAAATGATCAAACGGGCAGGGGAGCATCAGGCCCTAAGCCTTGTTGCAGATGAAGAGTTTTTGCCGTTTGCGCCCAATAGCTTTGATCTGATTGTGTCCAATCTCAGTTTGCATTGGACCAATGATCTCCCCGGTGCCTTGTTACAAATTAATCGTTGCCTGAAACCCGATGGATTGTTTATTGGCACGATGTTCGGCATTGAGACCTTGCGCGAATTGCGCCAATGCCTTGGGCAGGCTGAGATGGATGTGGATGGGGGCATGAGCCCGCGTATCTCGCCTTTTGCCGATGTGCGCGATGCAGGTATGTTGTTACAACGTGCAGGCTTTACCCTGCCTGTGGTGGATGCAGATGCCCTTGATGTGCGTTATGAAAATCCGATGAAGTTGCTCAAAGACCTAAAGGGCATGGGCGAAAATAACAAGGTGCTGGAACGGCGCAAAAACTTTACCAAGCGTGCGTTGATCTTTAGCGCCATGCAAAAATATATGGAAGAATTTACAGGTGATGACGGGCGTGTGCCTGCGACATTTCAGGTGATGTTCATGACCGCCTGGAAAGATGATCCCAGCCAGCAAAAACCGCTTAAACCCGGTGCAGGCAGCAGTGCAGATACTCAAAAACTTGCGGATGCCTTAGGTGTAGCCGAACATATTTTGACAGGAAAAGAGCAATAAGATGAAATTTGAAACCGAACTGATCAAAGGCAAACTGATTAAGCGTTACAAACGTTTTTTGGCCGATGTGGAACTGGAAAATGGTGAGGTTGTCACCGCCCATTGTGCCAATTCAGGCTCCATGTTGTCGGTTAAAGAGGCTGGGGCCACTGTTTGGCTGTCCCCCAGCAATAACCCAAAACGCAAATTGAAGTTCACCTGGGAAATTGTTGAGGTTGACGGTCATAATGTGGGCATCAACACAGGCCATCCCAACAAGATTGTTGAAGAGGCTATTTTAGCAGGTCAGATCAAGGAATTGACGGGATATGCCAACCTGCGCCGTGAAGTGAAATACGGCCAGAATTCCCGTATTGATGTGTTGTTGGAAGATGACGATAAGCCGAAATGTTATGTGGAGGTTAAAAACGTGACGCTTCGTCGAGGCGATAACGCGGATTTTCCCGATGCGGTGACATCGCGCGGGGCAAAACATTTGCGCGAACTTGGCGATATGGTGGAAGAAGGTCATCGTTCGGTAATGTTTTATCTGGTACAGCGCCCAGATTGCACGGTGATGGACATTGCACGCGATATTGACCCGGCCTATGATGAAGAACTGAAAAATGCGTTAAAGCGCGGGGTCGAGGTGATTTGTTATCAATGTGATGTCACCCCGGAAGAGATCAGTATCACAACCCCCGTTCCGGTTGCATTTTTATAGGAATTGGTCTAACAACAACTGCATCATAGAAGACATAGCCCTTCCTTCTTTAGAAGGGTGATGGTGAAAGCATAAGGAAAACACATGGCCCGCGGACCGATTAAAATTCACAAGCCCGAAGATTTTGAAGGCATGCGCAAATCTGGCAAGCTGGCTGCCCAAACACTGGATTTTATCACCCCTTATGTCAAACCCGGTGTGACAACAGGGGAATTGGACAAGCTGTGTCATGATTTTATTACCGATCATGGGGCGATTTGTGCACCGTTGAATTATCGCGGTTTTCCGAAATCCATTTGTACTTCTATCAACCATGTGGTCTGTCACGGCATTCCCGGTGATAAAAAACTGGTGGAAGGCGATATCGTTAATATTGATGTCACCACTATTTTAGATGGCTGGTATGGGGATACATCGCGCATGTTCCCTGTGGGAAAAACCAAGGTCAAAGCCAACAAGCTGGTGGATGTCACCTATGAAGCCCTGATGTTGGGAATTGGGCAGGTAAAGCCGGGCGTTCCCTTAAACCGTATTGGTCATGCGATTCAAACTTATGCGGAATCTTTTCGCTATTCTATCGTGCGAGATTTCTGTGGTCATGGTTTGGGTAAGGTTTTCCATGATGCGCCTAATGTTCTTCATTACGCTGATGGCAACCCTGATGAGGGGCCTATTTTGCAAGAAGGCATGTTCTTTACGATTGAACCAATGATCAATGCAGGCAAATACGATATTAAAATCCTGTCTGATGGTTGGACAGCAGTGACGCGGGACCGTTCCCTTTCTGCCCAGTTTGAACATTCCATTGGTGTGACGGCTGAAGGATGTGAAATTTTCACGCTTTCTGATAAAGGCTGGGACAAGCCGCCTTACCAGTAATTCCCCTTAAGGATTTTGACAGGTTAGAAACATCATTACAAATTGCCCATTTTCCTTTATACAAAACATCAATAGATGGGGATCTATAGGGATACAATGGTTTACGCGATAAGACAGTATATCTGGCTGAATGCAGCGCTGTGGCTTTTGGCTGCTGTTTTTATTATTAGTTCTGAAAATTCATATGTCAGTGCAGCTGTGCTGGCAGTTTGTTTCTTGGCCTTTATTGGGACCTCGGTGCGTTTGTCTACCCAAAGTCAAAAGGTCCCCAGTGCACCGACTGTCGTTGAAGAAGCATCCGTTTCCACAGGTGGCAATGACACGGATAAAGAGGAAGTTTTTGTAAATAAAGAACTGTTTCTTGAAGATCTCTTGCGTGAACGTTTCCTCAACATTGCTGAAATGTTGGATATGCGCTTTAAGCAATCCACAGCCGATATCGGTCAGAATGTTTCCGTGATGGAATATGTCACCAGGGAAATCAGCCAGTCATCCAAATCAATTGCGTCATTGACCCATGATCTGGTGACATTATCTGAGAATGCCAATCAGGGCATTAATACGGTCGTTGAACATACAGACCGCTTATCTCAAAGCAATACGCAGGTTGATGGGTTAAGCAAGGATTTGCAACAGACGTCTCATAAGTCGGTTGAGACAACACGGACTGCCTTGAATACCGTGGAAGGGCTTTCCTCCTCTGTAAACCAAATCCGTAATTTTGTGCGCATTATCGCTGAAATTGCAGATCAGACCAATATGTTGGCAATGAATGCCACGATTGAAGCTGCACGTGCAGGTGAAGCGGGCAAAGGCTTTAGCGTTGTGGCCAGTGAGGTGAAAAAACTCGCAACTGAAACGGCCAAGGCGACGACGGAAATTGGCAACCATATTCAGGATATTCAGGGAGAGACGGAATCGACCCTGGGGGCCATGCATGAAATTGAGGCTGTTGTCGGTGAAATTGAAAAGATCACACAGCAAGTTGCCCAGGCAGCCCTTGAACAAAGTGCAGCAACCTCTGAAATTGCCACGACCATTACCCATGTGGATCAGGCGATGGATAGTTTGCGCATTAAGAATGAAGAAGTTGCCAATGAAGTCGCCAATGAAACCCATCTGAGTGAGAAAATTGTTGAGACGTCAGGTTTGGCGAATCAGGTTGTTCATCATATGACACGCCGCATGAAAATCATCATTAATGATTTGACGCTATCGGCGCAAAATAACCTGCGGGCTCATGAACGTTTCACCATTGATTCCCATGCACTTGTGCATTTGGGCGACCGTAAAATCCAGACGACAATTGAAAATATTTCTCTGGGGGGCTGCTTTATTAAAAGCGATGAGATGCCCCAATTTGAAGACCGCCAGCATGTGGTGATCTCGCCGGGTGATTTTGACGTTAATGTCAATGCAACGGTCATTCAACAGTCAGGTAACGGTGTGCATTTACAGTTTGATCAGGAAGAATTGAGTTCGGGTGATTTTAAATATTTCATCGAAGATTTGATCATCAATAATGCCAATGATTTCCCCGAACATCTTTCACCGGATCAGAATGGTCAGCAAGGGTTCGAGATTTTTTAGAAACACGTCACGATCTTGATTTTTAATTGAGAGTCCGTTACCTTTTTTTCAAGGTTGTTTTATGATGCAAAACACACCTTTGTTAAAGAAGGGAACTCTTGGGATGTCAGATACAAAAGCTGCTGCGAATACGGGGCAATCGGTGCAGGCGATTGACACAAAAGACGACTTGATGGTGGAAATCGACAAGCTTATCCAGTTTTCCCGATGTAAATCAGAATCGACGTTCTCGCGGACAAAAATCCGTGACTTGCAAAGCAAGTGTCTGGAATTAAAAAAAGAGCTGACCCCTCTTGAGGAAGACGATGTAAAATTCTGGGATATCTATGATCGTTTTCTTGATCTGGAACGTTCTTTGACCCGGCCGTTGAGCAAATGGTTACAAGCCATTATCGGGATTGTGTTGCTCGTGATCGTTGGGTATTTTGCCTATACTTTTGTGAAAGCGGATAACAGCATCTTTGGTCTGAAGGATCAGGAAAAGGTGAAGATGGTGGTTTTCAGTGTCTTTGGTGCCTTTGCTTTGTTGCTGACAAGAACGTATGAAAGTGTCCTGAAAAAAGAAAAGAACGGACTTTTTCATGTAATAAGTTTTTGCATTCATTTCCTGTTGGCAATCATCGTTTCCTTCGTGGTGATTTCTCTCTTCTTTAACGAGGGAGCCGCAGCGGCAGGAGGAAATGGAAAGCATTTTGCGGCTCCGGAACTGTTGGCCTTTATCTTTGGCTATAGCACCAAGGTTGTCGTCTTGGCGCTGAATAAACTGGTTGAAAAAGCCAGCACCATGATCAAGGCGATTTAAAAACGCCCTGTTCCTTTCATAGCCTCATTAACATGAAGAGAAATGAGGTTGTTGTGAGTGAAATCCCCCATTATGTCGGTCATCGAAAACGTTTGCGTGAACGGTTTTTAAAATCAGGTGGCGAGGCTCTCCATGATTATGAATTGTTGGAACTGTTATTGTTTGGGGCAATTCCGCGTGGGGATGTCAAGCCACTTGCCAAGCGCTTGATCAAAAGCTTTGGCAGTTTTGCCGATGTCATTTCCGCAGACCCCAGAACATTATTACTGGAAGATGGTTTGGGGGAAGCAGCCGTTTGTTCCCTAAAAGCCAGTCAGGCCGGGGCGATACGTTTGGCACAGGAGCAGGTGTTGAACAAGCCTGTTTTATCTTCCTGGCAAACGTTGTTGGATTATTGCCGTGCCTCCATGGCCTATCACGGGGTGGAACAGTTTCGTGTTCTCTATCTTAATCGCAAAAATGTTCTGATTGCCGATGAACTTCAGCAACGCGGCACGATTGATCATACACCGGTTTATCCACGTGAAGTGATCAAACGTGCCCTTGAACTGGAAGCATCAGCGCTGATCATGGTGCATAACCACCCTAGTGGCGATACAACGCCTTCGCGGGCGGATATCGACATGACCAAACGCATTCGTGACATTGCGCGACCTTTAAGCCTTGAACTCCATGATCATGTGATCGTCAGTCGAAAGGGGTATTACAGCTTTAAAAGTCATAGTTTGCTGTAAGGAAAGGGTTGAATTTTGAGCGAAAACCCATCATAGCCATAGGCAACTTAAGAAAGGAAAACCCATGGAAACGTATTTTGGCAAACTCGGTAACAATGAAAAAGAAGCCCTCACTCGTGTCAGCCCGATTGTCGACTCCATCCTAAAAGCTCAGGATGAAGGGGATTATGACGGCTTTTGTGCCAGCTTTGAGGCGACGCTGAAAGATAATATCACCAAAGATGATTTTCTGCGCAATCAGAAAAATATCGGCAAAACCATGGGCACCTTGGCGGAAAAACACTTCCTGACCACAATCCATCGCGATGGCCGTATCGGTTTCATCTATAAGGCACGTTTCACCAAAAGCAAAAATGACTTCATCATTACCATCACCTTCAATGATGAAGAAAAACCCAAAGCCAGTGGCATTTGGATTAGTTAAAGTCATTTAATTTCAAAGTTCCTTTTGGTTTACGAATATTTGAAAATTCAAGGGAATCTTTTTTGCGAAATTGAGAGAAGATCGCGATTCCTGCCTTCTACCACGGAAATATAACTGGTAATTCCACTTTTTCACTTTTGTTTACAATGGGTTATAGGCGGGTTTTCCAGCCTTGACATGGGGGGGCTCCCTATATATGTTGCGACGCACTTCGGCTTATGAGTCGAGAAGTGGGGGGATCATCAATCTCTTGCTCAATTTGACCCCGGCTTTTGGGGATAAAATTAATGAGTAATGACGATAAGAAACCCTCTGAACTGGACGAGTTCGACACCCGTCTGAAGCAGGCGCAGGATCATTCTATTGCGCCTCGTGGTTTGAAGGCACCGACCAACGAACCGCCGAAAGGGTTAGGACTTGCCTTGCGTTGCGGCGCGGACCTTATTTCAGGTCTGGCTGTAGGGGTGGCAATTGGCTACGCGTTGGACCATTATGTGTTCGACACGAAACCGTGGCTGATGGTTCTGTTCTTCTTCTTGGGCGCAGCAGCCGGAATTATGAACGTTTTTCGCACTGTTCAGGGTCTAGGGATGGCCGCTGGCTATAAAGATAACTTTGAACCGCGTGAAAAAGACGACACTTTAAAGGATTAGCCCATAATTGGGCAAAGATGAGGGCACCGTGGCATCTCCACTCGCGCAATTTGACATTAAGAATATCGGTCCTGAGATCAACATCGCTGGTATCGATGCGTCTTTCACAAACTCTGGCTTCATGATGGTTGCGACCGTCGCCGTGGTTTCTATCTTCCTGATCATGGGCATGGGCAAACGCTCACTGGTTCCGGGTCGCTGGCAGTCCATGGCTGAGCTTTGCTACAGCTTCGTTGCCGACATGGTCCGTGACAACGTCGGGAAAGAAGGCGCCAAGTACTTCCCGATCATCTTCACATTGTTCATGTTCATTCTGTTCGGGAACTTCCTTGGCCTGCTGCCTTACAGCTTCACCTTCACATCCCACATCGCTGTGACATTCACACTGGCGATGGCTGTGTTTATCGGTGTGACGCTGATCGGTATTGCGCGCCACGGCATGCACTTCTTTACATTCTTCGTTCCCGGTGGCGTTCCGAAAGTTATGCTTCCGCTGCTGGTACCGATTGAAATTATCTCTTACCTGTCTCGCCCGGTATCCCTGTCTATTCGTTTGTTTGCGAACATGACAGCTGGTCACACAATGATGAAAGTATTTGCTGGCTTCATTATTCCGCTTGGTTTCATCGGCGGTTGGGCACCGTTTGCCATTGATGTGGCGCTGACAGGCTTCGAATTCTTGGTGGCGTTCTTGCAAGCGTACGTATTTGCCGTACTGACTTGTATCTATCTGAACGACTCCATTCACCTGCACTAAGCCTAAGCAACTTAGTATAGGTTTCTCGCAAGACGGTGGGTTTCGTTGACTTCAGGTGATGACGAAGCTCGAGACCCTCAGTCTTTCATTTTTTACTTTTCTTATAGGATTTAGATCTATGGAACTCGCTGCTGCTAAAATGATCGGTGCTGGTCTGGCTGTAATCGGCCTGTCTGGCGTTGGTGCTGGTATTGGTAACATCTTCTCTTCTCTGATCGGCTCTGTTGCTCGCAACCCTGCTGCTCGTTCACAAGTATTCGGCCTGGCTATGCTTGGCTTCGCACTCGTGGAAGCGGTTGCTCTGTACGCACTGCTCATCTCCTTCCTGATCCTCTTCACATAAGAAGTCGAGAGTTAAGTTTCATAGGTTGCTGTTCATTCAGTAACCTTTCGAACTTTTTTGGAAGGAGCGCATTATGCCACAGTTAGATATAAGCCTTTTTGCCCCGCAAATTGTTTGGCTTGTTATCACCTTTTTAGCTATGTATTTCCTCATGGCTAAAGTGGCTTTGCCGCGCATTGCCGAGGTTCTTGAAGAGCGTCAAACACGCATCGACGAAAACCTGGAAAAGGCTGCCGCTTTGAAGAAAGAAGCGGAAGAAGCTGCAGAAGCTTATGAAAAGTCTCTGGCTGAAGCTCGTTCAAACGCTCAAGATGCTGTGAAAGCAGTTATTGATCAGGCGAACGCGGCTCAGGCGAAAGCTCAAGACGAGCTGGCTGCCAAGCTGGATGCCAAGCTTTCTGAAGCAGAAGCCCGCATCGCGGAAGCAAAAGACAAGGCGCTCGCAAACATTTCTGAGGTTTCTGGCGACGTTGCGAAAGCAACTGTTGAGAAACTCTCTGGTGTTTCTGTAGACGATGCAGCGGTTTCTGCCGCTGTTGCTAAAGCAATGGAGACAAACTGATGATTTCTGTCGCACACGCCGCATCTGGCGCAGGCGCTGAAGGCGGTATGTTCCACGATCCGACTTTCTGGGTCGCTTTGGCATTCATCACCTTGATGGTCCTCGTTGCAAAACCAGTAGGTCGTATGCTGGGGACTGCACTGGATGATCGCGCCGATACGATTAAAGCGCAGCTGGACGAAGCTGAAAAACTTCGCGAAGAAGCTCAGGAACTCCTGGCTTCTTACAAACGCAAGCAGCAGGAAGCGGAAGAAGAAGCCGCGAAAATCCTGCAGCGTGCGAAAGAAGAAGCAGCTCGCCTGGAAGCTAAGTCGAAAACTGATCTTGAAAATGCTCTGAAGCGCCGTGAAGCTGCTGCCCAAGCCCGTATTGCACAGGCTGAAGCAACGGCAATCGCTGAAGTGCAGGCACTGGCAACAAATGTTGCGATTGCTGCTTCTGAACAACTTTTGTCAGAAAGCATCAATGCGACACAAGCCAATGCTATGATCGACGATGCCATTGCCCAACTCTCAGGTCAACTGAGCAACTAAGCAATCGTCATCTCGACAATCGCATCTTAAAAAGAGTCTCCATTTTGGGGGCTCTTTTTTTATGTCATTAACATTGATAAAACGCAATGCACTGTGCTGTTTGATTGCATAATTCTGGTTCTCAGGATAAGGTTTGATTTATATATAATAAGCTCAGAGTTGCATATCATGTCTGAAGAACAACACAGTAAACTGCAATATTTCCCCATCCCGATGTTTGCCACCACAATGGGGCTGTCGGGGCTGACGCTGATTACCCATAAGATGGATTGGCTTTGGAATGGAACGGGGCTTGTCTTCACGGTGTTGGCGTATTTGTCTTTGGCAATTTATATTGCGATTCTGGCGACCTATACGCTGAAATCGTTGAAGTATCCGGCTGCTGTGTTGGCAGATTGGAACCACCCGATTAAAATCAGTTTTTTCCCAGCGGCCAGTATCAGCCTGCTTTTATTAGGCACTGCCTTTTTCCCCATCAATGAGCGCTTGTCTTTCTTTCTCTGGGGCACCGGGTGTTTTTTCCAGTTCTTCCTCTCCATGGCTATCATCAACAGCTGGATCACCCATACCCGTTATGAAATCGTTCATAGTACACCTGCGTGGTTTATCCCGGCAGTGGGCAATATCATTGTCCCAGTTGTTGGGGTACAGCATGCTCCGGCAGAAATCTCCTGGTTTTTCTTTTCCTGGGGGCTGATGTTCTGGGGCATTTTGCTGATTTTGATTATGAACCGTTTGGTATTCCATAACCCAATGCCAGAAAAGCTGTTGCCCACGCTCTTTATTTTACTGGCTCCCCCCAGCATTGGTTTTGTTGCCTATATTCAGCTTGTCGGGGAATTGGATGTGTTTGGCCGTCTGATTTATTACTGGGCTGCCTTTTTCTTTCTATTGCTGACCTTTCAGGTGCGCCGCATGCTGCGTATTAAATTTGCCATGTCGTGGTGGGCCTATACTTTCCCCTTGGCTGCCTTTACAGCTGCGACTAACTTGATGGGGGAGCTTACCGGGCAGGTGTTTTTCCTGCACGGGGCGGCAACCCTGTATGCAATTACTTTTGCTGTGATTGCAGCTTTAACGGTGCGCACGGTGATCGCTTTAATTAGATGTGAAGTCTGCGTTGCCGATTAGGGGAAAAGAAGGGAGATGTGATGTCGGGTTGTACATGGGCGCAAAAAACACCGCGTGATCAAGCGTATCATGATAAGGAATGGGGCGTACCTGTTTTTGAAGATGCCCAGCATTTTGAAATGATTACACTGGAAAGTGCGCAATCCGGCCTAAGCTGGAGCACGGTGTTGGCTAAACGTGAAGGGTATCGTGAGGCTTTTCATCATTTTGATATCGCCAAAGTATCTCAAATGGGGGAGGATGATATTGAACGACTTTTACAGTTTGAAGGAATTGTACGCCATCGCCAAAAAATTGCCGCGACGCTTAACAATGCCCATGCGATTATCGCCATTCAAAAAGAGTTTGGTTCGTTCAGTCACTATATCTGGTCTTTTGTTGATTATGTTCCCCTTGGTCATGTACGGAACAGCTTGAAAGAGGTTCCCTCAAAGACGGAGCTTTCCGACAAGATTGCCAAAGACTTAAAAAAACGGGGCTTTAAATTTGTAGGGACAACAACTGTATATGCCTATTTACAAGCCATTGGGATGGTGAATGATCATGTTGTTGATTGTCCGCAACACGCAAAAACAGCCTGTTTACAGGCTGATGTGATCAGGCATAAAGGCAAATAGTCAACGCAAGCCAGTTTGGACCTGCTGGATATCCGTTTTGCCCATTTTCTTGATTTCAGTGGCGATGAGGAGCCATTCCCTGCGCTCGGTTTCATTACCAGCAGCATGGATATAGCTGGCAACCGTATCAAGGGCCCTCAGATAGCCCTGTCTTTCATAAAGTTGGGTGGCAATGACACAGGGGTCATCCAGGTCCAGATCTTCTGAGAATGTTAGCCGCGATGCACACATTCTTTTATCCTATATTTCTTTTGTATAAGCGCCTTATAGGAAAAGATATGTGTAAAAGAGTCGCGAATCCTCACCCATTTGGGTGAGAGGTTACAAGTTTGATGTTAAATTATGCCAATCTTCTTCGCTTAATACGCTTACGCCCAGGTCTTGTGCTTTTTTCAGCTTTGAGCCAGCACTCTCGCCGGCGACCACATAATCCGTTTTTTTAGAGACGGATCCTGAAACTTTTGCCCCCAGACTTTCAGCTTTTGCTTTTGCTTCTGAACGGGTCATCGTTACCAGGGTTCCGGTAAAGACCACGGTTTTTCCCGCGACTGGACTATCATCAGTTTGGGGGGCGACGAAATCTTCGATGTTCAGCTGTTCATGAAGGTCTGTCATGACCTCACGGTTATGGTCTTCTTCAAAGAAATCAATCAAATCCTGAGCCATGGCCTCTCCAATACCGTCAATGGCGATCAGGTCCTGATAGGCCGTGCTTTCTTTATCCTGTGCAGCAATCATGGCATCTTGCCATGTGGTAAAGCTGAGATAGTTTTTCGCCAGCGTTTTGGCTGTGGCTTGTCCAACCTGACGGATGCCTAAAGCATAGATGAAGCGGTCCAGCCCAATGGTACGGCGTTCTTCAATGGAGGTTTTGAGGTTTGCAATGGATTTTTCTTTCCAGCCTTCCCATTTGGCGATGGTGTCTTCATGATCGCTAAGGCGGAAAATGTCAGCAGGGGTTTTGACAAGTCCTTTTTCCCAGAATTTTTCAATATTCTTGGCCCCAACGCCATCCATATCAAAGGCATTGCGCGAGACAAAATGTTTCAGCCGCTCTACAGCCTGTGCCCCGCAGACCAATCCGCCTGTACAGCGATAATCCACTTCGCCTTCTTCGCGGGTGGCATGGCTGTCACAAATGGGGCATTTTTCTTCGAATATGTAAGGGGTGCTCTCATCCGGGCGTTTGCTTTTGACCACTTCCACCACTTGTGGGATGACGTCACCGGCCCGCTGGATCATGACGGTGTCGCCCACACGCACGTCAAGGCGTTCAATCTCATCAGCATTATGCAGTGTGGCGTTGGAAACAACCACACCGCCCACAGTGACGGGTTTCAGGCGGGCCACGGGGGTCAGCTTGCCTGTTCGACCTACCTGTACGTCAATGGCCTCCAGCAGGGTCTGGGCTTTCTCAGCCGGGAATTTATGGGCAATGGCCCAACGTGGGCTGCGCGTCACCATCCCCAGACGTTCCTGCCAGTCCAAACGGTTGACCTTATACACCACCCCGTCGATATCGTAAGATAGTTCAGGGCGGTCTTCATTGATCTGGTTATAAAGTGCCATGATCTCATCCAGACTGGCACAGGTCTTGGTCAGCGGGTTGACCGGAAAGCCCCAGTCTTTGAACTTTTCAATCACACTCATCTGGCTATCTGCTACGGGAACACTGAGTTCTCCCCAGGCATAGGCGAAGATGCGCAACGGGCGCTTGGCGGTAATGGACGTATCCAGTTGACGAAGCGAGCCTGCGGCCGCATTGCGCGGGTTGGCAAAGACTTTGGCTCCAGCTGCTTCTTGCTGGCGATTTAATTCTTCGAACTCATCTTTCGCCATATAAATTTCCCCCCGGATTTCGACGATATCCGGTGCATCATCGGGCAGGTTGAGTGGGATTTCTTTCATGGTCAGGACATTTTGAGTGACATCTTCGCCAACGGCGCCATCGCCACGGGTGACAGCATGTTTGAAGCGCCCCTTTTCATAGCGTAGCGAAATAGAGAGCCCGTCGATTTTCGGTTCGGCCACAATGTCAACCTGCTCACCCTCGCCCAGACCAAGAAAACGGCGCACGCGGTCGATAAAATCCTGCACATCATCCTGGTTAAAGGCATTGCCAAGCGATAACATAGGCACCGCATGGGTGATCTTGGAAAAGGCGGACTGCACAGGGGTACCGACCTTATCTGTTGGGCTGTCTTTGCGTTTCAGGTGCGGAAACTTTTCTTCGATTGCCATATTGCGTTGGCGCAAGGCGTCATAGTCCGCATCACTGATTTTAGGCGTATCTTCCTGATAATAGGCTTTATCATGGGCCGCAATTTCCTGAGCCAGAGCCTTAAGCTCGGTATAAGCATCAAATTCGGTCAGGTCTTCAACAGGAAGGGTGCGTAAAGATTGGATCGCCATGGGTTTTGCCTTAATCGTCATCCTCGCAGATGCGGGGATCTCTTGTATGGTTCGGAAGGTCCCCGCATCTGCGAGGACGATATGTTGGTCTATACTGCATTCAGCAGCGTATCGGCTGCGGCGCGGGCCTCAAGGGTGATTTGTTCACCGGAAATCATGCGGGCGATTTCTTCGGTGCGTTCTTCATCATCCAGTGGGCGAATGGTCGATGTGACCCGGCCGCCATGTTCGGCTTTGGAAACGCGCAAGTGATGATTGCCCCGTGCCCCGACTTGTGGGGAGTGGGTGACGACGAGGACTTGAACATCCTGAGCCAGCTTGCCCAGACGTTCCCCCACCGCAGCAGCTGTTGCCCCGCCAATGCCGGCATCAACCTCGTCAAACACAAGGGTCGGGATGGGATCGGCTGCGGCCAGAACTACTTTTAAGGCGAGCATGAAACGCGATAGTTCCCCGCCGGAAGCGACCTTGGCAATAGGGCCAAGGGGGGCGCCGGGGTTCGTGGAAATTTCAAAGGCGATCTTGTCACAGCCTGTTTCATTCCAGTCGGCCTGGTCCAGTTTTTCAATGGTTGTACCGAAAGTGGCCCCGCCCAGTTTAAGCGGGGAAAGTTCTCCATTCACTGCCCCGTCCAGTTTTTGGGCAACAGCGCGACGTTGATCACCCAGTTTGGTGGCAATGTCAGTGAAATTGTTGCGGGCCTGTTGTTCTTTTTCACGCAACTCACGTAGTGCGCTGTCGCCTGCTTCCACCGCATTGAGTTGAGCTTCGAATTTATCTTTTAAGCTGGGGAGTTCCGTAACAGGTACATCATGTTTACGGGCTGCGGCGCGCAAGGCAAACAGGCGTTCTTCCACAGCTTCCAGATGGCGGGGGTCAAGATCGACGTCATTGCTGGCGCGTTCCAGGGCCTGAATCCCCATGGAGGTATATTCTGACGCTTTGTCCAGAACTTCGATCACTTCGTCCAGTTTTCCTTCCGCCTTTTCAGAAATGCGTTCCAGATGACGAAGCGCATTGCGCATCATGGTCTCCACACCTTTATTGGCGGTCAGGTCGCCATGGGCTTGTTTCAGACCTTCCAGCAGCTTTTCACCATGCATCATCATTTGACGCTGGGCGGCTAAATCCTCTTCTTCGCCTTCTTGTGGAGCAAGGGCGGACAGTTCTTCGACCATATGGCGCAGGTATTCTTCATCTGCGCGCGCTTTTTCAAGGGCGGCTTCGGCCTCAAGACGTTCTTTTTCCAGTTTTTGCCAAGTCCGAAAGGCGGATTTCGTCTGCGCTGCCAGCGTTGTCAAGTTGCCAAAGGCATCCAGAAGACCACGGTGTGTGACAGGGTTCAGCAAGCCCTGTGTATCAAATTGACCATGAATTTCCACAAGCGCCCGACCGGCCTGTTTGAGCAGGGAGACACTGACAGGCTGATCATTGATATAGGCCCGTGAGCGCCCATCGGCATTGACCACACGGCGCAGCACCAAGGTATCTTCGGGTTCAATGTCTTGTTCTTCCAGCAAGGTCCAGAACGGGTGATTATGGGGAAGGTCAAATTCGGCACTGACACTGCCCTTCTCACTGCCATGACGGACAAGACCACTGTCGGCCCGTGCACCCAAGGCAAGGCCGAGACTGTCAAGCAAGATGGATTTACCGGCCCCTGTTTCCCCGGTCAGGACACACAGGCCGTTTTTGAAATCCACATTCAGTTTGTCGATGAGAACGATGTCGCGAATGCTAAGACGGTGAAGCATCGGTAATGCCCATTAATCCCAGAAGTTATACCAAGGTTTCTCTTCTTTGACGGGCTGTTCGCCTTGTTCATCAGCCGGGCGCAAGTCTTCAGCCTTTTGTCCGTCCTGTTCTTCCAGAACTTCCAGTGCATCTTTCTTTTCAAAGGGCCAGTACCAGCTCGGCTCTTCCTTATCCTTGATGCGTTTGCGCTCTACAATCTGATAGGTGTCCACATACCATTCAGAACCGGGGAAGTTATGGCCAAGTACGGCAGCCGTACGTCGGGCTTCATCATCCAGACCCAGTTGCAGGTAACATTCAATCATGCGATGCAGGGCTTCTGGCACATGTGTCGTCGTATCGTATTTCTGTACCACGGTTTTGAAACGGGCAAGGGCGGCAATACATTGGTTACGCGATGTATAATAGCGCCCAATCTCCATTTCCTTGCCTGCCAGATGATCAAAAGTCAGATCAAGTTTCAGGCGCGCATCACGGGCATATTTGCTGGTGGGATAGCGTTTGATCAGCTCGCGGAAAGACTTTTGCGCCAAGTCCGTCATCATTTGGTCACGGCCTACATCTGAAATCTGTTCATAATAGGACAGGCCCTTCAGATAAGTGGCATAAGGCACATCTTTGTTGGAGGGGTGCAATTGGATGAAGCGGTCAAGGGCGATGACGGCTTCGTCGTATTTCTCATTTTCATAATGGGAATAAGCTGCCATCAACTGGGATTTGGTTGCCCAGATGGAATAGGGGTGCTGACGTTCAACTTCATCAAACTTTTTTGCAGCCTCTTCAAATTCACCAGCCAGCATTTTGTTGTGGGCATCGTTATAAAGCTGTTCGACCGGGCTTTCTGTATATTCGTCCTGTTCTTTCTGGGGGCTGGAACAGGCGCTAAGAACAGCAGCCACCAATAGGGGGGCAGCCAGATGAAGGACGGATTTTTTCTTAATCAGTTTCATTGAAGTTCTGTCAGTCTCAATATGAACGTGTTAGGGCTGACTATATCAATTTTTTGGCTTTTGTCTCTATGCAAATCTAATAAAATTTAAGGCATAAACAAAAATAACCCCGCAAAATGAATGCGGGGCTACGACTTTATGGATTAGGCCGATTTTGCGACTTTGCGCTGTTCGCTGTAAGCGGCGTTCAAATCATCAGCTGTCATTGGCACGATGGACCAGGCATCCTGATTTGCCATCAGGGCGTGAAGCAGCTGGTTGTTCAGGTAGTGGCCGGAACAAATGCCTGTGTAGCGGCCAATGATCGGCAGACCAGCCAGAGAGATGTCACCGACGGCATCCAGAATTTTGTGACGGACAAATTCATTGTCAAAACGAAGGCCACCTTCGTTCATGACCCCATCTGCACTCACCACAACCGCATTGTCAAGTGAACCGCCACGGGCCAGACCATTGGCCCGCATATATTCAACTTCCTGCAGGCGGCAGAAAGTGCGTGCACGGGAAAGTTCTTCTTTAAAAATGCCACGGCCCATGTGAACGGTCTGTTGTTGCTGGGCGATGGTCGGGTCATCAAAATCAATTGTGAAATCAAAGATGCTGCCTTCACAAGGCTGGAAGCCGGCAAAACGGCCTTTGTCTTCAACGCTGACAGGTTTTTCAATACGAATGGCTTTGCGCGGCGCATCCAGTTCTTTCACGCCGGCACATTCAATCAGGAACACAAACGGGGCCGAACTACCATCCATGACAGGCATTTCCGGGCCATTGATTTCAACCAGCAGATTGTCAATGCCGCAGCCTGCCAGTGCAGCCATCAGATGTTCAATAGTCGCAACACTGATACCATCAGCGTTGCCAATTTTTGTACAAAGCGTGGTTTCAATCACATTGTCGTAAGTCGCTTTGATCTCAGCGCCTTTACCAGCAATATCAACACGTTTGAATACCACCCCGCTATCGGCTTGGGCAGGTTTCAGGGTAATGGAGACTTTTTCACCAGAATGCAGGGCAATGCCGGAACAGTTAATCGCTGTCTTGAGGGTTTTTTGACGAAGGGCCGTTGTTGCGTTCTGGTTTTTAATATTTGTCATAACGTCTCTGTCACCTGTTTGTTTAAGGGAAAACCCTTATCTCTAATTTTCTAGGATGCATTATTACGCGCTTCATAGACAGAACTCAAATCAACCTTTGTTACGTTTTGTTACAAGCGTAATAGTATGTAAGTTATTAATAAAAAAGCCGATTTCATGGATCGCACAAAAATGTGTTTCACCAAGAAATCGGCTTTCAAGTCACGTTGTTTGAACGGTGTGACCCGTTCAGGTCTGAAAAGGCAGATTCAGACCTTAGTTTGCTTGGCGACGCAAGAACGCCGGAATGTCAAGCAAATCATCTTCACCGGCATGCTGAGATGTCACCGGGCGGTCTGCCGGGGAAATGTCCAGACTTGGCTGCGACATTTCATGAATTTCAGCACTTGGTGCTTCCTTGGGTTTCGGGGCACGGGAGAAACCTGTAATGCGGCCAAACAGGCCCCCGGCAGGCTTTTCTTCTTCAATCGGTTGTTCCGCTAGATTGTGTTCAACAGCTTCTTCAACCTTTTTGGCAAAAGGGCTTGTAGCAATCATAGGCTCGTCAGCCGCAGGTGCTTGGACGGCTGCTGGCGGGATATAAGGTGTACGTGCTTCTTGCTGGGGCATTTCAGCGGCTTGCGGTTCGCGCAATGTATTCTGGATACGTCGGCTGACCTGTTCTGCCATTGTTGCCGGGTTCGGTTGCTGGGCAACAGGTTGTTCAACAGGCTGGGCAACGGCTTGGGGCTGGTTTACAGGCTGTGCAACAGACTGCATGGACAGAACGCGTGAGGCCACGTTTGTTGCTGCTGTTTCCGCTTGTCCCATAGGTGCCGGTGCCGGTGCGGGTGCCGGTTTTGGGGCCATTTGCGGTTTTACCATGTCAGAAGCCACATCAAGAACACGCGGCTGCGGGTTTTCAGCTTCGATCACATCAATGCCAGTTGCCACAACGGACACACGCATTTTACCTGACAGGGTTTCATCCAATGTTGTCCCGAAGATGATGTTGGCATCAGAGTCAACTTCTTCACGGATACGGTTGGCTGCTTCGTCAACTTCAAAGAGCGAGATATCCATGCCGCCTGTGATGTTGATGAGAACGCCTTTGGCCCCTTTCATGGAGCTATCATCCAGAAGCGGGTTGGAAATGGCAGCTTCGGCAGCTTCGGTTGCACGACGCTCGCCTTCGGCTTCGCCTGTACCCATCATGGCCTTGCCCATTTCCATCATCACGGTTTTGATGTCAGAAAAGTCAAGGTTGATCATGCCGGGGCGAACCATCAGGTCAGTCACACCGCGAACACCGGAATGCAGCACTTCATCAGCCATTTGGAAGGCTTCTGCAAATGTTGTGTTTTCCGTTGCGATACGGAACAAATTCTGGTTCGGGATCACGATCAGTGTATCCACATATTTTTGCATTTCCGAAATGCCGGCTTCGGCCAAACGCATGCGGTGCACACCTTCAAACTGGAAGGGTTTTGTGACAACACCTACCGTCAGGATGCCAGCTTCACGTGCGGCGTGTGCAATCACAGGGGCTGCGCCTGTGCCTGTACCGCCGCCCATGCCAGCGGTGATGAAGACCATGTTGGAGCCTGCAATCTGCTGCATGATGTCATCAATAGATTCAAGTGCAGCATCGCGACCAACATCAGGTTTAGAGCCTGCACCCAGACCGGATGTCAGCTGTGCACCCAACTGGATGCGATGATCGGATTTGGATTGGGTCAGTGCTTGTGCATCTGTGTTGGCAACAACGAATTCAACCCCTTCAAGTGCGGATTGGATCATGTTGTTGACAGCGTTACCGCCTGCACCGCCGACACCGATGACGGAAATGCGCGGTCCTGTCTGGACCGGGGCCGGATGATTTTCCGGCGCTTGGAAGTTGATAGCCATATCTATCTGCCCTTTCGACTTAACAACGTGTGACTTGCCTTGTTATCGTTCTGACTATTTCCGTCTTATTCATGTCGGTTAATAGCCGTTATTGTAGTTTACTCTTAAAATCCTAAACAAATTCTAAACTTAAAAATTTTGTTTAAACCAATGCCCAAATTTTCCAAAAAGACTATTTGGGTCTGGCCCGGATTGGGGGGAGCCTGTCGGCCATACCCCTTGTTTCTCAAATGCATATTTTAAGAGACCGACGCAGGTGGAAAACTCCGGTCCGCTTGTTGCGTCTGCCAAGCCCTGTAAATGGTGGGGGCGGGCCAGACGAATACGTTTACTGAGCACGCGTGACGCCAGTTCCGGTACACCACGCAATTGCGAAGCCCCGCCTGTTAGGACAACCTGACGGCCAATAGCCTTGTCAAAACCGGAATGTTCCAGACGTTCGCGCACCAGCTCAAATGTTTCTTCAAGGCGCGGCTGGATGATACTGACGAGTGTGGAACGGGATTCCGTTGTTCCTTCGGCATCATCTTCTTCCCCAAGAACAGGGACACGCAAAATTTCATGATCATCACTGGGCGCAGGCAGGCAGCTGCCGAATTTTGTTTTCATGCGTTCAGCATGGGCCACAGGGGTGTTTAGCCCGCGTGAAATATCGTTAGTGACTTGGGATCCACCCACAGCGATACTGTCCACATAGACCAAGGACCCGTCAATAAAGACTGCCAGGTCTGTGGTGCCGCCGCCCATATCCACAACGCAGCAGCCCAAATTCATTTCATCTTCCACCAGACAGCCCAGACCTGTGGCATAAGAAGATACCACTTCTTCTTCCACACTTAAGTGACAGCGTTCCAGACAGGTTTTGAGGTTTTGAACGGTGGAGGAATTAGCTGAAACCAAATTCATGCGTACACTTAAACGATCCCCGGCCATGCCACGCGGGTCGCGCACACCGCTTTCACCATTGATGCTGAATTCTGTTGGCAGGGTGTGCAGCAACACATGGTCTTTTGGCAGCTGGCCTTGGCTACGTGCCTGTGAAAACAGGCGCATGATGTCCAAACCTTCGATCTTTTGGGTATGAACGTTGGTTTCCACGTCATGCAGTGTGGCAGCAGGATGACCACCGGATAGGGAAACAATCACACTGTCAATGGTATCATCGGCCATTTCTTCGGCGACATGAACGGCAGAGCGAATGGATTTTTCAGCCGCTTCCATATCTACAATGACACCACGGCGCAGGCCGTTGGCGATTTGGTGGGACAGGCCGACGATTTCGATGTTTTGATCTTTTTGGGCACGCGCAACGAAGCAGGACACCTTGGTGGTGCCAATATCCAGGGCGGCAATCAGGCCATTTCTGGTTTTCTTCGTCACGGTTTTCATTCCAATTTCAAAACATGGGGCTGAATTTTGACAGCAGCCTTTATGTATCTTGCCCCATAAGTGGTTTACGAATCGTTTCCAAACCTTCAATTTTCACTAAAATTCGATCGGGCAGTCTCATATCGACGCTTTGCAGATTCTTGGCAAAAATTTCGTGTTGTTTATTGTAAATCGCCAGACGAGACCAGGCTTTTTCCGGGTGATCTTCCGGCAGGCGGATAAAAATGCCGTTTTCCATGGCAATGTCCCAGCGACGCTCAGAAACACGCACGGCAGCTTTGACCTTTTTGTTTAATTCCGGTTCTGAACGCAGGATGGCGAGGACCTGCTGGGCATGGGGGGGTGCCCCTTTGCCAACCACCAGCGGCAGGTGAGAAAAGACCTTGATGTCATCGCCGCCTGTCAGGATCACTTCCCCGTCTTTGTTGATAAGAGAGAAGGTCCCATCATGTTGCCACATGGCTGTAGGGCGGTGCTCATTCAGTTTGATATGGATCACATCAGGCAGCTGGCGTTCAACCGAAGCGGTTGCCACCCAGGGCAGGGCCTCGACGCGTTGGCGCAAGATCACGGGGTCGACTTTCAGGATGGGCTGGTCAATGTTGAGATTGACTACGGCACGCAAATCTTCTGCCGGGGTGTTTTCACGGCCCTCGACCAAAACGTCTTTCAGGATAAAGCCGCTGTCGGCGCTGGCTGTGACAGCGGCGGTTTCCATGCGCAGGGTGGCGAAGTCAGCCATACCTGTCTTGACAGCATAGATCATTAAGATCGCTGTGACCCCCATGGCAGTGGCAAAGGCCATGGGGCGAAAGAGTGGTTTTTTCCAGAATGGTTTGCGTTTGACGCTTAACTGTCGCATTGGGCTTCCTCCACCATCCAGGCAACCAGTTTCGGGAAGGAAATCCCAGCCGCTGCGGCCTGTTCAGGTACCAATGAGGTTGGGGTCATACCTGGTTGGGTGTTGACTTCCAGAATATAAAGTTCACCCTTTTCCTCGTCATAACGGAAATCTGCACGCGAGACACCGCGACAGCCCAATGTGTTATGGGCCAGTTCTGAGAGTTCTTTGACGCGCTTTTCAATATCTGCCGGAATTTTGGCAGGGACTTCATGCCAGGACCCGCCATCGGCATATTTGGCGTCATAATCATAAAATTTATGGTCCGTGCCGATTTCTGTAACACCCAAGGCACCCTTATCGCCCATGACGGCGACAGTCAGTTCACGCCCGGCGATAAATTGTTCAACCATGACTTCTTCGCCATAAGGCCAATCATCATGGGAAAAGGGTGGCTCGTCACCTTCAAAGACCACTTTCACACCAACGCTGGAGCCTTCATTGGAGGGCTTGATGACATAGGGGCGTTCCATCACATCACCTGCGAGCACATCATCGCGCTTTGCCATAATATGTTTCGCACATGGAATGCCGACTTGTTCAAACAGGCGCTTGGCCATGGGTTTGTCCATTGCCATGGCAGATGCCATGACACCGGAATGGGTGTAGGGGATATTGATGATATTGAGGAAACCCTGAATGCAGCCATCTTCGCCATAAGGGCCGTGCAGCGCATTAAAGATGACATCCGGTTTGGGATAAAGACGGGTGAGCAAGGTGCCCATATCACGCTGGATATCAACCGTGGTCACGCTGTAGCCTGCTTCTTGCAAACCTTTGGCGCAAGCGGCCCCACTCACCAGTGATACTTCGCGCTCAGAGGACCATCCGCCCATGAGGACAGCAACATGTGTGGTCATGCGTCTTCTCCTTTTTCCAGTCCAATCCGTTTAATTTCCCATCGCAGTTCAACACCGCTGGTCTCTTTTACTCGTTGGCGTACTTCTTCGCCCAAGCCTTCCAGGTCCGCCGCTGTGGCGTCCCCTGTGTTGAGCAGGAAATTACAATGTTGTTCAGAAACCTGTGCCCCGCCACGTTTCAGCCCGCGACATCCCGCGGCATCAATGAGTTGCCATGCCTTGTGCCCTTCGGGGTTGGCAAAGGTCGACCCGCCTGTTCGGGAACGGATCGGTTGGCTATCGCCGCGTGCGTTTTGAATTTTCTGCATTTCAGTGGCGATGGTCTCTTGATCCACCGGGGTACCTTTCAGGCGGGCAGACAGGAAGGTCCAGTCACTGCCCAAATCACAATGACGATAGCCATATCCCAACTCATCCAGTGTGAGGGTTTGAACTTCGCCCTCTGGTGAAATGACGGTTGTGTCAATCAGCACGTCTTTCATCTCCCGACCATAAGCACCTGCGTTCATGCGTAATGCACCGCCTATTGTGCCGGGAATACCACTAAGAAATTCTAAACCGCCCAAAGAATTATCATGGGCGACTTTGGCGACATTGCCATCCAGGGCCCCCGCCCCGGCAATCACCATGTCACCTTGAACGGTAATTTCTGCAAAATTGCGCCCCAGACGCACCACCACACCGGGGATGCCGCCATCGCGCACCAGCAGGTTGGACCCAACCCCGATAAAGGTTAGCGGCACATCGGCAGGCTTATTGGTAATGAAATAAGCAAGGTCATGGGCATCTTCGGGGCGAAACATGACTTCGGCCGGACCGCCGACGCGGAACCAGGTAATCTTATCCAAAGGCGCATTGGCGCTTATGCGGCCACGCACGGCGGGCAGCTTGTCCAATAATCCTTCTTTGAATGTGATCCCTGTATTCACGTCACTTATCCTTCTTTAACTTTGCTCAGTTGATCGGGCAGGGCGTAAGCCCAGGCTGAAATACTGCCTGCCCCACAGCAGACCACATAATCACCGGGGCTGGCGATGTCGTTGATCACACCAGCTAAGGCATCTTGATTTTCAAGGGCGATGACATGGCGATGCCCGTGGGAAATCAGGCTTTCAGCTAGATTATCCTTATCAATGCCTTCAATGGGCTGTTCACCTGCTTCAAACACATCGGCAACGATCACGGTATCGGCATCGTTAAAACAGGTGGAGAATTCTTCAAACAAGTCACGCAGGCGGGTATAGCGATGTGGCTGAACCACGGCGTGAACCTTGCCTCGGCCTGCGCCACGTGCAGCAGACAGAACAGAGGAAATTTCAACCGGGTGGTGGGCATAATCATCAATGATAGTGATGCCATCAACTTCGCCAGTTTTTGTAAAGCGACGTTTCACCCCACCAAAGGCAGAAAGACCTTTGCGGATGGTGGCATCACTCATGCCCAGTTCCAAACCAACACAAATGGCCGCCAGTGAGTTTTTCACATTATGTTCACCCAGCATGGGGAAGTGCAGACCTTCGATGACACGTTCCTCTTCACCACGGCGGTTAATCACAATATCAAAACGCGCCCCGTCGGCACCCATATCCACATTTTGGGCACGTACTTCGGCCTGTGGAGAATAGCCATAAGTCACGATGCGGCGATCAGAGACACGTGGGATCATGGCTTGAACTTCAGCATGATCAATGCACAGGGCGGCAAAACCATAAAAGGGAATGTTCTGCACAAAGGTATCGAAAGCGGCACGTAGCGTGTCAAAATCACCATAGTGATCAAGGTGTTCCGGGTCGATATTGGTCACAACGGCACAGGCCGCTGGCAGTTTGATGAAAGTCCCGTCAGACTCATCAGCTTCGGCCACCAGCCAGTCGCCATCGCCTAACCTTGCGTTTGTCCCGTATGCATTGATGATCCCACCGTTAATGACCGTTGGGTCCATTTCAGCGGCGTCTAACAAGGTGGCGATGATGGTTGTGGTTGTTGTTTTTCCATGTGTCCCACCCACAGCGATAGAGGCTTTCAGGCGCATGAGTTCTGCCAGCATTTCCGCACGGCGTACCACCGGAATATGATTATGACGCGCAAAGATCACTTCGGGGTTATCGGGCTTGACCGCAGAAGAAATTACGACGACCTGCGCATCGGTGGCGTTTTCTTCGGCATGACCCACAAAGACCTTGATGCCAAGATCGCGCAAACGCTGCACATTGGCATTGTCATTCAGATCACTACCTTGAACAGAATAGCCAAGGTTATGGAGAATTTCGGCAATACCACTCATACCGATCCCGCCGATACCGACGAAATGAAGGGTGCCAATGGAAAGGGGTAAAGACTTCATGGGATACTCTCTTAAACCTCGATTAATTCTTCAACCGCATCAGCCAGACGGGACGCGGCATCAGGGCGCCCGGCATTCAGGCTGGCGCCAGCTGTGTTGTTTAGGGTTTGGGGTTCAGTAAACAGGGCTTCCAGACGTTCAGCCAGAATGTCTGCTGTAAAGGCTTCTTGTGGCATGAGCCAGCCCGCCCCTGCTTCATCAATGGCATGTGCATTGCGTGACTGATGGTCATCAATGGCATAAGGGTAAGGCACCAAGATGGACGGGCGGCCGATGGTTGTTACTTCGGCACAGGTCGATGCCCCTGAACGTGCGATCAGTAAATGGGCTTTCGCCAGACGCTGGGGCACATCGTTGAAGAAACTGTCCAGTGTGGCATTCATACCATTACGTTTGTAGGCTTCGCGTGTATCTTCCAAAACTTCGGGGCGACACTGCTGGGTGATATGCAGGCGTGCGCGAAGTGCAGGGGGGAGTTTGGCAAAGGCTTCGGGCAGCACATCACTAAAGACCTGTGCACCTTGAGATCCCCCTAGGACCAGTATTTCAATTGGATCGTTATCGGTTAACGGGGTGTAGGGGGTAGGACGCATTTCAATGATATTTTGGCGCACGGGCATGCCGGTGAAGACAATTTTCTTTGCATCAACTTCACCGATATGGTCGACTTGTTCAAAGGATGTGCAGATGCGCTTCACCTTGGGTGCGAGCAAACGGTTGGCCCGACCCAGAACGGCGTTTTGTTCATGGATCATGGAGGCATACCCCCCAAGGGAAGCTGCAATCATGGTGGGGACAGAGGCATAGCCGCCAAAACCAACCACTACACTTGGCCCCATTTTCCCAAGCAGGCGTTTGGCTTGGAATGTTCCAAGACCAAGGGAAAGAGCGGAACGAACCTTGCCAAAGAACCCGCGACCCGCGACACCGCCTGCAGAAATGCGCAGGGTTTCCAGCTCGCCCAAGACACCACTGTAGGTCCCGCCGCGTTTATCGGTAAAAAGGGCAAGGCGATAGCCACGGCTGAGCAATTCACTTGCCAGACTTTCTGCGGGGAAGACATGCCCGCCTGTGCCGCCTGCGGCCAGAATGATTAAGGGTTTCATCTCGCTCATAAATCTCCTCCGGCGCGACGACGGGTTAGGGACAGCAGCATGCCCATTGCTAAAGCCAAGGACAGCAGGGATGAACCGCCATAAGAGATAAACGGCAGGGTCATGCCCTTGGTCGGCATCAGATGTGTAGTGGATGCCATGTTAATCACGGCCTGCAGGCCAAATTGTGTGACCAGCCCGCCAACGGCTAACAGGACAAACAGGTTATCCTCTTTAAACATGCGGGAAAAGCCACGCAAAACCACTGTGGCGAACAGGCCGATAATGAATAGGCAGGCAATCAGGCCGAATTCTTCCCCGGCAACGGCAAAGATAAAATCGGTATGGGCATCCGGCAGTACATGTTTGACATCGCCTTCGCCCGGTCCTTGGCCAAAGAGCCCTCCGTTTTGAAAAGCTTCCAGCGAACGGTTGATCTGATAATTATCACCATTGGCCGGATCAAGAAAACGGTCCACCCGGCTGGTGACATGATCAACGGTGAAATAGGCGATGATCGACCCGGCCATAAAGATCACAGCCACCAGTACGACGAAGACAACGGGTAGTCCCGCCAGGAAGAATTGCATGCCCCACACGGCGGAAACCACCGCTGTCATGCCGAAGTCTGGTTGAGTGACCAGCAGGCCGGCGACCAAAACAAACAGGCCCGTACAGATGAAATGACCAGGGAATTTAATGTCCTTGCGCCATTCAGAAAACATCCAGGCGGCAACCACGGCAAAGGTGGGCTTCAGGAATTCTGAGGGTTGCAAGGTGAAAACACCCAGAGAAATCCAGCGAGATGCACCTTTGATCTCTGTACCGATGAAATGAGTACTAAGGGTAAGGACCAAAAAGACGGCAAAGGTTAAGGTCGCAAAGCGGCGTACCATCACCGGGTCCATTAAGGAAACCCCGATCATGGTTATGATCGCCAAGGGTAGATAGGCAAATTGGCGAATGGCAAAATGATAGGTACCCAGATCAAGGCGTGCAGCCACAGGGGGGCTGGCAGCCAAAGTCAGGATGGCCCCGCAGGCAATGATTAACAGAACTGAGGTTAGAAGCCAGCGATCAATTGTCCACCACCATCTTGCCATCAGGCTGGTATCAACACGTGAAAAGGTCAGCATCAGGTAGCCTCCTCTTCATCTTGAAGCTGATGGACAATGGCCTTAAAGGCATCGCCGCGTGCTTCGAAACTTTTAAATTGATCCCAGGAGGCACAGGCCGGTGACAACAGGACAACACCGCCTGTTTGTTTGGCATCCATAAAGGCGGCTTTGGTTGCTGTTTCCAGATCGCCACAGCGCATAAATTCCTTGGTATCGTTCAGGCTTTGGGCAAAGTCATCTTCTGCCGCTCCGATAAGGTAGGCTTTTGTAACGGTTTGCAATTGGTCCAGCAGTTGGTCAATACCGCCTTCTTTAGCCTGACCGCCCGCAATCCAATAGATATTGTCATAAGCGCCTAGAGCTTTTTGGGTGGCATCTGCATTGGTGGCTTTACTGTCATTGATAAATAACACCTCGCCAACATTGCCAACGATTTCCTGGCGGTGTTCCAGTCCTGGGAAGCTGGCAATGCCACGAACAATCCATTCAGGGGCTGCGCCAATGGCAAGGGCTGCGCCATAGGCCATGGCGGCATTTTGTTGGTTATGTTTGCCTTGTAAGGTCTTAACCCCGGACAAATCCATGACCTGTTCACCCTCAAGACTGAAGGCTTCGTCGATCAGCACGTCTTCATCGGTGAAAATCCCGTCTTCAACAGGGGCTTTGGCCGATATCGCAATGCGTTTGGCGTTTGTCAGGTTGGTTGTTTCAAACACAGCCTTGCTATGTTCATCATCCACACCGATCAGGGCAAAATGATCCTCTGTTTGGTGGGCGAAAATATTTTTCTTCGCTGCGATATAGCCGTCTAGACCGCCGTGGCGATCAAGGTGGTCGGGGCTAATATTCAGCCACACAGCCACATCGGCGCAAAGTGAGGGGGTGCGCTCTAACTGATAAGAGGATAGTTCCAGCACATAAACGCCATCTTCATCCAGTTTTTCCAGATCAAGCGCAGGCGTGCCGAGATTACCACCGACTTCCACATCAAAACCGGCAACTTCCAGAATATGGGCGATCAGGGTGGTGGTGGTGGATTTACCATTGGTGCCGGTAATGGCAATATATTTTGCATTGGGGCAGGATTGAACCAGCAGTTCCACATCACAGACAATCGGCACATCATGGGCACAGGCCAGATCAGCAACAGGATGTGCCTTGGGGAAGGTGTGTGGGATACCGGGGCTCATCACCAGCAGATCAATGGTGCTCCAGTCTGCTTCACTGAGGTCTGTAAGGTCATCACGTTCAGCCTGATCATCCCATGCCAACACATTTGCCCCTGCGTCCTTAAGGGCACGCATGGCGGAAAGGCCGGATTTACCCAAGCCCAGAACGGCGACTGTTTTGCCTTTATATGTGGATGGTGTGATCACGTCTCTGTTCCCCTTAACGCAGCTTTAAGGTTGCCAGACCGATCAGGGCCAAAATCAAGGCAATGATCCAGAAACGAATAACAATGGTGGGTTCCGCCCAGCCTTTTTTCTCATAATGGTGATGCAGCGGGGCCATCTTAAAGACACGCTTGCCTGTCAGCTTGAAAGACGCCACCTGCACAATCACAGATACGGTTTCCAACACAAACAGGCCACCAACGATGGCGAGAACCAGTTCGTGTTTAACCACAACGGCGATGGACCCCAATGTCCCGCCCAAGGCCAAAGAACCCGTATCGCCCATAAACACCATGGCTGGCGGGGCATTAAACCAGAGAAAACCAATACAGCCCCCGATGACTGCGGCCAAAATAACCGCCAGTTCCCCGGCCCCCGGTACGTGGTGGATTTGCAGATATTCAGCAAAGACAAAGTGACCGACAAGATAAGCGATAATGGCAAAGACACCTGATGCAATAATCACCGGAACCGTGGCCAGACCGTCCAGACCATCGGTCAGGTTGACCGCATTGGAAGACCCGATCATGACCAAAATGCCAAAGACCGGGAAAAACCAGCCCAGATTGATCAGCGTATCTTTAAAAAACGGTAGGGCGAGGTGGGTGTTCAGGCTTTCAGGCTGCACACTGGCAATGATAAAGGCCGCAACCCCGGCAAAGCCTAGTTGACCCAAGAGTTTCAGCTTTCCCGAAAGCCCCTTGGTGTTTTTCTTGGAAACTTTTAGATAGTCATCCAGAAAACCAATGGCGCCATAGCCCAGTGTCACCAACATTACCGCCCAGATGTAAGGATTGGACAGATCCGCCCATAACAGAACAGAAACCGACATGGAGGATAAGATCATGATCCCGCCCATGGTCGGGGTGCCTTGCTTTTTCAAATGGCTTTCCGGGCCATCATCGCGGATCGGCTGGCCTTGGCCTTGCCATTGACGCAACCAGCGGATCATGGAGGGGCCGATAATAAAGGCGATGACCATGGCCGTCATGACTGCGCCGCCTGTTCTGAAGGTCAGATAGCGAAACAGGTTGAAGACCGGGATTTGATCGGCCAATGGAAAGAGGAGGTGATATAACATGTTTTTTACTCTTTTTTCTCACGTTCCATTCGGTTGCAAGGCTAAAAGGGCATCCAGCACCAGATCGGTGCGTGATCCCCGTGAACTTTTAATGCTGATGACATCACCGGCTTGGACAGTTTGAACCACCAGTGGGGCAAGCTCTTCGGCATTTGAGGCATGGGCACCGCGCTTTGGGGCAGGCAGGGCATCATGCAGGTTTTTCATTAAGGGGCCGCAGGTAAAAACCAGATCAATTTCGTCAACGGCGTCCTGCAAATGACGGTGTGTCATGACCTCATCAGGGCCAAGTTCCAGCATATCGCCAAGAACAGCGATTTTGCGCCCTTTTTGATGGCTCAAAACCTCAAGGGCAGCACGCATGGAGGCATCATTGGCGTTATAGCTTTCATCAATCACGCGGATGGACCCAGTAGAAAGATCAACACAATGTTCTGCCCCGCGCCCTTTAAGCTGGCCGAGTTCGCCCAGATCACGCCCGGCTTGTTCTAGATCGCCCCCGATGGCATCAATGCAGGCCAGAATAGCTAAACTGTTGGTGATCCAGTGTGATCCGTTATGGGCAATACGGTAGGCCAGTTTTTGGCCCTTAAGATCAGCTTCAATCTCAGTCCCGCGTCCATTTTCGTTTGGTGTTGAGGACAGGGCGGTGAAGTCGCCATTTTCCTGACCAAAGGTGGTGATGTTTTTCACCCCTTGTGTCACCGCGCTGTTTTTCATGCGGGCGTAAAATTCATTATCGGCATTCAAGATGGCTGTACCGGCAACTTCCAGTCCGGCGAAAATTTCGCATTTGGCGTCGGCAATATCGCCAACACTGTTGAAATGTTCCAGATGGGCCGGGGCAATGGTGGTAATCACGGCCACATGCGGTTTTGCCATGTTTGACAGTTCAGTCAGCTCGCCTGCGTGGTTCATGCCCAGTTCCAAAACGGCAAACTCACAGTCACGGGGCATGCGCGCCAGTGTCAGGGGCAGGCCGAAATGATTGTTTAAATTGCCAATGGTCGCATGGGTCTTGCCTTGATTGGAAAGCGTGCTGGCAAGGGCTTCTTTCACCCCGGTTTTGCCAACACTGCCTGTGACGGCAACGATTTTGGCCTTGGTACGTGCCCGGGATGCGTGACCCAGATCTTCCAGGGCTTTGGTGGTGTCTTTGACCAGCAACAGATTTTCATCTTCCCGGCAGTCTTGCGGGATTTGCGACACAATGGCTGCACTGGCGCCAGCTTTCAGGGCTGTGCGCACAAACTTATGACCGTCAAAGCTCGGACCTTTGATAGCAATGAATAGATCGCCTTTTTCAATGTTACGGCTGTCAATGGAAATGCCGCGACATTCCCAATCACCAAACGGTGTGCCGTCTGTCGCCTTGGCGGCTTCTGCTGCGCTCCAGAGGATATCAGCCATTGAGAACCTCCTGTGCCTGGGCTCGATCATCAAAGGGTAAAACCTGATCGCCAACAATTTGACCTGTTTCATGCCCCTTGCCAGCAATGAGCAGAACATCCCCGTCAGACAGGGCATTGATGGCCGTGTCAATCGCCTCTTGACGATCCCCAATTTCATTAGCAGTGGGACACGCCGTCATGATTTCACGGCGAATGTCAGTTGGGTCTTCACTGCGTGGGTTATCATCTGTGACATAGAGGACATCAGCTTGTTCAGCCGCAATCCGGCCCATTTCAGGGCGTTTGCCCCGATCACGATCCCCACCGCAGCCAAACAGAACAGCCAGTTTACCATTTGTATGGGGGCGCAGGGCCTTGAGCACGGTTTCTAACGCATCCGGTGTATGGGCATAATCCACATAAACGCCACGACCCATATGTTCCATACGACCCGGTACCCCTTCCAGCTTTTCAAGCAAGGGAACCGTTGCGTCTGCGCTGTGACCGGAGGCCAGAACAACACCAAGCGCACACAGGGCATTTTCCACCTGAAAATAGCCTGCCAATGGCAAGGTTAGATTATAGTTCGTTTCGTCAATCAAAAGCGTGATCTTTTGGCCTTCAAGGCAAGGTTCAGCCTGTTTCAGGGTAATGGTGTCACCGGCTTTGCCATAAGAAATGACTTTTTGGCTGTATCCGTCCAAGCTATCAACGAGTTCGTCATATTCAGGGGCGTCTGCATTTAACACGGCCTTGCCACCGGGGCGCAGCAGTTCTTCAAACAAGCGTTTTTTCGCGGCAAGATATTCTGCCATATCGGCATGATAATCCAGATGATCCCGGCTGAGATTAGTAAAGGCGGCAATACGAATATTCACCCCGTCCATACGGTGCTGATCCAGCCCGTGGCTGGAAGCTTCCATAGCAAGGTGGGTTACACCGAGTTCTGTAATTTCATTGAGGCGTTCATGCAGGCCCGCCGGGTCTGGTGTTGTTAACCCACCGGAGATATCCAGCCCCGGTGCGCTTACCCCCAATGTACCAACACTTGCAGCCTTGTGCCCCAGCAGGGTCCACAACTGGCGCACAAAGGTCACGACAGAGCTTTTGCCATTTGTCCCGGTGACAGCAGCCGTCATTTTTGGTTGTTTGTCATAGAAATTCGCCGCGATATCGGCAAAGCGCATACGGGGGTTTTTATCATAGACAAACAAAACACCCTCAACAGGTTCCATCTCGCCTGCGTCGCGTTCCACCAAAATCACCCGTGCGCCTTTTTCAATAGCTTGGGGGATGAATTTGCGCCCATCAACCTGCGTGCCGGGCAGGGCGGCAAACAGATAGCCGGGTTCGACTTTACGGGAATCAACCGTAATGCCGGTGATTTCCATATTTTCTTCCAGCTCGGGGATAAGGTCTTGTAACAGTGTCATGGTCTTATCCTTTCACCCGAATAAACAGGGGGTCCCCTGGTTTGTATTGATCCTCTTCAACAGAAGACGGCTGCAGGCCCAGCATGGGGCCGATGCGGTCCACCACTTTTTTAATCACCGGGGCTGCAACCCAGCCTGCGGTGGCGTAACCAAAAGTCTTTTTGTTGCCAACCGGTTCATCAACCATGGCCAAGACCGCATAGCGTGGGTTTTCCATGGGGAAGACGCCAGCAAAGGAAGAAATGCGTGATCGGCGGTTATAGGTACCGTTTTGCTGTTTGTCGGCCGTTCCGGTTTTACCGCCTACACGATAGAATTTGGAATTCGCTTTTTTGCCGGAGCCTTGCAAAACCACCAGACGCATCAATTTGCGCATGTGATCAGACGTTGCCTGTGAAATGACGCGCTGGCCCTGAGGGACATAATCGTTTTTCACTTTAAGCAAGGTTGGCTGGTGCAACAGACCGCCATTGGCAACAGATGCCACGGCACTGGTCAGTTGCAGTGGGGTAATGGCGATGCCGTGCCCATAAGCAATGGTCATGGTGTTGGCCTTGCGCCATGTGGCAGGATAAAGCGGGGCACCGACTTCGGGGATTTCAAGGGACGAGGCATTGAGCAAGCCGAAACGTCCCAGATAATCACGTTGCATGGAGGTTCCGGCTTCCAGTGCAATTTGGGCAGAACCAATATTGGAGGAAAAGACAAGAATTTCCGGTACACTTAAGCGGCGCTTCTTGGCATGGAAATCACGAATTTGGAAACGCCCGACTTTTAATGGTTTGGTCGCATCAAAGCTGTCGTTCAGATTGACAACTCCGCTATCAAGGGCCATGGCTGTGTTAAAGAGTTTGAAAATCGACCCCATTTCATATACGCCCTTGGAGGCACGGTTGAAGCTGGTGTTATCCTTTAATGTATTGGTTTTGTTTGGGTCAAAATCCGGTAAGGACACCATGGATAGCAGTTCGCCTGTGTGAATATCCATCACCACACCGGCCCCGCCAATGGCCTTGAATTCATCAATGGCATCTTGCAAGGCTGTGCGCATAACAGACTGAACGCGCACATCCAAAGACAGCTCAATATTCCCACCGGGGCTGAGAAGCTGGTGATTGAAGCTTTTTTCTATCCCGGCAATGCCCCGGCCATCCACGTCCGTATATCCAAGCACATGGGCCAGCAACGGGCCGTGAGGGTAGGTGCGGCGTTCTTCACGTTGATAATCCAGCCCCGGAATGCCCAACTGGTTGACCTGATGTTTCTGGTTCGGCGTCAGCGTGCGGACCAGATAGTCAAACCGTTTGCCTGAAGCCAGTTTCTTAACCGTCTTGCCAATGCTGAGTTCCGGCAGGATGCGGGCCAGCTTCAGGGCGGCCTGGGTCGGGTCTTCGCCTGCGGCCAGAAAGGCTTTTGAGTCAACAATCAAAGAGTCTGTGGGCAGGGATGTCGCGAGCAAGGCCCCATTGCGATCCACAATATTGGCCCGGACCGCATCGACATTTTCACTGTCTGGGCTGTGAACCAGTTTGGGCTCGCGCGAACCATGCAGCAGGGAAAGGTCCACAACGCGCCCAGCCAGAACAAGAAACAGAACAGCAAAAATCGCCCCGGCCACCAAGGTGCGGTTGTGCCCGGTTTCAATTGCACGGCGATTGCGCAGTTGTTTTTCTCTTGCCCCTCGAAGTTCCATGCCCCTATTGCCCTGCCTTTGTTGGTTGCACATTGGGGTTTGTCGGCAAAAGCTGCTTGTCAAACATATCCATGTTGATCAGCTGTTCGCCGCGCATTTCTTCCAGGCCGAGGTAGCGTTTTGCCAAATCTTCCAAACGGTTCGGATCGTTGAGATAGCTCCATTCCGCTTTCAGGATATGGATGGTTTCCTGTTCTTGCAGGATTTCTTTGTTCAGGGCCTTGAGTTCTTTTTCCAGTGCATCCACCTGATAGGTGATGCGGAATACACCGATGGCTAAAACGATGGCGAGGAAAACGGTCAGGCCAATGGTCAGGCGTGTCATTTGGCTTCTCCTGTCCATTTTTCAACATCGGTGCGCAAGCCTGCACGTAGCTTGGAAGAACGTGCACGCGGGTTTTCACGGCATTCCTCATCACTGGGCGCAATGGGTTTGCGGTTGATAATCTTAAAAGTCGCCTGTGGGCCTTGATCACCGCCATCGGGCATGTAACGGTTGGTGCGTGCATTGCCGCCACTGCGTTGCTTGAAGAATTGCTTCACAATGCGGTCTTCCAGTGAATGGAAAGTGACGACCACAAGGCGCCCACCGGGGAGCAACAATTCTTCTGCTGCGGCCAAGCCACGCTCCAGTTCACCCAATTCATCATTTACATAGATGCGCAGGCCCTGAAAGGTACGGGTGGCTGGATCAATCTTATCTTTGGCTTGGCGCACAACAGATCGCACAATCTTGGCAAGCTGGCCTGTTGTGGTGATTTTTTCTTCGCGGCGTGCTTCAATAATCGCTTTGGCAACACGGCGCGAATGGCGCTCTTCACCATATTTATAAATGATATTGGCCAGTTCTTTTTCATCGTAGGTATTGACCACATCTGCGGCACTTTCCCCACTTTGGGCCATGCGCATATCCAGTGGGCCGTCTTCGCGGAAAGAAAAACCACGATCAGCCTGATCAATCTGAAAGGAAGAGACACCTATATCCAGAACGACGGCGTTCACCTTTTGATTCACAAGGGCCGCCATGTCGCCATAGCAGCCCTCAAACATTTGCAGCCGATTATCGAGCGTCTGCGACAAGCTATTGCCCCTGTCTATGGCATCGGGGTCCCGGTCAATGCCCAAAACCCGACAGTCTGCTGCATCAAGGATGGCTTTGGTGTAACCGCCGCCTCCGAATGTGCCGTCGATAATGACATCACCGTCTTTTGGGTTAATCACCTCAACGATTTCATTTAATAAAACAGGGATGTGACCACTCATGAGCCGTCTCCCTTCACATGTAGTTTTAAGGTCCGTTTTGCCGCTTTTGCCCGGTTAAAGGCTTCTTTGGCATGGGTTTCGTAGGCTGTCGGTTCCCAGATAAAAATCTCCCGGCCGCGTCCGACAAACAGGGCCTGGTCAGTAATCCCGGCATGATCCAAAAGATCTTGGGGAATAATGACGCGTCCTTCGGTATCGAAACTAAGCTGGTTGGCATTTTCCAGAATAACAGTGGCAAGATCATCCTGATCGTCAGAGAAAAAGTCGGTTTCTGCACTCAGGCTGTCGCACAGTTGGGTCATAAAAGTTTCATCACATGCTGCAATCGCGGGGAATTTAAAGGAAGGATAGGCATACATCCCGCGAAAGGATTGTGTCTCAAAAGACGCGCGAAAAGGCTTGGGAACGGAGGTGCGTCCCTTTTTATCTATTTTATTTAGATGCCTTCCGACAAACAGTGCCATGGTGGCTTATGCCTTAAATGTGTGAAACGTTCCTAACCATCTCATTGAACAATAGTTCACCTGTCGCTATGACTTTGCCAAGTGATGGATGCCTGTTCTCAGCAATGGCCGTTGCTGATAAATGGGGCGTCCCTACTATTCAATGGGATAGTATGGGATACCATGGGATTTAATGGGAGGTCAATGGATAATCATGGGAAAGTCGCAGGGCATAAGGGCTTGCGGTATATGGGCTGATCAATATATAGGGTGTGATGGTTATCTTAACTCAAAATATAGGGTTTGATGCTTTAGAATAGTTTGGGTTTCTTATTGAAAAGCAAATGAGATCAATAACTTCCTTTGTTTTTGAAAAAAATTGTCAAAAAGTCAAAAATGAATTTCATCAGGCTTGACCTTGAAAAGTAATTGTTCGATTATCAAACAAAATTCATTCAGGGAGACAGGCGGATGCTTTCAGGGAAAACAGCAGTTGTAACGGGTTCAACCAGCGGTATTGGTTTGGGGATCGCAACCTCATTGGCGGAACAAAACTGTAATGTGGTTGTGAATGGCCGCAAGCAGAATGAAAAGAGTGACGAAATTTGTGCCATTTTGGATAAACTGGGCTCTGGTCAGGTTCTTTTTCAAGCCGCAGATTTATCCAAACAGGACGAAATCGAACATATGATGGCTGAGACCAAAGCAAAGATTGGCCCGGTTGATATTGTTGTGAATAATGCCGGGATGCAGCATGTCTCCCCGATTGAAGATTTTGATCCGGTAAAATGGAACTTGCTTTTATCGTTGAACCTAACGGCTGCTTTCCATGTGATGCGTTTAGCCTTGCCGGATATGAAGGTGCGCAATTGGGGGCGGGTGATTAATGTGTCTTCGGTCCATGGTCAGGTGGCTTCGATTAATAAATCTGCCTATGTTGCCAGTAAGCATGGCCTGATCGGTTTGACAAAAGTATGTGCGCTGGAAACGGCTGAAACAGGTATTACAGCCAATACAATCTGTCCGGGGTGGGTGCGAACGCCGTTGGTGGAAGACCAGATTGTCATGCGGGCAGAAAAATCTGGGCGAACCATCGAAGAAGAAGCACGCGACCTTCTTTCTGAAAAACAGCCGTCAAAAGAGTTCGTGACGCCCCAGCAGCTGGGCGAAACGGCTGTCTATCTTTGTTCTGATGCAGCCAGTCAGATGACGGGAACGACATTAACGCTGGACGGGGGCTGGACGGCACAGTAGGGCAGTCTTTCTCCCTTTTTATGCTTTATAGAATGTCAGGAGATCGTCAATAAAACGGTCTGGCTGTTTGAGGTGCGGAGAATGGTCCGCATCCTCATAGATATGAAGGGTGCTGTTGGGGATTTCGTCGGCAACATATTGGGCTGTTGAACGGCCATAATAGTTGCTTTTCCCCCCATAGATCAACAGAGCAGGCATGGTTAGCTGACTGAGCAATCCGCGAAAATCCTGTGCGGTCAGTTCTTTCCAGATTTCGATCAGTGGTTTGGGGTCATACGCTTTTAGCAAGTTGCGTGTGGCTTTGATCCCTTTTGTGTTTTCTGCATATTTTTTGCGGGTTGTCAGGTTATTTCCAAACGCAGCCAGCTTAAGGACGCATTCGCTGAAATCTTCGGTCATGGAATAGATGAAGATTTTGTTGTCGCGTTCGTTAAAACGGCCGTAAATCCCCAGTTCCCACGTATCATCTGTGACAAGTTTTGGGGATTGGTCAAGCAAGCCGATTTTGGCAATGTTATCTGAGCCGTATTTCTCAATATATTTCCATAGAACGAAACATCCCATGGAATGACCCAAAATCATCGGCTTTTTGATATTTTGTTCGGTGATGAGATCGTGCAGGTCATCGGCCATATGTTCCAGCGTGTAAGGCGGCTTTGATGTCAATTGAGAGCGGCCATGTCCACGCGCATCCCAGGCATAAACTGTGAAATGCTTGGTCAGTTCAGGCATAAGCTTTGCCCATTCCAGATGGGAGCCACACCAACTGTGCAGTAAAATCAAGGCAGGACCTTGCCCTTGGATGTTGAGGAACAGCTGGTTGCCGATATTGGTGGGGAACATGGCGGTGATCTGCTCTTGTAATTAATTGGAATTGTTAGGGTCAGGACCTATTAATTTATTGTGTTTGGTTTGTAAAAAATGTCGCAAGGCAAGGAAATGACTTGCAGGAAGAGTATTCTCTTTCAAAAGTCATTGACGTGGCCTTTGCGTCATTTTCTACAAATCCCGAAGGGACGGGCTAGAAATAAAGGTGGCTCGTGTTATAAAACTCTTGCAGTGGAAGGCACTGCGGCGAGTTTTATGCCTAATCCACCTTTATTTCTAGCTCCGCCAAACTCAGTAAACTAATAGGTCCTGACCCTAGTTTTATATTAAATACTTATTTTAATACAATTGCATCAATAATTCTCAAAAAATTATCATGGAAAAGGAAGGTCAGGTGGCCTGTAAGCCGGGTTCTGTCCCCCTGCATGTGCAGGATAGATGATCATTCGTCTGGGACATTTGTTGCCAAATGCCTCGCGCGACACACCCGGATAGTAATGTGAATATGCATTTGCGGCCCGTTTAATCCGCCGTCCATCCCTATTTGGTCTTGCTTCCGGTGGGGTTTACCATGCCCGGCTTATTGCTAAGCCAGCGGTGCGCTCTTACCGCACCCTTTCACCCTTGCCATGACGGATCATGGCGGTTTTCTTTCTGTGGCACTTTCCCTAAGGTCACCCTCGCCGGACGTTATCCGGCACCGTATATCCATGAAGCCCGGACTTTCCTCCCTTAAGACGTTACCATACAAAAGAGCGATCATCCGGCCACCTGATAGAGGTTTGCTTAAGCCTGATTGGCTTAAGGGTCAAGATGTTTGAAAGGTTTCCGGACGAAAATGGCGATTAAATGCGCTTAAAGCCGCCTCCCAGTTTGAGGTATCATAACCAAACTGGCTTAAGCTTGCTGGTGTGACGTCACCTTCAAAGGGCCAAAGGCCAATGCCGTTTTCTGCTAGTCGTTGCCAGGGGAAAAGTTCGCCGGGGTCTGTTTTGCGCGTGGGGGCAATGTCGCTATGTCCAATGATGTTGCGTGCTTCGATAGGATGGCGGCTTAAAATGTCCTGGCATAAGTTAATTACGCTTGTGAGTTGGGCTTCCGGGAAAGCGCGATAGCCCCATTCATGGCCGGGGTTAACGATCTCAATACCGATGGAGCGAGCATTGATGTTGCTGTGCCCACGCCAGAAGGCGACACCGGCATGCCAGGCGCGATCTGCTTCCTTAACCAGTTGGAAAATACGCCCGTCTTCTTCAATCATATAATGGGCGCTGACTTCTGCGCCAGGGTCGCGCATACGTTCCAGTGCTTCGCGGCCTGTTTTCATACCAGTGTAATGAAGAATCAGTATATCAACAGGAAGGTCTATCGGGCGTTTGTCAAAGTTAGGGGAGGGGGTGTCGATCATTTTGAGGGAAGTGGGTAAACTTTTTTTAATCATTGCGTGTGTAAGGTTCATATAAATGGCTTAGAGAGTGGGAAAGTGCTGATCTTTCCTAGCTGAATGCGCCTTAAAATAGAATTAAAAAGTTGACTCTATCTCAAAAACGGCGGAAAATAGAATCAACGAAATGATTCTATTTTGGGTCGCGTATTGATAAATTCCTTGACCTTGAGTTGTCTCTGACTTAAGTGGATGTCCGAACGAATTGGAAGAACTGATGGCAAAGAACCAAATGGGTAAACTTGAAGAGCTGTTTAATTCAGAAAAAGAGACTGTTCAGGATATCAAACTTTTTCTGGGTGATGATAAAACAATAGCGCCTGGTGTTATCCTTGATAAGGTAATTGCTGCATCTGAAGCTGCGCGAAATGGCGATGTTCCCATTTTGAAGGAATTTCCCAATGATATTGATCCCGTTGATTTAGGCGACTGGATTGAGAAATTGAAGCCCTATGTCCGTGAAGACAAATAATTAGCCAAGGTCAGACGTGCTTTTTGATCAACTTGAAATATTGCTTCAGGATGTACACGATTCTTTAGGTGTACCCTTTATACGTGAGCCGATTGGGATCAATCGCGTTTTGCAGGCGGTGCGCAAACATTGTGCCATTGATGATATCGAGATCATTATCACCCCTGCTTTGGCTAATCACCACGAGGTTTCTGAAAATTCCCCAGTTCCCCCCCATCAGGTGAAAGGGGTGCGCGGCATGTATGAACGTGTCTTGCGCGGGGAAACGCAAAAAACGATTGCGAAAATTCACATTAATGCAAATCAGAATATTTGTTGGCGACGTTTTACGGCGTGTAAGGAGTTGATGCATATTCTGCTGGATGATGCGCAAAGTCGGATCACTGATGCGAAAGAATTGACCAGCCTTGCCTTGGGGTTAAGTGCGGAATTTTCCCGTTTGATTTTTGATGAGGACCTTCATCGTGCGTTGAACAATGAAGAACTGGCGGAGATGGCCGCTGTTGAAGTGTTGTTCCCTCTCTATTATCGCCATGCCTTTGTCTGTTATCGCGGGGCCGGGACAGAAATTCCCGATGATGTCATTGCGCAACTTTTCAGAATACCAGAGCGTTATGTCTCACGCGTCTTAAACAAGGTCTATCATCAGCGCATTCTGGAAATGTGTTATGGTTTTGAAGACCTAGATACGGAAACAGTCTTACCGGATGAACTCATAAATGAAATTTTATCCGCTACGAAAACAGAAAATGAGTGATCGTATCGGATGGGTGGCTATGATGTGCATGTCCCTTCTGAGGTAAGGGAAAAGATACGGGGATATGGCCCTGAGGATGTGGAGATGTCTTTTGATGTCTTGATCAAGAGGCTTGAACGTGATGCAAGCCAGGGAAGGGAATCTAAAAAGTTATATAACCACTATGGCACAGGTGCTGTTTTGGCTATGTCTTTTCCTGAAGAAAAACCACGCTCTGGACGCATACCCGCCCTACCGAGAGTCACGGCTATTTACAGTTTTCTGGCTGCGCAGCCAAAGCAACGCCAGGCGGTTGTGGTGCATGACGCCTGGTTTAACTGTGCCTCTTAAGTTGCCTTCATTCATACTGGTCCCATGGGGGGATGGGGCTGAGTTTTTCCAACAGGTAATCAATAAAAACACGAAGTTTAGGGGCGACGTAGCGGTTTTGCGGATACATGGCCCAGAAATAAAGTCGGGAAGGTGGTTCAAAATCACGTAAAATTTCGACCAATTCTCCATTTTTGATTTTCTCACCGGCCAGCAGAGTCGCAAGGCGGGCGATGCCAAGACCTTGTAGGGCGGCATAATGGTGTGCCTCACCATTATTGCTGATGAAGCTGCCTTTTATGCGCAAGAGCTTTTGTCCCGGACAATTAATAAAGGGCCAGTCATTTAGGTAATCGGGTTCGTTATATGTGATACAGTTATGGTTTAAGAGTTCTTCCGGTTTTTGGGGCTCCCCAAACTTTTCCAGATACAGGGGAGAGGCATAAACAATGCGGCGTAATTTACAGATTTTACGCGCAATCATGGAAGAATCGTAAAGTTCTTCACCAATACGCAAGGCGACATCATCATTGGTATCGAGCAAGTCAACGCGGGTATCGGTCAAGTTCATTTCGACCTCAACTTCGGGGTAGCGTTCCTGAAATTCCACCAGCAAAGGCGCAATGCGGCGTGCACCCATGACCACAGGGGCGTTGACGCGCAAAATGCCACGCGGGGCATCGCGCATGCCGCCCACTTCACTTTCCGCATTTTCAATATCATTGAGAATACGCTGACAATGTTCAAGGTAACGTGCCCCGGCTTCTGTCAGGTTAAGCTTGCGAGTGGTGCGGTTAAGTAAACGCACGCCCAAACGATCTTCAAGGGCGCTGATCTGTTTGCTGACAGCTGAGGGGGTCAGGTGAAGATGGCGGGCTGCAGATGAAAAGCTGCCCTCTTTCACGGCCTGAGCAAAAATATGCATTTGGCTTTCTTTGCTCATTTTATTTATTCCTAAAATTCATAAGTGGTGTGACAAAATACCATATTATCATTTAATGGGAAAAGAAATACATTCTTCTCAACACGGTAAGCAAAGCCGAAACAGAAATAATGTAGGAGAAGATCCATGAACAAAGAATATATGATTTTAGAAGCAGCTCCCATCACACAACGCGATATTAAGGTTGCCATGCAGCGCGCTCACCGTTTGCGTTCTGAAGCAGCTTGGAGCTTTTTTGGTAGCATGGGTGCCTGGGTCTTTAAACAATTGCACTTGAATGTTTCTGATCATTCCAAGCTGGCACATTCGTCTTAAAAAAGCTGTAGATAGCCTCCCAAGGTTGACATTCTCTTTCTTGAGGATGTCCCGGCCGAAAACGCCCCTTCGCAAACCTCCCATCTGCGAAGGGGCGTTTTTATTTTATGAGTTTAGGCCCTAAAATGGGAGGACAGGATTTGTTGTAATTTATCCACTGTCATCGGTTTGGTTAGGAAATCGTTCATGCCAGCTTTCAGGCAAGCTTCTTCATCCTGACGGCTGGCGTTGGCGGTCAGGGCGATAATTGGCGTTTCTTTTTCATAGAGGTTTAGCTCACGGATATGACGAGTGGCTTCGATCCCGTCCATTTCCGGCATCTGCATGTCCATGAAAATCAGCTCATATTCACAGCTCCGGTATTTGTCGACGGCTTCTTTTCCGTTATGGGCCAGTTCAACCCGGTGTCCGAGCTTTTCCAGATAGCCTTTGGCAACCTTCTGATTGATCAGATTATCTTCAGCCACCAAAATATGTAAGGCATGCAGAGGCTGTGTGACCTTATCCTGAGGTGCCTTAGTTTCTTTTTTTTCTGGTTTAGTATGTATGGGTAGGGGGATTTCAAACCAGAACAGGCTCCCTTTACCCTCTTCACTGATGACACCGATTGTTCCGTTTAAGGCTTGGGTGAGTTTTTTACAAATAGCCAAGCCAAGCCCGGTGCCACCATATTTGCGTGAGGTGGAGGCATCAACCTGCGTGAAGCTGTCAAACAATCCGTCTTGTTTGTGATGGGGGATACCAATCCCATCATCATGGATTTCAAAGCGCATCAGATCTTTTTCACCAGTTTGATAGACTTTTAAGCGGACATGACCTTCTTGGGTGAATTTCAGGGCATTGCCCATTAAATTTAACAGAATTTGTGAAATACGCCCGCTGTCCCCCAGATAATTCTGTGGGGATTTTTCATAATCTCTTTCAAGAACGATCTGGGCTTCACTGGCTTTGAATTCCAGCATTCTGCATACGCTGTTACAGAGGTCTGTCAGGTTAAAGGGAATCTTTTCGATATCCATTTGTCCGGCATCCAGCTTGGAAAAATCCAGTACATCGTTAATGACGTTGAGCAAAATATCACCGGATTCGTGAATGGTATGGGTGATGCTGTTTTGTTCATCATTTAATCCGGTGTCCATCAACAGGGCGGTCATGCCGATAATGCCGTTTAACGGTGTACGGATTTCGTGGCTCATGGTCGCCAGAAACTGGGATTTGGCTTCTGCTGCTTTTTCTGCAGCTTCCTTGGCTTCAATCAATTCATTTTGGGCGTGGCGCCGTTCAATCCCGATGCTGAGGACATCACCGATACGCATGAGGAAATTATGTTCGTGCAGATTGACGTCAGTATCGGGGTGCAGATACATGGTGAGCACCCCCAACAGGACATCATTATCCATCAGGGGTAGGGTGAAATGGCCGTGTTCCACCATGCCTTTGGGATGGTTATCGTGGCGTTCATCCACATGCAGGCAAACCATTTCTTTTTTGGATTGGGCAACCTTTCCACACAGGCAATGGCCGTAAGCAACTTGCTGGCAAATGGTTTTGAGGTCTTCATTCACACCTTTGGCGTAGGTGAGGTGCAGGGTCTCTGTTGTTGGGTCAGCCAAAAAGATGACGCCTTTTTGCTGAACACGAAACAGGGGCATTTCCTTAAGCAACAGGTCAACAGAGGCTTTCAGGTATGCGGCCATGGGCAGGTCTGTCACGGTTAAGCGCAAGAGTTGTTCAAGAAGGCGTTCTTCTTGTGCTGTCTTTTTGGCTTGAGCTGTGGCTTCTTTCAGTTCTTCTTCGGTTTGTTTCTTATCGGTGATGTTTTCTTTAATGGCGATATAATTGATCGTCTTGCCATCATCATCTTTTACTGGGCTGATGAAAGCGCTTTCCCAGTACAAGCTGCCATCTTTTTTCTTATTTAAAAATTCCCCATACCAGTCATACCCATTGGTCAGGCGTTGCCACAGTTCCTGATAATCGGTTGGCTGGGTATAACCGGTTTGAAGAAATTTGGGCGTGCGTCCGATGACTTCTTCCTCTGTGTATCCGGTGAGTTCCAGAAAGCTGGGATTGACATATTCAATAAGGCCATCCAGGCCGGTAATCATAACGGAATAGGGGCTTTGTTCCATCGCCTGTGACAGCTTGATCTGTTGGATGCGCATTTCCTTGAGGCGGTTTTTTTCCTTATTCAGCCGTGTCATGGACTGGAAATAATAGCCCGCCAATGTGGATGAAATTGCCATGGAGGTCAGCATGAGGGAACCAAGTGAGACGATAACCCCAAGTAAGGTGGCATCCATGGCCTCTTCAATAGGGACATCGCATTTGTCCGGGTAAAAATGAGCTGCAGACATGGCCGTATAATGCATGCCCGAAATGGCAAGCCCCATAAAGATTGCGCTGACAATCGTACGTCTTTTGGCAAGGTTGCAAAAACTTGCCTGTTCAAGGAAATGGTGGGAAGATAAGGCCAGAATAGCCAAGATAACCGCAACGAAGATTGAAGCTGTGAAAAGTTTCGGGTCATAATAAATTGCTGCATCCATCAGCATGGCAGCCATGCCCATATAATGCATTAGACCAATGCCTGCCCCCATCATCAGCCCGCTATAAAAGAGCTTGGCAGGTTTAAACGTTTTTGTACTGAGGGTACGCAGGGTGACAAAACTTGCCAAAATCGCCGGAAGGATGGAAATAATGGTCAAGGTAATGTCGTAGGCCACCGGAACTTCCAGATGAAAGGCCAGCATGCCGACAAAATGCATGGCCCAGATGCCGCCCCCCATCACGACAGCGCCCGCCAAATACCAGACAGTTTTGCTTTTGGCGTAGTCGGTTCCCTGAATGCGTTTGGAAATTCCAAAGGTGGCGTAAGAAGCTAGAATCGCCAGAGAGATGGAAGCAAGGACGAGCTTATAGTCATAACTGCCGCTGAGCAGAGGTTCTGTCAGGACATTACGACTTTCAAATTTGATAAATGTGTCGATCACGGCAATATGGTATTTGGTTTTTAGTTTCCGAAATATACCATATTTTTCCGATTTAGCATGGTTAAATACAATAATGGTTGAATATTATTGAATTTGATGCAATTTAAAATCTTTCTGAAATCCAAATAGCGACTTTTGAACCAGACTTGATGGCTTTGGTTAACAGGCCATAGCCGGGTGCCTGTTCTGCACCATGTTCATATCCGATATCCCGGTGTTCCAGCTCTTCTTCGCGGAATTTGGCAAAGGTTTCTTTGAGTTCAGGTTCAGAATCGCCCAGCTCTTCAATTTGGTCGGCATAATGTTGGTCAATGGTTTCTTCTACGGCAACAGTGCAGGCCATAGCCGCTTTTTCACCCATCAGGGCCGTTCCTGCGCCCAGTGCAAACCCTGCGGCATGCCAGATAGGCGTCAAGATGGTGGGGCGCACCCGGCGCTGACGGGCCATTTTATTGAAGGTATCCAGATGCACTTCTTCCTGATCCAGCATATGGTCCAGCAGTTCTTTTTTATCCCCTTTACCCAGAACGGCAAGTTGACCTTTATAAATCCGCACGGCACCGTATTCTCCGGCCTGATCAACACGGATCATGCGGTCCACCATTTGGTCATGGTTGAGATCGCCGGGCATGCGTCCTTTAGGGCTGGTCATCACATCTTCTCTTTATTGGTTAAGGGAATGTTCTTTTAGTTTACGGATGATATGCAGGCTCGTAAAGCTGCCAATTGCTAAAAACAAACTGCCGATGGTGTTGTAGACGGTGATCGACAAGCCCAACATAACCCAGTCTTTCTGATCGCAGGGTTTGAGCGGTTCTGACATGATGGAGGCTTTAAGGTCTTGTAGACTCATGTTCAGGTCTTGGGCACCGCTACAACTGGCAGCCCACCACTGTTCTTCTACACCAAAATGATAAAATGCAGTGCCCGAACCCGCCATAAAGGCGACAGCACACCCTGCCAAAGCCGCTTGCTGGGTAAAGCCGCCAGCGGGGGCGATAATGGCAAAAAGGGCAAAAATGCCTGCCGCAACATATGGGATTCGCTGATAAAGGCAGAGAATACACGGCTCAATTCCGACAACATATTCGACGAAAAACGCAATACTCAGCGCAATGATGCAGATCAGGAAAATCGCAAGACCGGGCAGTTTCGGGTTTTGGGAAATATGCTGTATCAATAAATTCATGCTTAATGCCATAGTTTGATCAGGATAAAACCACCCGCCACTAAGGCGACAAAGCCAAGTGTCAGCTTACCCAGATGTTTTTCAATAAATTCGCGGATCGGTTCGCCGAATTTCCATAAAAGAGCGGCGACAAGGAAAAAGCGCAAGCCTCGCCCGACAAGGGATGTCAGGGTGAAAGAGGTCACATCCATGTGGGTGACGCCACTGGCAATGGTGAAAAGTTTGTAAGGGATCGGGGAGAAACCGGCGGAAAAGACAATTAAAACCCCATGTTCGTTATAGAGTTCCTTGACGGCTTCGAACTTTTCAACGGCATGATAGAATTCTAAAACGGGTTTTCCCAGCATTTCAAAGAAACCATAACCGATTCCATAGCCGCCAATCCCCCCTAGAACCGAAGCAATGGTACAAACAAAGGCAATTTTCCAGGCTTGTTCACGTGCGGCTAACACCATCGGGATGAGCAGAATATCTGGCGGAATAGGGAAAAAGGAACTTTCCGCAAAAGAGATCAGGGCCAAAAGTATCAGGGCATGACGGTGTGCCGCCAAATCCATAGTCCAGTCATAAAGTCTTTGTAGCACGGAACATTTAATCCTGTTGAAATGAGGTCAAAAAGAAAGGCTGTTTAACAGTGCCTTGGGGCCGCTACAACGACTTATGGACGACAAAGATGAAAAAAATGTGTCAAAGATACTTTACATCGTAATTTTGTGTGTGCTAAACGACTGCTCACCAATTCTTTATGAATACGAAGCCCGCGTGGCGGAATTGGTAGACGCAGGGGAATATCCCTCGCAACTAAGTTTTAAATTCTCTAAGTCTTTGATTTTAGGGGATATATACTCCTTGAATTCTCTATACAGTTTCAAGGTCGCAAAAAACACCTTGCGAACCGTGACCTGAGGAATTACAAGGGGATAACCGAGCTAATGAAGGGCACCGAGGCGGTGTGATGGAATTGGTAGACGTGAGGGATTCAAAATCCCTTGTCCTTACGGACGTGCCGGTTCGACTCCGGCCACCGCTACCACTCTCAAGTCCTTTGTTAAGCTCGGTTTTTTTATTGCCTATGCCAAACCGAGTTATCAAAACTTCACCATGCGGGAACGTCACTGTATATGAACGTGACAATGTAAAAAAACTGTATGCACGGGTGAAAATCGGTAAGCAATGGAAGGCTTTCACCACCAAAAAGGCAGACCCCGAAGAAGCATATACAGTCGCTATGGACCGTTTCACCGAAGAACAGGTGCTTCGAAAGCATGGTCAGAGTTCGTTTGTACGCAAAAGGGAGAAGACTTTTGCGGAACTGGCCGAAGATGTCAGTGACAAGCTGATTCAGCGATCCGCAACCGCAGCAGCACAATCGGATGATCGTAAGTACGGTAATATCCTCAAGCAGCTTGTTGTTGATAACCCGCTATTTGAGATTCCGGTAGCCGAAGTTGATGGCGATGTGCTGGAAGATTTCGATGATTACTGTAAACGCGAACACGGTAAGGAATATTCAAAATCAACATTGTTGAAACACAATATTTCTTTGAAGAAGGTGTTCGCGAAAGCGGCCAAGGACAAATCGGTTCAGTTCTCCACACATCAAATTCCTTCACTGAGTACAAAAGGCAAAGGTCTGAAACCGAAGAAGAGGCCACCGTTTGAGCATGGTGAAATCAACAAACTGCTGATCAAAGATGAAGACTGGATCACAGAAGAAGCTATCTCAGTATAAACGATCCATTTTGTTCTTTTATATGAATTTTATTTATCGGACTGGTGTACGGCCCGGTGAAGAGACCGTACAGCTTCGCTACGGTGACTTTATTGCAACCCATAATCATCTGGGCAAGGAAGTGACGTCGGTGAACCTTGAACGTTCCAAAATCGACACAGAAGAGGGGCGTGCGATCTATATGGAGGGGCACCACTACATGGATACACTGGACAAGCTAAACGATATGAAACGGGTGTTCATGCCTGAATATAAGGCAAAAAAGAGCGATTTGGTATTCTGTGATATGCAGGGCGAGCCGCTGACAGATATGGAAGCAGTGTTTCGTGATTACTTGATCCACAAGAAACTTCGTAAGAATCCTCGTTATAAGAACCGTAATCGCACGCTGTACAGTCTCCGGCACACCTATGCTACGGAACAACGCCGCAAGGGGCAGGCGCTTGAGAACTTAGCCAAAGCCATGGGTACCAGCGTTCAAATGTTGAACGAGTACTATATCCATTTTGGTTTGGATGAAATCGAACGGGCCAAATTGAGAAGTCCGACTTTATGTTTAATGATTCTTTCGTTACTTTGAAGCATAGGGTTACTTCTTTGAGTTTTGATGATTAAAGGTTCGCACCTTCATCAAAACGGGTAACCCGCCCTTTTTCAACGTCGGCTGTCAGATCGGATCGGAACTATTCCAGATTAAAAAAGGGCAATTGTGTGGGGTTAACAGACATCATTTCAATTTCCTGATGACCTGACCAAGTTTGTAATGCTGTTCCCGTATTGGTTCGTTCTCTGGAAAATAGTTGGCTTCAACCTCGTCCCAGAACGGTGTCTTACTGCTTAATTCGTGACAGCGATCAACTGGTGTTTTGCCTCCAAGTGAAGAGTGCGGGCGGTGCTAGTTATAAAAATGCTGCCCGTAACCCAGTTCGTCTTCCAAGTCCGGTGCTTCCAGATCAGCAGTGGCATAGAACTCCTGTAAATCGGTTTTATGACCTCGTTCGACCTTGCCGTTCAGATGAGGTGAATAGGGTTTGATAAGGCGGAACTTGATACAATATTGCTGCATCCATTCCTGAACCTTATAGGCAAAGAACTCGCGTCCTCTGTCTGTTTGAATACGCTGTATCGGGAACGGCATTTCTTCAACGACACGCTCAAGGAATTTGATTGTATTTGCCGCAGTTCTGCGAGGGTAAATTCCAAGAACTTTGTAGCGAGAACAATCGTCTATGGCAGCATAGTGGTATATTCCGGGAGCGACTTTACAGACATCAATTTGCACTCTGTCGCCGGGAATGGGGGGGATACCGCTTTGGATGCTTACGGCGTTTTAAACGATTGGGAAGATGACCTTGTCCGTTTCGGTTCAGAACTTTCTGCACGGTTGGTGGAGAAAGTTTGATCTCATGAAGACGGAATAATTCACTGCTGATCCGCTTGGCTCCGAGATGCCTTTTCTTCCTCATCGCCAAAATCAGGAGTTCACTTTCCTTGCAGACTTTTTGACTTGGGGAAGAATGAGGGCGGCGAGATTGATCGCACAGGCCCTCAATACCGTGTTCCTGGTAACGTTGGAGCCACTTTCTCAATGTTGGACGGGAAATGCCACAACGACGACAGACCAAGCCTGCATCTTTGACTTCTTCATAAAGTGTGATCCAGCCAAATCTGGCCCGTTGCTTTTCATTCATATAAACAGACTATCAATTGAAATGATGTCTGTTAACCCCACATACGAGAAGATCAAAGAAATTTACATCATTCTCAATACAGTTGCGGAGAGTGTTGTCGCCTATGATCGTGTTCATCGTTTCAATAACTTCATGGTCAACGTCTTTGCTTGTCCCGGTGGAGGCCGGATTAAGAAGCGGAAACGGCATGTCAGCCGGTTTTTTATTTTGATCGCTCATGTTTAACTCCATTTGCGAAAGTGCAAAATGGGTGCGGCCAAACACCGCACCCGGTGCAGTTTGTTCAGTTGTTTGGTCTTTGCCGGTGGGGTTACGGTTCTGCTTCTGGCGTTTCAATGCACCGCATTGTTTGCCGAGAGAGATAACGCCTTCGATTCCATGCTCGGTGCCTTTGATGAATTCAAAGATCGTTTGAAAATCCGCTTTCAAGGCAAAATCATCGTCGTCGATCAAGCCGACGATAGCAGTGATGCAGCGTTTGATACGCTGGGCTTTCGCCACGCCACGCTTGTGAGCCTTTTCAGCAGCATCAGGATCAAGATCGCAGGCTTCAACATAGGCGTTGACGTCGGATACCAAGTCCATGGCGAGCATGCAGGCTTTAACAATGATTGAAGAACTCTTATTGGTTGATGAAGTGAAAAAAAGTTATGCCAAGACTTGGCATCACCTTTGACTTGGGGTTATGATACCTGTAGAAACCCTTAGCTCTTGTGCGGGAGGGTTTTGCAAGCTTGTTTTTTTAGGAGTTTTGGATGAGCGAACAGGTTCAAATGGAAGTGCTGGCTCAACAGATTTTGCATTTGGTGGATTATATCACCAAAATTAAGTCTGAGCTTGCTTCTATTAAACATCCAAAATCACGTGTCGATCACTTCAATACTGTTTCTGAGCAGCTCAATACGATCTGTGAAACAACCGAAGAAGCGACCAATACCATTATGGAATCCGCCGAAGAGGTGTTGACGGCTGTTGATGATCTCAGCGCCAATATCAAATATACCGAAGCCCAGAATTCTTTTAATGCCATTCAGGATAGTACCAACAAGATTTTTGAATCCTGTTCTTTTCATGATTTGACCGGGCAACGTATTTCCAAAATTGTGCGTATCATGAACAAGCTGGAAGGCACGCTGGACAGTTTGGTGGAAATCGTCGGGCGCAAGGGCCTGGAAGAAATGCCTGTGGATGAAAGCGAAACCATCGAAGATGTGATTGGCATGCATGATGGTGATATCGCCATGCATGGTCCGCAAATCGTCGGTCAGGAAGTATCGCAGGACGATATTGATGCCCTGTTTGGAGGCGGTGGCAATGCCCCGGCTCAAGGTCAGGAAGTGTCACAGGATGCCATCGACAATTTATTTGATGAGCCCGCCAAGCCTGCAGCACCTGCACCTAAACCTGCTGCGGCATCACAGGCCGAAGTTGATGCGATGTTTGATACGCCAGCAAAACCGGCTGAAAAGCCTGTTGAGAAAAAGGAAGAGGCGACACCGCCTGCGGGAAAACAGGTTTCCCAAGATGATATTGATAAGCTGTTTGGCTAATAGGTCCTGACCCTAGAAGAGACGCCATTTCTTTTTTGGCTTTTCGGTTTTTGTCAGCCAGCTTTCCGGTTCACGCCTGCGTGTTGGGCGTTCGCTTTGGGATGTGATTGCCCGATTGCGGGCGTTGTGATATTCAATTTCGACCATATAATTGATCGCCTGATACTCTTCTTCAGGCAGGCGGGCCTGTTGATAAAGTGCCCTGAACCCTTTGTCTCCTTTATCTTTGATCAGGGTGCGGGCATTTTCGACAGGGATTGCAACACGGTAGGCTAAAGCATATTCAAAGAAAGGGCGATCCCCAATTTCCAGCGCACGAATAATCAGCTCGTTACTCAGCTTGTCTTGACGGGCAAGGGCCTGAACAAGGTAGTCAGCTTCACGTTTTGAAAAAGGGTCCTGTAAAAGGCGCTGTTTGGCATCTTCTTTTGATTCTAAAATCAGACGTTCCATCGCCACTGCGGAAAGAGGGTGACGTTGAACCAACTGTGCCTTGATGTGATCACCGACCAGATCAATCATGCGCTCAATGATATAAGGCGGCAGTTGGCTGCGGTTTGCGAGGCTGGAATGTATCAGTGGGCTTTGATTAAAACGGTTGAGCACAAGATCATAAGTCTGGTCCTTAAACTCTGCCCCTTCATTTTTTAATGCTGTTTCTACAACCTGTTCATTGCCTTTTTGACAAAGGCTATAGGTCAGTTCCGGGCTCAAGCGGGGTCTTTTGGCAATGGCGAGTTGTTGTTGTGCATTTCCCTGCTTAATAATGGGGATGAGGGCTTCATCATCAAGCAGTTCGTTGAATTCAAGTAAGGGCAGGCTGACGTCCAGAACGTCACGGGCAAGTTTGTAAGCCAGTTCTTTAGGGATGTCGGTGGAGGTCTTGATGGCTTCTGACAGGCTTTGACGCACAACAACGTCAACGTCTTCAGCCAATTTGGTGCAAATGGCAATCGCCAAATCCAGCTCGGTCGGAGAAAGGGATTTATAGGTGATATGATGGGCAACCTTTTGGGCCAGAACAGCACGGCGTTCCGGTGTTGCATCACTGTATAACAATTTGACGTCGTCTTGGGTGATCTCAGCCATGACGCTTATCCCATTTCTCAGTTAACCCAGTATAGCAAAAAAAGCTGACTGTCCCTAGAGTAGAATAAAATGGGAGTTATGGCTGTGACGGCGCGCACATAATGCGTTGTTTTTATGTGCTTTAGTCTCGTATCACGTGTGGGATGAAGCGAGAGGTATCTTTTGTGATTGCTGATAGATCCTCACGAATCCCGATCCCGCAGGGTTGGCTTGCCACCAACCAGCTGCCAATGACCGTGTGATTGCCATTAAATTCAGGCAAGGGATGCAGGGCTTGAATGACATGACCTTCTTCACCGTAAGGGCCGTTTACAGAGTCATTTTCACCGCCTTCACGGTGGATGGTGACATTGGCCCCTTCACGTGAGAAAATCGGTTTTTTGACATAACCCCCTGAAAGATCATTTGCGCGTGGATCGTCTGCAAAATAAGAAGGCAACAGGTTGGGATGGCCTTCATACATTTCCCAGAGCAGCGGCAAGATCCCCTTGTTAGACAGAATGCTTTTCCAGGCTGGTTCAATAAAGGTGGTTTGGCTGGCAGGTAAGGATTCGCCAAACTCGTCCTGCATCATCCATTCCCACGGATAAAGTTTAAACAGATTGGTAATGACCGTATCGTGCAGGTCTGTCAGACGCCCCTGGTCATCAATACCAATTTCTTCCATGTGAATGAAATGGGTTTCGACCTGGGCCTGATTGGCGCATTCTTCGATATAAAGAACGGTGCCTTCATCTTCCAGACTGCCCTGGCAAGCCGCAAGATGAAGGGTGCCATCAATGGCCATATTATGAAAGGCTGTAATCATAGCCTCGTGAATGGAGTTGAACTGGTCACAATCAGGGGGGATCAGCCCCTGTTCCATGGCTTGCTCCAGCCAGACCCACTGAAAGGCTGCTGTTTCATAAAGTGATGTCGGTGTATCAGCGTTATATTCCAACAGCTTGGCTGGACCTGTCCCGTCATAGGAAAAATCCATGCGGCCATAGAGGTTCTTTTCACGCGAAAGCCAGCTTTGGCGCACATAATCCCAGTAATAAGGAGGGATAGCGAGTTTTTGCAGCAGGGTTTCATCATGAACCACACGCTCGACGGCCTCAAAGCACATTTGTTCCAATTCAGCCGTCGGGTCTTCAATGTGGTTTTCAATCTGTTCCAGCGTGAAACGGTAACAGGCCGACTCGTCCCAATATTTATCACCATTGATGGTATGGAATTGAAAGCCAACTTCCTTGGCCATTTCTTTCCAGTTGGGGCGTTCTTCAATATCAATACGGTACATGAGCAAGACTTCTTATGGCCTCCCACAAGATGGGGACCTGTTAACTTGGCCCCCATTTACACGAGGGTGATGCTTATGGGCTTAGCCACCAGAGCTTTTAAAGCCACTTGTTTTGCGCATGGCAGTGGAACCAAAGCCGCCGCGACGCACGGTTGAGGTTTTTGTCGAAGGGCGTTTGGTGACATTCGCCGGGACTTTTTGAACCCCTGTTTTGCCGGAAACTTTCTGGTTATCGCCTGTACGGAAGTTTTTCGGATCATCCTTAGAACGATAAAGCGGCTGCGTTGCCACATTGGAACGTCCACCACCTGAAAGCATGGAGCCCATCATATAGCCCATCATCATCGGCATGAAAATTGATCCACCGGATGTGGTTTGTTGCGGGGCCTGTTCACATTGTTCTTCGCCAAAATCAGCCTGACATTCTTCGACGGAAGTATATTTGGGGGCTGTGCGCACATGTTCTTCGGCGGCCTTTTCCCAGCCTGTGCGACATTCATCGAGTTGCTGGCCTTCATATTTGGCACATTCATCTACGGACTCAAAAATTGCGGCAACTTCATCGGGGTTGTCGCATGCCGTCATGGTCAGAACCGTGGCGCCCATCAGGGCCAATTTCAATGTTTTTGAGCGTTTCATCTTGATTACCTTTTGAACTGTCTGCAAAACAATGTAATCAGAATGTGATTTCAGACAAGTGAAAGTTTTGACCAAAGATGGATCGCCCCAACTATATCACCCCGGCAGGCTTGCAGGTTTTAAAAGACGAAAAACACGAACTTTGGTCTGTGGAACGGCCCAGGGTCGTCAAAGTTGTGTCCTGGGCGGCGGGTAATGGTGATCGTTCAGAAAATGCGGATTACCAGTATGGTAAGAAGCGCCTGCGCGAAATTGATCGCCGGGTGCGTTTTTTGACCAAACGTATTGAGGCAGCGGTCGTGGTGAAGCCGGAAGAACAAACCAATCGGGATCAGATATTTTTTGGGGCCACTGTGGTCTATGAAAATGAACGCGAAGAGAAAGTTTGCGTGCGCATTGTCGGAGAAGACGAGGTGGATTCCACCCAAGGGCTGATCAGCTGGGTTTCCCCTGTTGCCCGCGCCTTGAATAAAGCGCGTGTGGGGGACCTTGTTACTGTCAGGACCCCCAAGGGTGAAGAGGAACTTGAAGTACTGGAAATCTCTTATAAGTAAGAGGCCCCTTCCCAGCCAAGGTTTTTAACATGATTGGCCTTGCGCTTAAGGGTACGTTTCCAGCTGGTGTGTTTGTCGTAAAACCATTGTACCCCGGCTTCCAGTTCATCTGGGCTCATTTGCTTGGGGCGAAAGACAGCATGGGAACAATCATATTTTGACCAGTCATAGGTTAAGATGCGCCCTTCTTTTTCCATGCGGGCAAACAGGTCGGTGCCGGGAAACGGGGTCATGATATTGGGGTGGACAACATCCAGCTCAATTTCTTCAACCCAGTTTAGGGTTTCTTCAAAAATCGTTGGGTCATGTTCATCAAACCCAAAGAGCATGCAGCTATCCACCGCAATGTGATAGTCATGAAGCTTGCGGACATATTCCTTGGCCTTATCCAGTTTGATGAAACCTTTACCAGCATTTTTCAGGGCTGCTTTTGAACAGCTCTCCAAGCCAACGACAAGATAATTAAGCCCGCTTTGGGCAGCAACTTCCAGAATATCATCATATTCAGCGATGTTCAGGGTGGCTTCACCTGTCCAAGCAATATTCAGGTCTTTTAAGGCATGGAAAAGTTCCAGAGCATATTGGCGATCTGAGATCAGGTTATCGGCGTGAATTTCAAGATAGTCCACTTTGCTCTGTCTGATCTCGTCAATGACCTGTTCAACAGGGCGATGGCGATAGTTTGGGAAAAATTTATGAACAGTGCAATATTCACATTTGAATTTACACCCCCGTGCTGCCAGTACCGACCAGCTGCCATTATGTTCATAGACAGGCAGGTTATCCAGCGGATAGGGCGATAAACCATTCATGTCGATATCGCCTGTGGCACGATAGATATTTTCCAGCTGGCCTGCTTCAAAGTCATTGAGCAATTGATTCCAGCTCTGTTCGGCTTCACCAACCAGAACGGCATCACAATATTGTAGAGCTTCATCGGGCAAAAAGCTTGCATGCAGGCCACCGATCACAATCGGGATATTTTTCTTGCGCAATTTGTTTGCCAGCTCATAAGTGCGGGTAATATCGGGTGTTGCAGCAAACAGGGCAACAAGGTCGGTTGTACGTTTGGGTTTGAATTTTTGATTGGCGGTTTCATCAATCAATTCCAGTTGATGCTGGGTTGGAGTTGCAGCAGCAATGGAAAAAATATTTTGCGGTGGTCTACCGACATAGGCTTTATAAGACTTGAAATCACCGGGGGTGGAGACTTTGACCAGTTGGATTTTCATTGTTTGTGTTCTCCCAGTCCGTTCAAAATTGTGCGCAGGGCCAATGAAGGGGCCTCATTGGGGGCAAGGTCGCCTTTATGTATGGCGCTCCAGGTTGAATAGATAAGCGTATCGACCAGAGAAGCAGCCCAGGCTGTTGGAATGTCAGCAGCGATATGACCTTCTTTTTTTAAACCTTCAATGAGGTCACGAAGAGCCATGATTTGTTGTTGATAAAGAGACGCCACTTCAGGCTGATCCATGACATCAAATTCTTGGGCGAGAAACCCATAGTGATCCCCAATGGGAATCATGGCTTTAAAAAGTTCCCATAAAGCATCTTTTGCTGTGGCGGCATTTGCCATAACAGGGGCGCAGGCTTTTTCTGTTTGATGCAAGGCGTCCAGCGTGATGCATAAAATAAGGTCTTCCCTGTTTTTAAAATGACGATGCAGGGTCGCACGCCCGATTTGTGCAGCTTTGGCAATATCGTTCAACGTGGCATGGGGCTTTTGGGATAAAAGCTGAATGGCCGTTTGTATAATAAGTAAGCGGGTGCGTTCCGCCTTTGATACAGGCATTAACCGCCTCCCTTAAAACTGGAGTCACAAGTTATTTATGAGACTTTTATGTCTCATTTTTATTGACGGTGCAAGAAGAAAAGCGTAGGAGAAGGAAAGAACGAAATTGAAAGAAGGAAAACTCTGATGCTGAAAGCAACAAAATGGCGCGCTGTATTGGGCTTGGTAATTGTCTTTATCGCGACCGCCTTTAACCTATACTGGCTCTGGGGTGTGTTGTTCCTTCTTTGGGTGATCCCGGATTTGCGAAGCGGTGTGACCCATTTTCTGGAAACCGTGAAACGATCCGAAAACCCTGTTTTATTCTGGCTTATCCAGATAACATGGATTGTACTGGCGGCTTATTTGATTTGGTATGATTTGCTTGTCAGATTTGTTCCTGACTGAACATAAAGAAAAACCGCCAGCTTTTTAGCTGACGGTTTTTCTTTATATATGCGCTGTGAAGATTAAAGCATCTTGAAGAACGTTTTTAAATCTTCATCAAGTTCTTCCACAGGCTTAATCTGATCTGACGCAGCCCAGATCACATTGATGGCCCCGGCATAAGAACTGGCCGATGCCTGTGCAATATCGCCAATACGATCAGAGACCATGTTGGACTGATCTGCAACCGTGCTGACTTTGGCCGCAATATCACTTGTTGCTGCCCCCTGTTCTTCAACAGCGGCTGCAATAATTGCAGAAACCTCATTGATTTCTGTGATGGTTGTTTCAATTTCACGAGATTTGGAAACAACCCCGTGAGTAGCATTTTGAATATTGCCGATTTGCTCAGAAATCTTTTCCGTAGCTTTGCTGGTTTGGTCAGCGAGACTTTTAACTTCAGCCGCCACCACAGCAAAACCTTTGCCAGCTTCGCCTGCGCGTGATGCCTCAATTGTTGCGTTAAGTGCCAGCAGGTTGGTTTGGGCGGCAATGTCTGAGATTAACTGGATAACTTCGCCAATATTCTGCGCTTCATCTGAAAGGGTTGTGATGTCTTCTTGAATTCTTCCCACATTACTCATCGCTGTTTGGGAGGTTTCATTGGCGTATGTGACCTGTCGTGAGATTTCAGAAACAGAGGAGGTCAATTCTTCGGTCGCCGCGGCAACAAGTGTGATGCTTTCAGATGTCTGAATCGCAGAATCGGCCACTTCAATTGTGCCAGAAGAGCTTTTGTCGATCTTGCCTCCCATTTCTTGGGCTTCTTTTACGATCGCCCCAGAGTTTGTCACAACTTCTGCCACCACATTATTCACAGTCTGTTGCAGCTCAATGGATGAATGTTGCATGTTGGACAGGTTCTCGATAGACCCGTTGATATCGCGAGATGCTTTCAAAAAGGCACCGGTCATGCCTGCTTCTAGAATGGGGCGGAAATATTTCTTTTCAGCGACATATTCCATGGCAGCGGCGGATTCGCGAACAAAGGCATCAGTGCGGTCAATCGCGGCATTGACGGCATCAAACAGGTTTTGCATTTTTCCTTCGCTCACAGCGGTAATACGTGCTTCAAAATTGCCATTTTCAATTTCGCGACAGACACGGGTGACTTCTTCCATTCCCCCACAATTGGGGGCACCCGCTGTATGTCCTTGCAGGAGAAACAGGCAAAGAGCACTTAGCGAAATCAACAAGATCGGAAGAAAACTAAACCCACTGGTGACAACTGTTTGAATAAAAAGCCCGATAAGAGCGCCAAATGCGATGATTAAAAGAAATGTAGTTCTATATTGAGAGAATGAACTCATCGTAGGCGACACCTTTTTCATTAAGAACGTTCAGGAGGTATTGGGTGGAAGCTTCCATCCCTTCCTTTTTGCTTGGGTGAGATTGCTCAATTTGCAAGAGCTGGGCATAAAGGGGGATGATGATGTTATCCAAGGTTGCACGTTTAGGGACGCGACGGTTGGAATGATACCCAATTACATTGCCATCTGCATCGAAGCTGGGGGTCACATGGGCCAAAACCCAGTAATGATCACCGTTTTTGCACCGATTCATAACATACGCAAAAAGCTCTTTTTTCTGGGTCATGGTGTCCCATAAGAGCTTGAAAACGCAGCGTGGCATATCTGGGTGACGGATCATATTGTGGGGTTTGCCCATTACTTCGGGCAAAGTGTAGCCGGCAACTTCCAGAAAAACCTTGTTGGCATAGGTGATTTTGCCTTTCAGGTCGGTTTTACTTACGATGATTTCGTTTTCACCGAACGTTCGTTCTTCCCCTGTTAAGATAATATTCGAGTTCGCCATAGTTTTGGAAACCTTTGTGTTTTTTTTCATTTCACTCGACAGTGTATTAAACAAAAAATATTTGTACACTAAATTTATTATAAAATTAAGTTGTATATACGAATGGATAGTATCGAAACCTCTCGGACAGCAAAAGATTGACTCTTGTTCAAAAGTCCGTATATTGCGCCGACTCTGGAGTAAGAGTTTTCTCTTTACTTCATTTTTTCAGCATGCTGCTTGAGGTTGAAAATTAAAGTTCTGTGTGATGCAGACACCGTAAGGCGCGTAAATATGAGGATATGTGAACCATGTTCGCAATCGTGAAAACTGGCGGCAAGCAATATACTGTCGCTGAAAACGATGTAATCGTTGTTGAAAAGCTGGCTGGCGAAGCCGGTTCTGAGATTAAACTGGAAGACGTTCTTCTGGTTGGCGCTGAAGGCAAAACCACAGTTGGTACGCCGCTTGTTAAAGGTGCTTCTGTCACAGCAGAAGTTCTGGAACAAGGCAAAGGTGACAAAGTGGTTATCTTTAAGAAAAAGCGTCGTCAAAACTATCGCCGCACAAAAGGTCATCGCCAAGAGCAGACTGTTTTGCGCATCAAGTCTATCAAAGGCTAAGGCCGTTTAATTAGGAGATTAAGTTATGGCTCATAAGAAAGCTGGTGGCTCGTCCCGTAACGGTCGCGATTCAGAAAGCAAACGCCTTGGCGTTAAAAAATACGGTGGCGAAGTCGTTCTCGCTGGTAACATTCTGGTTCGCCAACGTGGCACCAAATTCTACCCGGGCGAAAACGTAGGTATCGGTAAAGATCACACTCTGTTTGCAAAAGCAGAAGGTAAAGTGAACTTCCGCACCAAAGCCAAAGGCCGCACCTACGTGAACGTAGAAGCTGCTGAATAAGCTGTTTTAAGCTTATTGGACGTTAGAGAAGAGAGGGGTGGGTTAACCATTCCTCTTTTTTCATTTATCAATATGTCGTCCTCGCACAGGCGGGGACCTTTATCCAGAAATTACGGAGGTCCCCGTTTTCGCGAGGACGACGTGTCATGAAATTTTTAGATCAGGCAAAAATCTTTCTCAAAAGTGGTGATGGTGGTAACGGCTGTGTGTCTTTCCGTCGCGAGAAATATATCGAATTTGGTGGACCGGATGGTGGTGATGGTGGTCGCGGTGGCGATGTCATCATCGAATGTGTCGATAACCTGAACACCCTGATTGATTACCGCTATCAGCAACATTTTAAAGCCAAGCGTGGTGATGGCGGTATGGGACGCAATATGTCCGGTAAAAAGGGTGCTGACGTGGTGCTGAAAGTGCCTGTGGGGACACAAATTCTGGATGAAGATAAAGAAACCGTTCTGGCAGATTTTCTTGAACCCGGTGTCAGCCGTGTGTTGATGCGCGGTGGCGATGGCGGGCGGGGCAATGCCCAGTTCAAAACCTCAACCAACCAGGCACCGCGAAAAAATGAACCCGGTTGGCCCGGTGTGGAACGCTGGGTCTGGCTGCGTTTGAAACTGATTGCAGATGCTGGACTTGTTGGCTTGCCCAATGCAGGGAAATCCACATTCCTGTCTGCGGTTTCTCGGGCCAAGCCGAAGATTGCCGATTATCCCTTTACCACCTTGCATCCAAACTTGGGGGTGGTTCTGTCTGGCGATAAGAAAGATGGTCGCGAATTTGTAATTGCCGATATCCCCGGTTTGATCGAAGGCGCACACGAAGGTCAGGGGCTGGGAGATCGCTTCTTGGGCCATGTGGAACGCTGTGCGGTGTTGTTACATCTGATTGATGTCACACAGGATGATGTGGATGTGGCTTATAAAACCATTCGCCATGAGCTGGAAGCCTATAGCCCGGATTTGGCCGCCAAGCCGGAAGTGGTTGCATTGAACAAATGTGATTCCTTGCTTGATGAGCAGGTGGAAGAACAAAAAGAGCTGCTGGCAAAAGTTTACGATGGCAAAATCCATACGATCTCGGGTGTCGCACGTACAGGCGTGCCGGAGCTTTTGCTGGAAATGCAAAAAATTATCAGTGGTGAAGTTGGCGGAATAAAGGAATTTACCGCAGGCCCGTGGAATCAGGGACCGATTGAAGATCAGCCGGAAGAAGAAGGGCCCGAAGAAGAATGGGAAGACGAGCCCAAGCCGTTTGATCCGCTGGCTTAAACGTCGTCCTCGCGTAGGCGGGGACCTCGTTCCTTCATTTGAAAGTTCCCCGCGTTCGCGAGGTGACATCAAAAAATAAATCCCCTATAAAACCATAAGAAGACTTCAAGGCAGGATCAATGGGCGATCTTTTTAAAAGTACAAAAGTTACGGATGCCAAGCGCATTGTCATCAAAATTGGCTCTGCTCTTTTGGTGGATGAAAAGCACGGCACCGTCCACCGTAAATGGCTGGAAACTTTAGCCAAAGATATCGCAACAGCCAAAGCCCGTGGTCAGGAAGTGGTGATTGTGACGTCCGGGGCAATTGCGGTGGGGCGTCGCCATCTGGATTTGCCCAAAGGCAGTTTGCGCCTTGATGAAAAACAGGCCGCAGCGGCTTGCGGCAATATCCGTCTGGCCCATGCCTATCAGGAAGTGCTTGGTCATCACCAGATGTCGGTTGCGCAAATTCTGGTAACACTGGAAGACAGTGAAAATCGCCGTCGCTACATCAATGCACGCAATACTATTGAGACTCTGCTTAAGGTGGGGGCTGTGCCGCTGATCAATGAAAATGATTCCATCGCAACGGATGAAATCCGTTTTGGCGATAATGATCGGCTGGCTGCGCGGGTTGCAGCGATGATCAGTGCTGATACGCTTGTTCTTTTTTCAGATATTGATGGGCTTTATACCGCTGATCCTTCAAAAGATAAAAATGCTGAATTTATTGATGTGGTGGAAGCTTTTATTTCTCCGTCCATTGAAGCAATGGCGGGCGGGTCGGCCAGTGATTTTGGCTCAGGCGGGATGATGACCAAGATTGCGGCTGCCAAGATTGCCTTAAATGCCGGATGTCGGATGGTCATCACAAAGGGGAACCCTTTACACCCCTTGAAAGCTTTGGAAGATGGGGCGAAATGTACGTGGTTCCTGCCCGATGCAACGCCGAAAAAAGCGCGCAAGCAATGGATTTCCGGTAGCTTGAAACCGATGGGGGAAGTGATTGTCGATGCCGGTGCCATCACAGCACTTAAGACTGAAAAAAGCAGTCTTCTACCCATTGGCGTCAAAGAGGTCATTGGTGACTTTATGCGCGGGGAAGCGGTCATAGTAAAAGGACCAGAAGGCGAAGAAATTGGCCGTGGCCTGATTGCTTATGGGTCAGAAGATGCCCGCAAAATCGTTGGCCTTAAATCCAGTGAAATTAAAGAGAAACTCGGCTATATGGGCCGAGATGAAATGATCCATCGTGACCATCTGGTGGTAGAGCTATGATTGATATCTCCTACGTCATTACCGTTTATAACAAAGCGGCTTATATGGAGCCGATGCTGAATGGGCTGGAGCGCCAAAGCGGGGATTTTTCACGCGAATATATTTTCGTCGATGATGGGTCTACAGATAATTCCGTCGATTTGATCCGCGAACGCACCAAAGGCTGGGAGAATGTACGTATTATCCAGCAGGAAAATGGCGGCATTAGTGTCGCAACCAACACAGGTGGTTTTGCGGCCCAAGGGGAGTTCATTAAAATCGTCGATGCCGATGATGTACTGACCCATTATGCCAGCCGCCGTATGCTGGAGATGATGCGTGAACATGAGCTGGATCATCTTTCTGCCAAATGGGTGTTGAGTGATGATGTAGAAGCGGACGCGTTAAAACAGGATGATGACAGCGGTCATGTCACGATCATTACTGATCCGTTGCGTGAGTTTATTAAACGCGGTATGGCGGGCTCAACATCCACTATGGTGCGCACCTCAACCTTTAAGGAAATGGGCGGGGCGGACCCGGAAGTCTTTGTTCAGGATGTTTCCATTCCCCTGCGTGTGGCTGCACGGGGCAAAATGGCCTCAACAGATCTATTGGCCGTGATTGGGCCACGCGATGTGGATGGTCGCATGATGGGGGCGCACCCCACTATGGTCTATACCATGAGTGCCAATATGTATCATTTCTTGCGCGATCATCCGGATGTGTCAGTGGACTTGCAGCGTCTTGCCTTTAAGCGATGTGCGGGCCGCGCATGGAAATGGGCAAAGCGTGAACAGGGCAAGGGGGTTTTGTCGAAAGATTTTTATCTTTATCTCATGGCGCAACTCCCCATTTGGTCCCAGACAGCCCCCTGGATCAAGGAAACCCTTCATACATGGGATAAAGAAGAAATCCGCCATCCGCCCAAACGGGGGTGATTTTTATTTTCTGGTGAGGCTGTCCATCGTGCGTTGGTGGATTTTTTCAAGGGCACCTGTTGCAATCATTTCCTTGAAGGTGTGATTTAAGGATGCCCGGACATGGGTATAGTCTTTATGAAGATGGTGATACAGCTGGGCTTTAAAGAGTGGCTGACCAATCATATGGATCGAGGCGCCTTTAAAAAAGGGAGATTGCATAGCCAACTCCCAATCACGCCTAATCACAATGCCCACATCCACGCGCTCATTTAACACAAGCTTTAAAAGCTGGTCATAGGAATTGGCCACATGAACCTGATAGGCCGCCGTGCCTTTTTCAGCATAAAGTTCACCTCGTACAATTGAAATTTCCAGCCCCTTTAAGTCATCCCATGTTTGAATGTTGCGTTTGATGTTTTTTGTAATGACAATCCCTTGAATATCAATGGCGGGATAATCCAGCGCAATCAGGTTCTCGTATTTTTTGTTGGTTCCTTGAATGCGAGCGACCTCACCACTGTAGGTTCCGGCATTGGCTTCAATGATAGAACGACGACAGGGGCGGGCTGTAAAAGAAGGTTTCAGGCCAATGCGCTGGTAGGCTTCTTTGACAACTTCAACAGCGAATTGATGGGTGATATGGAACTCGCAATAAGAAATTTCCGGTTCATTTTCTGCCCCATATAACGCTTTCCCTACAAAAGGGGAAAAGGCCAAGATCGCAATAAAGAGGGTGAGGGTTGATTGCTTCATGATATGTGCCTCCACAGAAACCTGTCTTTAACATGTATAGACTTTGGGGCGCATTTAAACTGTTTTTTGGTCCTTTTGTATGAAATGCATCCAGATAATTACCCCTAAGGCGATGATAAGGGGGGCACCGATGACCATATTCACCCATTCCCAGCCCAGCGCATTTTGAATGGCACCACTGGAAAAACTGCCCAGTGCAACGGTGCCAAAAACAGTGAAATCATTCACAGCTTGAATTTTTGAACGCTCTGTTTCCCGGTAGCATTGGGTCAGAAGGCTGGAGCCACCGATGAACATAAAATTCCACCCTACACCCAAGGCGACAAGGGCCAGCCAGAAATTCATCAATTCAATCCCATTCAGGGCAAAGGCCATACACAGGATATTGAGCAAGGTGCCGATCAGGATAATCGGTAAAACGCCGAATCGCTTAATCAATTTTCCGGTAAAGAAACTTGGTAGATACATGCCCACCACATGCCACTGAATGACAAAGGCAGCATCCTTGAATTCAAATCCGCATCCCACAATCGCCAGTGGGGTGGCTGTCATCACAAAACTCATGACACCATAGCCGATCGCACCAGATAAGACAGCGGTGATAAAGGTTGGTTGCTTGGCAATCTCTTTTAACGGGCGTGCTGGACCATGCTGGTCTTCATGGGGAATGTCTTTTCTGAAACGAACAACCAAAACCACAGCAATCGCTGCGATATAGAGCAGGGACAGGGTGGCAAAACCACCGGCAAAAAGCACGGGTTCAAAATAGTCTTTGGTTTGGGTTGCCAGCCAAGGGCCAAGAAAAGCGGCAATAATACCGCCCGCCATGACATAGGAAATGGCTTGTGGACGGTGTTGGGGTTCAACCAATTCGGTTGCGGCAAAACGTAAATATTGCCCAAAGGCATTGATGATGCCTAAACCAAAACTGCCTACTGCAAACAGCCAGAAGTTACCTTGGAAAATGGCATAAGTGGTCAGGGCTGAGGAAAGAATACCGATCACGAGCCCAATGGTGAAGCCGGCTTTGCGCCCGATCTTGCCCATCAGTAAAGAGGCGGGAATTGTCGCTGCCATCATCCCTAAAAACTGAATGGCCAGTGGTAAGGTGCCCATGGCGGGTTCCGGGGCGAGATAGGTGCCTGTTAAGGCCGTCATGGTCATGATCAGCCCATTGGCACTCATGATCAGGGCCTGGGTTGCCGATAGCAAAAAGACCTGGTTGCGGTCTTTTGCCCAGTGATATGTATATTCGTTCTTGCTCATATGGAGTTGATACAGGTTGCCAGCCCGAAATGAAATGCTTATTTTACGTCCACGTTTGAAAAATGAGGATTAGTGCAATGAGCGCGCAAGATATTACAGCGATGATGGCAGAACTCGGGACGCAGGCAAAGGCCGCTGCGTTGGAATTGTCCATCGCCCCAACGACGCAAAAAAATGATGTCCTTTTAAAAGGAGCTGCTTTGCTGCGCGCCAATGCCCCAAAAATCAAAGAAGCCAATGCCAAGGATATGGCCGCAGGCGAAGAAAAAGGTCTGGCGGCTTCCATGCTGGATCGTTTGATGTTGGATGATGCGCGTATCGAGTCTATGGCGAAAGGCTTGGAAGATATTGCTGAGCTGACTGACCCTGTTGGTGAGGTCATGTCGCAATGGGATCGCCCTAACGGTTTGAATATTTCACGTGTGCGTGTCCCCCTTGGTGTTATCGGCATTATTTACGAATCGCGCCCCAATGTAACGGCAGATGCCGGGGCTTTGAGCCTGAAATCCGGTAATGTAGCGATTTTGCGCGGCGGTTCTGAAAGCTTCCATTCCAGCCATGCGATTATGGATTGCCTAACCGAAGCGTTGGAACAAGCTGGCCTGCCCAAAACCTGTATTCAGATGATTCCGACCACGGACCGGGCTGCTGTTGGTGAAATGCTAACCATGTCTGACACCATTGATGTGATTGTGCCGCGCGGTGGCAAAGGTTTGATTGAGCGTATTACGCGGGAATCAAAAATTCCGCTCTTTAAGCACTTGGATGGCATTTGCCATATTTATGTAGATGCGACTTCTGATGTGGAAAAAGCGCGCAAGGTAATTGTGAATGGTAAAATGCGCCGCACCGGAATTTGCGGGGCAACAGAAACCGTTTTGATCAACCGTGCTGTGCTGGAAACACAAGCATCTACAATCATTACTGATTTGATGGATGCGGGCTGTGAAGTGCGTGGTGATGAGGCTATTCAAGCCCTTGATGATCGTGTGGTTCGCGCTACGCAAGAAGATTGGGGCATGGAATATCTGGATGCCATCGTCTCTGTTAAAGTCGTCGATAGCCTTAGTGAGGCTGTAGGTCATATCAATACATACGGGTCACACCATACCGATTGTATTATCACTGAAGACAGTACAGCAGCTGAGGATTTCCTCAATCAGGTGGATAGTGCAATTTGCGTTTTGAATGCCTCGACCCAGTTTGCCGATGGCGGTGAATTTGGCATGGGGGCTGAGATCGGTATTTCCACAGGTAAGATGCACGCCCGTGGCCCTGTGGGTGTAGAACAACTCACCAGCTTTAAATATAAAGTGCGCGGTGATGGTCACTGCCGTCCGTAAAATCTGTCATCCTCGCGAAAGCGGGGATCCAGTCATCGCTGTGATCTGCTGGATTCCCAATCAAGTTGGGAATGACGCTTAAATAAGAAAGTGCCATGCGCCTTCCTTCTTTTGGACATCATACGAAAATGACAGTTGGTCTGTTGGGTGGGTCGTTTAATCCCGCCCATGCAGGCCATGTCTATATTTCAGAAGTTGCCTTGAAAAAAATGGGGCTGGATCAGGTCTGGTGGCTGGTCAGTCCGCAAAACCCGCTGAAACCAACCAAAGGTATGGCACCACTGGGCCAAAGGGTGGCGTCGGCGAAAAAAGTGGTGCGCAATCCAAAGATTCAGATCACAACACTTGAAACCAAGCTCAACACCCGTTATACCGCCGACACGCTCAAGGCATTGCAGCGACGCTACCCCAACATCCGTTTTGTCTGGATCATGGGGGCGGACAATCTGGCGACATTTCATCGCTGGAAAGACTGGGAGGCGATTTTTGCCAGCTGTCGAATTGTGGTGTTTCATCGCCCGACCTATGCCTTGAATGCGTTGACGTCGAAAACGGCACAACGGTTTTCACAACATAGACTGCCCCAAAGACAGGCATCTGTGTTAAAATATAAAAAACCGCCAGCCTGGGTGTTTCTACCCATTCGCGGAATGGCGATTTCGGCAACTGAGATACGAAACCAAATGAAGGACTAGGACCATCGCACGCAAAAAAAACGGCCAAATCACCTCCAAGGAAATTTTGGATCTGGCTGTCACTTCACTTGACGACGATAAGGCCAAAGATATTATCACGATTGATCTGGCTGGAAAATCAAGCATTGCGGATCATCTGGTGATTGCGTCCGGTACTTCACAGCGCCAAGTGGTCGCCATGGCTGACCATTTGATGGAAAAGCTGAAAGCCCAAGGGCTCAAGGGCCTGTTTGCCGAAGGTAAGGAACAAGGTGACTGGGTGGTAATTGATGCTTTTGATGTGATCATTCATCTTTTCCGCCCGGAAGTACGCGATTTCTACAATCTTGAAAAAATGTGGAACGCACAATTGCCAGAAAGTGGCGCAACGGCTGAAAATTCTGAACATATCGGCTAAGTCTCGTGCATATCCGTACCCATATCATTGCCATGGGCAAATGGAAAAAAGGGCCGGAGAAAAGCCTGTTTGAGACTTATGGTGCCCGCATGCGTCCTGCACCGAGCTTGAAAGAGCTGGAATTACGCAAAAAATTATCGGGTCAGGAACTGAAACAGGCCGAGGCTGAACTGCTTTTAAACGCTGTTCCTACAGGGGCAGTTATTGTTGCACTGGATGAGCGAGGCAAAACACTGAGCAGTCGTGAGTTTGCCACAAAAATCGAAAACTGGCAGGATCAGGGACGCGGAGATATCGTCTTTATTATCGGTGGGGCCGATGGTCTGGATGAATCGGTACGCAGCCGTGCTGATTTATTGATCAGTTTTGGTGCCATGACCTGGCCGCACATGCTGGTGCGTCCCATGTTGGCCGAACAATTGTTCCGTGCATCGGCGATTCTGTCGGGCCACCCCTATCATCGCGATTGATTTTTAGGCGTGGCAGGGCAAATTACTCAAAAAAATCGGTGAATTATACTTTATTTTCCAATAAAGACGTTTGCGCTTTTGACGAAAGCGGGCATAATCCGTATAACTCTGAGTGACGAATTTTACCAATAAGGGGCGAAGCGATAAAAATGCAAGATACTGTCAGCTCATATGCAATGGAGGCCGCAGGCCAACAGGCAGCGCAATACCAACAGGAACTCTTCGGTCAGTGCCGCAATACTTTTGAAGCCTTTCAAGGGCTGGGCGATGTTGCAGAAGATATGCGAATCTTGTCACTGAATGCGGAATTGGCAGCAGGGCGTGCAGGGACGTATGGTGTTTCCATCCGTGCCTTGACACAATATACGCGTGAGCTTGTGAACCGTTTGGAACAGATCAACCTGGAAATGCAAAAAGTCGAATCTTTTGGCGCTGGGGAAGAAGCCTCCGATGCTGCTGAACAGGTTGAAAGCGCTATTGAAGAAAACGCAGAAGCCGTTGCTGCTGTTGAAGAAGAAACAACAATTGATGATATTGCATCTGCCTTGCAGAAATTTGCCAATGACAATGGCGGCGTGAAATACCTCAACGAACAGGCAAAACGTATTGCCGAGGTTGTTTCCCAGTCGAACTCCATCGCGACAAACATGGCGATTGAAGCGGCAACTGCGGGCCAGTATGAAGAAACCTTCACGAACGTAGCAAACGATATGCGCGGGTTTGTGGACACCTTGAAAAATATGGTGACACGTGCGCAAGATTCGATTGAAAAAGCGTTTCGTGCAGAAAAAAGCTTGAAGGAAATTGAGGCATCCGGTCGTTAAGCGACTGCAATTTCTTAATCAGGGTAAATCGTGGGTCGTTTCCTGCTGAACTGCTGCTATTTGTGGCATTTGGGCGGGTTGCGACCCATATATATTACAACTGTTTTGAACTTGAGAGGCCAGACTCCATCATGACAACATCCCTTACACCGCGCCCTACCGTTCTTTGTATCCTTGATGGTTGGGGGGAACGTTCAGATCAGAACGACAATGCCATTGCGATTGCCAATACACCGACATGGGATCGCCTGTACCAGGACTGTCCGACAACACGCCTTGATGCATCTGCTGAAAAAGTGGGCTTGCCAAGGGGCCAAATGGGAAATTCCGAAGTCGGCCATATGAATTTGGGCGCAGGCCGTGTCGTCATGCAAAACCTGCCGCGCATTGATAAGGCTGTGGCGGATAATGCCTTGGGGGACACACAGGCTGTTCAAGATGTGATTTCCACATTGAAAGCCAATGGCGGGACCTGTCATCTGATGGGATTGCTGTCACCGGGAGGTGTGCATTCTTCTCAGGATCATATGGTTGCCTTGGCAAAAACACTGGATGAGCAAGGGGTGAACGTTCATATCCATGCTTTTCTGGATGGGCGTGATACCCCGCCAAGCAGTGCCAAAGAATTTGTGAGCAAATTTGAAGAAGATATCACTGCCCTTGCGCATGTGAGTATCGCAACGGTTTCGGGACGTTTTTATGCGATGGACCGGGATGAACGCTGGGATCGTGTTTCCAAGGCATATGATGTCATGACTTCCGCCGATGGGTTGCAGGCTGACAGTGCGCTACAAGCGATCGTTCAATCTTATGAAAAAGGTGAAACGGACGAATTTGTTTTGCCCACTGCCGTTGCTGGTTATGCCGGGATGCAGGATGGCGATGCGATTTTGATGGCAAATTTCCGCGCAGATCGGGCACGGGAACTTCTTGCGGCCTTGGCCGACCCGGCATTTGATGGGTTTGAACGTTCCAAGGTGGTGTCTTTTGCGGAAAAAACAGGGATGGTGGAATATTCTTCACACCATAACACCTTTATGAAGGCGCTTTTCCCTGCGCAAAAGCTCAATAACATTTTGGGGCAAGTGATTGCTGAGGCTGGCCTGAAACAGTTGCGTATTGCCGAAACGGAAAAATACGCCCATGTGACGTTTTTCCTTAATGGCGGGGAAGAACAGGTGTTTGAAGGCGAAGACCGTATTTTGATCCCATCGCCCAAAGTCGCCACCTATGACCTGCAACCAGAAATGTCGGCACCGGAACTGACTGACAAGCTGGTGGCCGCGATTGAAGCAGACAAATATGACCTGATTGTAGTAAATTATGCCAATGGCGATATGGTGGGGCATACGGGGGTTCTTGATGCAGCTGTTCAGGCTGCGCAAACCGTGGATGATTGTCTGGCTCGTGTGGAAAGCGCCTTGAAAAAGACGGGTGGCACCATGTTGATCACGGCTGATCATGGCAATGCGGAAATGATGAAGGATGAAACCACAGGTCAGGCCCATACCGCCCATACCTTGAATCCGGTTCCTGTAATTTTGGTCAATGCTCCTGCTGAGGTGGCGACTTTGAATCATGGCACATTGGCCGATGTGGCCCCGACAATCTTGCAGTTGATGGGACTGGGGCAACCTGCGGAAATGAGTGGTCAAACCTTGATTAAGGATATCGGTGTCAGTGCGGCGCAATAAGCTTTTTCATCATGTTCTTCTGTTTGGCGCACTTCTGATCTGGGGTGCGCCAGAACCTGTGTTTGCACAAAGCCAGCAGGATGAACTCAAACAAGTTGAAAAAGATATTCAGGCTGAAAAAGATAAAAGCAACCAACTGAAATCCCGCTCAGAAAACCTCAAGGAAGAAGTGTCTGCCTTACGTGCTGAACTGATTGCCTTGTCTCAGTCCGTGCAAAAACGCGAAGCCACAGTCACGCGTTTGGAAGATTCGCTGACCACCTTGGCACAGGAAGAAAAGCAGGCACGTCTGGCCTTGGAAGAACGTCACGGACAATCGGTGGAAACCTTAATGGCCTTGCAACGTCTGGCGTTAAACCCGCCGGAAGCGATTATTGCCTTGCCCCAGCCGCCCGCTGATATGGTGCGCAGTGCGATTTTGTTGCGCTCTATCGTGCCCCAAATTCAGGAACAGGCAATAGTGTTGCGCCGTGAGGTTGAACTTTACAAAAAAAAGCGGGCCCAACTGATCAGCCAGCAGAAAACGTTAAAGCGGGCGAGCGTGAATTTGGAAGATGAGCGCACGCGCCTGAATGTGTTAATTGCAGAAAAGAAAGCGCTCAGTAAACGTTTTCTCACCAAAAGCCGTCAGTCCCAACAACGGGTGGTGAGCTTGAGTAAAAAGGCAAAATCCCTGCGTAGCCTTTTGGAAAAACTCAAAAAAGAACAAGCTGCTGAGGCCAAACGCCAACGCCAAGAACCACGACCGACAATTGAACATGGGGATGAAATTGTATTGGGCAAGCCGCCTAGTGGAAAACCGATTGACAAGGCCAGAGGGCAATTGTCTCGTCCAGTGACCGGGCCGATTGTCATGAATTTTGGTCAAAAGGAAAAACTGGGTGGAAAACATAAAGGCATCAGCATCAAAACCCGGCGTGGTGCACAGGTTGTGGCGACCTATGATGGACAAATTGCCTTTGCAGGACCATTTAGAGGGTATAAACAACTCTTAATCATTGATCATGGCGGTGGATATCATACACTACTGACAGGGATGGATCGTATTGATGTATCTGTGGGACAATGGCTTTTAAGCGGTGAGCCGGTTGGGGTGATGTCGTCCAGCAGATCCAAGAAGGCGAATCTCTATTTTGAACTGCGCAAAAACGGCGCACCAATTAATCCGTCGCCTTGGATGAGGCGACAAAACGCAAGGGCGCAAGGATGACCATTCGATTTTCCACGGCGATTACTTTTCTCGCCACGTTTCTGTTGATCACCCCTTCTTTTGCACAAGAGGCGAAACAGGAAGATCCGGCAAAGACCTATCAGCTACTCAATCTGTTTAGCGAGGTTTTTGAAAAAGTTCGCACTGATTATGTGGAAGAAAAGACCGATCAGGAAATTATCGAAGCGGCCATCCAAGGCATGCTCTCTTCGCTTGATCCTCATTCCAGTTTCTTAAATGCCGATCATTTTAAGGATATGCAGGTTCAGACAAAGGGCCAGTTTGGTGGTTTGGGCATTCAGGTCTCTATGGACCCCAGCGGTTTGGTTAAAGTCATTTCTCCAATTGATGATACACCGGCCTATAAGGCAGGGATCAAGGCCGGGGACTTGATCAGCCATCTGGATGGTGAAGCCGTTTCCGGTCTGACCCTAAATCAGGCTGTCGATAAGATGCGTGGTCCGGTGGGGTCTGACATTACCATGACGGTGCGCCGCAACGGGGAAAAGCCTTTTGATGTGACCATCACACGTGCTGTGATCAAGGTGCCAAGTGTGCGCAATCGTTTGGAAGGCGATGTGGGATATATCCGTATCACCAGCTTTACTGAACAGACCGAAGCCGGTTTGAAGCGGGCCATTGACAAGTTTAATAAGGAAAAAGGCGACCGCTTGAAAGGGATCGTGCTTGACCTTCGTAACAATCCCGGTGGTTTGCTGGATCAGGCCATTGCAGTTTCTGATGCATTCCTGGGGCGTGGTGAAATTGTCTCCACCCGTTCGCGCCGTGCTGAAGACATCCAGCGTTTCAACGCACGCCCCGGCGATATTGCCGATGGGTTGCCGATTGTTGTCCTGATCAATGGCGGGTCTGCATCAGCTTCTGAGATTGTAGCAGGTGCCTTGCAAGACCATGCTCGTGCCTTGATTTTGGGAACGCGTTCCTTTGGTAAAGGGTCTGTTCAAACCATTTTGCCCTTGGGTGTTCATGGGGCGATGCGTTTGACCACAGCGCGTTATTATACGCCAAGTGGGCGTTCCATTCAGGCTGTAGGAATTGAGCCGGATATCAAGGTTGAGCTCGCTAAAATCGAAAAAATCAATGCTGGCGGGGGAACGCGGGAAGCAGATCTTCGCGGCTCATTGAGAAACACAGATGACAATGCCGAAGAACGTCAGGACAAGGCGGATAAAGAGCGCAATGGCGATAAAAAAGAGAAGGAAGAGCTGGTGGATTATCAGCTCAGCCGTGCACTGGACTTGATTGAAGGGATTTCCCTTTATTCTGAAATGCCCCGCAATACCGAGGAATAATCAAAGGTAAGACAAGAGATGGCTGACGATCTTGACGATACGCTTGATGATGTAGATCTGGATGATACGCCCAGTGGGGCAAGCGGGGTTCCTTCCCCAACGGATTTTCCGGATGATGACGATTTCGATTTTGACGATGACTTCGACTATGATGACGAAGGCGGCAAAAAGAAATTTGATTTCAAGGCATTGCTTGCTGATAAGAAGAAACTTGCCATTTTTGGCGGGGCGGCAGTGGTGTTATTGGCGGCCATCGGTGGCGGAACCTATTGGTTGATGTCAGGTGACGAGGGAGCTGAGGAAACGGCAGAGGCAACTGGTGGTGCAAAAACATCTGGCGGGATTGGCGGTGCAGTTGGTCTGGCTTTGCAAACAACAGCCACGTCCGGCTTGACACCGCAATCCAAATTAACAGCAGGTGGCGCAACAGGCGGTGCTAAACTCACCGCTGACGGTGGTGCGAAGTTAACCGCAGGCGGCGGGACCAGGTTAAGCGCTGGTGGTGCAGCTATGGTTGCCAGTCAGGTTGGCGGCGGTATGGGGGGCTATGACCCTAAAAATACGGCCAATCCCCTGTCCACAGCCGCCGTTGGTGATGTTGGGATTAATATTCCGGCGGTGTTACCGTCGTCGGTTTCTGGTTTTGGGGCACCGAAACAGGCCCAGCCCCCTGCACAGGCGGTAGATAAAAACCTGATGGAAGTCACCAAGGACGGGTTGGTTCCTGCGGTGGCGAAAGACGGGCGTGAACCTTGGAAATCTTATGCCCGCCCGTTTCAGGGCAACGCAAGTGAACCTATGGTCGGGCTTGTTGTTACAGGACTGGGCTTAAGTGATTCTTTGACTGAAGCTGCAATTGACCATCTCCCCCATGATGTGACGCTGGCCTTTAGTGCCTATGGGCGTGGGATTAAAAAATGGGTGGAAAAAGCTCGTGCCATGGGGCATGAGGTTTTGTTGGAACTTCCCATGGAATCCGGTAGTTTCCCGGCTGATGACCCTGGCCCCCTTGCGATGATGACATCCAAAACAGCCGGAGAAAATTTGAAACTTCTCAACCTGATGATGGCAACGGCACAGGGCTATGTTGGTTTCATCGGGCAGTATGGTTCTAAATTCATGCGCAGCCAAAAGGCCATGTCTCCGATTATGGGAGAGTTGAAAACCCGTGGACTCTTTTTCATGGACCCACGCAGCACCGATGGCAGTGTTGCCTTGGAAATGGCCGATGAGATGCAAATGGCACGGGCGATTTCTGACACCAACATCAACAGCAATGCCAGTGTGAAACGTATTCGCGCCCAACTCGATACTGCTGCAACGGTGGCGAAAAATCGGGGGGCAAGTGCGGCGGTGATTCGGATCACCCCCAATAGCCTGAAAACAATTCGGGAATGGGCTGCGGGCCTGCAAGGGGTGAAAATTGCACCGATGACCAGTTTGGCCGGGCGTCAGGGGACCTGATTGGCAATGGCAAAAGAAAAAAGTAAAAAGAGTTTACCTTATCGGCCCTGTGTCGGGATTTGTCTGTTTCATCAGGATGGGAAAGTCTTTGTTGCCGAACGTCTGGATACGCCGGGGGCTTGGCAATTTCCACAAGGGGGGATTGATAAAGGCGAAGACCCTTATGATGCTGCCTTTCGCGAGCTGAAGGAAGAAATCGGTACGGATAATGCTGATTTTTTGGCGAAAACAGATGACTGGCTCCATTATGATTTGCCAGACCACCTGATTGGCAAGGTATGGAAAGGGAAATATCGCGGCCAGAAGCAAATCTGGTTTGCCTTTCGCTTTAAAGGTCGTGATCAAAATATTGACATTAATACCAAGCACCCGGAATTTTCAAAATGGCAATGGGTGGAACTGGCTGAAACCGTTGATTTAATTGTGCCGTTCAAACGCGATATTTATGTGGAAATTGTCAATCAGTTTAAACGGTTTGCTTGAAACTTAATTTAACAGTTCCGGGCTGACATCGGCTTCATCTTCTGCCGGGCTACCAAGAGGATCGACTTCAACACGATCGGCAATCATGTCGCAGGCATCAGCATTGGTGTTCATTTGATCATGAAGTTCTGGATTCTGTTGACCTACGGCACGAAAGAAATTAGACGCCGCGCGCAGGAGTTTTGCAGCCAGTTCAGCATTGGTAGCCATGATTTTTCCTTTTTATCTGGTTTCTGCCTCTAACCTAAACAGCTTAATGGAAAAGGCAACAGCTTATGTCTGATTTGATCATCGCAATGAGTGTCTTTTTACTCGCACATATCATTCCATCCTATCGACCATTACGAGCACGTCTGGTTGAGCGTATGGGTGAAAAAATATTTATGTCTGTTTATGGCATCATCAGTTTGTTTTTATTTGCATGGTTGCTCCATAGTTACCTAAAAGCACCTTATATGGGATTATGGGCAACACAGGACTGGATGCGATTTGTTGTGCTTATCGTGATGTATACCGTTTGTGTTTTGCTGATTTGTACCTTCAGTCAGCCCAACCCTTTTTCATTGGGCAAAGGGGGAAAGGGATTTGATCCGGCCAATCCCGGTATTGTGGGGCTGACGCGTCATCCGGCCTTTATCGCTTTTGCCCTTTGGTCTTTTGTCCATATGCTGCCCAATGGGGATGTGGCTTCTCTTTTATTTTTCGCTTTGATGGGGGCCTTAAGTCTATATGGGCCAAAATCACTGGATGATAAACGCAAGGCAAAAATGGGAGAAAGGGACTGGCAAGAGCTAAAGGCGCGCGTGGTGACTGGCTGGCCACATATTGGGGCACAACGGTTTCTTGCTGCTTTTCTCTTATATCTCCTGCTCTTTTTTGCGCATGAACCTGTGATCGGGGTGATGCCTTATTTATGGTAATCAACAATATAGACTTTGTCTTCGCTATCATCTGAAATCAGTAAGCGCCCATCAGCCCATGTGGTCAGATCAACCGGACGCCCTGACACATCATGCTCAGCATTGAGCCAGCCGGAGATAAAGGCTTCTTCTTTTAAAACTTTGCCATAATGGTCAAAAGCTAGAAAAGAGATTTGATAGCCGACAGGAATACTGCGGTTCCAGGAACCATGTTGGGCGACAAAGACGCCTTGACGGTAATATTCAGGAAAGCGTTTCCCTTGATAAAAATGAACCCCTAAGGGGGCGACATGGGCCTGAAATTTGTGAATGGGCAGACGATTTTCTGGAAGCTGGTGGCGCAGAAATTCTGTGGTGCGAGTATCACCACCACCAAAATAGGGGTAGCCAAAATGCAATCCGCCAAGAGGGGCGCGGTTTAATTCATCCGGGGGCAGGTCGTCCCCCATATGATCTGCGCCATTATCACTAAAAATCAAATCCTGTGTTATCGGGTCAAAATCAAAACCGACGGAATTGCGCACCCCTTTAGCAAAAATTGAGGGGACCCAACTTGTTGGATCAAACCTGAGAATTGTACCTTCCTGCCCGCGTAAACTACAGATATTGCAAGGGGCGCCAATACTGATATATAGCCCCCCATCTGGTCCGAATTTGGCATATCGCCAGCCATGCCAGCGTCGATCAGGGAACTTATCAAAGAGAACTTCTGGAGAGCGTAGTTTTTTAGGGCGCTGATCACCAATATGGAAACGAATCAGACGGTGCTGTTCAGCCACATAAAGATAGCCGTCTTTCCAGGCAATCCCATTGGGGACTTTTAGGCTGTTAATCAGACGGATTACATTGTCGGCTTTGCCATCATGATTATGATCCACAATCATATGGATCGCAGAACCACGCGAGCCCACAAAAACAGCGCCTATTTCCGGGGCGGGTGCAAGGCTGCGTGCACCGGGAATATGGGCAAATTCGCTAAGGCTAAACCCCACAGGCAAGCGAAGATCCGCCCAGCTTGGTGAGCTAGACAGAAGAATGAAAAGAATGAGCAAATATCGCATCATTCCCAAAGCATAGCATATTTTTCTGAGGAAGTCCGATCAGTCAGATTTTGCGGCAATCGGCTTGCTATATTGCAGCTGGGTATCCCATGGAAAGAAGACCCATGTTTCCTGTTCGACCTCTTTGACGAAGCTGTCGACCAGTGGTTTGCCTTCGGGTTTGGCATAAAGGGTTACGAAATAAGCCTTGGGCATCATTTCACGAACGGCCTTGGCTGTGGTCCCGGTATCAACAAGGTCATCAATCATCAGCCAGCCTTCACCGTCGCGAGCTTGTGTTGCTTCTTTCATCACGTTAACAGAACCGCTTAGCTCTGCAGCATCGTCACGGTAGGCTTCAACACAAACGGTCTCAATCAGCTTGATCCCCAGTTCACGGGCCATAATGGCTGCGGGGATTAAACCACCACGGGTGATCGCAATAATGCCTTTGAAAGGGGCGCGCTTGGAAAGTTGACGTGCAAGAACACGGGTATCTTTATGGATTTCAGCCCAGGATACGACTTCAGATACAATATCATCTTCTAAAGAGGCCATGACTTTCCCTTTCATTGGTGCGATTGGCCTTTTTAATAACTTGAACAGCTGGTCAAGTCAAAGGGGATAAAAAAACCGATCCATATTTCTATGAATCGGTTTTTTTTAACTATGGCTTTTTGCTTAACGAAGATAGAGGTGAACTTCGTTGGCTGTCGCTGTAGGACTGGTGCTTGCCCCCAAAGCAACACGACTTGGTGGCAGACCCATTTCAGTTAAGTTGCGCAGAACCTGTTCGGCCTGACGGCGAGACTGGGTTTTGCCAAGGGACTGTTGACCTGTGGATACACGTTCCGGGGACACAGCGACCAGATCAAACATCGCATTCGGACGGCGGTCTAGAACCTGGCTTACTGTTGTGTACAGGGCCTGTTGGTAATTGACTTTGTTGCGATCAAAGCGAATGACGACCAATGGACGGCGGTTTGGTGACAAGGCCGTGCGTTGGAAGCTTGGGCGTGTCGCATTGGATGTGATGCCTGTGTTGGCAACAACCATCCGGTTGGAAAGCGACGCCCCGTAAATTTCACCCGCCTTCACACCAGCAGCCAAAGCGTTCAGGTTTGCACGTTCAGCCGCAACATAATTTGTCTGGCGACGAACATCTTCTGTGACCTCTTTGAGCAGGCGTTCAATCAAAACAACCGTCTGGTTGACTTCATCTTGCAGGATGGCCAGTTGACGGTGGTCTTCATCAACCGCACCGCTCAGCCCGAATGTGGACTGAACAGATTCCAGCATATAAGCGGACATGGCAGAAACTTCGGCGACTTTTTGTGTCAGCGAACTCATTTGCGCAATGTCACTGCTGATGCGATCCAGATCGGAAAGAGAGCTGTTAAACTGTTGTACCAAAATCGGGTTGCCCGGTGTGGTGCCCACTTGCAGACGCGCATTAATGGCAGCGACGGTTCCGTGGTAACGCTGCGAATCCTGAATTGTTTTGGCGCGCAGGTTCTGCAGTTCCGTATTATGGATACGGATTTGTTCGATCAATTGGGACAGTTCGCCACGCATGGTGACCACTTTTTTCCCAACGAACGTTCCTGTTGCTTCACCTTGCGTAATTGGTGCAGGTTCGAAATTCGTTGTACCAAGAACGGGTTGACCCGCACTGGCGATTGTTGAGTTTACCGCAGCTTGCTGTGCTGCAGTTTGTTCTGACGTAGCAGTGTTTTCTGCCGGGTCTTCCCCTGTCAGGGAAGGCCACAATGCTTCTTCTGTAAAAGAGCACGCAGATAACGCGAGTGCGGAAAGTACAACCCCTGCCTTTGACCACTTAAGAACCATAGTGTACGGCTACCTTTGTTTTAAGTCTCGAACTTGGCCTATACGAAGGGCCAAATTTTATGATTTGTGATTTCCCCAGAGGTATAAGCCTAGGTTCCCCCAGATAAATGCGAGCAAATCTTACCCTAAAGCAAGTCCTTGGGACAAGGGCGTATTTACGTTTTTTCCACTCTTAAGGGGATATTTTTTAGCGAATATCATTTTTTTGAAAAAAAGTTCATTTTTCCTCTTGACCAATGAAGGCCATGTCGCTACTTTCCGCGCCACCCACCGAGGGGTTCCACACAGAACTTATCGGAACGAGGGTAAGGGTAAGCGCCCATAGCTCAACTGGATAGAGTACCTGACTACGAATCAGGCGGTTGGAGGTTCGACTCCTTCTGGGCGCGCCACTTTCACCCAGCTAAGTCAAACACTTAGCTGGGTGTTTTCCTTTTAGGGTATATTCTCAAAAATCATTTGGACGCAATTTGGACGCACTCGGTATGGTTTCGTGCTGTTTCATCCCCCAGCGCATATCTGCCTTCTGCTCTCCTCCTTATATATTCTTTTTAAGAATCTAAAAGAATCCACCTGTCCAACCTGTCCAAGTGTCCAATCCGCAATGAAAACAGATGTTTATTTTGGACACCTTGCATTTTAACCTGTCCATAAGGTGTCCAGATTTGACAAAATTAAAACTGGCTGTTGCTGCAGCCGGTTTAGGTAAAGGGAAATTATCTTTTATTTTTTCTATGGTGCCTCAGTTTTGTTATCCAACCAGCCATGTGATTGAAGGTCACGCGCCATTTCTGCTTGCCAATTCATTGTTTCATCTTCGATCATCGTAACGGTAACGGCATCCAGATTGCATTTTCGTTCAAGACGGTTCCCCAAATCCCTAAGGTTTGTTGACAGATAGCTGAGCAATTTTTCCATAGTGGAAACTACATCATCTTTTTTGATGAGTTCACCGCGTTGCAGTCCAGCTTTATGTTCAGCTATTACCGTTTCAGCTGCTTTCTTACGAACTTCCAGTGGTAATAGGGAGACCCCTTTATCTTCACCACCTTCCAGATCGAGGCTGGATTGGTGGCGTATCAATTCTTCATCTTTTTTTCGAGCTTCTTCTATAGCTTCCTTTTCTACGGATTGTCGCCAGGTATTTAGTAGATCTAGGTCAATCTGATACGACTTACCATGTCCACCCCATTCTTTTACAGGGCAGTCGCTACCACCTTCAGGCCATTTTTGACGTATGTCTTTTAGCCATCTGCGAAAGGTTGTTTCAGAAACGGACACAGCACTAGCTGCATCTTGAACGCCAAATAAGTTTTTATCACTCATTGTATTCTCCTAAAGTATTGAAATTAAAATAAAAACCAAAACAAAAATCAATAGATAAAATAAAATTAAAAACCAGAGAAAGGCCGCGCCTCCGCTGACCCGCTCGTGGAATAAAGGGTCAGAGGGACCCATGGGACTATGTGCTGAGGGTGGGGATGAAATTATCCAGATGAGCCACAGGGTGGTTTAAACGGACATGTATTAAGGGCTTGCGGCTATAGAGAGAAAGAGGGGGTGGGATAATAGGTCATTGAATAACTTACGGATCGGATGGTTCTGAGATTCTCTCAATAAGCCAGAAACGATCCCCGCTTTTAGCACGCTCGGTATGAATGCCGATGGTACGTAAGCTCGGCGCAATACGTTTCATCGCTGTTCCCATGCCAGATGGTGTCTTGGGCCAATGACCTGCACGCCGGGTTGTATCAGGTACATAGCCGTTAATGCGTTCAAGTAAGGCGCTGGCCGTTCCTTTATAACGTGTACCTTCATCGACGATCTGAATGATAGCCTGTATCAGCGGATCATCTTCTACACTCAGGCGAATGGCATTCTCTCTGTTTTCTTTAAAGACCGGCACAAAGGAATTTTCAATCCAGCCAAGTCCCTGTTCAGCGGCTGTGATCCATTCAGCGAAGTCAGCCATGCGGGGCGCTTCTTTCATTTGAACGGTTTCAATATTGCGTATTGCAGCGGATACAGCATCCAGTAAGGCCCCAAGCACACCAGGTCGGGCCTCTTCAAATGTCTTCTTTACTTCTTTCATAGTGCGGCGCTGGTTTTCTGGAATTGTCGGGAGTTCGATAACAATTGATCGATCTCCTAAATCTGGCCGGGAAGCAAGGCCGGGGATACCGTTCATCAACATGGGGCGCTGGGCTTCCAGAACAGTCTCACCCTGATCACTGTGTAATTCCCGTGTGGCATAGCCGCCACCAGTGGCTAAGCGACACAGCGCGTCTGATAGCCATGGGGAAACACCTGAAACATTGTCATAAACCAATACCCTGTTGTTTACGGCAGAGACCATCAAGTCGCGTTCATCACGGGGCTGAGAACGGATAGAGGACCGATTTGGGTCGATCAAGTCGCGCAAGAAACGTGATACAGTAGATTTAGATGAGCCCTGTTGCCCATTGATTAAGAGTATGGGGTATGGGCCATCGGGCCTTAAAGCACCGACCAGCCAGGCGACAATAAGCCTGAAATCATCTTCTGTGCCTGTATTGATGAAGTCGCGCATTCGTTCTATAGTTACGCCTTCTTCCGGTTCCGGCAAAGGCTGCATGGAATTGGAGCGTAAGAACTTAACTGGCGCACGGTCTATCACACACCAACCGTGCGCCGTTACTTCTACGGCCTTCCAAGCTTTGTCACATAAATCCAAATAGACATTGCCATTTAGGCCACCGATACGGCGACATACTTGGCGTTGAGGGCTTTCGTGGATTGCCTCAGATTCCATAACCTTAAGACCATCTTCCAGCGCCTGACTTCCTATCGCTCCTCCAAATTCTTTATAATAGCGACCGGATAGCCATATCCTGAAATCCCTAGAGCGGATCGGCCAGTTTTCCCAATGTCCGTTTATGTGAATAGACGCATAGGCATTACGGTCATCGTCATGCCAAAGCTCAATCTCATCTATGATGGAAATAAGTAAATCACGCTGAGGAATACGACCGCTGCTTTCTTCTGTATCAGATGAAGCCGCCCCCTTTTTCTTCCCTGTTCGGCCCGTCTTGTCCTTGCCTGTCTCTGTGTGCCCCTCTTTTGAGTTTAATATCTCATCTGCCGGTTTAGCTTCCCGCAAGAAAGTAAGGGTTTTATCCTCGTCCCAGCCATCTAACTCGGCGTCCGCAGCATCCCAGCCTTCATAAACATTGTCAGGTGGTCGGCATATGGAAACCTGTGCAGAAACCTCGGCCAGCGCCTTTGCAGCATATCCGGCATATTTCATGCCCGGAGCATCGGCGTCAGGCCAGATGACAACGCGACGCTTAGCGAGAGTGCCCCAATTGGCATGTTTGGCTGCGTTCGATCCACCCAATGTGGTCACTGCAATAGCTTTTGGCATTAGCCGCGCACAGGCATCGGCTGCTTTCTCGCCTTCACATAAGATAACCGGCGCATCGGGGAATTGTGCCAAAAGGTGAGCATTATAGATAGGACGAGGCTCAAGTGGAGCCATCCAGCGCCATTGTGTCTTGCCAAGTTTTGAGTTCGTGCAATAGCTGGCCGGGATTACTTCTTTGCCACCACCGGGTAGATCGAAGCGATGGACGATACAGATCAGCTCCCCTGTCACGCTGCGATAGTAATATTTAGTATCCGCGTCACCATGTTTATAATGTGGTCGCGGCTCACCGGCATGAGCAGGCACAAGAAGCAAGGGCTCCCAATCGCCCTTGTTGTTTGAACGAGGGCGCTGGGCGGGTTTCTTTTCATTTTCACCAAGTGGCCGGAAGATTTCAGCCTTATCCTTACTCATAGGCATCAACCCCTAGCATCTCGGCCAAGGCCAAAGCAGATTCTTTCTGGCTAATGCCGGTTAGGAAAGCGCCAAGGCTGACAATGTCGCCGCCACTGTCACCTGTAGCAAAGTCACCCCATTTGCCGGAATAAAGATTAACCTTGAAGCTGCCGCTATGCCGGTCATTGCGCAGCGGGTTTTTTGCGACATACTCTGCCCCTTGGGTTTTGCCATCCGGCAACCAACGCGCCAGAATGGAGGGGAGGCAGGACAGGGCAGTACGATTTATCTTTTCGAAGTCGATGCGCTGGGTCATTGGCTCACCCCCTTGGCAGCAAATTGTTTAAAGATACTTCTCGCCTCATCGTAGATTGCCGCCTCAGAATTAAGGGCGCATTTGATATCCAGTGCCCCACCACCTGATAGCATCAGGTCTTCACAGCGGCTGGAAATCATACGTGCAGCATTGGCCTTCCAGCAGTGTAAATGTCCAAATCTGACATAGGACTTTGCCCAAGTCTGATATTGCGGATTGCGTGAGGTTTTCAAAAAGTCTTGTGCCAAACGTTCTGCATCGTCACCGGCAGTTCTGTATAGAGCTCTCAAGTGACGGGCAATTACAGGCGAAACGTCACAGATAAAGTCGGAAGAGGATTTTGCAATAATCATTGGCCGACACCTGCTTCTGAAGTGGAAGAAAAGCTGTTGTCAGCAATCCATCGTAAGACATCAGTGCGGCGGTAGCGGATTTGTTTACGCCCACAAGTGATGAACGAAGGGCCTTTGCCTTGAACTCGCCAATTAGCAAGTGTCCCTGTACTGTTACCTAATAAATAGCCAGCTTCTGCTGGAAACAATAGAGCGTCCGGATCGGTTGGAATGGGACGACCTGCGGGTTCATTGTTTGCAACGTTGTCAGGAAGATAGGGAGATTTAATAGAAGAGTTCATGATCGTGTTTCCTAAAAATGAAGAACACGGTCACTATTGGTAAATTTGAAGTGTGTACCAACGAAGCTAAAAGGGCCAATTAGGGTGGTATCCAATTTGAATGTACTGAGATATAGCCGTTCCACTCAAAAAGTACTATTTTGAGTGGATATCATTTTATCCAAATTTTCTTTCATAATATCTTTGAGCTAACTGCAAAGCAGCGTCCATAGCTACTGGATAATTGTTGAAAATTGCTGATTTCCGAAAGTTTGGGTCCTTCTGAATATCCTTAAGGCTTGTTAACAAGCTGGATGGTTTTCTAAACAGTCTGACAATTTCGGTAAATGCGAGAAATACCCAAGGACTTCGAAAATAAAAACCGCCAGCGGTATTGTGGGGATTATCATTGCGTTTTATGAATCCTGTAAAATCTAGGCAAGGAGCATACACCCAACCATTTTGGTCATATTTCGTTCTGAACTCATCAAAGCTTTTCATAAGAGTTTGAGGGGTGATTATTGCGTCTGTTAAGTTCCCGCCGCGATCTCGTTTGCGAAGAAACTTTGTGTCAGGGGAATTGTGTGCCATTTCGATTATTGCTTCGGATGCAATTTCAAAATCTTTCTCACCTACCAAATTTTCCAAGACTTCTTTAAGAGTTGTTCCTCTTGATGCGGGAATATCTTTTATCCCCATAGCGCTTATAGTCCTCTTATCTATTACTTCATTCCAGATTATCAACCATCTTTCAAATAGGTCACAGTATCTTTCATAAGCGTCATGGTCTCTTTGGGCCTTTGTTTTTCCTTTTTTTCGGTCCTCGTTTATATAGGTGAAATAAGTTTGTCCGAATGCCTCGGTTAAGCCGGGAACCATAATGCCACTATCGCTGCTGACTTTCAGTGCTTCATACAACGGTGGTACAAAGCCCAATTGTTCATGAGCTTTGAGTTCTGATTGAATAAAGTAGATTGTTTCATAGTCAGGATCGGCAAAGATATAATCGGGCGTATCAAAAAAATCAGGTTCGTCATGAATGCCTCTTTTAGAAAGAATGTCCCTCATGGTCAGCCAAATATCAAGATATCTTGGTATCATGTTTTTTCCTTTAGCCTTATGCCAATACCACCCTCTAGGCTCTGGGCACCATTTTCTATGAACACAATACCAGCGCTTTCAAGGGCTACCTGAATACCTTCAAGCGTACTAACTTTTGCGTCTGCACCATTTTCAAACCGACTTACAGTGTTGGCGGTTGTTCCTGCTTTTTCTGCTAATTCACGGACCCCCCAGCTCAATGCTGCTCGGGCCATTTTGACTTGTTCTTTGTTTATCATGTGTACTGTGTCCATTTGTATTTGTACAATGTATTGACTTGTGACCTGTTTGTGTGTACAGTGTACATATTGATGATGATGAAATCAATATGGAGTTCATGCAATGCGTTACCGGATGAAATCAGTATTTAGCCGTAATTGGGAGCAAGGCAAACGTCAGGCGTTTGTGTCAGTTCAGAAAGTCTATGTAACGGCGCTGGCGAAGAAGGTGATGCGTATGGCGTGGGCCATTGCTCAGGAAGCCCAGGAAGATTTTGGCGGTTCTGTTCGCCAATACCTTAAAGAAGCTCTGAAAAGGGCTTGGGCTTTAATTAAAGCGGATCGGGCGGAATTGGTAACAGCAGACATCTGTTTTCATTCTTTAAAGCGTAATAATGTCAGACAGATGCCAGTTTCAATGAAATCCCGATCTCAGTGCGCCGCTTATTATGCGGCTTGTTGGTAAAGAAGGGGCAGAGATGAAAACCACTAAAGGAATCACACAAGGAAAAGAAGAAAGTATGCAAAAGATTTTGCACGAATATTCATTGATGACTGAAAGCGAAAAAGGAGCTTTTTGTGCATTCGCAACAGACATAAAATCAAGGCGAGGAAATGGGGCAGGACCTTTACATACAGCCGTACGAGAGGATGGTTTGGACTATTTTGAGGCGGATGGGCGTTTATGGGGTTCTCTGACGATTGTCGGTGAAACGCATAAATGGCAAAGGTTTGATTGAGGAAGAATAATGAGTAATGTTATTGAATTCAAGTCTACGCCAAAATCTGACTATAGCTTAGTAGACGATCCTGAATATGCAAAAATTGTTAACTTATTGAGGTCGGCAGATTGTCCCGATGAGGTGATAAATGAATTCCTGCAAAGGATGCTTCAAGTATTTTCATAATAGGGACATTAAAGTTTTTAGTTAGGCGAATTGTTATGATTTCCCCTGTTTTTCAATAAGCCATTGTCGATACATATGCATTTCAACTTTATCTAAAGGCTTTCGATGTAACTCATGGTAGGCGTATTCTATTGAAGCGTATAAACGTTCTTTACATTTTTGCATTCGAGCCGCATGGAGTCGATCACTCCGGCGGCTCTCTTCGTTATAGGCAAGGCAAGTTTCTATAAGCTGCTCCATGGTGGAGTTTCGGCCACGATCACGTAATTTTTCAGCATAGGCTCGTACTTCATCATCGGTTGGTTCATCTGCCATGTTACCTTCCTTTAATGTATCCAGACTTAAGATTTTAGCTGACATATAGGCCTTTGGCCATTCTGAAACTCTTATAATAACATAATGGTAGAGGTACCAAATTCTGAACAGTAAGGACAGAGAAATGAAATTTTTGAGAGTTTTAGTTTCACCCCGCCAGATTGGTTTGCTGAGGGGATGGAACAGGTGTGTATTTCACCACTACCCCGGCACGATGCAAATCGCCGTACCAATATTGCCACAGCAATTGAATTCCTGAGTTCCAAATACCTGAAGGATTTTGAAGATCGTCCGTTGATGCTGGCGTTTCAGGTTGTGGATCTCGCCTTTTGTGATGTGGTGCGCCAAGGTCTGTTGGATGTGCCGAACGGGTCACTGCTGTCTGATTGTTATGACGTTATTCGTACCATTTTAGAACATGAAGAAAATGCACCCCTCTTGGGTGGTGTCCAGAAATCCGCACGCAAAAATGCCCGTCGTTTAATCAGTGCCATGCAAAAGGATGGTCTGTTTGTGAACTGGCATGAAGGCAACCTGCTTAACAAGACATAGGGGGCTGTCGGTTATGCCTGATGATATCGTTTGGTCAGTAAGGGGAGGACAATGGGGTGTTACCTGTCGTAAAGCAGTTCAAAGGTAAGGTCTTTGCTGATAGCCGTGATGTGGCCGATTATTTCGGAAAACGTCACGATAATGTCATTCAAAAAATTAAAGGCATCGGTTGTTCAAAAAAATTTCGCCACCTTAATTTTAAGGAGGCTGAATATATAGATGATCAAGGGAAAGGACGTAAGTCATACCAGATGACCAAAGATGGTTTCACTTTCTTGGTTATGGGGTTCACAGGCAAAAAGGCAGCAGAATTCAAAGAATGCTACATCCAACGCTTTAATGAAATGGAAGATGCCTTAAATGGTCAGGGGTTATTTTGGCAGGAAGAGCGGGATAAAGGCTTGGTTTATCGCAGGCATTTCACCCAAATCTTGCAAGATCATGGTGTTAACGGCTTTGGCTTCAAAAACTGCACCGATGCAATCAATAAAGAGGTTGCTGGCTGTACGGCAAAAAAACTCATCGAAAAGCGTGGTTTGCCAGCTAAGGCCAATGCAAGGGACGCCCTTAATTCTGAGGAGCTTCATTGTACCTGGATGATTGAACGACTAGCTAGTGAGCGGATTGAAGTTGAGGGCAGGCAAGGCAATAGAGACTGTTTCGCGGCAACTCAATTGACATCACATGAATTTATGGACGCCATCAATCAGATGAAATCCGGCTGGCTACCTAAGCAGGTATTGGTTTCTGGCGAAGATAAATAGGGGGGGCGACTTATTATGACTGCTCATCATAAAGGGGATCGCTTCGGCGGTTAAAGGGTAAAAACAATGACGTTATTTTGTAGGCAAAACCCATTTTGCAGGAATCTCCACCCCTTCCGGTATGTTGGTGGGCGGCCTGTTGGGAATGGCGAAAGCACTCTTGAGGCTGGGGACATTTTTTGCCTTTTCGAAATCCGTTCTGATGAGGATGCTCCCTTCGAGGATGGCCCCAGCGAGGTCAGCCCCTCTGAGGTTGGCTCCAGCGAGGTTGGCCTTATAGAGGTTGGCTCCAGCGAGGTTGGCCTTATAGAGGCCGGCCTCAGAGAGATCGGCACCAATGAGGTTGGTCCCAGAGATATTGGCGCTATAGAGGTTGGCCCCAGAGAGGTTGGCCCCAATGAGGTTGGCCCCAGAGAGATTGGTCTCAGAGAGATCGGCCCCGGAGAGGTTGGCTCTATAGAGGTTGCCTCCAGAGAAGTCGGCTCCAGAGAGATCGGCCCCAGAGAGATTAGCCTGTGCCAAAACAGCGCCATTCAAATCAATCCGCTCGATAGGCACATTTTCACGCACCAGTGCCTCAACACTTGGCGTCAAGGCTTTCAAGCCTTTTCCATCAGGCAAGGCATGAACCTGAGCGATCTGGGCAAACAAGGTTGCGATACGCACTCCTCGATCTATGCCGCGTTGCTCGTATTCCAGCCAAAAAGCGATAAACGTAACCACAACAATCGCCAAAGCAATAAATTCAGCAACCAATCGCAAACCAGCAGAAGCTTTAAAGCAGTAAGCCACCCATTCACCCAGCCATTCAATCGGAGACAAGGTTTTAAGTATTGGGTGAGCGCTTTTCCAAATCTCTTTAATCTTTCTTGGTGGAGAAATGCCAGCTTGGCCTTGAGGCAGCGTTTGCCTTTGCCGCGAAAGACTTTCTGCCCTGCGCATGTTTCTTTTTTTAATAGATTTCATCATGCCCCCACTGACTTACCCGATGAAAAAACAAATGTATCACAGAGCTTGCAATGACGGATATTAACAATTTTGAGAAAAGCAATCGCAACCCGAGGGAACCAGTCAAACCTCAAGTAAACTGTGGGTTTGAACTAGATTTTCCCTCAAATGGAAATCAGCGCTAAACGCTAATATAAACGTCTAACTATCTTGACGTTTTATTCTGTTGGAAAGTGAGAGAACGTCTGGAGTAGGCGGGTTGATATAATTCAACCTGGCAAATCTTTGTTTTTCATGAGGAGAGGGTAATCTATGTTTTTTAGCATTGTTACAGGGCTGACAGGCAAAGACTTTGTTTGACCAATCGTTTGCTCCACCCAGGGCTTTGGGAATGAAATGATCTTCAGTAAACCCTATGTGAGGGTTATTATTTGGACCATTGCCAAGTGAAAAAGGTGGTAATTCAACCTCGCAATAAAAACAACGTCTGTTCTGAGCCTCAAAACGTGAACGGATAAAGGCGTTGGTCAATTTATTACAGCATGGATTTTTCACGGCCTACCTCGCTATAGGCTCTGTACCGCTGCTTAGGATACTGATGTAATCCTGATATACGAATACTTTGTTCCTCTCTTTCCCTGTTACCTCTCTAACAATGCCCAAATCTTCCAGCGCTGTTAGGCTGCGCAGAACCGTTGGTAGCGAAACATTACACGCCTCTTTAATGGTACCGGTATTTGCAATGGGCTGGGATTGCAGATAAGTGTGAATTGTCAAGACAGCGGCCGTGGACTTGCCGGACTCACCAATTTTAAATCGATCAGCTTCAAAGAGGTCCATAATAGCTCTTGCTGTCGCCGTAGCCTGATTGGCTGTATCAATAACGCCTTCAAGAAAGAACTCTATCCAGGCTTCCCAGTCTCCTGTTTCACGGACGTTTTGCACGTGATCGTAATAGGCTTGTCGATTGGCTTTGAAATACAGGCTAAGGTATAGCAAAGGCTCTTTAAGGATGCCCTCTGTACATAAAATAAAGGTAATCAGCAAACGCCCCAAACGCCCATTTCCATCAAGGAAGGGGTGAATGGATTCAAACTGCACATGGGCCAGCGCGGCTTTGATCAGCGCTGGGAGGCGGTTCTTTTCATCGTGCAGGAATAGTTCAAAGGCGTTTAGACATTCGCCCATTTTTTCCGGTGGTGGCGGGACATAATTAGCCCGACTGGGGCGTGTCCCCCCAACCCAGTTTTGTGACGCTCTGAATGCGCCGGGTTGTTTATCACCACCCCGGGCATTGTTCATCAATTCCGCATGAATTTCTCGGATCAACCGCAAAGACAGTGGGAATTCTTTTAGCCTGTCTAACCCGTAATTCATGGCAGCAACATAGCAGGAGACTTCGGTCACGTCGTCAATAGGAGCGCCAGGAGCTTCTTCTGTTTCAAAGAGCAGCAAGTCAGACAGAGAGGATTGCGTACCTTCAATTTGCGATGACAATACAGCTTCTTTGCGGACATACATGTATAGAAAGAGTTTGGAATCAGGCAAAATCATGCTCATGCCATCCAGTCGCCCCAAAGCTGTACTAGCTTGATCTAGTAATGGATACAGTTGGCCCATATCTAATGGCGGGGTAGGTGGTAGCGGGTCAGGGATATAGGCTTGGTAGGTATCGCCAGCGACTGCCGAGCCATTTATAAATTGTCCGGTTTGTTCTCTTGCAGCCATCTTTCCCCCCTAACTAACATAAAACGGCATTTTCGTTATTTATACTAGTGTAAATAACATGAATGTTAGTTATGAACAATTAAATAACGAAATAGGTGATTTTTGTTAGTTAAATGAATTTGACTAACATAGATGAAACTAAATTTTAGTTTCCAGGTGTCTCCGGACCACGAACAAGTCAGCAACATTTCCTGCAAGCATTCGATCCAGCGCTGGGCGATTTGCAAAGATCGGTGCCTTGTTGGGTTGCTTTATCCAGCAATCGGCACGCTGTTTATCGGGCAGCAATATCTGCAAGGCTTTGTATATGGCAAGGATGTGTGAAACCCGTTCAAGTGTATCACGTTTTAATCGCGCTGTTTCGGTCGACTTACGCCACCGATAGAAAGTGGAGGAATGCGAAAGCCCCAAAAGCGTCATGCTTTCGGTATTGGATAACTTCCATAAACTCGCAATTTGGAAGAATACTTTAAGCGCTGGGGCTGACAACCCTTTCCGGCCAGCGCTGATTTGAATATCAAATGCTTGAGACATAACACTATCACTTTTTTGAGAATTGAATAATTTCAGCGCTCTCTTGCTCAAGCCCCATCGCGTCTGATAATTGGCGTCCTATTACTTCTGCGGCCTGTTGCTGCGGGTCGGTTGCGAGGTGTGCGTATCTTGCTGTGGTTTGGGTTTGTGTATGCCCCATAAGGCCACCGATCTGATGTAGGGTAATGCCAGCGCCAACACCGATACTTGCAAAGCTGTGGCGTAGGTCATGGATACGTACGTCAGTGACACCACCGGGCAGTTTATAGTCTTTGTCAGTCGCAATTTTCTCAAGGTCATTTAAGGTAGGGGTTTTACCAGTTTCTTCTTGATGGCGTTTAATGACAGGTCCCCATACGTCGTCTTGTTCCAATAGCATGACTGTAGCGCGCTGGCGAATGCGTCGCCAGGTGGGGCTCAGGTCTTCCCAGTGGGTGCCCTTGAATTTCCCCACAATCATATAAGGATTGTCTTTCAGCTTATCGATCCCTTGCAAAATTGCCAGCGCTGGGCCATTCAGCGGAATATCTTTGGCCCCGGTTTTACTATCGGGAAGGGACAGGCAGGCGCGTTCCCAATTTACATATTCCCATTTGGCTGTGAGAATTTCACGGTGTCGAGCGCCGGTGAATATCAACAGTCGGATGGCCGCAACCGTTTGAGCAACGGCTAGGCCTTCCGTCTCTGCAATGTTCAAAGTTTGCGAAACAGCCTGTAGTTCATCCCGGCTGAGGTAACGGCGGCGCTTTTCTTCTTTGAACTTCTGGACCCGTTCCGCCGGATTACGCCAGTCATGGCGAATTTCCAGCAGGTCATCTGAGGCAAAGTTAAAGATTTTAGATAATAGAGATAGAAGCCTGTTGGCTTGGTATGGCGTCTTGCTGCAAGATTGATGTAGTCGGCGGACATCCATCTTCGCTACATCAACAGCAAGGGTAGCCCCTAGTTTTGGCAGAATGAACCGATCAATCATGCTGTGGTTATCGGCGATGGTGTTTTCCTTGTTATGGGGAATGGAATGTTCCGTCATGAACCGTTCGCATAGTTCTTTCATGGTTTCAGCTTTACGCAACAGGTCTTGTTTGACTGCCGGATCGTTGCCACGTTCCACTTCTGACAAAAGTTCAAAGGCGGCTTTGCGGGCCTGATCAACAGTCATGGCCGGATAACGTCCCACTTTGCGTTTGCGTTCGCGGCGACCTGCGACTCGCCAATAGACCTGAAATGTCTTTGCGCCCTTGGGGCTGACACGTACACCAAAACCTTTCAGCTCATCATCCCATTCGGAATATTCCTTATCCGCAGGCTTAAGCGAATCAATAAGTCGTTTTGTCAATTTTGGCATAATTACCTCACATCATCCGATCTGGACACTTCATGGACAGGGTTTGGACAGGTGTTTCCCTGACCTGTCCTTCCTCTAGCGCGCAGATATCAAAGCGCTGGGACACCTTGGACAGGTTGGACACCTTTTGGGCCTCTCTATCTCGATATTATCTGTGTCTGTTGAAAGTGCCAAATTCCATTTGGACGCAATTTGGACGCAGATTATCGTTATTCGCAGTGATTTATGGTTACGCCTAAAATAATGGAATGTCACTATTTTTATTATAAAACAGTATCTTAATGACGTTTAGTGATTGGTAATTATCTTGCGTGATGTAATGTTTGCCTGACTACGAATCAGGCGGTTGGAGGTTCGACTCCTTCTGGGCGCGCCACTTTCAAAACCTCGAGGTTAACGCCTTGGGGTTTTGTCGTTTCTGGCCTCAATATAAGAATATCAATGCTTTAAAACGATATTCTTCCCAGATTATCTGAAAATTTTGGATGCCTTCACCTGTTGTGGAGCACCTTTTTATGACCTCAGTAGACCAAACCGTAGACCATTTCCCCCATTACACATTCATCAAGAATGGCATTTATTACTTCTCAAGGCGTGTTCCTACTGACTTACAGCATCACTATCGCCAAAAAAGAGTCGTGATGACGTTGATAGTTTGACCTAACCCAGAATGTCTCAAAACACATCTATAACATACACAATAATGTTGCATGAAAACACTCGACACATAGACTGCATTGATGCCTAAATGACAACAATGGTGCAACATGGATTTCCCCAGCCGTTTACTTCTCTTTCTTGAAGTCGTTGAGATGGAGACTTTTACGAAAGTCGCTGAACACAGGAATGTGGATCGTTCTGTTATTTCAAAACAGATCACCAGACTGGAAGATGAACTTGATGTACGCCTCCTCAATAGGACCACCCGTTCTATATCCCTAACCGCTGCTGGTGCCGAGATGGTCAAGCAAGCTAAGCAATTGCGTAGCTTACTTTCAGACACCAAACGATTGGCACAGAACTATCACACTGAGCCAAGAGGTTTACTTCGGATTACTTGTCCGAGTTATCTAGGGCGTCACTACATCCATGCTGCTGCGGTTGCCTTTCAGAAGGAGTATCCGGATGTGGAAATCGAACTGAGATTAGAGGACCGCCTTGTCGATCTGGTTGGTGAGGGCTATGACATTGGCTTTCGACTGGGCAAACCAAAGGACTCCTCGCTCATTACAACCAAAATTGCACGTAACCGGATGTTGCTTGTGGCAGCACCAAGCCTTCTTGACAAACACGGCACCCCGAAAACAATTTTTGATGTTGAGAGACTACCAGCGGCAATCTTTTCGACCAGCGGGATACAGGGTGACAGAATCAAATACTCTGACGGCGCAAAAGACGCTCACTTCAAGCTAAACACAGTCTACAAATCCAATGAGGACGAGCTTTATCTAAAAGCCGCGATTGATGGTGTCGGCATCGCCTGTGTTCTAGCCTATATGATCCATGACGAAATTCTGGATGGCAAGCTGGTTCCAATCATGACGGATTTGAAACTGGCTGACTTTGGGGAGTGTTATGCTGTCTACCCTCACAAAGAAGCACCGATCAAAACAAAACTGTTCATCCGTTATCTGAAAGAGCATATAGGCAGCTCGGTTCCTATATGGGAGAAACGCATCCCGAACTTCGATCAAATGTATATCTAAGTCTTATTATTGGTGCAATTTTAGCACCAATGTTTTGTTTTATAGATCATTTATCGTCACAAATATACTCGTCATACTTTTCTCAAGCTTAAACAAGACTTAAGGAAAAGATGATGATTGATGCTTTACGCACACCTGATGAATATTTTGAAAACCTGCCGGGTTATGACTTCAAACCCAACTACATTGATGACCTTGAAGGCTATGAAGGACTACGTCTTCACTATTTGGATGAAGGCGATCCTAACGCTACAGAAATTTTTCTCTGCCTACACGGTGAACCCTCCTGGAGTTACCTCTATCGTAAAATGATCCCGGTGTTCGTTGAAAACGGAATTCGCGTGATTGCGCCAGACCTGTTGGGTTTTGGGAAATCAGACAAACCCATTGATGAAGATGTTTACACCTTCCACTTCCATCGCAACTATCTGATGAGGCTCATTGAGCGATTGGACCTGCAAAATATTACGCTGGTCTGTCAGGACTGGGGCGGTCTTCTGGGGCTTACTATTCCACAAGACATGTCAGAAAGGTTTTCTCGCTTGCTGATCATGAATACAGCCCTGAATATCGGTGAAGGCGTCAACGATGCATTCCGCGAATGGAAAGTCGTATCAGATTGACCTCGACCTACTAAAAGCGTGGCGACAATCCATAAAACATGAAGCCATGGAAGAAGCTCGAAAAAGAGATGAGGAATTGATACGCCATCAATCCAGCCTTGACTTGGAAGGCGGTCAAGACCGGGGAATTTCCTTATTCCCCCTAGAAGTCCGTAAAAAAGCGGCCGAAACGGTAATAGCCGAACACAAAGCAGGATTGCAACGCAGTGAACTCATCAGAAAAGATGATGCTGTTTCCACTATGGAAAAATTACTTAGCTATTTGGCAACAAACCTTAGAGACTTGGGGAACCGTCTTGAACGAAAATGCAATCTGGATGCAGTTACTGTTACAATGATCGAAGATGAAACAATGAATTGGCAAGCTGAAATAGCGCGAGATCTTCAATCACAGGGCTGGTTGAATGACAAAAACGAGACCGTAGGCAATAAATAAAAGATAATTTCCCTTTACTCAAACCGGCTGCAACAACAGTCGGTTTTCTTTTTACCTACGTATGGACACCTTATGGACAGATTAAAACGCAAGGTGTCCAAGATAAGCTTTTGTTTTAATTGCGGCTTGGACACTTGGACACTTGGACAGGTTGGACAGGTGGATTCTTTTAGAATCTTAAAAGAAGTATATAAGAGTAAGGGGTATCGGCAGGTGCTGGGGTTGAAGCCCTACGAAATCACACCGACTGCGTCCAAATTGCGTCCAAATGATTTTCTGAAATATGCCCTGAAAAGGAAACACCCTGCTAAGTATTTGACTTAGCAGGGTGAAAGTGGCGCGCCCAGAATGTTATCCTGTTTTGGGGTGCCTTAATGTCCAAGGTTCTATCTACTGGGATATCGTGCCCTAGCAGATGGCTGGTTGCCATTATGGTCTAACCGTGATGAGCTACAAAGACCAATAATGAGCACAGGCACTTTATGGACAGTACCTTACATTTTCAGGGCATTATAGTAGCTGGATTTGCTGATATTCAGGTGTTTCAAGGTCGTTGCTACTGTAACGCTCTTATCATTATGAGCATGTTTGATATGCTTGATAAGATCAGGGGTTAATTTCTGAGGTCTTCCAAACACTGCACCATTGTCTCTGGCGATTTTTTGACCTGCCTTTGTGCGTTCAATGAGAAGGTTCTTTTCAAATTCGCCTAAAGCACCAAGGATACTGAATAGAAGTTTGCCAGTGGCAGTACTGGTATCAATTGAATCCATCAGGGAAACAAGTTCTGCACCCTTGGAATTGATGAGGTCTGAGATTTCTAAGAGGTCACGTTGGGAACGGGCAAGACGATCAAGCCGCCAGACAACCAATTTATCACCAGCTCGCAGCAAATCTAGAACAGCATTCAGTTGAACTCGGTCACGTTTAGAACCTGATTGTTTCTCCTTAAAGATATCCCGTTCATCGCAACCGTACTTGATCAAAGCATCCAGTTGTAAGGACCAGTCTTGATCATTTGTTGAAACCCTTGAATAGCCGAAAGTCCTGCCCATTGTGTTGCGCCTTTTTCTGAGTCCAAAAAACGTCTCCAGAAAGAGGAATGTCATCGGACTTTCTGGACTAACTTATTGTACGGTTTTCTGGGGTGTTTTCAATCAATCCGGGCAATTCCATTTAATGAACACTTTTTGAACTGGGTGAGAATAAGGCTGCTCGCCATAAGCCTGGGAAGCCTTCATGAGCTGAGATGCTTTGTGCGTGATAAGTAGCAACAACAAGACAATTAAAATAGACATATAGAAATGTGTGATTTTAAGCACATTCTATAGTACTCCACTTTATTATAATGAAAGCAAATCTTTACTTTTACAATCGTCTAAGGCATTGTGCATTTAACCACTAACGCTATATCAGTATTGTTATGACCGAATTTATAGCACCATCAAGTTCCAAACTTTCAAAAAAGGAAACTCTAAACCTCGCTGCTCAGGTGGCTGAGAGATTGGGGTATACACCTGGTGAGTCTTTACTTCCAATTATTGAAGAACTTGGAGGCGAGATTATTTATGTTTCTGACGGAACTATTAATGAAACACAGGACGGCTCTATAGTCATCGACGAAGACGGTAAGTTTAAGATTTTCCTTGCAGATGACGTTGGTAGAAACCGCCAAAGGTTTACAATTGCCCATGAATTGGGACATTTAGTACTTCACTACATCCTTAATGAAGAAAAGCAAGCGATGAAAGCTCATCGATACGGAAGTGGCCCAGTTGAGTGGGAAGCCAATTGGTTTGCTGCTGGTTTTCTAATGCCAGAGAATGCTTTCACGAAAACATATCATGAGTGTGAAGGTTACCTCACTGAAATGTCAGAGAAGCTTGGGGTGTCATACAAAGCTGCTGAAATACGCGCCGATCAATTAGGATTGGACGTTTGGTAGGATATGACTGAAACCAAATTCTTGCAGTCCGTTCTACGATTATTTCTTAGCGTTGACATTGTAGGTTCCACAGCACTTAAACAAGCGTCAAGAGATGGCGAAGACTGGCAAGAAGTTATTGCTGGATTTTTTTCGGACTTTGACCGTCATCTGCGCACGGAATGGCAATCTTCAAAAAAGAACCTTGGGGAAGACTTTTCTCACTTGAAATCTTCTGAGCCTGTTTTTTGGAAGGGGTCAGGTGATGAGGCTCTATATTATGTAGATATTGCCACCAACGACGAAGCACTTTTCAGCGTTGCAAGTTTTGTTAAAGCAGTTAATTCCGTAAGAAAAATTCTAAAAACAAAAGATAGTCGACTTGATCTGAAAGCTACTGGCTGGTTGGCAGGTTTTCCAGTCAACAACTTTGAGATTGTAGTCGGAGGTACTTTTGAACCCCCAAATGCTGAAAATCCAGTTTGGGACGATCGGTGGGTACGTTTAGTAGCTCAAAGATTAGCATTTGATCCCAAGAAAAATCAAAACCAGTTCTTGGATTTTATTGGTCCTCAAATTGACTTAGGATTTCGTCTGACTGGCCATGCGACACCCCGCCAAATGGTTGTTTCAGTTGACCTAGCTTGGTTGATAATTGAAGCATACAATAAAAAAGTTGAAAAATGGACCGGACGCTTTGATCTCACTAAGTTCATGTATGTCGAGCAACGAATAAATCTCAAAGGTGTTTTATCCGGCACACCTTACCCTTTAATTTGGATTGATATCCTACCAAATGAAGGTTTTCACGAAGCAGAATTCATTGCCCTTAAAAAGGAAGCAGCAGACCCTGCTGATTTGAAAAAGTATTGCGAGAAATTTGTTCAAACTATGCATTCAAAGCATAATTGGATGATTTTGCCATTCATCAAAACAGAAGGCGGTGAATGCATTGGTGAAGAGCCGGAACACCAAAAGGGTACACTGGAGCAGTGGAAAGAACGATGGGAAGTTGCCCAAGAAGCCATTGAAGATACTGAGCCAACTCAAGAAAACGATGAACTAAGAGCCGAAGAAATTAAAAAAGCTATTGAGACATTTGCAACTGTCTTTAAAGCCCTCAAAAACATATAGCTCAGCACAACTATTCCTCATAGCTTCTCATAAAAGGCGGCAATCCATCTTTTTCATATTGGGCCATGGATTTCTGACGGTTTTCCTCTGCCACCTTCAACAATTCCACACTGCGTTTCTTTTGCTCATTTGTCAGTTCTACGCTGTCATCAAAAACATGGCCGTAATTTTCAAGCAAAACTCTCTCAACACCACGAAATGAAAAATCATTCTCCCAACCATTTGCAAATACATAATCCAACAACTTTGCACATTTCAGCGGGATTTTTTTTCCTTTCTGAAACTGGCTATACAGCCACAACACAACATCTGCAATTTGGATTCCTGCACTTTCCTCATCTCTTTTCATGACGAATTCACTGCCTGATAGTTTTGACAGGTAATATGTTTCACCAGCCCAGGAAATTTCTTCGGAGGAAGCATTGGAATACATATTATGATACATCGTCAGCATATTCTTAAATTGGATTTGTTCATCATGATTAATCATTGCCACTTTCTTTTTCCGTGCGGTGACAAACTTTTCAAGGCCATCCAATAAATTGGTGAAAGCGACTAGGTTAGGGAAGTGTCCTTGTCTGGAAATCTTTCGATCCACATGAATTTGAATAGATTCCTTATGTTCTTTCGCCCATGTAAGAGCCTCCCCAAGAATTTCTTTTGATTTCGCATCAGGTAAAATATCGATATTTGCCAAAAGGCGTTCACAGACTTTCGGCAACAAGGCATAGGCTTTTTCTTCTTTGGGTTCCAGTATGCATTTCCAGAACATCTTGGCTGTTTCTTCATCTATCATGGTTGATAATTTAAACATCAACATGATTCGTAATGGACGGATATTATAGTGGTGCCAGGCAACTGCTGCATTTTCACCGGAATCACACAAACTATCAAACACCTTTGTGGCCAAGAGGTATTTCTTCTCAACCCTAGAAACGAAGAAGGTTGCCTTAGAAGCAATAAAAAGCCGCAGAAGTTCATCTGCAATCAGTTCCAGCTTACCCAAGCCGAATTCTTGTGCATGAAGTACGTCCGCATCAATCTTTTTTGCAATTCCCTGAACGGAAGCGGAATAAATTTTATCAAAGTCACCGCTTGTAATCAGGGCCGCAGTAAAGAAGTCAGGTTGATTTTCATCAAAGATATTGTGGCCAGTATTTCCGGTCTCATCAACATAGGCGTAATATGGAATTTTAGATTGCCCCATATACGTGCCTCCCAAATATCATATTATTTTTGGGGCTGAAGTAGCTAAGAACTGAAAGAGGTTCTATAATGGCTACGATGTACACTCGAAAAAGTCGCCTGACATCACGTCAGCAAAGCAAGCTTATTGAGCATTTTGTCGCAGGCAGCACTGCCCGAGCGACTGCTGAGATTGTTGGCGTGCAGGCGAACATGGCGATCCGCTTCTTCATGCGGCTTCGCCAATTGATTGCCAGCAAGTTGCCGAGCTATCGTTTGCAAGGCGAGATTGAAGCTGATGAAAGTTATTTTGGCGGTGTCCGTAAAGGAAAACGAGGTCGTGGTGCTGGCGGCAAAGTGGCTGTGTTTGGCCTTTTAAAGCGGGGTGGCAAGGTCTATACGGCAATCATTCCCAATGCAAAGACAGAGACGCTGTTACCGATTATTCAGGAGAAGGTCGAGCCTGACAGTATCGTCTATACCGATACGTTCGGTGCCTACAACGCACTGGATGTTTCAGACTTCCATCACCGTCGCATCAACCATTCCAAACTCTTTGCAGACAAACAAAATCACATCAATGGCATTGAGAATTTCTGGAATCAGGCAAAGCGGCATATGCGAAGATTCAATGGTATCAAACCTGACCATTTCTACTGGTTTCTCAAGGAGTGTGAATGGCGTTTCAATGGAGGCAACCACGCAGACCTCCTAAAGCAGCTGAAAATATGGTATAAACAGGCTAAACATTAACCCTTAGCTACTTCAGCCCCTTATTTTTTTCTTAAACCAAATCCAAGCCGTACCATATTCGTATGTGGTTAGGTTAGTTCTTTCTTATGCGTTTCAGCACTGAAATATCTTTTAACTGAACTGCCAAACTGCAAACTGTGAGAAATGCCGCCCATTTACTTTGTTTTGCCAAAAGATCAATCTTGCGAAGCAGGTCATTCTCGGCTTGAATTCTCTTTTCAATCAACAAAACTTCCCGTTCAACTTGATTGAGAAACCCTTCTTCAAGGGTTTGTATATCCTGACCTTTTCCATTTCTTTCTACATATTCTTGAAACGTTTCCATATCGACCTCTGTTCATAAAGATGATGATTACCACTGGCAAAAAGCTGAAGAAACCAATCATCGCTTGTCTTTATTTATAGGGACTGAGGTTAAAGCCTCTTCAGCTTTAAGAGTATCACACAAGTGGACCAGTTAACGCTTGTCCACGTATCACTTTGGATAACGGGAAGACAATATTCTCATTTAAGGTGCAGGTGAGAATATTGTCAGTGTCCATTTAGCAAGGTCTTTGTCCTAAATATGCCCGTATTTTTCCAGTGATCTCACGATTTGTTGGTAATGTTTGGGTTTACCATGAGTGTCACAAATTGATTTCACTGCAGATAAGACATCATGATATGGGATTTTCCATTTTTTAAGAGCGTTCACCGCGAATGCAAATCGTTTTGTATGCCTCCCAGATCCATCCTTCATCGCCTTCAACGAATTCTTCTCGTGATTGAAACTCTCGAAATCCGGCTTTCGGGCATGTTTCGATGCCGGTAGTTCCGGTGTGACAGTTTCATTATGCTTGAATACATCCGTTTCCATGGTCTCCGTTAATTCAACTGGCGCAGGTTCACGAACGACTGATTTCAAGATTTCATCAACTTTCAAAGCTGCACTAGCAAACGCACGTTTATCAACATTCCTGGCATGGAAACAACACCAGTCGGGGTTTTCTCTGTTAGTTGCTGGTGCATATTGAGATTGTGTAGGGTTCGCTGCTGTTTTATCCAGACCCAATTCTTTATCGATTTTACCTGTCTTCTTTTCAAGATATGACACAATCCAAAGATAAATGTCCTTGTACTCTTCTTGGTCAATGTATCTATCAATGAAGATTTGCATTCTGTAACGGTTCGGTTGATCTTCAGACCGAGAGAACGAGTTATACAGGATGAAAGAAAACTTTTGCCCATATCCGGCATTCGTATCAAGAATATCAACCATTTGTTCCGTAGATAAACACCCGTCATCGATATCAATTTGGATTGATGATGATACCAGATGGTTTGCCTTGCATCTTAATGAATCCCCCGAACCTTCAAGACGTTCATAGATGCCCGTATTTAGCACAAAATTATCGGATTTGTTTTTTAGAATACGATGCGATAGCTGTCTCATTGTTGAAACATATTCTTTGAGTGACCCTTGAAATTGTGTGAAATCTTCATCAGCAACATCATAAATGCTGGGATGTTGCGTCATCCGAAATGCAATTTTTTTATACGTTTTATCTTTAGTATTCTCTTTAGAGAAATCGTATAAATTATCTGCATCCTCAGGATCAACAATCATTGCCTTCAATTTTTCTGCCGACTGTTTCTTGCCGCTTGCATTCAATTGACGTTCTGATGCAGTCAATGCACGTGGTTTGTATTTGATAAAGTCTTTTTCGTTAAATTTCTTAAGCAAACCACCACCAAGGAGGTTCATCAACCATTCGCCTTCTTTTTTTGTGGTGACAAAAACATTCACGACTTCTTGACTGTCTCCATCCCGTAAGGCAGTTCGCATAATGGATTGATACATTACTTCATATTGTGTGGAACGTCTCAGAGTTTCAGGTGAAATACCAAACCAATCTCTCAATTTCGCAATGTGCCTTGGGGTCCTGTTCAGTGCTGGCAGAAACACAATATTTGTGTAATGACGGTATTGGTTCAGCCCTTTGTTCTCAACTGACATTCTTTCCCAGCCGGAAGCATTACCCATCAATGGCAAGTCGTCATCATTGTTTCCTACGTAAAGAACTTTTGTCTCTTCACCAATGTGCGAAAGAAGTTCACGCTCAATCTTATCAATCGTCATTTCACCATGATCATCAATCTTGGACTTTAATGATTTAGAGTTTTGTTTAACATCACTCAGATAGTGAATCTTGATCCTTTCAGAGAGGTTCCCATTGGTATTAAATAGACGTCCAATCAATGGCTGATGAGAATTCATGTCGATTCCTAGGTGGTTTTTCCAGTAGTCATACATTAATGAGTGTTCGATATTTGCACCTAGGATTGTGCATCCCATAAACAGTTCTGGTTTCACCATTCCTAGTGCAAAAACCTTGTTTTTCGTATTATCATCCTTGTCAGCCAACGTATCCCCAGTAATCGTCATCCAACTTTCTGCATCAATACGGATTTCGATATACGGATTTAAAACGGCCTTAAATAAATCGATAAATACACGATCTGTATTCAAGGGTTTCAACAAATGATCAAGACTGGTCCTTACAACTGGATGCTTTGATCAAGTACGGTTGCGATGAACGGGATATCTTTAAGGAGAAACAATCAGGTTCTAAACGTGACCGAGTTCAACTGAATGCTGTTCTAGATTTGCTGCGAGCTGGTGATAAATTGGTTGTCTGGCGGCTTGATCGTCTTTCCTGCTGCGTTTGATCCACCCATTGTCGATACGGCAATATGGTCAGGGCAAAGAATAGCAGCCACATCAGCAGCCTTTTCGCCTTCGCATAGGATTACAGTTGCAGACGGCTTTTCAGACAACAGCTGTGCATTATACAAAGGGCGAGGCTCAAGCGGTGCTTTCCAGCGCCATTCCTTTTCTTTGCTAACGCTATGTTCACAAAATGAAGCAGGGAAGAATTCTTTCTTACCTTCAGCAAGGTCAAACCGATTGACTGTACAAATAAGGTCCCTGTTCAGGTCCCGGTATTCATATATTGCGCTGGGTGCACCGTGAATGTTGTGATAGGCCGGGGCTGGCCCGGCTTCAAGTGGTACAACTGCTACAGGCACCCATTCTTCTTGTCGCTTCCTTTTTCGAGTTTGGCGCTTTCTTTCACCTTTCTCAATGGGATCGAACATGCCCTCTTTGACATTACTCATAGGCATCAACCCCTAACATTTCAGCTAAGGCCAACGCAGAATCTTTTTGTGAAATGCCAGCAAGGAACGCCCCTAAGCTAATCACATCGCCACCATAATCACCTGTTGCGAAATCTCCCCACTTTCCGGTGTAGAGGTTTACCTTGAAACTTCCTTTTTGATGATCATTTCGCAAAGGGTTACGAGCTATCGTCTATTTCACCGAATAGTCTCCGCTCTATTTCGTCATCAATATATGTGCCAAAGAAAGTTGTATACAAATCCCGTTGTACAAAACACTTTGAAGTAGGTTTTGTATGGTAATCATTCAGTGAAATGATCCGTCCGTCCGGTAATTCCTTTTTATCGGGAGCAAGGTCTAGACGATGAAGCTGATTTTTGCCGTCAATCAAAAAGCCTTTTTGGTACCATTCTGGTACATAGTGATTTTCTCTTCTTTTGTCTTTACCTGTCATTATTTGGTCTCGATTTACCTTGCTATAGGTTCTGTGCCGCTGCTTAAGATGCTGAGGTAATCTTGATATACGAATACCTTGTTTCGCTCTTTTCCAGTTACTTCACGGACAATACCCAACTCTTCCAGCGCTGTGAGGCTGCGCAGGACTGTTGGTAGCGAAACATTACAAGCCTCTTTAATCGTACCGGTATTTGCAATGGGCTGGGATTGCAGATAAGTGTGGATTGTCAAGACGGCTGCTGTTGATTTACCAGACTCACCGATTTTAAAACGGTCAGCCTCAAACAAATCCATAATGGCTCGTGCCGTGGCGGTAGCTTGGTTAGCTGTATCAATGACACCATCAAGAAAGAACTCAATCCAAGCTTCCCAATCTCCTGTTTCACGAACATTTTGGAGGTGGTCGTAATAAGCTTGTCGGTTGGCCTTAAAATAGAGGCTGAGATACAATAATGGTTCTTTAAGAATGCCTTCTGTACAGAGGATAAAGGTGATCAGCAAGCGCCCTAAACGACCATTCCCATCTAGGAAAGGGTGAATGGTTTCAAACTGTACGTGAGCCAGTGCGGCCTTTATCAGCGCTGGAAGACGGTTCTTCTCATCGTGCAGGAATAATTCGAAAGCATTTAGACATTCGCCCATTGTTTCAGGTGGCGGCGGAACGTAATTGGCCCGGCTGGGGCGAGTTCCGCCAACCCAGTTTTGCGATTTACGGAATGCACCTGGTTGTTTATCGCCACCCCTGGCATTGTTCATCAATTCCGCATGAATCTCTCGGATCAACCGCAAAGATAGTGGGAATTCTTTTAGTCTATCTAATCCATAGTTCATGGCGGCTACGTAGCAGGAGACTTCAGTTACATCGTCAATAGGTGCGCCAGGAGCTTCCTCTGTTTCAAAAAGCAGCAAGTCGGATAGTGAGGATTGTGTGCCTTCGATTTGCGAGGACAATACCGCTTCTTTACGGACATACATGTATAGAAAAAGTTTGGAATCAGGCAAAACCATACTCATGCCATCCAGTCGGCCTAGCGCTGTACTGGCTTGATCCAATAATGGATACAGTTGGCTCATATCCAGTGGTGGGCTAGGTGGTAACGGATCAGGAATGTAGGCTTGGTAGGTGTCGCCAGCTACTGCGGAGCCATTTACAAATTGTCCGGTTTGTTCTCTTGCGGCCATTTCGTCCTCTAACTAACATAAAACGGCATTTTCGTTATTTGCACTAGTGTAAATAACATGAATGTTAGTTGTGAACAATTAAATAACGAAATGTGTGTTTTTTGTTAGTTAGGTGAATTTAACTCACATAGCTGAAACTAAATATGAGTTTCCAGATATCTTCGCACCACGAACAAGTCAGCTACATTACCGGCAAGCATTCGATCCAGCGCCGGGCGATTTGCAAAGATAGGTGCCTTATTGTTTTCTCTTATCCAGCTATCGGCACGCTGATGGTTCGGCAACAATATTTGCAAGGCTTTGTATATGGCAAGGATGTGTGAAATACGTTCAAGTGTGTCGCGTTTTAATCGCGCTGTTTCTGTTGATTTGCGCCACCGATAGAAAGTGGAGGAATGTGAAAGCCCTAAAAGCGTTATACATTCGGCATTAGATAACTGCCATAAACGCGCAATTTGGAAGAATGCTTTGAGTGCTGAGGCAGATAGCTGTTTTCGACGAGTACTCGTTTGAATATCAAATGCTTGAGACATACAGCAGTTACTTCTTTGAGAATTTAATGATCTCAGCGCTCTCGTGGTCAAGATCCATAGCGCTGGATATGCATGAATACAAATTGCATAAACGCTTGGAAGGCTTGCGTGCTGATCCGAGCAAAGTGGCAAAGCTGGTTGTTTATGATGATGACGGTATAGCCACCACCAGTCGCCAAGCGACACAAGGCATCTGATAGCCAGGGCGATACGCCGGAAACATTGTCATAAACAATACTCTGTTATTTACCGCTGATACCATCAGATCACGTTCATCTCGTGGCTGAGAACGAATAGAAGAACGGTTCGGATCAATTAATTCACGTAAGAATCGAGAAACTGTTGATTTAGATGAACCCTGTTGACCGTTAATTAACAGAATAGGGTATGGCCCTTCAGGTCGTAATGCACCGATTAACCAGGCGGTGATAAGGCGAAAGTCATCTTGTGAAGCGGTATTAATAAAGTCATGCATTCTTTCCAGAGGCTCTCCCTCTTCAGGTTCTGGCAGAGGCTGCATGGAATTGGATCGTAGAAACTTCACTGGCGCACGGTCTGTTACGGACCACCCATTCGCAGTTACTTCTACGGCTTGCCACTTCTTATCGCATAGATCCAGATACACATTACCATTTAATCCACCGATACGGCGGCAAACCTGATGCATGGGACTATGATGAATGGCGCGTGTTTCCATTACCTTTAAGCCATCTTCCAGCGCCTGACTTCCAATTGCGCTGCCATATTCATCGAAATATCTACCGGATAACCAGATACGAAAGTCCTTTGAACGGATCGGCCAGTTTTCCCAATGATGATTGGTATAGATGGAGGCATAGGCATTACGGTCATCATCATGCCAAAGCTCCAGCTCATCCATCACGGATAAAAGCAGATCGCGCTGGGGCACCCGTCCGCCGCCTTCATCACCATCTGAACCTGCCCCCTTTTTCTGCCCTGATCGCGCCCGCTTGTCTGTACCTGTCACCTGCATGTGCGGGAACAACCATTAAAGGTTCCCAATCCCCTTTTGGGCTTTTACGGTGGCGCTGGGGAGGTTTCTTTTCTTCCGGCGTTAATGGCTGAAAGATATCTGCTTTATTTTCACTTATAGGCATCAACTCCCAGCATTTCTGCTAGCGCGAGCGCTGATTCTTTTTGTGTAATTCCGGCCAAGAAAGCGCCAAGGCTGACAATATCGCCACCGCTATCACCAGTGGCAAAATCGCCCCATTTTCCGGAATAGAGATTTACCTTGAAGCTACCTGTGTGGCGGTCATTTCGTAGCGGATTCTTAGCTACGTACTCCGAACCTTGTGTTTTTCCATCCGGCAACCAGCGCGCAAGGATAGAAGGCAAGCAGGATAGAGCTGTACGATTGATTCGTTCAAAGTTTATGGATCGCATTATTTACTCCCCCATTTTCTTAAAATGAGAATTGACGCCATAGGTTGCGATATTCATCACTGAAGTAAATGACAGAATTCAGAGAAACCTTGTCGCTTCTATCTATGGCATCATGACCGTATTTTGCAATTTCCCAACAACGATCAGCTATGCCATTTGAAAGATGTGATAGAACCGATGCCAACCTTCGAAGTTTAGCGGCTTCATATTCGGTTCGAACTTTCCAGACTTGCGCGACCTTTTGCCAACGTATCGCTTCATGTCGAAAAAGGACTTCATAGTATTTTGCGGTTTGTTGAGATAGGTGAAGCGTGAGTGTATCAGACATTGCAAACTCCAGCTTCCGAAGTTGAAGAAAAACTGTTGTTTGCTATCCATTGAAGAACATCTGCGCGACGATATCTGATTGAACGCCCCAGTTTAACAAATGGGCATCCGCCACTTTTCACTCGTTCATTCGCAAGTGTGTTGACTGATTGTCCCCTTAAGTAAGCTGCTTCTGAAGGGAATAAAAGTGCATCTGGGTCTACTGGAATTTGGCGACCTTCTGGCTCAGGGTTTGTAGTCATTCTATATCTCCTCTAATAACGTGACTTCCTTAGAGAAGCATGGAGATATGATGACTTTCTAGTGAGGTAGAATGACTATAAATCAACGGGCTATTGGTAAATTGCAGAGGTTTATGCATTGATGGGAAAACACGGGTAGTTTACCCCTGTTGACTACAACAAATCACCATAGTCTACGCCAATCAGGTTTAATACGAATGTGTCAGGTCGCCAGCTTTTGCCGCTCATATCTTGCATCTTTTCTATGCTGTCCTTGACCGTATCTACCCCGCCCTGAGCAAAGCTGCCTCTAAGTTCCCTTGAGGTATATTCGTAACAATCTTGCTTATTGACATTCGGTTGATAAAAAAAATATTGGGGCTGAAGTAGCTAAGGGTTAATGTTTAGCCTGTTTATACCATATTTTCAGCTGCTTTAGGAGGTCTGCGTGGTTGCCTCCATTGAAACGCCATTCACACTCCTTGAGAAACCAGTAGAAATGGTCAGGTTTGATACCGTTGAATTTCCGCATATAACGCTTTGCCTGATTCCAAAAGTTCTCAATGCCATTGATGTGATTTTGTTTGTCTGCAAAGAGTTTGGAATGGTTGATGCGACGGTGATGGAAGTCTGAAACATCCAGTGCGTTGTAGGCACCGAACGTATCCGTATAGACGATACTGTCAGGCTCGACCTTCTCCTGAATAATCGGTAACAGCGTCTCTGTCTTCGCATTGGGAATGATTGCCATATAGACCTTGCCATCCCGCTTTAAAAGGCCAAACACAGCCACTTTGCCGCCAGCACCACGACCTCGTTTTCCTTTACGGACACCCCCAAAATAACTTTCATCAGCTTCAATCTCGCCTTGCAAACGATAGCTCGGCAACTTGCTGGCAATCAATTGGCGAAGCCGCATGAAGAAGCGGATCGCTGTGTTCGCTTGGATACCTACAATTTCAGCAGTCGCACGAGCCGTGCTGCCTGCGACAAAATGCTCAATCAACTTGCTTTGCTGACGTAAAGTCAGACGACTTTTTCGGATGTACATCGTAGCCATTATAGAACCTCTTTCAGTCCTTAGCTACTTCAGCCCCCTTTATTTTTAGGTTTTCGCCGCCACACAGCCATTAATAAAGCCTGCAAGGCGAGTTCTGTCAGTTGCCTGCTTTGCATAGGCCAACCAACAACTTTTCTGGAATAAAGGTCAATAACAACCGCTAAATATGAATATCCTTCTGTCGTTTTAATATAGGTAATATCAGTTACCCAAAATCGATTTGGTTCCAGAACATCAAATTGTCGATCAAGTGTATTATCAACAACAATAGACGGTTTTCCACCATATTGACCAGGACGACGTTTATATCCGATCTGAGCACAAATTCCTGCCAGACGAGTCAGGCGTGCGACACGGTTAGGACTGATGCATTCGCCTAATTCTCACAGATCATCATGTAACTTACGATAACCATAGACCTTGCCACTCTCTTCCCAAGCCTGCTTGATAAGCTCCGTTTGACGTTGGTCTTCAAGGGCTCTTTTGCTGAGCGGTGATTTCAACCACGCATAAAACCCGCTTGGATGAACTTGCAATATACGGCACATGCTTCGGATCATAAAATCAGAACGATGCACCTTCATAAAGGCGTACTTCACTTGGCATCTTTTGCGAAGAACGCCGTGGCCTTTTTTAAGATGTCTCACTCCTCGGTGACACGGGCCAACTCTTTCTTTTAGCGACTGATCTCGGCAGATTGTTCCATAACTTCTTGGGCAACAGCTGGCAATTTAGAAAACCGCTTACGCCATTGATAAAGCGAATGTGTGCTGATACCTAAACGCCGGGAAACTTCTGCGACTGAATAGCCCCGTTCCATAATCTGCTTTATAGCATCAATTTTAAATTCATCGGTGAAATTGGATTTGGATATTGAATAACTCCTTGCCTCATTTTGTAACCGACAAGGTGTCTAGGAAAATAGGGGCTATTCAAACTTATGTGAATCCTGTTACTCTGAATTCGCTCTAGGGGCAGATCCAAAATGACGAGGTAATTACCTGTATGAACGTTCTCATCATTCATGCTCACCCCGAACCAAAGTCTTTTACTACAGCGTTGAAAGATCAGGCTGTTGAGGTGTTGGAAGGGCAGAGGCATGAGGTTCAAGTTTCTGATCTTTATGCAATGAACTGGAACCCGGTGGCCAGTGCGGATGACTTTTTGGAACGCAAGGGTGAGGATTATCTTGTTTATGCGTTGGAGCAACGCCATGCGGTGGAAAACAAGACCTTGCCAGCCGATATTCAGGGCGAACTTGATAAGCTACTTTGGGCCGATTATGTGATTTTCTCTTTCCCTATTTACTGGTTTTCTGTCCCTGCCATTTTGAAAGGCTGGATTGATCGGGTGTTGGTGTCCGGCATTTGTTATGGCGGTAAGCGCTTTTATGATCGTGGTGGTCTGGCAGGCAAGAAGGCTATGGTGACTTGTACCTTGGGTGGGCGCGAACATATGTTTGGTGAAGATGGCATTCATGGCCCCCTTGAGGATATGTTGCGTCCCCTTTTGCGCGGCACACTGCGTTATGTCGGTTTTGATGTGCTGGAACCGTTTGTAGGATGGCATGTGCCATATGTCAGTAATGATGTGCGCAAACAGTACCTTGATGACTATAAAACACGTTTGCTCAACCTTGATAAAGTCCCTGTGTTGGACTTTCCGACACTGGACCAATTTGACGAGCGATTGTATCCTCTGCAAAAATAGATTTTGAAAGAGGTCAAGATGCCAAAAGTTCTGGTTGTTGATAATGATCCGGATTTTCATCACGTATGTGAAAATTGTGCGGGACAAACCACGGAGATGGGGGAACACAGTTTTATCTACGCCCAAAATGATGAAGCGGCTCTTGGTCTGATCCAGGAACATACCGATATTGATCTTGCCATTGTTTCCATTGATGGTGGGGATATTTCCGGGATGGGGCTGTTTAAAAAGATGGAGGGGATTCGCCTTCGTGTCCCTCGGGTGGCCTTGACCGCAGGGCGTGACCTCGCTGCTATTCGTAAAGCGATGAATGAGGGGGCGGCAGATTTTTTAACCAAGCCTGTGGATCGTGAGGACCTGCTTTTAACCATTGATAAAGTCTATAAGGATTGTGAGGCAAGGCGTGCAGCCTGGCGTAATGAAGCCCAGCTTTCTGCGATTAAGCGAGAGCTGGACATTGCTGAAAATATTCAACGCCAAATCCTGCCTTCAATTTTTCCCACCCGTGATGAGTTGGAAATCTCGGCACATCTGGCTCCTGCAAAACGCATGAGCGGGGATTTTTATGATACGTTTGATTTGGAAGATGACAAGATTGGACTGGCGGTTGCTGATGTTTCCGGCAAAGGCATTCCCGCAGCCTTTTTTATGGCGGTGGCGCGAACCCTGTTACGCGCAACTGCTCCGTCCAGCCCATCACCGGCGGTTTGTTTGGAACGGGTCAATGACCTGTTATGTGAACATGAAATTACGTCCATGTTTGTGTCAGTCTTTTATTGTGTGGTTGATACCAAAAGCTGGGAAGTGACCTATAGCAATGGTGGGCATTTGCCCCCTTATCTGGTTAATGCAGAAAATGCAAAAGACGCCATTGCCCTTGAAGGCGGGGAGGGAATCATCCTTGGAGTTCAAGAAGGAATGCCTTTTGAAAACTCAACCTGCCAGCTTAATGAAGGTGATGCGATTTTCTTTTATACCGATGGGGTGACTGAAGCCTTTGATAAAGATCGCAACCAATTTTCAGAAGAGCGCCTGATTGATTATCTTCTGGAAAATAGAAGTCTGTCTGCCCATGCCTTGTCTGAAAACCTGTTTGCCTTTGTGAATGATTTTAGAGCCGGTGCCGATCAGAATGATGACTTCACGTCTTTGGTTCTGAAACGCTTTTAACAGGCAACCCTGTATCAAAATCTTCTGCGAGCGCTTGTGTGGGGGGAGCAACGACTTCCATATCCAGGGCGATTCCGTCGTGCGCCTGTGGGGCAGGTTGTGCGATATTCGTGTTGTTGCTTTCTTCGTTGAGATTTTCATCGTCTTCTTCATCGTGATATTCAAGCGGTGGGGCTGTCCAGTCCAGCTTGAAAAGATTGGCCGGGTTTTCAAAACCTTTGAGTTCTTGTGGCCCAAGGTCAATGAAGGTGAAAATCGGCTTTTCCCCACACAGGTCGACCAAATCCTGCGAAACGGAAATGGAATCACTGTTGCTAAAATCACAAATACGTGCGGCCAGTTGCACAGCAGTGCCAAACAGATCGTTGTTCTTTCTGATCGGTTCCCCGGCATGCAGGCCCATGCGAATATGTAAGGGGAACTCCGGTCCCGCATTGTTATTGCCTTCCACCCGTTTGTGGATTTCAACGGCGGCTTCCAGAGCTTTGTGATAGTCCTTGAAAGAGGCCATGATCCCGTCACCAAGGTGTTTGATCTCTTTACCTTCAAAATTGGTAATGGCGGTACGTACAATCAGGTCATGGGCTTTCAGGACCTCTTGGGCCGCGTAATCCCCATGCTTTGTCGTTAAATCGGTTGAACCCACCATATCGGTAAACATAATGGTCAGAAGGTTGGGATTGATATGCTCTTCAACAGGGGGCTTCCAATTAACCCATTCTTCCATCACCTCGCGAATGTGAAGGGAGGCAGTTGGGTCCCCGTTGGACAGGGCGGCGGCAATATCACCGCTTTTCTTAAACAGCAGAATATGGCGGGGGTTTTCCAAATGTTTATCAAAATCAGAAACAAATCGCTCCGCCTGTTCTGGCTTGGCCCCAAGCATTTCGATAAGCCGGCGTAAAATCAGGGCGGTTTCTTCTTCACTAAGCGTCTTGTCCTTGGCGATACGTAAGACGGCACCGGAGATAAACAAGTTTAGGCCAAAACGGTTAAGGGTTTCAAGGCTGACATCCGGTCCTTTCAATGCACCAAGAACCGTTCCCAAAAAGGTAATGAGAAACATTTTCTGTTCTTCGGCATTCTCAGAAAATTCAACTTCTTTGATCTCTTCTTCCGTTTCGGTTTCCCGCTCATCAATAAGATCAAAAATATCAAATTCTTCATCACTTTGGATCGGTGGCTCAGCAGGTTCCATTTTGTCGATGGCTTGGGCGGCTTTTTCCATATCCTGTGAAATTTTGGTGGGCGGTGCCACTGGGGGCGGTGTTTTTTTCTTTTTCTTAAAAGGATTCAGGTCAAAACGTGCAGCATAATGCGCATATGTAGAACTGGCAGCGATCAGAAAAACAAGAACGAACATCCCCATGATGAGGAATTTTTGAATATGTTCAGGGGCGGCGACATTAAAGCCTTTGATCATTAAATAGAGTAATCCTGCTGCGCCGCCACCACCACCCAGACCAACGGCAATAATCGTGAAGAGGACCCCTAGAAACATGGGGGTCGTCACAGGGGCCTTGGGGCGGTCTTGCAGGTTGCCTTCAGCTAGAAACATTTCCACATCGTCACTTTGATAGCCAATGCGTCCATCGCTGGAAACGGCCAAATCCGCCCAACTGTCACTATGTCGGGTACGGGCAATTTTTTTCTTTTGGGGTTTAATCTTATTGCGATAGATCAGGGATTCCGTATGCAGGCCATTGCTGGGGTTATAGTCTTCCAGCAACACCCGAACGGCAACACCGATCTTGTCATGATCCAATTCCTTGGCATCGGCAATGGCGTTTGCCCGCTCATGATAAGGGTAACGGGCATGAGATTGCCAGCGGCCGTTATTATAGACCTGAACTTCATAGGTTTGATTATCGTTGTTGCCCATCTTTCACGCCTCAAAAAGCATATATCTTAAGATGACCTAAGAATTGCTGTTTGAAAAGAGAGACTTGTAGGAATTAGGTCGTAAACTCATAAAATAGACTTGCTGGGAAATCCCGTAAGGGACAGGATGTATTTGAGGATAGAGCTGCGTTATAAAAACCTTAAAGTGCTTGCACTTCTGCGGGTTTCATGCCTTGTCTATCCTCAAATACATCTCCGCCAAACAAGTCTATTTTATGAGTTTACGACCTAATCGAACAGGGCGTCAATGTCGCTTTGATCCATGGTGACATGTTCTTCTTCTTCAATCATTTCACCGCTGAGATCGGCCGTACCATGGATGATGGCGCTGAGGCGATCTTGCAGGGCATGAATTTCTGCCGCCGATTCGCCAATCTTGAAACGCAGGAATTCCTTGTCACCGGTTGTTAGTGCTTCTTCGGCATTGGCAATGGCCTGAAAGATCGCCTGGTCAACCTGGGCAATTGTATCTTCAAATGCACGACGCACAAATGGCATGGCATGGTCATAGACTTCAACAGCCAGGTCTTTATCTGCAATGGTGCTTTCGCGGAAGTGGTCTTTATAGGGTTTGGGTTCCCAATCCTTGATCATATCAAGGCATTCAGGCATATCAGGCAACATGTCGATCATCATCACCACTTCATTGAAATGGTTCAGATAATCGGTTGCCAACAACGTTTCTTCGTTGATGTTGGTGCCCTTGACCTTTTCTTGACAGGTCTCAAAAAGTGGGCTGATGCCCTCTACCACGGTTGCCTCATGTTTCCTAGATGTACAGATATTTTGTATATTTTATACGTATTAAGTTTTTCTTACAGCTGTGTTGTATATAAATACAAAAGTATTGCTCCTTTGCAAAGCCTTAAGCAAAATTACGCAGGTTTTATAAAGGAAAGCTTGAGTCAATTGCCATAATTTTGCATTCTCGCGCGCACTTAATTCAGTTTAGGACGACCAAAAACAATGACCAATGACAAACGAGTCTATCTTTATGATAGTACGCTGCGCGATGGCGCACAGACACAAGGTGTGGATTTTAGCGCAGCGGATAAAACTGCGATTGCCATTGAACTTGATCGTTTAGGCATTGATTATGTGGAAGGCGGCTGGCCCGGTGCCAACCCCACCGATGATGATTTTTTTGCCAATCCGCCCAAGCTGGAACAGGCAACCTTAAGTGCCTTTGGCATGACACGGCGCCCAGGGCGCAGTGCGGATAATGATCCGGGCCTTAGCGGCTTGATCAACACAGGTGTGAAAACAGTGACGCTGGTGGGCAAAAGCTGGGATTTTCAGGTGGATGTGGCCCTTGGGATTGAGCGTTCTGAAAATGTTGCGATGATTGCGGATTCCATCGCTCATGTAAAAGCCACCGCTGGCGAAGCCATGTTTGATGCAGAACATTTCTTTGATGGCTATAAGGCCAATCCGGAATTTGCGCTGGAATGTTGTAAGGCTGCTTATGAAGCCGGGGCACGCTGGATTGTTATGTGTGACACCAATGGCGGTACCCTTCCCAATGAAGTTGAAGAGATCGTTTCTGAAGTCACCAAACATATTCCGGGGAGCCATCTTGGGATTCATTGTCATGATGATACGGGGAATGCGGTGGCGAATTCACTGGCGGCGGTGCGTATGGGCGTGCGTCAAATTCAGGGCACATTGAACGGTTTGGGTGAGCGTTGCGGCAATGCCAATCTGATTTCCATCTTGCCGTCTTTGATGTTGAAGATGGGCTATGAAACCGGGGTGAGTGAGGACGGGCTGAAACGTCTGGTTCATGTGTCTCGCATGTTGGATGAACGGCTGAACCGCGCACCGGCACGCAATGCGGCCTATGTTGGGGAATCTGCCTTTGCCCATAAGGGCGGCTTGCATGTCTCAGCCATTGAAAAAGATCCCAGCTGTTATGAACATGTCAATCCGGAAAGTGTTGGTAATCAACGCACCATCATCATGTCCAATCAGGCGGGGCGTTCCAATTTGATCGCAAAATTCCGTGAAGTCGGACTGGATGTCGACCCAAAGGATGCCAAGGTCAATGTGTTGCTCGATAAAATCAAGGAACTGGAAAGTAACGGCTATTCCTATGATGGAGCAGATGCGAGTTTTGAGTTGCTGGCACGTCGCCACCTTGAAGCTGTGCCGGAATATTTCCGTCTGGAAAGCTTCCGTGTGATTGATGAACGGGTGTGGGATAAACGTCATGCCCATGTCAAACAAATGTCGGAAACCACCGTGAAACTGTTCATTGGGGACAAGCGCGTCATGGATGTGGCCGAAGGTAATGGTCCGGTCAATGCACTGGATGCAGCCTTGCGTAAAATCCTGATCCCGATCTATCCGCAATTGGAAAACCTGCATTTGGTGGATTTCAAGGTGCGTATTCTGGACGGTGATCAGGCCACAGGTGCGATCACGCGAGTGATGATTGAAAGTGCCGATGGGGCGGGGGAAACCTGGACGACTGTTGGGATGTCCTCCAATATCATTGATGCGTCCTATGAGGCATTGCGCGATAGTTTGATCTATAAGCTTTATAAGTCTGGAGTCAAAGCTCATGGCGGGAACTGATCGTCGTCGTAAATCCGAAGCCGCAGAATTTTGCCGCGAAGATGCGCCTGCTATTATTTTGGTTGAGCCACAATTGGGTGAAAATATCGGTATGGTTGCCCGTGCCATGCTTAATTGCGGTTTGATTGACCTGCGCATTGTCAATCCGCGTGAAGGCTGGGACCGTGATAAGGCGGAAAAAGCCAGCTCAGGTGCGCGTCTGGTGCTAGATCGTGCCAAGTTTTATGAGACTACGAAAGAAGCGGTCGCTGATCTGGAAACGGTTTATGCCACCACAGCGCGCCCACGCGATATGGTCAAGGCGATGGTGACACCGCGCAAGGCTGCAGAAGAGTCTGTAGCGCTGGCGGCAGGTAATTTGCGCACCGGAGTGTTGTTTGGTAAGGAAGCCAAAGGGCTTCATAATGATGATGTGGCTTTATGTGATGCGATTTTACATTTACCGCTTAACCCGGCCTTTGCTTCCCTGAATTTGGCGCAAGCCGTACTGCTTATCGGCTATGAGTGGTTCACCATGAATGATGACACCCAAGAGCGATATATTCCGCAGGCGCGGGGGAAAACAGCGCGTCCGGCCACTAAGGATGAAGTGATCGGGTTTTATGAGCATCTGGAAAAAGAACTGGATGCGTCCGGTTTTTTGCGGGTGGAAGAAAAACGCCCTTCCATGGTGCGCAATATCCGCAATATTTTTGCCCGCATTGATTTGACCCTTCAAGAGGTTCAGACATTGCGTGGCATTGTCGCTTTTTTATCCAATGGTCGCAGTGGTGGCCCTGGGGAAAACAAGTAACTTTACGTGATGAAAATGTAGAATTATCCTTCTGGTATAGGGGGTTATCGCGTTGTGTGCACTGCACAAAAAGTGTGCGCAAAAAATATGCATATGTCCAAATGGTAGGCTTTGTTTATTCTTTAATCATTCTAATGGAATCCGTTTTTTGCCTTTTTTAGAGCCTGTTTTCGTACTTAAGGGCTGAATCTCGAAGTTGGCATCTCTCTTGCTATTTTACTTTGTAATTGCCGATTTGTTATCGGCTGAAAATTAAAATGGAATGGAGAGTACCAATGTTGGTATTGAAAAACGCACCAAAGGCGGTCGTTTTCTTCATGCTTGTCGCCGTAAGTATTTCTGTCGCTATTGGCGATGCAATTGCAATGGATGCAAAAGCGCTCGAAGAACGTCTGACCTTTCTTGAAAATGAATTAAATCAAAAACAGGTCAATATCGACCATATCTGGACAATGATTGCAGCTTGTCTGGTGTTCTTTATGCAGGGTGGTTTTCTGTTGCTGGAGGCGGGGCTCGTTCGTTCCAAAAACTCAATTAACGTTGCACAAAAAAATATTGCCGACTTTATTCTGGCAACCGTTTGTTTCGGGGCGGTTGGCTTTATGCTTATGTTTGGGTCTTCCTTTGGCGGTCTGATCGGGCTGGACTGGGAGCTGTTGGCCTTTGATCAGGTTGAAGACTGGACCTTTACGTTCTTTGTTTTCCAGGTGGTTTTTTGCGGAACTGCGGCCACAATCGTTTCTGGTGCAGTCGCAGAACGGATGAAATTTGGCGGTTATCTGTCCGTCACTTTGTTGATCGCTTTGTTGATTTATCCGGTTTACGGCCACTGGGCGTGGGGTAATCTTCTTAATAGTGATAACGAGCCGTTTCTAGCCGCGATGGGCTTTGTTGATTTTGCAGGCTCTACTGTTGTGCACTCGATCGGTGGCTGGGTGGCCTTGGCCGCTGTTTTGGTGATCGGTCCACGTCTTGGACGTTATGACCAAAGTGGCAAACCTGTGGAAATCAACGGTCACAGCCCCGTTTTGGCAACATTTGGCTGTATCATTTTATGGATTGGCTGGATCGGCTTTAATGGCGGATCGACCACAGCGGGAACGCCAGCCTTTGCCCATATTATTGCCAATACGGTTGTTGCCGGGGCCATCGGTGGGCTCTTCGGTCTTGTGCTCGGTCGTCGCGTGGATGGGCATTACCGCCCGGATCGTTCCATTAACGGTGTGCTGGGTGGTCTTGTCGGGATCACGGCAGGCTGTGATGTTGTGACCATGTGGGGGGCCGTTGTGATCGGTGCCGGAAGTGCCGTTGTTGTAGTACTTGCCGCTGATTTCCTTGAGAAAAAGCTTAAGGCAGATGATGTCGTTGGGGCGGTTTCTGTGCATGGTGTTGCAGGGGCGTTCGGAACACTGGCCTTGGCCGTTGTTGCCCCGGCGGGAACATTTGAAATGGGCATGTGGGCGCAGTTAGGTGTGCAGGCCATTGGTGTGGGAACAGCCTTTGTTTGGGCTTTCGTTCTGCCTTACATCATTTTAAAGGTGATAAATAACATGTTTGATGGTGGAATGCGTGTTTCTGAACAGGACGAACTGAACGGTTTGAACTTTGCAGAACATGCCGCCACCATGGGGGCCTCTCATGTCCTGCGTGAAATGGAACATGTCTTTGCCGGTTCTCAAGGAGAAGAGGAACCCCACGCAAATTTTATCGCAGCGGATGAGGCCGATGAAATTGCATTTTATTTCAAACGCCTCATGGACCGTAATGCCTCCCTTGTTACGGGGATGAAAAGCACGACGGAAGTTTTGGTCAGCGCATCACAAAATCTGGCGAGCATGTCGACAGAACTGAGTGCACAGGCTGAACAAACCCAATCACGGGCCTTTGAACTGGAAAGCACGACGCAAAGTGTATCCGGTGATATGGACCGCATGGCCGGGGGTGTTGGTGAAGCCGGACAACTGGCGCAATCCATTGCCCAAAATGCCGATGAAATGTCAGCCACAGTGCAAAGTGTTGCCAATGAAATCCGTGCCGTTGTTGGTTCTATTGACGAGATTTCATCTTCCACAGGGCAGACGCAAACCTTGCTGAGCAATGCGGTTGGCGAAGTACGTGATGGCCGTGACAAGATGAAGGCCCTGGGTGAAGCCGCCAGCTCTACAGGGGCAGTTCTCAACCTGATTAGTGATATCGCAAACCAGACCAATATGCTGGCCTTGAATGCGACAATTGAAGCGGCGCGCAGTGGTGAAGCCGGCAAAGGTTTTGCGGTTGTTGCCGGTGAAGTCAAGAAACTGGCCGATCAGACAGCCAGGGCAATTGCAGACATTGAACAGCGTGTCTCAACCATGCAGTCCGGTGCCAATGATGCGGTGAATGTGATGGAAAAAATTGCGGGTCTCGTTGAAAATGTGAATGAGACCGCAGATGGTATTAACATGGCTGTGGGGCGCCAAACAACCGCAGCCAATCGGATTTCCGGTCGTTTGAATGACATGACGGATATGACAAGCCATGTGGCTTCTGAAATCAACCGTGTGGCGCAAAACACCCATGAAGCCTCAGGCATGGCGGGTGTTGCTGCCAATCAGACAGGAAACCTGAATGAGGGGATTTTGGATGTGAAACAGGCAGCCAGTCTCAGTCATACACAGGCTCGTGACCTGAAAGGTGAAGCGGAAGAAATTTCGAAATCCGCAGCCGAGCTGAACAAGCTGGTGGGAAGCCTGTCCCTGCACAAGATGGCGCAAGAGGCGGCGGAATAAAGCCCGAAGCCATCACTGGCAAACAGGGGTTCTGTGATACAGGACCCCTGTTTGTTTATTATATGAAACAATTAGTTTCAAAATGGCTGGATTATCTTTTCTCTTATTGTCAGGCATTGTCTCTTTCAGATGAATTTATGACAGAAAAAAGAGAGAGAACCAGCCATGACAAAGCTTCTTGTTATTAACTCCAGCCCGATGGGCGATCATTCCATCACACGTAAACTGACAGCCAGCTTTGCTGAAAAATATAGCAAGGCCAACCCAGGGACTGTTGTTGACGAAATTGATGTAACACAGTTGGATTTGCCCCATCTTGACGGGGAAATTCTAGGAGCTTTCTTTACCCCGCAAGATCAACGCAATGATGAGCAAATGGCCTATGTGCAGCGTTCAGATGAATTGATTGCCCAGTTTAAAAAGGCAGATGCAATTGTTTTCGGGGCACCGATGCATAATTTTGGCATTCCATCCAGCCTTAAGGCATATGTGGATCATATTGCCCGTGCAGGGGAGACGTTTAAATATACAGATACTGGCCCGGTGGGACTGGTTGAAGAGAAACCCGTTTATGTGATTTCTGCCCGTGGGGGGGATTATTCTGAAAAAGGGTATCCGCAGCTGGATTTTGTCTTGCCCTATATGCAAGCGGTTATGGGCTTTTTGGGGCTGAACAGGACCACCTTAATTCAGGCAAACGGCATTGCCATGGGAGAAGAGGCAGTTGCAGCGGCCATCGCAGGGGCAGAAGCTGACATGGATGCAGCGCTGGCAGCATAAAAATCACTGATAATGGGAAGCGATCAAGGGCAAGGTAAATGTAAAAGTAGTGCCTTGCCCAATTTCGCTATCAATCTCTACCGTGCCATTGAGGTTTTCCACCTCCATCAAGACAGAGGCCAGACCAACACCGCGCCCGGAAATGTCTGTGACCTGTTGTGCGGTTGAAAAACGATCCGCAAAAATCAGGCGCATGGCTTGCTTGTCATTCATGGCCTGTACGTCTTCTTCACTATAGAGACCAAGGGAAACAGCCTTTTGTCTCATGCGGTTGGGGTCAATCCCTTGCCCATCATCTTTGATGACCAGTTCAATACAGGCGTCTTTGAGATGGGTGGTGCATTGAATGGTGCCTTCTTCTTCCTTTTCCAGTTCTTCACGTTCTTCGATATTTTCAATACCGTGATCAATGGCATTGCGAAAAACATGGATCAGGGTTTTGGTAAAGGGGCGATAGGCATTGGGGTCGACCTTGATCATATCGCCTTCAATACGGATGGGATGAATTTCCTTATCCAGTTTTTGGGCAAGCTGGGGCAGGCTATCTAGTTGTGAATCCAGCAGCTCCTTGAAATCACATGTGCCGATCGCGCGCCACTTGTTCAGCAAGTTGACCATAGATTGATGGTCTTGGAGCTGCGGATGATCATGAAAGAAGCTGATGAATTGCTGGTCAATAAACTGGATGTCATCTTCCAGTACCCGCACGCCGACCCCTTCATCAATGAATTCTTCGCCAAGTGTATCAAACACGACGTTCATATCCATCAAAAGGACTTCGACCAGGTTTGCATTGAAGATGGTATTTCTGAGAAGATCACAGTCAAGGGCAGGGTTGTCTTTAAGGGCACGCAGCTCTTCTTCAAGATCGTGGAATGCCTTGGGCAACAGATAAAAGGCAAACTGAGCAAACAGGCCCTTGAAAGTATGGACGCGGCGATAAAGGATATCCAGCTTTTCACTATCGCTATAGTCCGTTTGTAAAATACTTTCCAGATCACCATAAACGAAATTTTCCAGTTCCTGAAAAATCTCTACAAACTCATCTCGGTCAGAAACAACATGCACAACCTGTTCAAGGCGCTGGCGCTGACGTTCCAGATCTTTTTGCAGGGCCTTTTCTGTGGTGATATCGCGAAAAATCAACATCAGCTGGTTATCTTCGGATACCGAATAGGTGATCGCAATATCTTTGTCGTTGGCCTTGGTTTCCTGGGGCAGAAGTTCCAGCATCATTTCTGATTTGGGAGAATGGGGATCATCCAGAATTTTACCAACGGTTTTTTCAAAAAAGCTGCGTTTTGTTTCCAGCACACTGCCGGGGCCACATAAAACATCCAGAATATTTTGGCCTGAGGGATCGTCATTGAAAAATTTTTGACAGGCAGGCGACAGGGAAGGCATGACGATCAGGTCTGAGCGGATATAGAGAAACCCCATGCCCAGTTCATCAAAAAGGTGATTGGTGGCAAGATGATGGTCCTGAAGCTGTTTTTTATAATGCTCCAGTTCTTCTGTCAGTTGCTGTAACTGCCTGTCTTGTTCTTGCGCGTCGTTCATTCTTGCGATCTGTTTCTGCCGACAGTTTGAAAGAAAACTCTCTTGAACCTATCAACCTAGATTAATTGTGTATTAAGAGCAATTATTAGGATGGTTTTTTCTAAAATAATTTCAATTAAAACTAGGATAAGGCGTTTATCTCAATGGATAAAAGGTTGAACTAATTTGTAGAATAAATATCCACTTTTTGATCTATTGGTGATGAAGTCTGGAAAATAAAATTAATGTATATCAGTGTGTTAGGGTGATCTTTTATTTTTGTTCTGGTGTGACCAGTGGTTGTTTTGTTAATGTAAATGATTGACGTTTAGACTGTTTTTAACATGATTATTCATTAAAATGGTTTTAGTTGGATATGGACAGTCCGTTTTTTTTGTGGAATTAATCCACGATCAACAAATGAAGAACAATGAATAAAGAGGGTTTTACCGGGTGAGTGGGGATTTGATATGACTGGATTGAATTTCATGGTCGTGGACGACTCGCTGATTATCCAAAGAAAGCTTGCGAAATATATCGACGAACTGGGCCATAACGTTGTGTATACGGCCGATACAGGGGAAGAAGCCTTGAAAGGATATGCCAAGGTCAAGCCTGATCTTGTCACTATGGATATTACCATGCCGGATATGAACGGTGTGGATGCGACCCGCAAGATTTGTAAACATTTCCCTGAGGCGAGAATCATTATGGTGACCTCGCACGGTCAGGAAGAAATGGTTGTGGATGCACTGGATGCCGGGGCCAAGGGCTATATTCTTAAACCGATTAAAAAAGATAAACTGGACGCAACAATCAAGCGTTTGGTGACTGACATTAGCGGGTCACCAATTTAATAATTTCCCCATTTTGAAGCCCATTGGACAAGGTTTCTTTATTGAGCACCTTGAGCCAGTCCGTATGGAATTTTTCCACTTTCATACGTTGGGCCAGACTTGCAATGCTATCGTGATGGCCGACTTTATGCAGGCCGATGTGAAAGCCGCGCAGCTGTGCGGCTTCACGGTGGGACAGGCGGCGAAAACTATATGTGGTGCGACGCAGATCTTCATTCATCTGGTTGGTCAGCCCAATAGGGGTGAGAAAGGTCAGCTGAAAAATACGGTCTTTTCCATCAATGGCGAGATAGCGCAAATGCTTTGATCCGCTTTTGGTGCGGATTTGGGTGCGCCCGGTTGCGGCCTCCATACCATTGATGTTTAAGCGTTCCACTTCAACGAGATTTAACTTTTTCCCCCAGACTTCGGTGAGATAACGCGTCATGGGCAAGCGACCGTATGATTTGTCACCCAAGTCAAATTTAATGGCACTGCCATTGTTATGGGTCGCAATTAAAAGGGTTGGACTGTTATGATAGGTAAAGCCCTGGGGAACCGTGAATTCCATGCGTAAATCGCGATGAATAAAGGTTTGGCCGTCAATGATCCCCTGTTTGACGCTTTCCCCATAATCCAGCCCGTCAATAAGGGCGAGGAACGTCCGCCGGTTAATCAGGTCAAGGTCTGCGGGATAGGTTTTGGCAATTTTTTCTGATTCCTGAATGCGGATACGTGTATCAGGGTGGGTGGAAAAAATGGAATAGTGGCTCTGTTCGCCTTTTTTGCCCTTCATGCGGGCTTCCAGTTCCGTATGTTCCGCCAGCTTTTTAAAGAAAGAGGCTGATGCCTTTGGGTCATAGCCCAGACGGGTCATATAGCGCATGCCCAGCATGTCAGCTTCCATCTCATGACCGCGTGAATAGCTGGCGATATAGGCTTGTCCGGCAAAATTGGCAAGATCACCTGCCGGTCCACCGACAACGATCCCTAAAATGGTTGCGCCTACCCCTGTTAAGACTGACTGGCTATAGCGCTGGGCTGTGTGACGGGCGGTGACATGACCAATTTCATGGCCGAGCACCGCGGCCAGTTCAGCTTCATTTTCTGCCAGACCGATCAGGCCGCGACTGATATAAATATAGCCACCGGGCAGGGCAAAGGCATTGATGATGGGATCATCCAAAACCGTGAAAGTCCATTTGAGATTGGGGAGTTCTGAAACTTTGGCAAGACGCTGGCCCAGATCATCAACATATTTGCTGATGGCTTCATGATCGTAGGCTCCGCCATATTGGCGTAAAATCTTGGGGTGCTCTTGTCGACCCACCTGAATTTCTTCATCACTGGACATCAGGCCGGTAAAGCTTTGTTGTCCAGTAGCCGGATTGACTGAACAACCGGATGTGGAAAAAGCCAAGAGGGCCAAAGCAGCCAGGAGATATAATTTCTTCATCTATTTCACCAATCGCATAGAACCAAAGAGATGGTACCTTTTTTAGAAAGATAAGCAAAAATCCAGACAGGTCAAAGCTTGAATTTTATGCTATTTTACTTGAGGTCAGCGTAAAAAAAGGATACACCCGCCCCACTTCTGATAATCTTGAGTATGACAGACGATGATTTGCTATCAGCTGCTTTGTGAACATGATCACCAATTCGAAGCATGGTTTCGCGATAGTGCTGCCTTTGATGAGCAGGCCGCCCACGGTGAAATCCAGTGCCCGTTTTGTGAAAATGATCAAATCCGCAAGGCTATGATGGCCCCGGCTGTTGCCTCTCGCAAGGATGTGCAGGTGCGTACCTCTCAAGACCAGGAAAAGGCCATTCAGGCAGCTGAAAAAGCTGCCAGTGATATGCGAGACGGGGCTGACCCGCAAGACGCTGCACAGGCATTTATGGAAGTGGTTAGCACCATTCAAAAGCATGTGGAAGATAATTGCGAATATGTGGGTGAACAATTCGCAGACGAAGCCCGCGCTATGCATTACGGTGATAGCGAGATGCGCGATATTTATGGTGAGGCCACCCAGCAGGAAACAGAAGACCTGCGGGATGAAGGAATTGAGGTGATTTCAATTCCCAAAATGGCAGATAAGGAACAGGCGAACTAAAGCTCGTTCTTTTTCTTGAAAATAAGGGGTTTTCCCTAGCTCAAAAGTACCAAACAATCCTTTGTTAGATGCTACATTCGTGGTAACGTTCGGGATGTGCGGTTGAAAGGAAATTGAACTATCGCTTTCTGCGTTATTTCTTTGACCTGCTATAAACTTAGACATAACCGTACTCTTAACTTTGAAACTGGCGCGTAAAGAGGGGGAAGATGTCTTCATTGAATAATATGAAAATTCGTTCACGCATTATTTTGGCGATGGCGTTACCTGTAATTGGTTTGTTGTTTTTTGCAGGGTCCATTGTGTTGGATAAGCGTGATGTCTCCACCAACATGACGCGCTTGACCACCTTGGCGGATTTAGCTCCCACTATCAGTGCCCTTGTCCATGAATTGCAAAAAGAACGCGGAACATCTGCGGGCTTTATTGGCGGTAAGGGACAAAAATTTCAGGATAAGCTGGCTAATCAACGCCAGGAAAGCGATATCAAATATGGCGTCTTGCAGCAGGCGTTCAAGGCGTTCCCCATTGATGATTTCAGTGATGCCTTAAAAGGAAAGATGACGGCCGCCAGTGGCGCGCTGGAAAAACTGGAAGGCAAGCGTAAACAGGTGTCTGGCCTTGAGCTGACAATTCCGCAGATGGCGGGGTATTATACCCCGACCATTGCCAAGCTTTTAAGTATCATTGAAGAAATGGCTGTGTTGAGTGATGATGCGCAAGTTACAGGTGCCATTGCATCTTATACCGCTTTTTTGCAGGCTAAGGAACGCGCCGGGATTGAACGGGCCATGGGTTCTGGCGGGTTTAGCGCCGGGAAGTTCAAGCCTGTGATCTATCGCAAGTTCCTGCAATTGATTGCTATGCAAAATACGTTCTTGAGCCGTTTTCGTGTTTTTGCAACATCTGAACAAATTGCTTTTTATCAGGCCACTGTGCAAGGAGCAGCGGTCGATGATGTTAATCGCATGCGCAAAATTGCGATTGAAAGCCCGGTGACAGGCACAACAGAAGGGATTGAAGGCCCCTACTGGTTCGATACGATCACCAAGAAAATCAACTTGTTAAAAACTGTTGAAAATCGTATTGCCGAAGATTTGGTGGCTTTGGCAACAGATATTCGTACGGCAGCAGAAGGGGCATTTTATTTTGCCCTCTTTGTAACCTTGGCTTTACTTGTGGTGACAGTGGTTGTTGTCATGCAGATCGTCAATGGTATTACGAACCCCATTCATGCCTTGACGGATGTGATGACTGCTTTGTCCAAAGGGGAACATGAAACCGTCGTGGATGGGGTTGATCGCCATGATGAAATTGGGGAAATGGCCCAGGCGGTGGAAGTCTTCAAAAGCGGTTTGATTGATGCAGGTCGCCTCAATCAGGAAAAAGTTGCGGAACAGGAAGAAAAGCAACGTCGCCAGAAGTTACTCGAAGGCTATATCCAGGATTTTGAGTTAACGATGGTGACGGTTTTGGATGGCTTGTCCCATGCAGATGTGACCATGCAGGATACCTCTGTTGAAATGAATGGCATTGCACAGGATACCAAGGTTCAATCGGCCACGGTGGCGGCTTCGGCTGAACGGGCTTCGGGCAATGTGGAAACGGTTGCCAGTGCGGCAGAAGAATTATCGGCGTCAATTTCTGAGATTTCTTCGCAGGTGACGAATGCGGCGGCTTCTGCCACAACGGCGGTGCATGAAGCTGATGATACCTCGCAGAAAATACGTATTCTGGAAAATAATGTGGGTAAGATCGGGGAGATTGTTGATCTCATTAATGATATTGCCGATCAGACCAACATGCTCGCCTTGAACGCCACCATTGAGGCGGCGCGTGCCGGCGAAGCTGGTAAAGGTTTTGCCGTTGTAGCCCAAGAGGTGAAAAATCTGGCCAATCAGACATCCAAGGCAACCGAAGAAATCACCAAGCAAATCTCTGAAGTCCAGTCTTCGACCAATGCATCGGTAATGGCGATTGGCAATGTGTCACGTGCCATTGGTGAGGTGAATGAAATTTCAGCTTCAATTTCAGCAGCGGTTGAAGAACAAAGTGCGGCGACAAAAGAGATTGCCCGCAATGTGGAAGAGGCATCTCAAGGGACGCAAAATGTGTCTTATGAGATCACCCATGTGGTAGAATCTGCAGAACGTTCTGAAATGGCATCGGTTAATATCGGTCAGGCATCCGGAGCCCTGTCTGAACAAGGGGTGTTACTGCGCAAGAAAGTGACTGAATTCCTGCAAAATGTTCAGTTCGATCAGAATACGGACATGAAAGATTTGGTTCAGTGGAGTGATGATCTGGCCTTTGGTGTGGATGAAATTGATGATGACCATAAGAAACTATTAGGGATGGTCAATCAGCTTTATCGTTTCATGAAAACACAGGCCAGTGCACAAGATATCCAAATTGCCTTTGATGAATTGTATCATTACACCCAAACCCATTTCGGTTCAGAAGAAGAAGTGATGCAGCAAATGAACTATGTGGACTATGCCAAGCATAAACAAGCCCATGAAGGCTTTGTCAAACGTTTGGATGTTCTCTACAAAAAATATCAAAAGGGAGAGGCCGATGCCGAGGTCGATCTGACTGGCTTGCTCAGCAGCTGGTGGGTCAACCACATCATGTCCTTTGACAAGGAACTGGCCGCAGCGATTAAAGGGTAAGGTTGGAAAAGAGATGGTCGTCCCCAGTCAAGCTGAGGACGACCATTGAATATTACTTCACCAGTTTCATAGTTCCTTCCTGGAACGATTTGACCATATTGGCGATCATTTTCATTTCGCGCCCTTCACGGGTGTAATAGGTCTCTGTTTCATTGTCGAACATTGCCCAGAACGCCCAGCAGCCATATGGGTTCTTATCGGCTTCTTTGGTGCCGATGTTATGGGCTTGGGGATACAGCATCACAATGTCGTTTGATTCCGCCAGGTCGTTATAGATGTTCTTGTAGAACAGGTCGCCAAAGGTTATTTCCTGACCGCTATAGCTTGAACCGATTTTTCCTTTGAACTTCCATTCCGGGAATTGTTGGCAGCCATGCAAGGCCACATGCAGTTTGCAATCTTTTTCACCGGACTGGCAGGCGGATGGGACATAGGCATAGCCTGTTGAGCCAATGCCATGTTCATTCAGGGCCGGGTCTGTGTTCAGGTCTTCCACAAAAGGTTCCTGTTTGAAGCTGTAAAGATTGGCTTCATCCATTTTACTATGGGTATTAATCTCACCATAGATATGCCACAGGATGTCTTTGCCCAGATCATAACCGGGGATCAGGCCGTAATTACAGTGGTACATCCACGGATCGTTACCGCGAACCAGCTGGTTGGGGAACCAGGAATACTGTTGCGAGTTACTGGGCGCACAGGGAAAGGCGGCATCACCAATATTTTCGAATTTATCAAACATGCCTTTGTCGGTAGGCATGCCATGGGCGATGGGGTAAAACGGCCCATAAGAGGGGATATTGGCCCAGGCTTTGACGTTTTTGGACGGCGAGTCTACGAACTCTTTATAGAAAATACGGGACGTATTGCCCAAAAGCGGATTGATCACCTGATCGCTTTGTGAATTGAAGATAAAAACCCGGTCATCTTTTAGATTTGTAATGGGGGCAATTTTACCGCTTTGGGAAAGTTGCTTGGCTTTGTTAATATAGGTTGCGCCTGTCAGGTCTGCACCAATCCCCATCATACATTGTTGTTTGATGGTTGTGATTTGAGACGGTTTCATATTTTGAGCACAGTAATAAGGACCGCCTGCAACGGAGCCCATACCGGAAAATATATCAGAATAGGCAACATGAAGCTGTTGCGCCATGAACGCACCGGAAGACACCCCGGAAACAGAAATTTTTGTTGAGTCGATTTTAGGCGTTGGCCCGTCGGCATGGGCCGTCGTGACCGAGACGGCTAAGGCCAGGGCCAGGGAAAGAAAGAGTTTACGCATAGATGCACCATACATTTTAAAATATAATATGTGTGCATGATGCATTTTATAGGTGTTTGGTCAACGACCAAATGCCATGTCAGCTGGTTTGCGTTAAAGCAAGAATTTCTTCCGGGCTTTCGATAACGTGAAGGATATCCCCGCTGATCATGGAGATTTTTGTACAGGCCATCGTTTCGACCTCGAACTCGTCCCCGCTATCACCGGCACCATACATGTTGGAGGGATAGGCACAGGCAATTTGATCTAGGCGGACCAAGACTGTTTCACCTTCTAAGCCTGTGAGTTTGGTTAGCATTTTTTATCTCTTCATTTGTCGTCTTGCTTAACCGCAAACAACAGGTAATTCACACTCAAATCATCGGTGAGGGACCAGCTGTCGCGAAATGGGTTAAAGGTCATGCCGTTCATTTGTTTGATTTCAAGGCCATTTTTGCGCAGGCCATCGGCAAATTCAGACGGTTTGACAAACTGGGAAAAGTTGTGTGTGCCGCGTGGCAGCCAGCCCAGGATATATTCCGCCCCGACTTTGGCCATGGCAAAGGATTTTACCGTGCGGTTTAGAGTCGCCCCAATCATGACCCCACCCGGTTTCACCAGTGAACAGGACGCATCCAAAAAGGCGTCAATATCGGCGACATGTTCAATCACTTCCATATTAAGCACCACATCATAGTGCTGGCCTTCTTTGGCTAAGTCTTCGGGATAGACACAACGATAGTCAATATCCAGTCCATCCGCTTTGGCATGAACCATGGCGGTTTTGATGTTTTTATCCCCGGCATCAATGCTGGTCATGTCTGCGCCCATGCGACACAGGGGTTCGGAGATTAATCCGCCGCCACAGCCAATATCCAGTATTTTCAGACCTTTAAGCGGTTGGTCTGCGTTTGCATCCAGTCCAAAATGGGCACACAAGCGTTCACGAATGAAGGTCAGACGCGTCGGGTTGAATTTGTGCAGAGGGCGAAATTTGCCATTGGGGTCCCACCACTCATCGGCGATTGCTGTAAACCATGCCACTTCTTCAGGGTTAACAGTGCTTGAAGACATGGAAAAACTCCCGTTATGAGGCTTGCTTAAAAGGTCGGTTTAAGAGTATGTATACCCGCGCGTGCGCGTTTGCCAGTTCAAAATGCAAAATTGTTCAGGAAAATGGGCACAATTGAATATTCCCTTTTTGACTTTCGCCTTAAGGAACATTTCTTCAAATGGCTCGGATCGTAATGAAATTTGGCGGCACTTCGGTGGCCGACCTCGACCGGATCAGGAATGTCGCCCAACGTGTGAAGAAAGAAGTGGACGCAGGCAATGAAGTTGCTGTGGTCGTTTCCGCCATGTCCGGCGTGACCAATCAGCTTGTTGGCTATTGTGAAGATGCATCCCCGATGTATGACGCCCGTGAATATGACGTGGTTGTCTCATCTGGGGAACAGGTCACATCCGGTCTGCTGTCTATCGTTCTTCAATCCATGGGTATTGCGGCTCGCTCTTGGCAGGGCTGGCAGATTCCAATCCGTACTGACAGTGTTCACGCAAAAGCGCGTATCGAAGATATCGGTACCGAGGAAATCGACAAACGCATGTCCAGCGGCGAAGTCGTTGTTGTGCCCGGTTTCCAGGGTGTGGGTGAAGATGGCCGTGTGACCACATTGGGTCGCGGTGGGTCTGATACATCTGCGGTGGCTTTGGCGGCTGCGGCAAAAGCAGATCGTTGCGACATTTATACCGATGTGGACGGGGTTTACACAACAGACCCACGCATCGTGGCAAAAGCGCGTAAGCTTGATAAAATCACCTATGAAGAGATGCTTGAACTGGCCTCGCTTGGTGCCAAAGTTCTTCAGACTCGTTCTGTTGAGATGGCAATGAAGCATGATGTGCGCCTGCAAGTGTTGACCAGTTTTGAAGAAAAACCCGGAACCTTGGTTTGCGGGGAGGATGAAATCGTGGAACAAGAACTCGTAAGCGGCATTGCCTATTCACGCGATGAAGCGAAAATCACACTGATCGGTGTTGCCGATCGCCCCGGCGTTTCTGCTGGTTTGTTCGGCCCGCTGGCTGACACTTCCATCAATGTTGACATGATCGTACAGAACGTTTCTGAAGACGGTCAGAAAACGGATGTAACCTTCACTGTACCGCGTGGCGATTTGCAGCGTTCTTTGCAGTTGTTGGAAGAAAAACAGTCAGAAATTGGTTTTGAACGCATTGTTTCTGACAGTGAAGTTGTTAAAATTTCTGTCGTTGGTGTGGGTATGCGTACACACGCAGGTGTGGCTGCAACCATGTTTAAGGCACTGGCAGAAAAAGGCATCAACATTCAGGTGATCACAACATCTGAAATCAAGGTTTCTGTGTTGATCGCAGAAGAATATCTTGAACTGGCCATCCGTGCATTGCACTCTGCCTATGGCCTGGATGCGGACGAAGAATAAGGGATAAGATGATGAGCGAAGCTGCCAAACAATCATTGGATAAACTGTGGCAACGTGGCCGTGACTTCTTGGGTTGCGACTATGCCATTCTGGGTGGGGCGATGTCCTGGATTTCGGAAAGAAATCTGGTTTCTGCCCTGTCTAATGCAGGTGGCTTCGGCGTCATTGCCGGTGGCTCGATGGGACCAGACCTTCTGTCTGAAGAAATCGCAGCCACCAAGGCCCTGACAGACAAACCGTTCGGGGTGAACCTGATCACCATGCACCCCCAGCTTGATCAACTGATTGATGTCTGTAAAGAACATGAAGTTTCTCACGTGGTACTCGCTGGTGGTCTGCCGTCTGCGGCCTCTATCAAACAAGCCAAGGATTTCGGTGCAAAGGTGATTTGTTTCTCCCCGGCGCTGGTTTTGGCAAAACGTTTGATCCGCAATGGTGCTGATGCGCTGGTCATTGAAGGCGCAGAAGCTGGTGGTCATATCGGCCCGGTTGTGACGTCTGTTCTTGCCCAAGAAATCCTGCCGCAGATCAAAGATGTGCCGATCTTTGTTGCCGGTGGTATTGGCCGTGGTGAAGCCATGTTGTCTTACCTTGAAATGGGTGCTGCGGGTGTTCAGATGGGCACGCGTTTTGTTTGTGCCGAAGAATGTATTGCGCATGAAAACTTCAAGAAGGCTTTCATTCGCGCGGGTGCGAAAGATGCCATGACAACGGTTCAGATTGACCCGAACTTCCCGGTGATCCCGGTACGTGCCCTGAACAATAAAGGCACAGAAGAATTCATGAAAACCCAGCGTGAGGTTATTGAAAAATTCAATAATGGCGATCTGGAGAAAAATGATGCTCAGTTGGAAATTGAGCATTTCTGGGCAGGTGCACTGAAACGTGCGGCCATTGACGGGGATGTTGAATTTGGTTCTGTGATGGCAGGCCAGTCCGTTGGTATGGTCAAGAAAGAACAGCCTATTTCTGAAATTCTGGAGGAGCTGGTCGAGCAAGCGTGTGCCGTTTTGGATACGCGCCAATCGGCTTAATCTGTAACTGGACGCATGATACCCGGACGTACACATGCCGCCCCTATGGGGATTTTATCGCGTTTGCGCTCTGTGATGCAGGCGGATGCGACGGCTGAAACACGTCTGCAACTGGTGACAAACATTGTCGCAGCCGATCTGGTTGCCGAAGTTTGTTCTATCTATATCATGCGTGCAGGTGAAGTTCTGGAACTGTTTGCCACGCAAGGGTTGAAGACCGATGCGGTCCATTTGACCCGCCTGCGTGTGGGCGAGGGGATTGTGGGGACCATTGCAGCCTCAGCCCGTCCGCTGAATTTGGCGGAAGCTTCTGATCACCCGCAATTTGCCTATCGCCCGGAAACAGGGGAAGAACTTTATCGTTCCATGATGGGCGTGCCGATTATTCGCGCCTCTCGCGTCCTCGGCGTTATGGTGGTGCAAAACCAGACCAAGCGCCATTACACCGACGAAGAAGTCGAAACCCTGCAAACCGTCGCGATGATCATCAGCGAGCTGGTGGGTGGCGGGGAACTGGTTAATAAAGAAGAGACCCTGCCCACAGACGGCATCGCCATGTTGCCGTTGCGTCTGGAAGGTTCAACGCTGAATGCGGGCATCGGCATGGGTGAGGCGGTCTTGCATGAACCGCGTGTGATCATCAGCAAATTCGTTGCCGAAGACCCGGATGCGGAACTGGAACGCCTGCGCCAAGCCCTCAGTGAAATGCATGGGGCGCTCGATGATATGTTGCAGTCATCTGAAAGCATGGATGACGAACACCGCGATATTTTAGAAACCTATCGCATGTTTGCCGAAGATGCGGGCTGGTTGGGCCGCATTCGCGAGGCCATTAAGTCCGGCCTGACTGCAGAAGCCGCAGTGCAAAAGGTTCATGATGATACCGAAGCGCGCATGTCTCAGGTGCAGGACCCGTATTTGCGCGAACGGGTCAATGACCTGAAAGATTTAGCAAACCGCTTGTTGCAGCATCTGGTCGGGGTGGAAAAAATCTCCCCAGACGATATTCCGGAACATGCGGTTTTGATTGCCTCCAACATGGGGCCGGCGGAACTGCTGGATTATGACCGCACCCGCCTGCGTGCCCTTGTTCTGGAAGAAGGCTCTGCTACCTCACACGTGGCGATCATTGCACGTGCCCTTGATATCCCGGTGATGGGGCAGGTTAAAGGGGCGCTTAAGCGTATTGAAGCTGCTGATCCGATTGTGGTGGATGGCAACAATAAACAGGTGTTCATTCGCCCCGGTGATGATGTTCTTGCAGCCTTTAAACAAAATGTAAAAGCGCGTTTGCGTCAAAAAGCGCTCTATGCATCCCTGCGTGACAAACCTGCACGCACTCAAGATGGGGTGGATGTTTCGCTGAATGTGAATGCGGGCCTGCTGGTGGATTTGGAACAGCTTAAGGAAGTTGGGGCAGAAGGTGTTGGGCTTTATCGCACTGAAATTCCTTTTATGGCACGCTCAGACATTCCCGGTGTGGAATCGCAAGTGGCGCTTTATCGCAAAATTCTCGATGAAGCCGAAGGTCGCCCGGTGGTGTTTCGCACGCTGGATGCTGGTGGGGATAAGGTGCTGCCTTATTGGGATGATCATGGCGAAGAAAACCCGGCCATGGGCTGGCGTGCTATCCGTGTGACCTTGGATCGCCCCTATTTGCTGCGTCAGCAATTGCGCAGTTTGATCCGTGCTGCTGGGGGGCGTGAACTGAATGTCATGTTCCCCATGGTGGCAGAAGTTGCTGAATTTATGCAGGCACGTCGTCTTCTGGATATGGAGATTGAACGCGAAAGCATTAAGGGGCACCGTTTGCCTTCGCGTGTGAATGTCGGGGTGATGTTGGAAGTGCCTTCTTTACTCTTCCAACTGGACCATTTATTGACAGAAATTGATTTTCTGTCGGTCGGGTCAAACGATCTTTTCCAGTTCCTGTTTGCGGTTGATCGGGGCAATCCACGCTTGTCTTCGCGCTATGATACTTTGGCCCCGGCCGTGTTGAATGCCCTGTCTTGTGTGGTTGATAAATGTACGGCGGCCAATGTACGGCTTAGCCTGTGTGGGGAAATGGGGGGGCGACCGCTGGATGCTTTGGCTTTGCTGGCGATCGGTTTTAGGCGTTTATCCATGACGGCCCCTTCTGTTGGCCCGGTGAAAATGATGATCCGGTCGCTGAATTTGGGGGAAGTGGAAGGTTTCATTAAGGAACAAATAGGCAAGCCGCTTCATAGCTTGCGCCCGGTTTTGCGCCAGTATGCAAAAGATCGTGGAATACAATTATAATAACGGATTGTTAATAAAGGCGGCTTATAGTGGTAACGTTCGAAGGACTAGGTTTGATTGAGGCACCATCATGATTAAAAAAGGTCGTAACGCACCGCAAGAGCCCGCATACACCGGACCGGGTGTAAGTGAGCTGTTGAAAACATCGCGTGAGCGCGCCGGGCAGGAACTGCAAACGGTTTCTGATGTTTTGCGTATCCGTTATGTCTATCTTGAAGCGATTGAGGCAGGACGTTATGAAGACCTGCCGGGCAAGACCTATGTGGTGGGTTTTGTGCGGGCTTATGCCGAATATCTTGGTCTAGATGCCGGAGAAGTGGTGAACCGTTTTAAGGCGGAAATTGACGGCCTTGAAGGGCGTTCTGAACTGATGTTCCCTTCTCCTGTGACCGAACAAAGTGTGCCGAGCGGTGCGATCATTATGATCGGTTTGGTGATTTTGCTGGTGGCATATGGCGGTTGGTATTTCCTGTCTTCTCAGGATCGTTCCATGGCCGAGCTGGTCCCGGATCTGCCAGCGAAATTTGCCGAAATGGTCGATAAGGTCAAAGACACCAAAAAGGCAGTGGATGAAGAACCGAAAGAAGAAGCGGTTGCTGAAAATAAACCTGAAGAAAAACCCGTAGAGCCCGTGAGCCAAGCTGATACTCAGGATATGGCGAAAAAAGCCATGGAAGCGGTGAAAAAGGCTGAAGAAAAAGAAAAAGCTGCGGCCCCTGTTGAGGTCAAGCCTGTTGAGACCGTAAAGGTTGAGGAAAAGCCAGAGAAAAAGATTGAAAAGAAAGTCGAAGAGACTGTCAAAAAGCCTGTTGAGAAAAAGAAGCAGGAAACAGTTGAAAAGACAAAAGCCGTTGTAGAAAAGAAAAAAGAAGAAGTTACAAAAAAGGCGGAAAAGAAACCTGCTGAGACTGTAAAAAAGGTCGAAAAGAAGGTTGAAGAAAAAATCGCCGTGGCGGAGAAAAAGCCCGTTGATGAAGTTAAGCCTAAAGTTGAAACGCTAGCAGAAACAACTGTTGATGTCGAAGAAGAACAACCTGCCAAGCCACAGCCCATGACTGAAAAAGTCCTGCTTAAGGCCATTGATTATGCTTGGATTCAGGTGACAAATGATCAAGGTACAGTGCTTCATACTCAAGTGTTGAATGAAGGTGATGAATATCAAGTCCCGGCAACTCAGGGCCTGATTTTGCGCACAGGCAATGCAGGGGGGCTGGAAATCTTTGTGGATGGCACGAAAGCCCCGTCTATTGGCGAAGCAGGCGAAGTCCGCCGTAAGGTTCTGATGAACCCAAAAAAACTGCTCGCGGGTAAAGCCGTCGAAAGCTGATTTGTGAATTTCAAACACGAGAACATGCCAAAAAGGAATTTGGCTTGTACGGAAAGGTAGTGACCTGTTTCGAGAAACCCGGATCAGTATGATATTGGACCCGTTCCCTAAAACTGGAGAGTACCTTCTCTGCTTAGGCCGCCTTCAATTCAAATTGCATGGGGTTGATATTTCCCAAGTATGAATGACGACGTTTTGGATTGTAAAATCGATTAATATATCCGAACAAGGCTTTTTCCGAGCCTATCCGATTAACTGTGTAAATGGCCATCGTGTAAACTCCTGTTTGGAGGTGCCAGAAGATGGTTATCAAGAAAGAACTGCTCGATGAGCTTTTAGCATCCGTTGAGAACCCACAAGACTTGATGGGCGAAGATGGACTTCTTAAACAATTGAAGAAAGCCCTGATTGAGAGGGCGATGAATGCGGAGTTGGACGATCACCTTGGCTATGCCAAAGGCGATCCAACAGGGCGTAATGGCGGCAATTCCCGCAACGGTCATGGTCGCAAGACCATTGTCGGCGAAGACGGCGAGATGGAAATTACCACGCCCAGAGACCGCGATGCCACGTTCGAGCCACAAATCATCAAGAAAGGTCAACGTCGTTTTGACGGCTTCGATGACAAGATTATTTCTATGTATGCCCGTGGCATGAGCGTTAACGAAATCCGTGGGCACCTTGAGGAAATCTATGGCGTAGAGGTCTCCAAGGATTTGATTTCCACAGTGACGGATGCGGTCATGGAAGAGGTTCGAGACTGGCAAAGCCGCCCTCTTGATGCGGTTTATCCTGTTATCATCTTTGATGCCCTACGGGTCAAAATCCGTGATGAAGGTACGGTTCGCAACAAGGCGGTTTATTTGGCTCTGGGCTTTACGATGGAAGGCCAGAAAGAGGTTCTCGGCCTGTGGATTGAACAAACCGAAGGGGCTAAGTTCTGGCTTAGGGTGATGAATGACATCAAGAACCTAGGTGTGAACGACGTCTTTATTGCTGTCGTGGATGGTCTAAAAGGCTTTCCAGAGGCCATCAACGCCGCCTTCCCTGACACACAGGTCCAGACTTGCGTCGTCCATATGATCCGCAATTCCCTGAACTTTGTCGGCTGGAAAGAGAAAAAAGCGGTCGCCACCGATTTGAAAGGGGTCTATCGGGCCAATACGGCTGAAGACGCCGCTCTCAGGCTGGATGAATTTGAGGAGAAATGGGGCGGAAAGTTCCCCTCTATCGCCAAATCATGGCGAAATAACTGGGAGCATGTCATTCCGTTTTTTGCCTATCCTGAAGAAATCCGCAAAATCATCTATACGACCAACGCGATTGAGAGCCTTGTGTATTTAAAATTTGTTAGACTTATGCCCATAGTAGCCCTTGGCCAAGGGCTACTATGGGTGGAGTTTGCCGTTAGAGCCTTGAGGCTTAGACCTCGTTAGTCAGCAAGGTAACTCCACCTTCTTCATATCTCGAACAGTTGATTGGGACCTTGATCCCGGAGCACAAGAAGGAGAAAGAAGTATGGCACATTTCAATTATTTTGTCGGCATTGATGTTGGGAAATATGAATGCCTCGTTGCTTTTAGTCATTCCTCCAAAATTTTATCCATCCCCAACACAGCAATCGGATTGCAAGAGCTTATTGATGGCCTTGAGGAAATCAAATCCAATACGCTCATTGCCATGGAAGCCACGGGAGGCTATGAAGTGGCCTTCTGGAAAGTTCTTCACAAAGCGGGTTTTCATGTTCGTCAAGTCCCTCCCGCTCAAGTAAGATCTTTTGCCCGTTCCAAAGCTCAAATTGCAAAAACAGATCGCATTGATGCCAAAATCATTTGCCGTTTTATACAGGAAAACCCAAATTCAGGCCGTTCCCTTCCATCTGATAATGTATTGAGGCTCAATAGGTTAATGGCAAAACGTCATCAACTCATTAAAGTAAGGGCTGCATTAAAATGCCAATCTCGACAACAGCAGGAAGAAGACCTTGAAGAATTGGACAAGGCTCATATCCAGTTTCTAAATAACCAGATTTCCAATTTAAACGCTATGATCACAACGCTCATTCATGAGAATCATGACCTTGAAGAAAAGGATCGTATTTTGCAATCGATCCCCGGCGTTGGCCCTGTCCTCAGTGCAAGTTTTCTGGCCTTCCTTCCCGAACTTGGAACGGCCTCAGATAAACAAATTGCCTGTTTATGTGGTATCGCTCCTATCGCACGAGATAGCGGGAAATATAAAGGAAAGCGTTTTATGTCTGGCGGGCGAAAACAGGTTCGTGACGTTCTTTATCAAGCTGCATTAGTCGCTTCATGGCATAACCCGAAGATAAAAACCTTCTTTGCACGCCTTAAGTCTGCTGGAAAACCGCATAAAGTTTGCGTTATTGCAGCAGCTCGAAAGCTGGCAACAATTGCAAATGCCATGGTGCTTCAGAAATCAGAGTGGCAAACTGATTAATACAGTTGCTGAATATGTCCTTGAGAAAAATCATAAAAAACAGGGGCCACTTTCCCAATGACGAGGCGGCGACCAAGTTGTTGTATCTGGCCTTGAAAAATGCCTCAAAAAAGTGGACCATACCCACTCGAACATGGAAACAGGCTCTCAACCAGTTTGCCGTCCTGTTCGAAGACCGTTTTCCATCCTCAATATATTGAGGATGGAAAAGTGAACTTAAGCGGTCATTTACACGGAAGATCGGACACCACCCTTTTTCCGCTTGTTCCCGTGTCTGCAATTTCATTCTTCAGATTAATTCAGCTTTCAATGATTTGAAAAAGGTTTCGACAGCGGCATTGTCATAACAATTGCCTTTGCCTGATATAGAAGCCTTGAAGCTATGTTTCCTCAGCCGTTCTTGGAATATTGACTGCCGCGATCTGAATGGCAAATCACGCCTTCTGGTAGCTGACGCAAAGCAATAGCCGTTGCAGTGCATCTATCATCAATTTGCGTTTCAGCCGTTTGCTGGTTGCCCAACCAACGACACGGCGAGAATAGAGATCAATCACCATAGCTAAATAGACCAACCTTCTGCCGTCTTGATATAACTGATGTGGCGTTCCGCCAGCTTCGCAAACACCCGCCCATTTTTGATTTGGCCCTGTCGTTGTAAAATCTCCGTCCAACAGGTTCGGTGCCACATTAAAATTATGGTCATTGTCTGTCGTCTTCTTGAAGGCATGTGTACGTATTACTTTGATATCATTATCTTTCATCAAGTGGGCGACACGTTTTTCACTGACTGTAAAGCCAAGACCTCGAAGTTCATCCGTCATGCGTTAACGTCCATAAGATTGATAAGTTTCTTTATGGGTCGTACGAATGTTAGTCAGCAAAACCCAATCATCATGTTGCTGCTGTGACATAGGGCGGTTCCACCAATCATAATAGCCACTGATACTGACATTAAATGCGTTGCATAGAAGATGAAGCGGGTGCTCACCTCTATTTTTTCAATAAACCAAAACCTCATCGTTTTTGCCTCGCAAAGAATTCCGTCGCCTTTTTTAGATTTTCCCTCTCTTCTCGCAAAATACGGTTCTCTTTTCGAAGACGGACAAGTTCTTTATGCAGGTCGTCGTGCGGACCAGACATCAGGTCGTCATGTTTATGCTGGGCGACCCATTTATTCAATGTGGACATGCCAATGCCAAGGTCGGCAGCAACTTGTTTGCGAGACAGACCGCTTGTCAAAGCAAGTTGGATAGCTTCACGTTTAAATTCATCTGATTTTTTGAGACTCATTTATTCCTCCTGTAAATCTCAGTTTAACAGAAGGTGCTCTCCAGTTTTAGGGAACGGCTCCAATGAGACGCACTCCACTTTTTTCGCATAAGTCCAATTCAAGAAGGATAAGGCAAAATGGAGATACATGATCCTTATTTTTGGCTCAGATGATTAGGGGCTGGGGGAAAATTGTCTTCTACCCATTGCCCCGAAGAGTGAGTCCTGCTATAGGATGGCCCGACTTTATCTCTTATAGCAGGATGATTGCCATGGCACGTCGCCGCCAGATTTATGAAGGCAAGGCAAAGGTTCTTTTTGAAGGGCCGGAACCGGGGACCGTCGTTCAGTATTTTAAAGATGATGCGACTGCGTTTAACGCAGAAAAGAAAGGCACCATCACAGGTAAAGGCGTGTTGAATAACCGCATTACCGAATATGTATTTACCAAACTTGCCGATCTTGGCATTCCAACACATTTTATTCGCCGCCTTAATATGCGCGAACAGCTGGTGCGCCAGTGTGAGATTGTGCCGTTGGAAGTGGTCGTGCGTAACATCGCAACAGGCTCGTTGACCAAGCGACTCGGGATCGAAGACGGCACACGCCTGCCGCGCTCTATCGTTGAATATTATTATAAAGACGATGCACTGGGTGACCCGATCGTGTCTGAAGAGCATATCACCGCATTTGGCTGGGCAAACCCGATGGAACTGGAAGAGATGACCGGCATGGCGCTGCGCATCAATGATTTCCTGTCTGGTATGTTTGCCGCCATTGGTATCCAACTGGTGGATTTCAAACTGGAATTTGGTCGCGTTTATGAAGGTGATCAGATGCGTCTGGTTTTAGCCGATGAATTCAGCCCGGACAACTGCCGCCTGTGGGATGCAGAAACCGGTGAGAAAATGGATAAAGACCGTTTCCGTCAAGACCTTGGCGGTGTCGGTGAAGCCTATCAGGAAGTAGCCCGTCGTCTTGGCATTGAGCCCGAAGGTGATGGCCCCGGTGACCACAAAGGCCCGGATACCGTACAATAATTTTGACTCTCAAAAGGCCCGATTTCTGGGCCTTTTTCTTGCTTTAAATCTAGTGAAGGAAAAGCACAGTGAAAGCTAAAGTCCACGTGACCCTTAAAAACGGCGTTCTTGACCCACAAGGCAAGGCGGTTGAACATGCCCTCGGTACCCTTGGTTTCGCAGGTGTTGGCGAAGTTCGTATCGGTAAATATATCGAGCTGGAACTGAACGACGAAGCGGAAAAGACCAAAGAGAATATCGAAAACATGTGTAAGCAACTGCTGGCCAACACAGTGATCGAAAACTTCGACGTTGAAATCGTTGAGTAATTAAGAATTGTGTTCCTGTGAAAGCAGGAACCTAGGCCCCTGCCTTCGCAGGGGGACACAAGAGGGAAAAGGTCTTTCCATGAAAGCCGCTGTAATTGTTTTTCCGGGTTCAAACTGTGACCGCGATATGCTGGTCGGGATTGAACATTCCTTAGGGACTGCCCCTGAGATGGTCTGGCACAAAGAAACGGAATTGCCGGACGTTGATTTTATCGCCGTACCGGGCGGGTTCTCTTACGGGGACTACCTGCGTTGTGGCGCCATGTCTGCCCATTCACCGATCATGCGTGAAGTGGTGAAAAAAGCAGAACAAGGCGTGCGCGTTCTCGGTGTTTGTAACGGTTTCCAAATCCTGACAGAAGCTGGTCTTTTGCCGGGTGTGTTGATGCGCAACGCCAAACTGCGTTTCATCTGTAAAGATGTAAACCTGAAGGTGGAAAACGCAGATACAGCCTTTACTAATAAATATAGTGCTGGTCAGACCATCCGCATTCCGGTGGCCCACCATGACGGTAACTTCTTTGCCGATGATGAAACATTGGCAGCCATTGAAGGTAATGGCCAGGTGGCTTTCCGTTATTGCGATGAAGCGGGTAATGTCACCGATGAAGCGAACATCAATGGTTCACGCAACAACATTGCGGGTATCTTCAACGAAAATAAAAACGTACTCGGCATGATGCCGCACCCTGAGCGTCTGGTGGATGCACAGCTGGGTGGGACAGATGGTAAGCCGATGTTTGATGCACTTGTGGAGGCGCTGTCATGAGCCAGATCACACCTGAAATCGTCGCTGAACACGGTCTTTCCGAAGACGAATGGAAGCTCTGCCTTGAGATTATGGGCCGTGAGCCGAACCTGAACGAGCTTGGCATTTTCTCTGTCATGTGGTCAGAACACTGTTCTTACAAATCGTCCAAAAAATGGCTGAAAACCCTGCCGACAGAAGCCCCATGGGTCATCTGTGGTCCGGGTGAAAATGCAGGTATCATTGATATCGGCGATGACGATGCCATCATCTTTAAAATGGAATCTCACAACCACCCGTCTTATATCGAGCCTTATCAAGGCGCGGCAACAGGTGTTGGCGGTATCTTGCGTGATGTATTCACTATGGGCGCGCGCCCGATCTGTAACCTAAACGCCCTGCGTTTCGGTGACACGGACCATGAAAAAACACGTCACCTTGTCAGCGGTGTTGTTGAAGGGATTTCCGGTTACGGTAACTGTGTAGGTGTCCCAACAGTGGCCGGGGAATGTGAATTCCACAAGTCTTACAACGGCAACAACCTGGTAAACGCCATGGCTGTTGGCTTGGCGGATAAGAATAACATCTTCTATTCTGCTGCGGCTGGTGTGGGTAACCCGGTTGTGTATTTCGGTTCCAAAACAGGCCGTGACGGTATCCACGGGGCGACTATGGCCTCTGCCGAATTTACTGAGGATTCAGAAGAGAAGCGTCCAACTGTACAGGTGGGTGACCCGTTCACGGAAAAACTGTTGATCGAAGCCACTCTTGAGCTGATGAAAACAGGCTCTATCGTTGCCATTCAGGATATGGGTGCTGCGGGTCTGACGTCTTCTTCTTTCGAAATGGCCTCTAAAGGCGGCGTGGGTGTTGAGCTGGAGCTTGACCAAGTCCCCATGCGCGAAGAAGGCATGACACCTTACGAACTGATGCTGTCAGAATCACAAGAGCGTATGCTGGTGATCTTGAAGCCGGGTATGGAAGATGTTGCCAAGGCTGTGATGGACAAATGGGACCTTGATTTTGCCGTGATCGGTAAGCTGACCGATACGGGCAATATGGTTCTGAAATGGCATGGTGAAGTGGTTGGCGATCTGCCGATTGATCCGCTGGCACTGGCCTCCCCTGAATATGACCGCCCGTGGGTGAAAACCGAAAAGCCGGCTGTTGTGAAAGCGGGTGATGTGGAAAGTGGTGTGGGCCGTATTGATGCGCTTAAAACACTGATTGGTCATCCGAACTTTGCCTCCAAGCGCTGGATTTGGGAACAGTATGACCATATGGTTATGGGCGATACGGTTGCCCGTCCGGGTGGTGATTCTGCCATCGTTCGTGTGCATGGTTCCACCAAAGGTGTGGCTGTAACATCTGACTGTACACCGCGTTATTGCTACCAGGACCCGCATGAAGGCGGTAAGCAAATCGTTGCGGAAACTTATCGTAACATCACAGCCGTGGGTGCAAAACCGATGGCTGTGACCGATAACCTGAACTTTGGCAATCCGGAACGCCCGGAAATCATGGGTCAGATTGTGGGCTGTATCGAAGGGATTGGCGAGGCATGTCGTGCACTCACATATCCAATCGTTTCCGGTAACGTGTCTTTGTATAACGAAACCAACGGGACAGGCATTTTGCCGACACCGACATTGGGTGCGGTTGGCTTGATCCAGAATGTGGATGATGCGGCAACTGTGGCGTTTAAAGAAGATAATCAGGCGATTGTTGTGATCGGTGAAACAACAGGTTGGCTCGGGGCGTCACGCTACCTTGAAATCCTGTGTGGCCGTGAAGAAGGTGCACCACCGCCGGTAAATCTGGATGTTGAGCTGAAAAACGGTAATTTCGTGCGCGATGAAATTTTGGGCGGGGTGAATACCTGTCACGATATTTCTGATGGCGGTATTGCCGTGGCTGTCACTGAAATGGCGATGGCAGGTAACATTGGTTGTGATATTGAAATTCCAACCAATGTGGAACATGCCTATGCATGGCTGTTTGGTGAAGACCAGGGCCGCTATATTGTGACGGTTCCTGCTGATCAGGCTGATGCTTTTGTGATCAAAGCAGGTAAAGCGGGCGTCACAGCCAACATCATCGGTAGAACCGGGGGCACAGATGTGATCCTTGGCGGTGAATCTGTTGGTGTTGCAGAACTTAAAGACCTGCACGAAAACTGGATGCCGGATTACATGGCGGCTGGCGAATAAGTCAACAGCCTATCCGAACCAAAAGAAAAGCCCTTCCGCATGATATTGCGGAAGGGCTTTTTCTGTTTAGCCCCTAAACTCTAGTTCAATATCGGGATTGTTGTCTCGAATGATTTCACAAATTGGATCATCTTCAAACTTTTTAGGTAATGTACATTTCTGTAGATTATGTAAATCCTGAAGGGGAGTAATGTCTGATATTGAACTGGAACCAAGTCTTAAAAGACGTAGGTTCTTTAGATATTTGATCTGTGAATAATCTTGAACCTTGGAACGGCTTAAGAATATTCGTGTGACATGTGGGAGTTGCTCTAAAAAGTTTAGATCTTTTGTAACGATGTTTGATAGATTCAGAGAGACCAGATTTTTTGACGCACTGAATGTATCGGCTTTTATTGTGACATGCTCAGAAAAGCCAAGAGTTCGCAAGTACGGCATTTGTTGCAGGAAATCTAAATTCTGAATATGACTTCTGCGAATATAGAGACGTTTGAGCTTGGGGAGTTCTGTCAGTATACGACCATCTGAAATCAGGCATTCATCCAAGTCGAGTACTGTTAGGTATGGGAAATTCCTAAGCTTTTCAAAGGCTGCGAAATTACTGCCCCATAAAGTCAGTTCTTCTAAGTATTTAAGTTTGAATAAAGCAGCCCAATTTTCAAAAGACGCATTTCTAAAGTTGAGTGTGGTAATATCCTTAAAGTCGTTTTCTTCAGCGTCTTCCCAGGACATGTCAATTTGTTCTTCAATACGCGCTTTCAGGTCCGTATCAATTTTTGCACTTGATTGCAGAGATTCAAGCTGTTTTGCTTCGGGGAAAGGAGTAATCCCCATCAGCTGTTGCAAGAGTGAGTCTTTACGCAGCTTGGCTTCGATGTCTGTTTCTTTATATTCGTAGGGTTCGCTGTCTTCCTCACTGATTTCAGCCGCCCAGTTGATAAAGAAGGTTTGGGTGTCACGTCGTCTCAACCACTTGTTTTGGTCTGGGTAATTGCGGCGCAAGACCTCTTCGATCAGATGAATTTGAATGGCTTGTGTTACGCTGAGTTCAACACTGGGGTCGGGGAAATCTTTCAGGATCATCTGTGCACCACGGGCCTGCATCAGTGTAGAATTAACCAGACGCTTGGTTTCACGGGGGGAATGTTCGCCCAGATGGCGAATGACATTAATGAAAATATCTTTTTCCAAGCCGTTAGGGTCAATGCCAAGGCTGCGCCATTCCTCTTCGCTGATCAGTTGCTTGACATATTTACTGACAAGGCCCTCATGTGGGTCCATGGTCACTTCGACCTGAAACATTTTGGCGAGATAATATTTGGATTTCTCTTCCCCAACGCCAAGGTCTTTATAGTATTTTTTAATCTGTTGCTTGACGACACTTTCATCCAGTCCCAGTACAAAGACCAGTCCGGGGATATTGAGGTAGAGTTTAAGGGCTTCGAGAACCTGCAAAGCGACATCGGGCAGGCAGCGGTCCAGATCATCAATAAACACAACCAGACGATATTGTTTGGGACCTTCCCATTCATTATCTGTGGGCTTTATGAATTCCCCCACCCATTTTTCAAAAGTATGCTCAAATGCATTGAGATAGGCGGTTTCCGGGCTGATATCTTCATTTTCAAAAACCTTGATCAGCTGTTTGACATCAATTTCCCCTTTGACCCCCATTAACTCCCCTTTTAATTTCAGGGCACTGAGTGCGGTGGTGAGTTTACTGCCCAGAAAACCGGAAAACTTGCTGATGACTTCGCCAATGGTTTTGCTGTTGCTATCACGGTGTTTGATGCAGGCCAGAATAATTTCGACAATCAAGCCACGCCAGACATCTTCCTTGGTGGAATATTTCCATGGATAGAAATTCACCGGGAGAACATGGGGCCAATGGTGATCTGTATCGGGAATATCATCATTTAACGGAACAATGCGGGAATTCCATTCTTCCAGCCCTTCGGCCAGCCAATGCATGGCGGTGGACTTACCGCTGCCCCAAGTGCCGTATACCGCAACGGAAAGAGGGGTTTGGGTGTTTTTATGGCGCAAAATATCCAGCACCGGACCCATGGTACGGGTCAGGCGGAACTTATCGTTATCAGCCAGCTGTTCTTTGATAGGGGCGTCTGAAAGGGCTGTGATTGTGGGTTCTGTAGTCCAGGCACTGGGTAACGTCATTTGCCATTCTCGTAATTTATGTAAAATTTGAATGAATTATAGGTAAAGAAGAGACAAATAAAAGTAGAAAATAGCTTTCTAATGCGATTTTTTGATAGAAGGGTATATCGTAGTGTAGGCATGTAATGCTTTGATGACATACAATTGTATTGATTTTCCCCTTTAATTGCTTCTTCATTTTTGATATCTATAAGAAATTAAGAATGGTTATTAATTGCAAGTTGAGTGCGCTCCAGCGAAGCAATTAGAAGTAATAAGGACAGCTGAGATGGCACAAAACCCGGTCTCAATTCAGGAAAGAATGGAATTCCTGCGCCTTGATGATATTTCACGGGCCCGTTTATGTGATGCATGGCGGGTGATTGAACCGCAGCTGGATTATGTGCTTGAAGAATTTTATGCCCATGTGACAACGCAACCGATTTTACAGGAAAAAATCGGTTCTCCAGATCGCATTACCGGATTGAAAAAAGCGCAAGGCGGCCATTGGCAGGCTTTGTTTTCCGGTGAATTTGACGAGAGCTATATGGCGCGTGTGCGAACCGTTGGGGAAACTCATTACCGGATTGGGCTGGATCAAAACTGGTATATGGGGGGCTATTGTCTTGTTCTTAATCGTTTGTGCGAAATCATTGCCAAGACCCATAAACGCAATGCGCTCAAGGCTGCGGAATTGATTAATGTGGTGAATAAAGCAGTCTTTCTGGATATGGATTTGGCCTTGTCCATTTACCATGACATGCATGCTCAGGCATCACGTGATCGCCAGATGCGGCGCAACGAAGCCATTGAACTGTTTAATTGTGCCACAACACCGATTTTGGGTTCGATGAAAGAGGCTGGAATTGATTTGATGTCCATGGCAAACACCATGTTTATGAACGCAAACCAGACCAGCGATTATGCCGACACGGTGGCAACAGCGGCCAATGAAGCCAGCCAAAATGTGGATACCGTGGCCCAAAATGCAGAAGAGTTAACCGTTGCCATTCATGAAATTGCCAATAAGGTCGTACAATCCAAACAAATCACAGGAGAGGCTGTGACGCAGGTTGAAACCACAAACCAATTGGTCTCTGGCTTGAGCGATGCCTCAAATGAAATTGGTCAGGTGGTTAATCTGATCAATGATATTGCTGGACAAACCAATATGCTGGCCCTGAATGCAACGATTGAGGCTGCACGCGCCGGTCAGGCGGGTAAGGGCTTTGCAGTTGTGGCAAGTGAGGTTAAGAACCTTGCCAAGCAAACTGCACAGGCCACCAGCCAGATCGCAGCCCAGGTGGGGAACATTCAAACCGCAACCCATCAGGCAACCGGGGCTATGGAAAGCATTAATGCGATCATTAATCAAAGCAGCGATATTGCTGAGACCATTGCCAGTGCGGTGGAACAGCAAAGCAGTGCCATTCAGGAAATTTCCCATAACGCCCATGAAGCCGCGCAAGGCACAACGGCGATGGCCAAGACAATTGTGAAAGTCGGCAATGCCGCCTTGCAAACCAAGGCCAATGCCGAAAACCTAAAGGGGACATCCAGCAGCATGGAAGGGGCTTCCAAAGGTCTGACGATTGAAATTGAACATTTCTTTGATACCGTCCAACAGTTGAAAAATAACCCCAATGCCACGCAACCCAATTTTATGAAAATAGATTTGGAAGAAGAAGCTGCACAGGGCAGTGAAGATGATCTTGAGTTGTTTTAAAAGAGTATTATTGAAAGGCTTTTAACCTTTAGTTTAATATCCTTGTTCAGCATTAACGCTTTGTACAATCTGTAATTTTTGCTATTTATCAATTGGGATAGATATCAAAGGAACAGACAGATGGCTCAAGCCACGGTTTCCCTTCAAGAACGCTTGGCGTTTTTAGGGATCGACCAGCATGCCTGTACGGCCATGCGTGAAGCATGGCATTTACTGGAACCTCATTTAGACAGTGTGCTGGAAGAGTTTTATGCACATGTGGTTGCTTTTCCTTTTCTGGCGGAAAAGGTTGGGGGAGCAGAGCGGGTTCCGGTCCTGAAAAAAACACAGTTCGCCCATTGGGAAGCCCTTTTTCGTGGCGAGTTTGATACGGCGTATGAAGAGCGTGCCCGCATGGTTGCAGCTGCACATTATCGTATCGGACTGGAACAAACCTGGTATTTAGGTGGCTATTGCAAGGTTCTGAGCAGCCTAAGCCGTGTGATTTTGAAGGGCTGTAAACGTAATCCGGCAAAAGCGGCCCCCCTTGTTGATGCGGTCAATAAGGCGGCTTTTCTCGATATGGACCTTGCGCTGTCTATTTATCATGAGATGCATCAAGAAGCATCCAAAGAGCGCCAAGCCCGTCGAAATGATGCGATTGATTTATTTGACTGTGCCACAATACCTTTGCTCGCGTCGATGAAAGAGGTCGGGATTGATATGATGTCCATGGCCAATACCATGTTTGTGAATGCCCAGCAGACTACCGAATATGCTGATACGGTGGCCGCAGCGGTAAATGAAGCCAGCCAAAATGTAGAAACGGTGGCTCAAAATGCAGAAGAACTGGATGTTTCCATTGATGAGATTGCCAATAAGGTGGTGCAATCACGCGATGTGACAAATCAGGCTGTCTCGCAAGTTGAACAAACCAACCATCTTGTTTCAGGGTTAAGCGAGGCTTCAAATGAAATTGGTCAGGTGATTAATTTGATTAATGATATCGCCGGACAAACCAATATGCTGGCGTTAAACGCCACCATTGAAGCCGCACGTGCGGGGGAGGCTGGCAAGGGGTTTGCCGTTGTTGCCAGTGAAGTGAAAAATCTCGCCAATCAGACAGGGCAGGCCACCAGTCAGATTGCCAGTCAGGTCAATAATATCCAGAGTGCCACACAACAGGCGACCGAGGCCATGAAGTCCATTGGTCGGATCATTGCTCAAGGCAGTGAAATCGCAGAAATGATTGCAACTGCTGTTGAACAGCAAAGCAATGCGATTAAGGAAATCAGTCATAACGCGCAACAAGCTTCCGGTGAGGCACGCGCCATGTCTGAAACCATTACCAAAGTGGAAGGGGCGGCTGCACAAACCGAAGCCAATGCAGAAAACCTGAAAGGGACGTCCAGCACGATGGAAGAAGTCTCAAAAGGTTTGACGATTGAGATTGAGCATTTCTTTGATACGGTACAAAAACTTAAAAATAACCCCGGTGCCACAGCTCATAACTTCATGGAAGTGGATCTGTATGGGGAGAATGAGGAAGAAGAGGACGACCTCGAACTGTTTTAGTACTGACCCAAGAGCAAAAAAGTCCCCGCTTTAAATGAAGCGGGGGACCTTTACAGCGTCTATATCGTGCGATGTTAGTGAACGCTGAGTGCATGCATGTCATATTGGAAAGCGGTTGCAAAGGCGATGTCACGGGTATCTGTATGACCGAGATGTTCACCACTGCCGCTGTAGATTGAATAGCCAGGGGTGCCTTCAACAATTTCCTCAACCACATAGGCCAGACGTTCGTTGTCAAAAGCTTTGCAAGCTTCTTCGCGCGTATAAGAGATCAGAGCGTGCTCTTCGCTAAAGATATAGTTGGTCATGGCGGCCTCCATTCTGTTCGACACCATGTCGTCGTTTTCCTTGAGCCTGCCCAACGTGACCTTCTGTCGTTGTTCAGGCCCGTTCACACAGCGGATTATAGCAAAAAACAGCTTGTTTTTGCTATAATTTTGATCACGACTTGGTGATAAGAACAGTGAAATATACTTATTCGGGTTTGACGTCTATGGTCTTGGCATTGGTCGGGACATGTGGGCGTTCCATATCTTCAATGGGGATTTGGCGCACTTGGGTTTCCGGGATCGGTAGTTCCAGATCCACATGCAACAAGCCTTTTTCAAGGCGCGCCCCGGTGACTTCCACCCCTTCGGCCAGAACAAAGCTGCGCTGGAACTGGCGTGCAGCAATGCCGCGATGGATGAAGATGCGATCACTGTCATCTTGCGTATTTTTACCACGGACCATCAATTGATTATCTTCAATTGTTACCGCCAGGTCATCCATGGAAAAGCCAGCGACAGCCAGCGAAATACGCAGGCGGTTTTGTGCCAGTTGTTCGATATTATAGGGCGGATAGCCTTCCGCAGAAGATTTGGACACGCGATCAAGAACCTGTTCAAAGTGGTCAAAGCCAAGGAGTAAAGGACTGTTAAAAACCGACAGTCGGGGCATGAGTGTCTCCTTTTAAAAAGCGAGATATATCGCAAATCCCGAGTAATTTTGATTAAAAATTACGGCAGACGTATTTGCGTAAAATCAAAGAGTTATATCCAAATCAATCAATTTGGATATAAGACGTAAGGATACAGCCCTTTATAGGCACCGCATCACCGTCTCTAATCTTGTCAGGAATAGCTCAAGAGTCAAGGCTGTGTAATGCCGATTTTTCGCCCGGCTTCTTCCAGTTCTGGCGAAACCCGTTCCATATGGTCATATTTTGCGAACTGTCCACAAATCATGCGAATGCGCTTTTCCACACAGGGCGGTTCGGTCAGGTCAAACAGGGGCGGACATAATGGGTCAAAGGCCCTGTTCTGAAACTCCAGTGACAGGGAAATGCGCGGTTCTTTGGCATATTTGGATGAACGCCCGGACCAGTGCCATAAATCCTGACGCCAGCCCAGAAGGGACCCGGCCTTGGCTGGCAGGCAGCGTACATCTTGCAGCAGGATATCGCTTGGCTCCGTCACTGGCTGGTCATAGTCTTTTTGACGCGATAGAGGCAGGATATTCATACAGCCGTTTTCCGGTGTGGCATGTGTCAGTGGAATCCATAGAGATAGGCTGACAAGGAAATCATCAAAAAAGGCGCATTCGCCGGGATAGTCCACATGGGGGGGCCAACCCGATGTGGCTCCTTGACTGTCCGTATCAATATGCCAGGCCCAGAAATGGGGCAGCAGGCCAAAATTATCCCCCAGAAAATGAGACAGAAACTCATCCAGCTGATGAAACAGGTCCCAAACCTCGTCATAGACATAAATGAAGGCTGCAGGCCAGCCGTGCTGAACAAGGTTTTCAATGCCTAAACGCAAAGCCTGAATGGATTTAGATGCAAAGACCGGACCTTGATGAAGATAGCCATCATGATGGATGGTGTCTGAAATTTCATCCAGCTGGTGGGTTGGAAAGGCAATGGGCGGGCTGAAGGTTGGGTGATCGTTTACAGACAGGTGGGGATTGAGTTCCTGCCAATAAGAAAGTTCAAGAAGGCGTTCAGTCGGTAATATCATTTTACATCGGGCGTTTTTCGGGATCATATTTTACAGGCTGAAGGCCCAGTTTGCGCAATTCTGTATCGACAGCATTTTTGCATTTGCGCACCCAGTTCAAGGCGGTTTCTTGTTGTTTTAACCGCATTTCAATGTCTTTGACCTCTTGATTATAGCGGTCCATGTTTTCTTTTACATGATTGCGTTTTGCCGAACCGGTTAGGCCCAGATCACGTGCAGCCTGTTGGGCGCGTTGGAAATAGTCGCCTTTTTGTGCCCGACTGTCATCCAGCACCATTTTGCTCATTTCAATGTTTTTGCGTCCGGCCTTGTCCATGGTCCCCATGTCATATTCCTGTTCACGCCAGAATTTTTCCGGGGACAGGCTGGCATAAAGCTTGTCATAGGGGTCATGGGGTTTACAGCTGATATCCAGATTGGCATTCCAGGCGGCAGGCGCAGGTTCACCACAGGCCGTTAACACGGTTGCACTGCAAATGGTGAGAATTGTAAGGACTTTTTTCATGTGTGCCTGTCTTTCAGCCTTCCCTCGATGGATATACTATAAGAGAAATCATGGGTGGGGAAAATGACCCTGATCAGAGATAAGGCTGAATTTTTTCATATACCGTTTCAGTGAGCTGTTTTTTTGAATGGTTTTCAATATCAATCACGATATCAGCAGCTTGTTCATAAAACGGCAGGCGGCGGTGCATGACGTCTTCGGCGGATTTTGTTTCTGACAGGGAAGGACGGCGTGCATCGCCTTTGACTTTGGCAGCCAGACGGGCGATATCACCCTTGAGCCAGACAATCTTGCCATTTTCACGCAACAGGTTGATTTTTCGTTCAGAATAAATTTCGTTGCCGTCTTTATCCACATCAACAATGATGCCGCCCCCGCAATCAATGATATTGCCATCCAGAGCGCATATCTTTTGCAAGGTGGCATATTCCATATCACGAAAAGCCGCCCAATCCCCATTGTGGTCTGATAAAATCTCAGGGATGGATTTGCCCCCATGATCATATTGAATCAGCAAGTCAGAGGATAAAACATCACGTTTGGTTAACACGCTTAAACGGCGTGAAATTTTGGACTTTCCAGCCCCGCGCATGCCGATGAGAATAATATTCATTGAACGCCCTTCCCCTAGAGTTTTACACCCTAGCCTTAAGCGATATTGCAGTGCGGAACAAGTTTTTTTATCTATGAGGAAGGGCTTCCCGCCATATTTATCCGGGGCTTGTATCGCTCTGTTGGTTTGCAGCCATCTTTAACTCATTCAACCTGCTTTGGTAGAAAATGATATCCTCTTGGAGCTTGTCAATTGCCTTGCGTTCGTCTTCCAAGCCTTTGTCAGTTATGGCAAGCTCTTTCAGTTGGGTGTGTTGCGCAATGGAATTGAGAACCTCAACAGAGGTAGTGTCGCGAAAATACAGGGCATAAACCTGCTCGTATGTCCAAATTTCTAACGTGCTTGGGTCCTTGGAATCTTTCCAGTCCTGAAACGCTTTGGGGTTTGACAAAGCACGTGCCTTTCCTGCCTCATGATGTCCGCCCATTGTTCCGAGGTATACATGGCTTGTATGTGCCTCAAAACCAAAGGAAAGATCATCGGGAAAAGGGGGAGGAAAAGGTGTTTCAATAGCTCTTGCCTTATCAAGGAATTCATTAGCCTTGGCATAATGTGCATTCACTTCATCCAGTTTCGCCATTACTTTTTTGCTTAATTCTGCATATTTCGGGGCTTTACCATTCATGATCTTTTCAATGAGATCCTGATTGGGCAAGGCAACACGCGGATCAAAACTTAATCCCATGCCTGTATCGGGATCTTGGCCCGTGCCTGAAATTCGATATTCGCCATTATGCAAGCGCGTTATGGCAAATGTGTCATAAACGCCAAGGAGCCCCATGGCTTCCCTCATTGCCTTGCTCGCTTTGTGAACTTCATGACTAGCTTTATCGTGATATAGGTGTTGTTGTGCCGTTTTCAGGGTACGTTCAAGGTTCTCAGCTTCTTGAGCTGGAGTTAAGTTTTTGAACTGTGCAGCATGGGCTCTGAAGGTTTCGACAAGTGTTGGATCGTCGAGCTTTTTTGTCATAGCTCCTGAGGCCAAGAGTTCTTTTATGTCAAAAGAGGGAAGCTGACCCTGAGGTTGGCTTTGTCGATATTGGACAGCAGTTATGGACGCCTGAAGGGGATCTATAGACATTATATTCTCTCCATTTTATCTGTAGCCTTGGGCAAGGAAGTTCTGAGATGAAGAAAATCGTGTCGATAATATTTTTTGTAAATCCCGTCAGTGTACATTTTTCCTACCTTGCGTGTTAATGAATAGGTAAGATTTACCTATCTTAAATTGCCAATATCCCGGAAGATCTTAGTTTATATCTCCGAACGAGGAGGTTCTCGCGGAATACAAGCAAGTATCGCGCCACTTTTAGTCGTTTAGAGAGCTCTCCAGTGAGGCCACTTTTTCAGTACAGGTCCAATGAGGATTCGAGCGGTGAGATGTTTGCGTTTGTGAGTTTCATTTTATTTAATGGTGGGGCCATGTTGCAGTATCCATCTGATTTTTAATGTTTTTATACATCTACCCCTATCAAACATTGACCAAGCCGAGAAAATCATTAAAAACCAGTCTCGTAGATCGCTTTCGTATGATAGAAACGTGTTTTTTGCATGACACTTTGCCATGCAATCGCATGATGCTTTTCACACCAAAAATTGGCGCAAGCAATACGCGACCAACACGGTGCATGAACACACACTTTCATGAGCGCATTTACACACCTTGACGATGGCGATTTTAAGCGAGGATTTGCGAAAAACCGCCGGAAACCGCCACTGTCCATAGGAGACTAATAATATGATCCCGCGTTATTCCAACAAAGCCATGACCGATATTTGGGAACCAGCCAATAAGTTTCGCATCTGGTTTGAAATTGAAGCGCATGCTTTGACGAAAATGGAAGAGCTGAATGTTGTTCCTGAAGGCACAGCCAAAGTGGTTTGGGACAAAGGTAACAAGGAATATACGCCAGAGCGGATCGCGCGCATTGATGAGATCGAGCTGGAAGTCAAGCATGACGTGATCGCTTTTTTGACGGAATTGTCTGAAAATGTTGGTCCGGAAGCTCGTTTTGTGCACCAGGGGATGACGTCTTCTGACGTTTTGGATACATGTCTCGGTGTACAGATGATGCAGGCGGCTGATCTGTTGTTGAAAGACATGGATCGTATGTTGGCAGCTTTGAAAACGCGGGCAGAAGAAACCAAATATATGGTTTGTATTGGCCGCTCCCACGGGATCCATGCAGAGCCTGTCACGATGGGGCTGAAATTTGCACGTTTTTATGCGGAAATGAAGCGTAACAAAGAACGCCTGGAACGCGCACGTGAAGAGATAGCGACTTGTGCGATTTCCGGTGCGGTTGGTACATTCGCCAACGTTGACCCGCGTGTTGAAGAATATGTGGCTGAACAAATGGGCCTGACACCGGAGCCAATTTCCACACAGGTGATCCCGCGTGATCGCCATGCCCATTATTTCTGTGTTTTGGGCATGATCGCCTCTTCTATTGAAAATATCGCTATTGAAATTCGTCACATGCAGCGTACCGAAGTGCGTGAAGCGCAGGAATATTTTGCACCGGGGCAAAAAGGCTCTTCTGCCATGCCGCACAAACGTAACCCGATCCTGACAGAAAACCTGACAGGTCTGGCGCGTATCGTTCGCATGTCTGTGACACCGGCATTGGAAAATGTTGCCCTGTGGCACGAGCGTGATATTTCCCACTCTTCTGTGGAACGGATGATTGGCCCAGATGCAACTGTGACATTGAATTTTGCACTTGGCCGTTTGGCAGGTACCATTGAGAAACTGGTTGTCTATCCGCAGAACATGCTGGATCACATGAACAACTTCGGTGGCATCCATGATGCGCAGCGTGTTTTGTTGTTCCTGACGCAAAATAACGTATCGCGTGAAGACAGCTATCGCATCGTACAGCGCAATGCCATGCGTGTGTGGAAATCCTACGGGATTGATCCGGATAACCCGGATGGTGAAGTTGTGATGGATGAGACGGAAAAAGAAGCGCAAAACCATGACAACCGCCTGTTCTTCTTCTTGTCTAAAGATGAGGGGCTGACAGAGCATCTGACGGTTGATCAGTTGAAAACACTGTTGGATGAAGATTCAATCAGCTATCACACCAAACGTGTGGACGTGATTTTTGATCGTGTATTTGGCTAAGTTGTCAGGTTTCTGAATGAACGCCTTAATGGGCCTCTGTTTAAGCAGGGGCCCATTTTTTATGGTTTATCTAATCTTTTGTAGATTGATGATCAGTTTTGAAATTTCGCGCTGTTCATCTACGGACAGGAAAATGGATGGCCCCAGGTCTTTGTCATGTTCGGGAAAGACAAATTCAGAGAAAAGGGCGAGAAGAAAGTCTCTGGCCTGGCGTCGGGTGAATTGCAATGTGCCTTCATCATGTTGAATTTGACCGTTTTTGAAAGAGCTTTCGAAGATGGTGATGAACCAGTCAAGGCGGGGTTCAAAATTGTGAAAGGCATGGGCAATACGCACCAGTGTTTCGATACGAATTTTACGGATTGCTTCTAAGGCAAAGAAATCATCCCAATGAAAATCCGGGCCGTTTTTACCAATTTCATGGCGCATCAGCTCATTGGCTGTATCGTGATATTGTTCATATTGTTCGCGACCTAAAATTTGATCGAGCATATGAAAATAGCTTGCTAACTGTTTGTTTGAAATGCGACGTTGTTTTTGGTCAAACAGTTTTTCCAGTGGTTGAACCATAACCCGGCCATAGGCATTGGTGCGTGGCGGCACCAAAAGATCAAGCTGAATATTATGTTCACAGCGTTCGTGAATGGAATGGCAAAAGGCTTCAACCTGTATATTGCCAATGGTCAGGGCCTGTCTGATCTCTTCCAGTTCATCAAGAGTGACTTTGCCGTCTTGGGCCCGTTCTTTGGCGGCACTAATGACGATATTAACAGTCATGTCGAATGTATTCTTACAGGGGGTTCCCGACATCTCTTTTAGCCTTTATTTATTCTAATTCAGTCTTTCTTGTCATTTTATTGTCTATTTTTCGACTTTTCGCTATAAGGCTGAATACTTAGTGTTCTTTTATGCTGAATAAGGCGTTCCTTGATGACAAACCTGCCAAAACCAACACAGAAACCTGCCAATCCGAACTTTTCTTCCGGTCCTTGTTCCAAACGTCCGGGCTATAGCCTTGAGGCATTGAAGGAATCGGCCTTAGGGCGCTCTCATCGTGCCAAGATTGGTAAAGACAAACTGGCAGAGGTCATTGAACGCACCAAGGCTGTGTTGGGAATTCCCGCAGATTATCGTGTCGGGATTGTTCCGGCTTCTGATACAGGGGCGGTGGAAATGTCGCTTTGGTCTATGTTGGGCGCACGTGGTGTGGACATGTTGGCGTGGGAAAGTTTTGGCAAAGGCTGGGTGAATGATGTCACCAACCAGTTGAAGCTGGAAGATGTGCGCGTTCTGGATGCCCCTTATGGGGAGTTACCGGATTTATCAGCCGTTGATTTTTCCCGTGATGTGGTTTTTACCTGGAATGGGACTACATCGGGTGTGCGTGTGCCCAATGGGGACTGGATTGCAGATGATCGTGAGGGGCTGAGTATTGTCGATGCGACGTCTGCGGTATTTGCCATGGATATTCCGTGGCAGAAGGTGGATGTGCTGACCTATAGCTGGCAAAAAGTCATGGGGGGCGAAGGGGCACATGGTATGTTGGTTTTGTCCCCGCGTGCTGTTGAACGTTTGGAAAGCTATACGCCCAACTGGCCTTTGCCGAAAATTTTCCGCCTGACCAAAGGTGGCAAATTAATCGAAGGGATTTTTACAGGTGCTACCATCAATACGCCTTCCATGTTGTGTGTTGAAGATGCGCTGGATGGCTTGAAATGGGCTGAAAGTCTGGGTGGCTTATCAGCCTTGATCAAGCGCTCTCAGGATAATTTGCAGGTGATGGAAGACTGGGTTGGTCAGACGGCTGAGGTTGAGTTTTTGGCAGCTGATGAAAATACACGTTCCAACACATCGGTTTGCCTGAAAATCACAGCTGACTGGTTTAAGGCATTGAGTGAAGGAGATCAGGCCAAGGCTGCCAAGAAAGTGGTTGCTGTTTTGGATGCAGAAGAGGCTGCTTATGATATCGGAGCTTATAAAGAGGCACCGGTCGGGTTGCGTATCTGGTGTGGGGCCACGATTGAGGCCAGTGACCTTAAACTTCTCACCCCATGGATTGACTGGGCGCTGAGCGAAGTTTCAAAAGAGTTTTCTTAAAAAATAAGGAGGGCCATTGGTCCCTCCTTTAAGGTTGGTGTGGGTATTGATTTTAGGGATTAATGCGCCCTGAGTTGTTGAAGGAACTTGCTGGATTGTTTGTCCAGCTCTTCCCTGACGTTATCCAGATCTTCAATGGACCAAAGGACTTGAATCGCAGCTGAACAAGATTGCGCACTGGCTTGGGAGACATTACCGATTTTGTCTGACACATCCCGCGTATCGCTGGAGGCACCGTCAATATTGCTGGAAATTTCACTGACAGAAGCCGATTGTTCTTCAATGGCGGCGGCAATCTGTGTGATGGCATCCTGTAAAACATCAATTTCCTTGCGAATGATATCAATAGATTCAACCGCCCCTTGCGTTTGGGACTGAATACCATTGATTTGCAGGGCAATCTGTTCTGTTGCATTGGTGGTTTGTGTGGACAGTGTTTTGACTTCACTGGCGACAACCGCAAAACCCTTGCCTGCTTCACCTGCGCGTGCAGCCTCAATTGTGGCGTTGAGGGCCAGAAGGTTGGTTTGCGCCGCAATGCCGTTAATAATTTCAACTACATTTCCGATTTCCTGTGAGGTGGAAGAAAGTTGTCCCACTGTTTGAGAGGCATGGGTCACGCGTTGGACGGTACTGCCCATTGCATCGGTGGTTTTTGCAACCTGTTGGGAAATCTCGTTGATGGTTGAATGAAGCTGTGTTCCTGCCGAAGAAACAGCTTGTACACGGTTTGCCGCGTTGGATGCTGAATCGGCAACCGTCAGGCTTTGGTTGCCCCCTGCAACGGCACGTTCGCCAAGCTCATTGGCTGTTGAATCCAAAAACTGTACATGCTGTGTAATGTTATCAAGGATCGAGCCAACGGAACTTTGGAAATCAGCAAGGATTTTTTCAACAAAGGCTTTGCGCTGGCGTTCAGCTTGTTGTTCGTGTTCCTCTTTTTCCTGTTCCATTTTCAGTCGCTCAATCATGTTGCCTTTGAATATTTCAAGGGCTTTGGCAATTTCGCCAATTTCATCACGGCGCTCTTTATCGGGAATGTCACAATCCACACTGCCCTGGGCAAGGGTGTTGGTTGATTGGGACAGGCGTAAAAGGGGTTTAACAATCTGGCGACCAAACACCCAATAGGTCAGGGCAATGATGACAAGCAGGCTGATGGGAACTGCGATAATCATCATGCCGATCAGATGTTCCGCCTGTTTGATATTGTTTTTCAGTTTTTGGGCACGTGCTTCAATGGCTTGCCCGATTTCATAAGAGAGACCATTTAAGCCTCTGACTCCTCTTTTATCACTGATTTTAACAACGTGATAAATATCTTCCGGTGAGGCAAAGCCCCGTTTGGCGAGCCGCTTTGCCTTTGCCATGCCGCGTTTGTAATAAACCAGAATGGCCTTGATGTCCTTGATGGCTTTGATCTCTGCGTCATTCACGCCAAGTTTCTCATATTTAGCCAACAGGTCATGGACAATTTTGGAGGATGCTTTCATCTGATTGTAGTGTTTTATATCAAAGCGCAGCATGAAGTTCTGGAAATTGTGGATCATGCCACCATATCCCATTGCGCTGTAAATGCGGGATAGTAGGACAGACTTACTGTCGGTTTGATTTGCATCCAGCCCCACATCACTTAGTGCACGTTGGGACAGAAATTCGATGGCCTCCAAGGCTGGCTTGTCATTGATCTTGATAACTTTATCAATTTCCTTGGCCTTTTTTCGTTCCTTGGCAAGTTCTTGTACGGCTTGTGTAGCTTGTGCGTAGCCATTGATTGTCTTGATCACTGTTGTAATGGCTTTGGTTTCTTCCGGGCTTTTTTGCACGACCAAAGCGTAACGATTGACAACCTGTCTGACATTGCTCAGGCGATTGTTTACTTTTTCCAAATGGCGGCGGTCTTTACGCAAGACGTAGCTTTTGAAATCGTGAATAAGGCCATTGTAGCCAAGGTCCCGGTTAAGGTCTGCCAGCAAGCGGAATTTTTCCAGACGTTCAATGTCAAATTGAACCCAGGCCCCTTGTATCGAAGACAGATTATCTTTGAGGAGATGGGTACCGGAAAAAATGACCAGACCTGATAAAACAATGGTGGCGCTGTAAAAAATAGCGAGTTTTCTTATATTTAAACCGTTTAACATCTGTTCCTCATGACCAAATTGTTTGCGGGCTGAATATATTGGTATGTTTGTAAATTGCAACTTAATTAATAACGATTATCATTCTTAATTGATATTGTACCCAATTTGGGATTATGCTATGCTGCACTGCGGTAATTGATTTCCTTGTTTGATGGCTATGAAAGGCATACTCTTTTCCACAAAGAGGTGAGGCATCAAAAAAGGAAGTGGTCATGAAGTATGTGATTTTAGGCGCAGGCCCATGCGGTGTTGTAGCAGCAGAGACCCTGCGAAAGAATGACCCGGATTGTGAGATTATCTTGATCGGTGAAGAGCCGGAACTGCCTTATTCACGTATGGCTATTCCCTATTACCTTGTTGGCAATATTGAAGAACGCGGCACCCATATTAAGGGGGCTGACAGCTTTTATAAGGACAAGCAAATTACCTTGCGTCAAAACCAGGCCACGGCTGTGGATGCCAGGGCCAAGACGGTCAGCCTGTGCAATGGGGATGTGGAAACCTACGATAAATTATTGGTCGCAACAGGGTCACGTCCGGTGAAGCCGCCCATTCAGGGGCTTGATCAGGGCGGTGTACATCATTGCTGGACGTTGGCCGATGCACGTAAAATCATCGAGCTTGCCCATGAAGGGGCGCATGTGGTCTTGCTGGGGGCAGGCTTTATTGGCTGTATCATTCTTGAAGCCCTCGCCCTTCGTAAAGTCAAATTGACGGTTGTGGAAATGGGGGACCGCATGGTCCCGCGAATGCTGGATGAAAATGCCGGAACCTTGTTGAAAGAATGGTGCCAGTTAAAAGGGGTATCGGTTCATACCAACACAAAAATTACCAAGCTGGAAGCCAATGGGGCATCGGATGAAGATAGCTTGTTGGTTGATCTGGATAATGGCCATCAAATCCCGGCCCATTTGGTTGTGGTGGCTGCCGGGGTCGCCCCTAATATTGATTTTCTTGAGGGGACGGTAATTGAGGCTGAAAACGGTATCCTCATTGATCGCCAGATGCACACTACGGTTGATGATATTTATGCAGCAGGTGATGTCGCCCAAGGACTGGATTTTTCTACAGGGGGGCGCTCGGTTCATGCCATTCAGCCCACCGCAACCGAACATGGCCGGATTGCCGCTTTGAATATGGGCGGAGTGGACACAGCCTATAACGGTTCGCTGGTGATGAACGTTCTTGATACGTTGGGATTGATCTCTGCCTCCTTTGGACAATGGGATGGGATTGAGGGCGGAGATCAGGCCATTGCTCTGGATAAAAAGGATTTCAAATATATCCGATTGGAATTTGAGGGGGATGTTCTTGTTGGGGCACAGACTCTGGGGCATACAGATCATGTTGGCGTTTTGCGCGGGCTTATCCAAAGTCGCCTACCTTTGGGGGATTGGAAAGAACGCTTGATGAAAGACCCCACCCGGATTATGGAAGCCTATCTTGCCTCTACACAAAATCAGGGCCTGCGCAATTAGATGAAAGTCACATTGAAACTTTATGCGCAATTGGGCAAGTTTCTGCCTGCTGGGACAGCTGCAAATGAAGCAGAAGTCTCTGTTGAGCCACAAACGCCTTTGACGGTTCTACTGGAACATTATCACGTCCCGCCTGAAATGTGCCATTTGGTGCTGGTCAACGGTGTGTATGTGGAACCCAGTGCACGTGGCACACATATGTTAGAAGATGGGGATCATCTGGCTGTTTGGCCCCCGGTTGCAGGAGGATAAGGGCGCGTGTCCGCTTTTGTTGAAATCACCCGCGAAATGGGGACCAATCATAAGGACTTTTTGCGCCTGTTGCCCAAGGCCGTTCCTCAGGCCAGTTTAACGGTTAAAGGGGATGCGCAATCCGGTGCCCAAGTGGTGATTGAAAATGCGCCGACCGGACGTATTGAGGTTGAGCTGTCAGAAGAAAGCGAACGCCGTATTGCCTTGTTAACCTTGCCTGTGACACATATTACTTTTCGGTTTTTCGGGGTGGATGAAGATATTGCCTTGGCTGAATATAACCGTATGGCCAAAACCTTTCAGCGTGGCGGAGGCTAAGCCATGGACGAAATCTGGATGGCTATGGGGGCTGCGTTTACGTTGATCACGCAGCTTGATAATGATCTTGTGGAAATTGTTGGCCTTTCCTTACAGGTCAGTTTTACGGCCGTGGTGATCTCTGCCCTGATCGGTTTGCCATTGGGGGCTGCTCTTGTCATGCTGCCGTTTCGTGGAAAACGGCCATTGACCATTCTTCTCAATGCCCTGATGGGATTGCCCCCCGTTGTTGTCGGCTTGTTGGTCTATTTGTTGTTATCACGTTCTGGTCCCTTTGGTGTGATGGGGCTTCTCTTTACCCCTGCGGCCATGATCATTGCCCAGGTTGTGCTGATTACCCCAATTATTGCCGCCCTTACCCGTCAGGTTGTGCAAGAGTTATGGGGGGAATATCGTGAGCAGCTTCTCTCTCTTGGCTGTTCACCTGTCGGCTCGATTGCGACCTTGTTATGGGATGGACGTTTTAGTTTGCTGACAGCGATTTTAGCCGGTTTTGGTCGTGCCAGTGCCGAAGTGGGTGCTGTGATGATTGTAGGGGGCAATATTGATCATGTCACCCGTGTGATGACGACAGCCATTGCGCTTGAGGTCAGTAAGGGGGACCTCGCGCTGGCCCTTGGCTTGGGCATTGTTTTGCTGGTTCTTTCTCTAAGCGTGAATGCAGCAGCCTTTATGTTAGGGGAATTTGCTAAAAAGAGGATTGGCGCATGAGTATTCTTCCTCTTGAAATTAAGGACGTTAATTTTGAGGCCCGTGGCAAGCGTTTGGTCAAGGATATGAATTTTAGCGTTCAGGCGGGCACGCGCTTGATGATCCTTGGGGCAAATGGGGCGGGGAAAAGTTTGCTTTTGCGTATTTGTCACGGTTTGCTCAAACCCAGCTCTGGGGTGGTCAGCTGGAATGGTGATGTGTCTTTTTCCAAGTTAACCCGTGAAAAACAGGCGATGGTGTTTCAACGCCCGGTGATGTTACGCCGAACAGCACGGGCCAATATTGAATATGCGTTAAAATTACGTGGTGTTGACCCGGCCCAACGCGAAGAAAAAGCCTACGGTGTGTTAAAGCGGGTGGGATTGGCCAGATTGGCTGACCAGCCTGCACGGGTCTTGTCTTTTGGGGAGCAACAACGTCTTGCCATGGCACGGGCCTGGGCAATTAATCCGGATGTGTTATTTCTGGATGAACCTACCGCCAGCCTTGACCCCAGTGCAACCCATTCTATTGAAGAAACCATCGAAGCCATTGCCCAAAGCGGGACAACCATCATTATGACGACCCATGATTTGGGGCAGGCCAAACGGTTGGGGCGTGAGGTGATGTTTCTTCATCGTGGGCGTTTGTTGGAACAGGCCAGTGCAGAAGCATTTTTCCAGGAACCGAAAAACGACCTTGCCCAAGCTTTTGTGCGCGGGGAATTATTGTGGTGGAAGAAAAAGGCTCCTTATCCCGGTGGCGGGATAGAACCGCTTAATGGCGGCTGACCTTGGCTGTAAACATATATCCGCGATTGCGAATGGTCTTGATAAATTTTGGGGCCTTTGGGTCGCTTTCAATTTTTTTGCGCAAACGGGTGATTTGCACATCAATGCTGCGATCAAAAGCGGGGGTGTTATCACCATGGACCATATCAAGAAGCTGATCACGGCTCAGGACCCGGTTGGGATGTTCAATAAAGGCTTGGAGAAGATTGAATTCACTGCTGGAAAGCTGGGGGTGAGAACCATCCGGCCCAACAATTTCCAATGAAGTGACATCCACTTTCCAGCCGTCAAAAACAAAATAATGATCCGGCTCTGAGGCAGGGGCAGGGGAGCTGTGTGTGTCAATCGGGGTTGGCATGCAGGGTTGGGTACGTCGAATAACACTGCGCACACGTGCCAGCAGCTCACGCGGTTCAAATGGTTTGCCTAGATAATCATCAGCGCCGACTTCCAGCCCAATGATCCGTTCGGTTGTTTCCCCACGACCACTGAGAATGACAATACCGATATTGGTTCTGCTTTTGATTTCTCGTGTCAGGGACAACCCATCCATATCGGGCAGGCCAAGGTCCACGACACACAGGTCTACAGTGCTGTCTGAAATGATATTCAAGGCCGCTTGACCGGAGTCTGTGATGGTGGTGGCAAACTCAGCATCTTCCAGGCACGCCGCCACGACATCTGCAACAACCGGGTCGTCTTCAACAATCAGTATGTGCTTTACGTCGTTCATACGCTTTAATCTCTCAAAGGCTGAAATATTTTGAAATAATATGACTATATGGCCGTTTCTGCAACTTCAATCGGCAGGGATTGTGCAATAAGTTGTACTATTCTTCCGTTATGCGATCATTTGATTAAGTCTAATTTGCGCTATAGGCGTTTTTGACTATTTTTACCTGAAATAACAGGGTCATTTTCGTCCCATTTTATCAAAATAACGTTGGTGATATTCCTCTGCGCGATAGAAAGTTGAAGTTGGTACAACCTGTGTGATAATCGGGTCTGCGAATCTTTGGTCGTGGTTTAGCTGGCTGATGATTTTCTCAGCTGCTTCTTTTTGTGCATCATCATGGTAAAAAATGGCGGAGCGGTATTGACTGCCAATGTCCGGGCCTTGGCGGTTCAAGGTTGTTGGATCATGCAAGTTGAAGAACAGCTCAATCAGGTCTTCGAAAGAAACGCGGGCAGGGTCATAGGTTAAATGTACGGCCTCGGCATGGCCTGTGGTATCTGTGCAAACCTCATGATAGGTTGGATTGAGCTTGTGACCACCGATATAGCCGACTTCGGCATCTATAACGCCGGTTTGTTCACGAAAACGGGCTTCGACCCCCCAGAAACATCCGGCGGCATAAGTGGCATGAAGATAGTCTGTGGGCATCGGGACCTCCTTGAGTTTACGCCCTAAAGATAAGCGCTGTTTGCGCAAATTCAAACCACACAGTATAAGAAAGCCATTGTTTTATGGTGATGGTATGGAAGATATCAAACAGACGATTACGGAACTTGCCCTGGATATGGGGTTTGATGCCATTGGTTTTTGCAAGGCTGAAACCTCAGACCAACATAAAAAGGATTTGGTCGAATTTAACGCCCGTGGCCTGTATGGCACGATGGAATGGATGCAAACCACACAGGCGCGTCGTGCGGATCCTCAGGTCTTGTGGGGAGATGCCAAAAGCGTGATCGTCTTGGGCATGAACTATGGCCCGGATTATGATCCCATGGCTTTACTGGAGAACCCGGATCATGGGGTGATCAGTTGTTATGCGCAAAATCGCGATTATCATGATACGGTGAAAAAGCGCCTGAAACGACTGGCTCGGGAAATGGTGGCTCGTTGGGAAGGGGAATTGAAGGTCTTTGTCGATACCGCCCCGGTGATGGAAAAACCGCTGGCTGCACAAACCGGATTGGGGTGGCAGGGAAAACACACCTGCGTTGTGTCGCGTGACTTTGGTTCCTGGTTATTTCTGGGCGAAATCTACACCACGTTGGAGCTGGAAGCTGATCCCCCCCATAAAGACCACTGCGGCAACTGTTCAAATTGTCTGGATATGTGTCCGACAGGGGCTTTTTTAGAGGATGGAAAGATAGATGCTCGTAAATGCATTTCTTATTTAACCATTGAATATGAGGGCGTGATTGCTCCAGAACTGGCCGCACAAATGGGGAATCGCATTTACGGCTGTGATGATTGTTTGGCGGTTTGCCCATGGACAAAATTTACGAAGGCTACACAAGAAAAAGATTACAAGCCGCGAGCTGAATTTATCGCACCACAACTGGAAAAGCTAATAGACCTTGATGAACAAGGGTTTAGAGAATTTTTTCGAGCTTCTCCCGTAAAACGAATTAAGAGACATCGCTTTATTAGAAACGTTCTTATTGCAATTGCAAATCAAAAAAGGGTAGATTTATCTAAAAAGATAATAAAATTGCAGGATGATGAGCATCCTGTGATTGCGCAAACTGCAAAATGGGCTCTGCAAGTTTTGAAAGGTTGAGCCAAGGAGAATAAGGTGATGTCCCCCTTCATAAGGTTACTGGTGTTGGGCCTGTTTTTATGTCTGCCTCGGGCTGTGATGGCGCAGCCGCCAGAAGTTTTACGTCTTGTTGCTAATGAATGGGAACCATATACAGGGGCGAATATCCTGAATAAAGGGCTGGCAAGTGATATTGTTGCAACTGCCCTTCGCCGTGCCGGATATGACGTTAACCTGCAAATTGTGCCCTGGACACGCGCCTTGAAAGGGGTGGAAAGTGGCAATTACCATGGGATTATTGCAGCATGGTATAGCAAAGAACGCGAACGCCATATGGCCTTTGGCAGGCCCTATCTTACCAATGATCTGGTTCTGTTTAAGCGCAGCATTGATAAAATCCCTTATGTGAAACTTATGGATTTGCAACCTTACACCATTGGGGTTGTGCGCGATTATGCCTATGGGGATGAATTTGACGGTTCTGCCCAGCTCAAGAAAAAACCGGCCTTGGATTTGCGTACCAATCTGGTGCGTCTTAGCAATCATCTGATTGATTTGTTTCCTGAAGACCGCTTTGTTGTCAAACATTTGCTCAACAGTAAATACCCGGAATATAGTGGGAAAATTGACTTCCTTGACAAACCGCTCTCACAACGTACATTGCACATGACCATCTCAAAAAAGACGATGGGATATGACAAGATCGTGGCTGATTTCAATCGTGAGCTTCAGGCAATGAAGGCGGAAGGTCTGCTGGAGAAGCTGATTGAAAAACACAATCTGAATTTCTGATTTCAGGGGCTTAAAAGAGCAGCAATGCAGCAGTATCTAGAGCTTATGCGCCATGTGCGTGAAAATGGCGTATATAAGGGTGATCGCACAGGAACCGGGACCTATAGTGTCTTTGGTTATCAAATGAGATTTGATCTTTCAAAAGGCTTTCCGTGCCTGACCACCAAAAAACTGCACCTGCGTTCCATCATTCATGAATTGCTCTGGTTTTTGAAAGGCGACACCAACATCAAGTATCTCAAGGACAATAAAGTGTCGATTTGGGATGAATGGGCTGATGAAAATGGTGATCTTGGCCCGGTTTATGGGTATCAATGGCGCAGTTGGCCAACCCCGGATGGCGCCACCGTGGACCAGATAGCCAACCTTGTTGATCAGATTAAAAATAATCCAAACTCACGGCGCTTGATTGTATCGGCCTGGAATGTGTCTGATGTTGAAGATATGGCCTTGCCACCATGCCACTGTTTGTTCCAGTTCTATGTGGCTGACGGTAAATTGTCCTGTCAGCTTTATCAGCGCAGTGCTGATATTTTCCTTGGTGTCCCGTTTAATATTGCTTCTTATGCCTTGCTGACCATGATGTTGGCGCAAGTCTGTGATTTGGAAGTGGGTGAATTTATCCATACGTTTGGTGATGCCCATCTTTATTCTAATCATCTGGAACAAACGGATTTACAGCTCTCACGTAGCCCCGGTTCCTTACCAACCATGAAAATTAACCCGGATGTCAAAGATATCTTTGACTTCACCTATGATGATTTTGAGCTGGTGGATTATAACCCGCAGGCTCATATCTCAGCCCCGGTGGCTGTGTAATGCGTATCTCGATGATTGTGGCCGTTGCGGAAAATGGGGCCATTGGCAAAGATAATAAAATGCTCTGGCATATCCCGGAGGATTTTAAATATTTCAAGACCACGACCATGGGTAAACCGATCATCATGGGGCGTAAAACCTATGAATCTATCGGGCGCCCGCTACCCGGTCGCTTGAATATAGTGATCACCCGTGATGAGACATGGTCGGTCGAAGGTGTTTCTGTCGTTCATAGTCTGGATGAGGCTATTGAACTTGCCAAACAGGATAAGGGTGAAGAGATTTTCATTATCGGTGGCGGGACGATCTACGCCCAAGCCATGCCGATGGCTACGCGTATTCATTTCACTGAAATCCATCGTGCCTATGACGCCGATGCCCATTTCCCGCCCTTGGATACATCCTTGTGGCAGGAAATCTCTCGCGAAGACCACGCAGGTGATCCTGACTATAGTTTTGTGGTTTATGAACGTCGGTAAGTAAGTCCGTCGTCCTCGCGCATACGGGGACCTTTAAAAGGCAAAATATCACCCCCGATCAAGTCGGGGGTGATATTTTGTTGTGAGAAAAGCCCCCGTTTGCACAGGGGCTTTATTCTCTTAACCTTCCAGACTTTCGCCTGCTAGTACCTTACCGATCAACTCGCAGCTTTTATCCAGACCGTAGAGCGCGAAGAAGGAGCCCATACGTGGGCCTGTTTCCTGACCCAGAAGTGTTTCATAAAGGGCACCGAACCATTCGCGCAGGTTCTCGTAATTATGCTCTTTACCCACGGTATAGACTTCGGTTTGAACATCTTCACCACTTGTATCAGCCGGAAGGGCCGCCAGTTTCGCCTTGAGGTCTTCAAGGGCCGTACGTTCAGCCTCAGTGGGTGCGCGGAACTTCTTGTTGGGCTTGACGAAATCTTCGTAATAGTTGATGGCGTAACCCACCAGTTTATCCAGCATTTGGCTGTTTTCAGCACTTGCATCCGGGTTGTAGGTCTTGATGAATTCCCAGATGACATTCTTGTCTTCGGTATGAAGAACAGACACAAGGTTCAACAGCATGTTGAAGCTGAGTGAGTGGCTGTCAGCTTGGGGATGACCATTGTGGATGTGCCATGCCGGGCTATCCAGTTTTTTCTTATCTTCCAGTGTGTCGAATTTCTGCACATGGCTGACATATTCATCAACTGCTTTGGGGATCACATCAAAATGCAGACGCTTGGCTGTCTTTGGCTTTTGGAACATGAAGTAAGACAGGGTTTCTGGCGGGGCATAACGCAGCCATTCTTCCATGGACAGGCCGTTGCCCTTGGATTTGGAAATCTTTTCACCCTTGTCATCCAGGAACAGCTCGTAGGTGAACTGTACCGGCGGCTTACCGCCAATGGCGCGACAGATTTTAGAAGACAGGTTTTGTGAATCAATCAGGTCTTTACCCGCCATTTCGTAATTCACACCCAGTGCGGTCCAGCGCATGGCCCAATCCGCTTTCCATTGACATTTCACCGCACCGCCTGTGACCTTGGTTTCGACTTCTTTGCCGTCTTCATTCAGATACACCATGGTACCTGCATCCGGGTTGGTATCCACGACTTTCGCCAGCAGAACCTTGCCTGTTTCTGCATCAACGGGCAGCAGCGGGCTGTATGTGGCACGGCGTTCTTCACCCAATGTCGGGCGGATGACGTTACAGACTTCTTCATGATTGCGCAGGATTGCCAGCAGCGTTTCATCAAACATGCCGTCTTTATAACATTGTGTGGCACTGCGAAATTCATAGTCAAAACCGAACTGGTCAAGGAACTGACACAGGCGATTGTTGTTATGTTCCCCAAAGCTTGGGTGTGTGCCAAATGGGTCCGGCACGGCTGTTAGCGGCTTGCCCAGATGGGGCTCCAGCAATTCTTTATTCGGAATATTGTCCGGTACTTTACGCAGGCCATCCATATCATCAGAAAAAGCGATCAATTTTGTCGGCATGCCATCAGACAGGATTTGGAAGGCACGCATGACCATGGTTGTGCGCGCAACTTCACCAAATGTCCCGATGTGGGGTAGGCCGGAGGGGCCATAGCCCGTTTCAAACAGAACATAGCCTTTTTCCGGCACCTTGTCGTTTAGGCGTTTAAGGATATTGCGGGCTTCGACAAAGGGCCAGGCTTTGGAATGATGTGCGGCTTCACGCGCATGGAGTGCTGGTGCATCAGACGGCATTTTGCAATTTCCTTAAATAGTAATTTCGAGGTCGGCAAAACTAAGGCCAAGCTTGGTCTGCGTCAATAGTTTCGAGCTAAAACCTCTCAATGTCATCCCCGACCTCGATCGGGGATCCATAGTCTTGTTACAAACTTCTCTGGATCCCGCATCAAGTGCGGGATGACAAGGGGGAAAAGCCAGATTGCCGCTGGTATTTCGTGAAAGTGCAAGCTATTGTGTGCCCATGTATGACGAGAATGCATTTCCTCAAGCTGATGAACAGCCGATTCGTATGCCTGCGGTCCCTGTGTTAGTGACCCATGTGCGATCTTGTGCGTGGTTGTCAGCGGATGGGGAAATTGAAACCTTGTCCTTGAAAGAAGGAGCACGGCGTTTATCGACCAGTGAAGTTCCTGTTCTTGTTCTCCATGCGCTTGCAACGGCACGTCGCCTGCGGTGTGGCCCCTTTCCCCGTTTGGACCTTCTGGAGCTGTTTGCCTTTGTGCGCCCGGCACAGTTTTGTTTGCCGACCCCACGGGGGCTGGCCGATGTTTTGGGACTTACGGAACCCACATCCCTGGAAGATGAGGTCGAAACGTTACGTGAAGCCTGTTTGATGCTGTTTAAAGAATTGCGTCAGAAATCCACCAAGGAACTCCAGACAATGGCCTGGGCGATGAAGGCGGGCGGCTGGTCTTGGGGGCAACTGGTTCTTTCTGCTCTTGGGGCTGAGGGCGGTGATGCGCCCCACAGTGGGGCGTTGTTACGTTCTTTGCAAATTTGGCATAAGCTCAAGGAATGGGTGGAATCTGCCCCACCGCCGCCGCCGGGACATTTGCCTGTGGAACCTGTTGAGGCACGGGCCAAGCTGGACCAGTTATTGGGGGCAGGGGCTGAAGAACGGATTGAACAAAAAGATTATGCGGCTTCCATCTGTGAAGCCTTTCAAGCCCCCAATGCAGCTGGTGAACCGGCCATGGCTTTGGTGGAAGCGGGCACCGGGGTGGGCAAGACCTTGGGCTATATTGCGCCTGCCAGTGTCTGGGCGAAGAAAAATCAGGGGGCGGTTTGGATCAGCACCTATACACGCAATCTGCAACGCCAGCTTGATGGGGAACTGGACAAGCTGTTTGAGGACCCGAAAGAGAAAAAGCGCAAAGTGGTCATCCGCAAGGGGCGTGAAAACTATTTCTGCCTGTTGAATTTTGAAGAGGCTGTCTCGCGCTTGCGTCTGCGTGGCGATGATGCGCCTGCTTTGGGTTTGATGGCGCGTTGGGCCTTGGCGAGCCGGGATGGCGATATGATCGGCGGGGATTTCCCATCTTGGTTGAAAGAGTTACTGGGCGCACGCCTGACGGTGGATATGACCGATACCCGTGGGGAATGTGTCTATTCCAGCTGTTCGCATTATTCTAAATGTTTCATTGAGAAAACGGTACGTCGATCACGCCGTGCAGAATTGGTGGTCGCCAACCATGCCTTGGTGATGATACAGGCGGCTTTGGGCGGGATGGAAGAAGCCTTATTGCCCACGCGCTATGTGTTTGATGAGGGTCATCATGTCTTTGATGCCGCTGATAAGGCATTTTCCGCCCATTTATCGGGTCAGGAAGGGGCGGACTTGCGCCGTTGGCTGTTAGGTGCAGAAGAAAGCAGCCGCTCACGTGCGCGCGGCCTTAAGGCGCGCATTGATGATCTGGTCACGGGACGCGAGATGGAAGAAGCTTTGGATGCCGTTCTTCATCATGCCCGTATTCTGCCCGGCCCCAGTTGGCATCAGCGTATATCGGGTGGCGAGCCTATGGGGCCGTTTGAAGATTTCTTGCGCCGTATGCGCCAACAGGTCTATGCCCGCGATAATAACAGCGATTCCCCCCTCAGTCTGGAATGTGGCATTGAACAACCAGTCGAAGGATTGTTAGAGGCCGCAGATCGTTTGCGCAATGCGCTTGATAAAATCCGCAGCCCCTTACAACGTTTGATCAAAGGCATGATGGCCTTGATGGATGAAGAGGCGGATGAACTGGATAGCGCGAGCCGTCAACGCGTTGAGGCGACCTGTGCCAGCCTAGATCGTCGTGGTGTTCAACAAGTGCTGGCGTGGATGTCTATGCTGGATAGTTTGTTTAATGAAACCCCACCTGAATTTGTCGATTGGTATTCTGTGGACCGCATTGACGGGCGGGATATGGATGTGGGGATGCATCGCCATTGGGTGGACCCAACCTTGCCTTTTGTTGAAGAGGTGGTGGAAAAATCCCATGGGGTGGGGATTACCTCAGCCACCTTGTGTGATGGTAGTGGGGATCGGGATGCAGACTGGAAAGTCGCTGCGGCACGTACCGGGGTTTCCCATTTGGCAAAACCTGCGATTATGCATGAGGTTAAATCCCCCTTTGATTATCCCAAACAGACCCGTGTCTATATTGTTGATGATGTGCGCAAGGATAACCTTGATCAAATTGCCTCGGCCTATCGTGAACTTTTTTTGGCCGCAGGTGGCGGTGGGCTGGGCTTGTTCACAGCGGTGAACCGATTGCGGGCGGTTTATCAAAAAGTGGCTGAACCGCTTGATCGGGTTGGTATACAGCTACTGGCCCAGCATATGGATGGTATGGATATTGGCACTCTGATTGATATTTTCCGTGGCGAAAAAAGCAGTTGTTTGCTGGGCACTGATGCGGTGCGCGATGGGGTGGATGTGCCGGGGGACTCCTTACATTTAATCGTGTTTGACCGGGTGCCCTGGCCGCGTCCAACCATTTTACATAAGGCCCGCAAACGCTCTTTTCCCGGACGCTCTTATGACGAGATGATTGCACGCCTGCGCCTGAAACAGGCGTTTGGGCGATTGGTGCGGCGTAAAAGTGATCGGGGGGTCTTTGTCATGCTGGACCGTCAAACGCCGACCCGAATGCTCGGGGCTTTTCCTGAAGGGGTGGAGGTTATCCGTACCGGATTGGCTGATACGATTAAGGGTGTGCATGAATTTTTGGATGTGAAATAAAGAACGCCCTCAATTAATAGGTCCTGCCCCTAAGTGGAAGGCGCTCTAATTGCTGTTTTCATCCAGTACGCGGGTGATTTCTGCCAGTGTGGCGGCCACATCAATTGGTTTGGTCAGATAGGAGCGGAAACCCAGTTCTCGGCCTTTTTCCACTTCGCGTGGCATGGCGTTGGCGGTCAGGGCAATGACGGGAATATCAGACATTTTTGGGTCATCGCGCATGACTTCAAAGGCTTCAAAGCCATCCATGCCGGGTAAGTTGATATCCATTAAGACCAGGTCAGGTTTGTCCTGCTTGATTAATTCCAAGCCTTCTTCGGCTGTGCCAGCCTCAACAAAATTAGTGCGGGGCAACTGGGTGATGAGTTCACGCATCAAACGCATATTGGCCGGATTATCTTCGACATACAGAATGGTGCTCAGCCCATCAAGGCGTTTGGGCGCATGATCAAGGTCTTCTCCCATATCAGGCAGGTCGCGGATAATTTCTTCGTCTGAGAGCGGGATATCCACCCAGAAAATGGAGCCTTCGCCCAGTTTGCTGTCTACCCCGATGTCGCCGCCCATGATTTCAATCAGGTGCTTGGTGATGGTCAGGCCAATGCCTGTGCCTTCGATATCGGTATTTTCAGCATTGAGACGGTTAAAGGGCTGGAACAGCTTTTCCTGATCGCCTTCTTCAATGCCGTATCCCGTATCAGTTACGGTAAAGCGCCAGAAACCATGAGGGCCTGGGGAACTATCAAGTGTAACCTGCCCATTGGCGACATTATATTTGATCGCATTAGACAGCAGATTGGAGACCACTTGTTTCAAACGGGTGAAGTCCCTGGTGACATATTGGTCCGGGTGGTCTGTGCCCGTTCTGGTAATGGTGATATTTTGCTCTGCAGCATAGGCGTCGATCATGTCGACACATTCATTTACAACCGAAGATGGGTCTATGTTTTCAATGGACAGACTGATACGGCCCGATTCGATTTTTGCCAGATCAAGTACTTCATTGATCAATTCCAGCAGCAGGTTCCCGGCCTTAAGCACATGTTCAATATATTCAGATTGTTTGTCTGACAGGGGGTGGCGCTGATCCATGAGCAAGAGCTGGGCAAATCCTAAAATCCCGTTTAGCGGTGTGCGTAGCTCGTGGCTCATACGTGACAGGAATTCAGATTTGGCCCGGTTGGCCTTTTTGGCATCGGTTGTCGCAGCCTGTAATTCATGAGTGCGCTCTTCTACGCGGTGTTCCAGCTCGTCACGGGCGCGGCGCAGTTCGCGTTCTGCGCGTTTGATCTCGGTAATATCGGTCTGTATCCCTACGCGGCCACCGGCATGGGTTGGACGTTCACGGATCAAAAGGTGGCGCCCATCGGTCAGGGCGACTTCGATGGACCCGCTGGTGTCCCAGTTATAGGCACTGCGCAGATCGTGGTAGGAACGGCCGAAATGATCGACGGCGGGGACGACACCGCGTTCAATATCCAGTTCGATCAGACGATTATAATCAATGCCTTGGCGAATATCGTCGTCACTATATTCATAGAAGTCTTTGAAACGTGTATTACACAAGACGAGGTTTTGTTGACTGTCAAACAGCACAAAGGCTTCGGAAATATTTTCAATTGCATCTTTCAGGCGTGCTTCGGCTTCAACGGCGGCATTGCGTGCAGACCGCAAGGCGGCATCGGTTTCAATCTGATGGGACATCATGTCATTAAAGGCAGTGATGACCTGACCGATTTCATCAGAAGATTCCCATTTGACCGGGGCATAGTCATCAGAAACCTTGGCATGACGAATGCCCTTGAGTAGCAAGTCCAAGGGTTTGCCGATCAGACGTTGGGAGGCGACAAAAGTTCCGCCAACAAGGGAAGCCGCCAAAAGGACAAGGATGAAGCTATCAAAAATAAGGCGTTCCAGTGCCTGTTGCTGGACTTGCTGATCATCAAAAACAAGGATCAGTTTACCGACCACTTCGTCGCGTTCAGAGCCGCTGAAGATAATGTCACGGGTGACTTTTAATTCCGGTACGTTGGGTTCAATGTCTTCTTCGCCCACATGTTCCAGCACATGGCCGTAGTCATCCAGTAATGTGCCGCTGACGAAATAGGGGTTGTTAGCCAGTGTGCTCATCGCCAGACGAATGGATTGTTCATCAAAATTCCACACAGGAACAGACAGGGTGGAACTTTGGAATTCGGCAATTTGTTTGATTTGTTCGTGCAGGCGCTTATTGGCGTTGTGATAGTTGCGATATTCAAACGCGGTGAAAAGAACAACCATACTCACGCCTACGATCAAGAGGTAGGTCGCCAGCAGCTTGGTGCGTAATGTCCAAGTTCTTTTCGTTTCGGGCATTTACATCTTCCCCGCCTGTTCGCCTGATAACAGATTGATTTATTTTTAGTTTAAGTGCTTTCCCTAAAATCACAACTTGATTTTTGATGTGGGAGTTAAAAAAAATCTAAGGAAAGAGGTTTCTTTCGGAAAATAAAAGACTTTTTGCGCGGCGCAACAACAGTAGAAAAATGTAGATATGATATTCTACTGCATAAATAGTGTGGTATTTATATTATAAAAACATCATAAAAAAGTATACTTAATTACGAAAAAACTGTGTTATGGCTTAGGAGTAAAACATAAACCAATAAGAAGGGGGGCATGTATGAGCCGCACTTTTTTGAAGCCGACATTGGTGGCAGCTGGGCTGCTGGCGATGGCGTCTTATTCAAACGATGCGTCTGCCGAAATGGCAAGCGTTGAAACCCTTGCTGCGCCTTGCGCTGGCTGTCATGGGACAAAAGGATCCAGTCATGGTCCGGCAACACCGACAATCGCGGGTATTACACAGGATTATTTCATTTCTTCTATGGAATCCTATATCAGCGGTGAACGTAAATCGACTGTCATGGGCCGAATCGCTAAGGGCTATAGTGCTGAGGAAATCAAAGTCATGGCGGACTATTTCGCGAATCAGAAAATTACGCGTTACAAACAGGACGTTGATCCTGCGTTGGTCAAAAAAGGTGCCAAGCTTTTCCAGAATTACTGCGAAAAATGTCATGAAGACGATGGCTATCTTGCCGATGGTATCGGTGTAATGGCCGGTCAAACAACAGATTACCTGCGTTTCATGGTTGCTGATTTCTTCTCTGGCGATCGCGAGTGGAGCAAAAAGCAGAAGAAGAAAATGAAAGCCATGATGGAAGACCACGGCCAGGAAGGCTATGAAGCGGTTATCCATTACATGGGCTCAAAGATGTAAGGTAAGGGAGACTTAATAATATGACGAAATTTAATCGCCGGAGTTTCCTCCAATTAACAGGTGCAGCTGCTGTAACAGGTGCTGCTGTTATGGGTGCACCAAGCATCGCACGTGCGGCTGGCAAGAAAGTTGTCATCGTGGGCGGTGGTCCTGCTGGTGCAACAGTTGCCAACTATCTGCGTATGATGGATGGTTCCATTGACGTGACATTGATTGAAGCTGACAAAAATTACTTCACTTGCTTTATGAGCAACGAAGTTCTGGGCGGCAAACGTTCCATGGACGGCATCAAGCAAGGCTATGACGCATTGGCGAAAGCTGGTGTGAAAGTTGTCCATGACATGGTAACAGGCATTGACGGTGCAAAGAAAAAAGTCATGACCAAAGGCGGTCAGACGTTCGATTATGACCGTTGTGTTGTGGCGCCAGGCGTTGACTTCAAATTTGAAAAATATGAAGGTCTGGATGCACAGGTTGCTGAGACTAAAATGCCTCACGCATGGAAAGCTGGTCCGCAAACGGCCCTGCTGCGCAAGCAACTGGAAGCTATGAAAGACGGTGATACCTTTATGCTGGTGGCACCGCCGAACCCGTTCCGTTGCCCTCCTGGCCCGTATGAGCGTGTCAGCCTGATCGCCAACTACTTCAAGAAAGAGAAGCCGAACTGTAAGATCGTGATTCTCGATACGAAGGATAAATTCTCCAAGAAGGGGCTGTTTGAGCAAGCCTGGAAGAAATTCTATGGCTATGGCACTGACAAGTCCATGATCACATGGATGAAGGGCTCAGATGTTGGCAACATCACAGGTGTTGATGCGGACAACATGAAAGTCATGACTGACTTTGAAGAGTATAGTGCAGACGTGATCAACTTCATTCCGGCGCAAAAAGCGGGGCCGATCGCATTTGCAGCTGGCCTGACAGATGACTCCGGTTGGTGTCCGGTGGATAAGGTGACTTTTGAATCCAAGAAAGTACCGGGTGTCCACGTGATCGGTGATGCGGCAATCGCAACCAAGATGCCGAAATCCGGTTATGCAGCCAACTCTCAAGGTAAAGTGACAGCCGCTGCAATTGCAGCTTCGCTTAATGGCAAGCCGGTTGGTGTACCGTCTTATGTCAACACTTGTTATTCTATCGCTGCTGATGACTGGGCATTCTCAGTTGCAGCTGTTTACAAGTACGACAAGGAAAAAGACATTATCGCAGGCGTTAAAGGCGCTGGCGGTCTGTCACCGATGGATGCGTCTGCCGAAGACCGTAAGCGTGAAGTTGCTTACGCACACGGCTGGTACGATAACATCTGCCACGATATCTGGGGTTAATCCAGATATTGCAAAAGAAGGCGGTTTCCCTTCTGGGGGGAAGGGAAACTGCTCTCTTTTCAATGAAATAGATTGGGAAAAGCGCAAATCTGAGGGGCTAGCGCAGATTTGGGAGAAAAACGACTGTGCTCAGTTGGTTGAAAAAAAGCGGCGTAAAGCTGGCTTTGGCTATTGGTGTGTTTGGGACATTAGGTGTCGTGATCGTTGCTGGCGTGGCCATTGAGAAAACAAATTCTATGGAATTTTGTGTGTCCTGCCATTCCATGGAACAGACCGTTTATCAGGAATATAAAAAGAGCCTGCACTACAAAAACGAATATGGTGTTCGTGTTGGCTGTCCGGATTGTCACGTACCAAGAGATTATCCGGATAAATTGATTGCCAAGGTGGTTGCCGCCAAAGATGTTTTACATGAAATCCTTGGCACGATTGACACCAAAGAGAAATTTGAAAAGCATCGTTTGCAGATGGCGGAACGGGTGTGGGAACGTATGGAATCCACACAGTCAAAAGAATGCCGCAACTGTCACTCTTTCGATGCCATGTCGCTGGAAGATATGGGACGCCGTGCACGTCGCAAGCACCCAACGGCGATGAAAGAAGGCAAGCACTGTATCCAGTGTCACAAAGGGGTGGTTCACGAACTGCCGCATGACTACGAAGGTTAAGCAGGGCTAGGTAGGAATGAAGATGATGATGAAACGCCTGGGTACGATTTTTACTGTACTGGCTGCTTTATACTCAACCGGAGAAAACGGGCAGGTACATGCAAACAGTACGGATTTGGATGCGTCTGTTTCAAGTGGTGGGCGCCTTTACAACGACTGGATGGTCGAACTGGATGAGAGCGCACCCAAAAAGGCGAACCCCAAATATAGGGGGGCGAAACAAAGCCCTGAAGAAATTGCAGCCAGCTGGCGTTGTGTCACCTGTCACGGTTGGGATTATAAAGGGATTGGTGCGACCAAGGGCATTATGGGGATGGCCGGGGAAAACCCGGCGACAATCCTCAGTGTCTTGAATGACGCGAATCATAATTATCAATATTATATGCAGAAGGGTGAGCTTCTGGATATGGCGCGTTTTATTTCTGTTGGCCTGACGGATGTGGACGCCATGATTGATCGCAAAACCGGCAAGGCCAAGGCTGATGGCAATGCGCAGCGTCCGTTTTTTGAAACGGTCTGCGCCATGTGTCATGGGGCCGAAGGTCAAAGTTTGCCTGGTGTTTCGCTGGGACAGTTTGCCAATCAGAAACCTTATTTGACACTTCATTCCATCTTTAACGGCCATCCCGGTGCCGTCATGCCGTCCCTGCGGGCTTTTGATGATAAAAAGCTGGTGGAATTGCTGGCTTATATGCAAAGCCTGCCGGAAACAGCGTCTTTGGTTTCCATTGTTCGTGGCGGTCGCCTTTATGACAACTGGTTCATGGAAACCGGGCGTGAAGTCCCGATGGGGGTTCATCCGGCCTATCCACGCAACTTGAAACTGGAAGTCAAACCGAAACAGACCTGGCTTTGTAAAGAATGTCATGGTTGGGATTATCGGGGGAAAGACGGTCAGTATAAAAGCGGCAAGCATTTTACAGGCATCAAGGGGATTGATGGTAAAAAAGGCGCTGCTGTTAAAGAAATCATTAAAACCCTGAAGGATGATAACCATGAATATGGGGCGATCCTGTCCAACCAAGACCTGCTGGATCTGGCAAACTTTGTCAGTGAGGGGCAAATGGACATGGGGACTGTGATTGATGACAAAACACGCAAAGTCAAAAGTGACTTTAAAGACCATACCAAGTTCTATCCAACGCTATGTGGCAACTGTCATGGTGAAAAGGGCCGTGCCATTCGTACAATGAAGGCGTTGGGCCGTGTGGCAAATGAAGACCCTTGGAAATCACTCCATAAAATTCTCAACGGTCATCCGGCCGAAGAGATGCCTGCGTGGCGTTCTTTGAATAGCGAAGTGATTAAGGACTTGATGGGCTATATCCAAACCTTACCTATTAACAAAAGATCTTAATTGGGCATGATCAAAACGGGCACATATTCAATGACAACAGGGCAGGGGACCATGGATGCTCCCATCGCGATTGTACGCGGTGTGGGGGATGTGGGCTCTGCCATTGCCTGGAAGCTTTTTCAGGCAGGCTTTGTTGTTATTTGCCATGAAAACAGACAACCCAGAACCATTCGCCGCCGCATGGCCTTTTGTGATGCGCTATGGAAAGGGGAGGCTGTTTTGCAAGGGGTGTGTGCCCAAAAGGTTGACCGGGTTGAACAGCTGTTGCCTGTTGCACAGGAGCGCAAGCAGGTCGCTGTATATAGCGGGCCGTTTGAGGCAGCCCTCAAGGCGACCAAGCCTTCTCTTATCATTGATGGCCGTATTCAGAAATTCACCAAGGTTGAAGCACTGAAAGGTTTGGCGCCTTTGACGATTGGCGTTGGCCCGAGCTTTGAAGCTGGTAAACATGTCGATCTGGTGGTTGAAAGTTGTTGGGGGGATGACCTGGGCAAGGTGATTTCCCAAGGCTGTGCCTCGGCTCCGGTACCACTACCACCCAAGTTAAATGGTATTGGCTGGGAACGTTTTGTGCGGGCAGAGGGCACAGGCGTTTTTGAAACCGCTCTGGATATTGGACAATATGTTGAAAAGGGCGACTTGTTGGGCCAGTTGGGGGGCAAGCCTGTTCTGGCCTCCATTACCGGATATTTGCGCGGCTTGTTAACACCGGGGCTTAAGGTCATTAACGGTGAAAAACTGGCTGAAATTGATCCGCGTGAAGACTTGGCCCATTTTGAAGGGTTGGCTGAACGCCCCAGAGGAATCGCATGGGGTGTTTTATCGGCACTTCACAGGTCTTTGCCCATTGAGGCGAGACCTCAAAATCTAAAAATGCTTTTAGATCAAGGAGGTCTGGATGTTTCTGGAGATGTGGCAAAAATTTGTTGAGTTTTAGAGTATTATAATATTAGAATGTTGGAGTATTCGAGGCCGTTGGGGGAAGCCAGGGGGGACTCGAATAGAAAAAGAAAGGTTCAAAATGAACCAAAATATAATTGGGAGGATATATGCGTAACCGTAATTTTAAGCGCACGGTAGCCTATAGCATCACTTGCGGTGTTGTTGTAGGTAGCCTTGCCTTTGGCTCTTCGTCTGCCCTGGCCGAAAGCAGCCTTGAACGTGTTAGCGAACCTAATCTAAAGCCCTATACCATTGTGGATGGCACTTCGATTCCGAAGTCTTTCACAGGGAAGCCGGGTAATCCTGCAAATGGGAAAAAGCTGTTTGTACATCGCAAAAAAGGTAATTGCCTGACATGTCATACAGCACCAATTCCGGAACAGCAGTTTCATGGTCAGGTTGCTCCTGATCTTGCTGGTGTGGCAGATCGGATGACAGAAGGCGAAATTCGCCTGCGTATTGTTAATCCGAAACTGATGAACCCGGATACACCAATGATGGCTTATTACAAAACCCATGGTCTGAACCAGGTCAAGAAGAGTTTTGTTGGTAAGCCGATGTTGAATGAGCAAGAGCTCGAAGATGTCATCGCCTATTTGATGACTCTGAAATAACCATGATCGTGAAGGGGAGCCTTCACAAATTTATTAGAGAGGCCTTTAATGACTCAAGTAACTGACAAGTCCAAGCTGAGCCGCCGCGACGTTTTGAAAGTCGCTGGTGTTGGCACGGTTGCAGCACTGGGCGCTGCGACATTAGCAGGTAACGCCAATGCGACACCGGCTGACGTGGATGCGTACTTTAAGAAAGTAAAAGCTGCGGGTGCAAAAGCATCTAAAGTGACTGTTGACGGTCCGGAAATCGCAGAAAACGGGAACACTGTTCCGGTTGAGATTTCTGTAGATGCGCCGCAGACTGAAAAAGAATATGTGAAGACTATCTTTGTCGCCGCAGACGGCAACCCGTCTCCGGAAGTTATCACTTTTAATCTGACACCTGCTTCTGGTTCTGCACGTGTGAAATTCCGCGTTCGTTTGGCAACAACGCAAAAAGTTCGCGCTGTCGCTATGATGAACGATGGTCGCACGTTCACAGGTGAGAAAGAAATCAAAGTAACCATCGGCGGCTGCGGCGGCTGATCGCGTTTCACTGTTTAAAAGATTTATAAGGATTAAAAAGTTATGGCAAAAGCACCTAAGCCTCGCGTGAAAGCGCCGAAAAAGGCAGAAAAAGGCGACGTTGTTACAATCAAAACAACAATTTCCCACCGTATGGAATCTGGCCAGCGTAAAGGCAAAGACGGCAAGAAGATCCCCAAGCGTATCATCAATAAATTCGAAGCCCTGTTTAATGGCAAAGAAATCATGAGCGCAAACCTGTTCACTTCTATTTCTGCAAACCCGTATATCGACTTCGACATGCTGGTCACAGAAGCTGGTGAATTTGAGTTCAAATGGTATGACGACAACGGTGACGTCTATACTAAAAAGTCGAAAATGAAACTGGGCTAATTTCGTCTTCGGGGGGAGATGGGGGTGCCCTTTGGTGTCATGCTGAAGGGCATAAGCCTTAAGAAATATAAAAAATTTTCGGGAGGTACATCGCATGACGATGTTAAAATATAAAAAACCTATCGCCCTAGCGTTCGGTGCGATCATGGGACTGTCTGTTTCCACTGCATTTGCCGATGACCATATGTCGGACATTGTTCATATTATGCCGCAAACCGATCCGGTTGAGAAAGGCATGGAAAAATATGCACATGGGGATGCCCGCAGCGGGATCACTTACGCCAGTGATGAGACGCGTGTATTGCAGATGGATGATTTTGAAAACCCGGCTTTTCTCTGGGTTGAGAAATCACAGGAAGAATGGTCCAAGGTTGATGGGGATGCAGGCAAGTCCTGTCAAACCTGCCATGGTGATGTTGAGGATATGAAAGGCGTCGGTACTGTCTATCCCAAATATGATCCGGAAGTGGGTGATCTGTTGAACCTGGAAAAACGCATTAACCTGTGTCGTTCTGAAGGCATGCAGGCCACACCATGGAAATGGGAATCTGATGAGCTTCTCGGCATGACCGCACTGGTGAAAATGCAGTCCCGTGGTATGCCTGTCCGTGTAGATATTGAAGGCCCGGCCAAAGAGTACTTTGAAAAGGGTATGGAATATTACAACACGCGTGTTGGTCAGATGGATATGGCGTGTAAGCACTGTCACGTTGACCAGAACGGTAATTATATGCGGGCTGAATTGCTGAGTCAGGGACAAGCGAATGGTTTCCCGACCTATCGTTTGAAATGGCAGAAACTGGGCTCTCTTCACAGACGTTTTCGTGGGTGTAACAACAACATCCGTGCAACGAAGCTGAAGGCGGGTTCCCCGGAATATATGGCTTTGGAACTTTATGTGACATGGCGTGGGAACGGCCTGCCGGTCGAAGCCCCCTCTGTACGTAAGTAAAGCTGTACTAACAGCCTCTTTTTAAAGGCGGTTTTTTAGGGGGGGGGCCTAAAAAACCGTCCCTTAAAAGTGGGGCTCATGCTTCAAATGTCAATTTGAGGTTGAATTGTTAATAATTTTTGGAAGGCTATAATTGATGCTTTCAAGACGTGATTTCTTACAGGTCGCTGCTGCCACAGCAGCAATGGTGCCTGCTGTTGGTTCGCTGGGGCATGCCGCGAGTGCACAGAAAGTTACACAGGAAGAACTTTTAAAGTTTGACACAAAGGGTCAGGTGACCTTGTTGAACTTCACTGATATCCACGCCCAACTGGTTCCGCTGTATTTTCGTGAGCCGTCTGTAAACCTGGGGGTTGGGGAAGTAAACGGTCTGGTGCCACATATCACAGGTAAGAAATTACTGGATCATTATGGTCTGATGGCGGGCACAGCTAATGCCTATGCCTTTACCTCCGTTGATTTTGCACAATTGTCTAAAGAATATGGCCGTGTTGGTGGTGTTGCCCAAATGGCAACCTTGATCAAGTCCATCCGTGAAGAACGCCCGGACAACACTTTGTTGATTGACTGCGGTGATACATGGCAGGGGTCTTATACATCTTTGCAGACACAAGGCGAAGATATGGTGGATGTGTGTAACAAGCTTGGCGTTGACGCCATGACGGCACACTGGGAATTCACCTATGGTCAGGACCGTGTTCAGGAACTGGTGGAAAAATGTAACTTCCCGTTCCTGTGCGGTAACGTTCAGGATACCGAGTGGGAAGAAGATGTCTTTGAACATACCGCCTTCTTTGAACGTGGTGGCGTGAAAGTGGCCCTGATCGGTCAGGCTTTCCCTTATACACCTGTGGCAAATCCGCGCTACATGATGCCGGAATGGTCTTTTGGTATTCGTCCGCAGAAACTGCAAAAACGTATCAATGATGCCAAGAAAGAAGGCGCTGAACTGATCGTTGTGGCCTCTCACGATGGTTTTGATGTGGATCGCAAGTTGGCGGCAACTGTTGACGGCATTGATGTGTTGTTGACAGGTCACACCCATGATGCCGTGCCTAACGTGATCAAGGTTGGCGAGACCTTGATGGTTGCAACAGGGTCCCACGGGAAGTTCCTGGGTCGTTTGGACTTGAAAGTTGAAAACAAGAAAGTTGTCGATCACAGCTTCAAGCTGATGCCGATTTTCTCTGACGTGATCAAGCCGGATGAAGAAATGCAGGCACTGGTCGATAGTATCCGTGGCCCGCATAAAGAACATATCGAAACCGTGGTCGGCCATTCTGAAGGTCTGCTTTATCGTCGCGGTAACTTCAACGGTACCTTTGATGATTTGATCTGTCAGGCGCTGCTGGAAGGCCGCGATGCAGAAATTTCCATGTCGCCGGGTTTCCGCTGGGGCTCAAGCCTGCCACCGGGTGGGGCGATCACCATGGATGATATTTATAACCAAACCGCCATCACCTATCCGAACGCGTACCGTTCGAAGATGACGGGGAAAATGATCAAGGACATCTTGGAAGATGTTGCCGATAACCTGTTCAACACTGACCCGTTCTATCAACAGGGTGGGGACATGGTTCGTATCGGCGGCATGGGTTACACCATCGACATTCACAAGCCGATGGGGCAACGCATTACCAATATGGTTCATTTGAAAACCGGAAAACCGATTGAGGCGTCAAAAGAGTATGTCGTCGCAGGTTGGGCTTCCGTGAATGAGGGTACTGAAGGGCCCGCAATCTGGGATGTGGTTTCTGGCTATGTCAAAAATCACAAAACAGTCAATATTCCTGAAAACCAAAATGTAAAAGTTATTGGGGCTTAACTGGGGAAAAGTAAAAGCATGAAAGACGTAAAAACAAATAGCAAAGCCGTTATGGCACAAGCGGAACGTGAAAGCGCTGTATTGCAGCCGACACGCCGTTCGTTCCTGCGTGGCAGCGCAATCGCCGCTGGGGCTGCTGCAACAGTTGGTGCAACCGGTGGTGCTGCCTTGGCAGCGGGGAACCCGAAACATTTGCCGCCGAACGTGCCGCCATGGTCTATGGAACTGGGCGATAGCGTAACAGCGCAACCATATGGTATCCCGTCACAATATGAGAAAAACGTTCACCGTCGCACGGTGCCGTGGCTGACACCGACAGGGGAAAGCTCTATTTCTTTCACACCGATTCAGGACCTGCATGGCATCATTACGCCGAACGGCCTGCATTTTGAACGTCACCATGGTGGCTTCCCGCATATCCCGAAGGAAGACTTCCGCCTGATCGTTCATGGTATGGTGAAAAACGAACGTATGTACACCATGGAAGACCTGATGCGTCTACCGCAGGTATCGCGCATTCACTTCGTTGAATGTCCGGCGAACTCCGGTGCGGAATGGCGTGGTGCACAGATGGACAAACTGCAATTCACCCATGGTATGGTGAGCTGCTGTGAATGGACAGGTGTATTGGTTAAAACTCTGATGGAAGAACTGGGTGTGAAATCCGGTGCCAAATGGGTCCTGGCCGAAGGTGCTGATGCTGCGGGCATGTCACGTTCCATTCCGATTGAGAAACTGGGCGATGACTGTATCCTTGCTTACGCACAAAACGGTGAAATGCTGCGTCCTGAACAAGGCTATCCGTTGCGTCTTATTGTTCCGGGTTTTGAAGGGAACATGAACGTTAAATGGATCCGTCGTCTGGAATTTGGTGATCAGCCGTGGCACCACCGCGAAGAAACATCCAAATATACCGATACGATGGCTGATGGTTCATCTCGTCGCTTCACATGGTTTATGGATGCGAAATCTGTGATTACGTCTCCTTGTCCGGAATATCCGATGCTGGGTAAAGGCTATCACCAGATCCGTGGTTTGGCATGGTCTGGCATGGGCAAGATCAAGGGGGTTGATATCTCCGTTGATGGCGGTAAAAACTGGATGCCTGCTCGTCTTGAAGGTCAGGTTTTGGATAAAGCATTGACACGTTTCGTCTTTGATTGGGAATGGAACGGTCAGGAAGCCCTGCTGCAAAGCCGTTGTTATGACGAAAAAGGCAATGTTCAGCCGACAATTGATCAGTTGCGTGAAATCCGTGGCACATGGTCGATCTATCACAACAACTCCATCCACACATGGCTGGTTCAGAAAAATGGGGAGGTTCTTAATGTTCAAGTTTCCGGTAAGTAAAGCATTGATGGGCCTTGCGCTTGGCGGTGTGTTGGTAACAACAGCGGCTTGCGCAGGTGACGAGCTGAAATATGGTTTCGGTGTCAAGCCGACCAAGGCGGAAATCGCGGGCTGGGATATTGATGCGCGCCCTGACGGCCTGGGCTTGCCCCCAGGCAGTGGCGGCTACGAGGAAGGTGAAGAACTGTTCCAAGAGCAGTGCGCTGTATGTCATGGTGAATTTGCTGATGGCGGCGGCGGGCGTTACCCACCGTTGGTTGGTGGCGATCCGGAACATCTGTCACAAGAAGCTTCACCGGGGCAGCCGGAAAAGACAATCGGGTCTTACTGGCCGTATGCTTCCACTGTTTTTGACTATATCAAACGGGCCATGCCATTTGGTAACGCACAGTCACTGACAGACGATGAAGTCTATGCCATCACCAACTTCTTGATGGTGGAAAATGGCCTTCATGATGAAGATCAGCCGATGGATGCCAAAGCGCTGGCGGCGATCAAAATGCCGAACGAAGGGGGCTTCTTCATGGACCCGCGTCCTGATACGAAGAACCCGCATTGTATGAAGGATTGTTATAAGTCCGTCGATATTACGTCCAAGGCGACCTTGGGTGTGACACCGACAGGCGAAGACGCACTGCGTTAATCTGATTAAGCGAGGGGGCGAAAACCAAATTTGCGGTTTTCGCCCTTTTTCTGTATAGTGAGGCCCATGATGAAAAAAGCGATTGTGCTGTGTGCACTTCTGTTTGCTACCTGGATTGTTCCAAATCCAGCCAAAGCGGACTCTTTGATTTTCGTTCATTCACCGGGATGTATGTATTGTGAAATGTGGCGTGAACAAGTTTTGCCCATGTATCACAAAACCGAAGAAGGCAAGCGCCTTCCCTTGCGACAGGTTAATCTGGATCGTGGGATGCCGAAAGATTTGAAGCATCTCATCTACCCGAGTTTTACCCCGACCTTTATTGTAATGGATGACCAAAATCGCGAGGTTGGGCGTATCCTTGGGTATAATGAAGAATTTTTCTGGGGATTTATTCAACAGGAACTCAAGAAACTGGATCGTAAGAAAATTACATCCTAAGAACTCATAAGGTGGCCGTTCATGCTTTCCCTGTTTCGTCTGTTTGTTTTCGCAATCATTGCCCTGACTTTAACCGGGAAAGGGGCTGAGGCGCAGGAGCGTCACGACCTTCCTCATGACACCAAGGTGATGGAACCTGAACCGGATTGGGATAACCCCCGCAAGATTGTGTTGCAAGTTACCACCAAAGACGAATTTCACATCAACAATGTCTATTATAATGCCATTAACATGCAGAAGTTTTATGGCACGGATAATGTGAAAATTGCCATTGTGTTTTATGGCCCAGGTATTCGCCCAATTTTGAAAGAGTCAGCCATTGCGGCGGCGCGGGTGAAGTCCTTGCAGGATTATGAAGTCGAATTTATCGCCTGTAATAATACCATGACAACAATTGGGAAAAAGGCCGATGATCTTTTACCCGGGGTCCGTTTGGTGACGTCGGGTATTGCGGAAATCATTGAGAAGAAAATTGAGGGATGGCACTACATCATCCCCTAAAACTGGGAGCTTGGAAAAATGAAAAAGGTTTTATTTGCGCTGTTTGGGCTTGTCATCAGCAGCACACTGGCACAAGCAGCTGAACCGGAAGTCAATGAGTTTGGCCTCTATCACAAAGACTGGTTCCATGAGAGCTTCCTCGATATGAGCGAGGATTTTGAAATGGCAAAAGAAGAAGGTAAGCGCTTTGCCATCATCTGGGAACAAAAAGGTTGCCCTTATTGCAAAGACCTTCACTCAAAAACGCTCTCTCAGGACCATATCAAAAAATATATGCAGGATAACTTTATCGTTGTTCAGATGAATATCTGGGGGGATCGTGACGTGACGGATTTTGACGGCACGGAAATGACGGAAAAAGAGTTTGCAGCTAAAAACGCAATTGCCTTTACCCCGACGGTTCAGTTCTTACATGAAGACATCACAGGCAAAGAAGGGATGGCCCGTGATGCGGCCCGCCTGCCGGGCTTTTTTCGCCCGTTTCATTTCAAGGCGATGTTGAATTACGTGAATGACAAAATGTATGAAACAGGTAAGCCGTTTCAACGCTACATCGTTGAACTGGCACAATCTGGGCAAAAACCGTAAGGCATCAATTTAGACCATTTAAGACCGGGAAGGTTTTCAATAACCAGCCTGTCAAATCTGTCAGGCTCCCGGTCAGGATGAGGATACCTGTCAGGACGAGCAAAAGTCCCATGGCGATTTCCACCTTGTGAAGGTGGCGGCGAAACTTGCCCAGAAATCCCATAAAATGAGCACTTAATGCCGCTGCCAGCATAAAGGGAATGCCTAGCCCCGCTGCATAGACAGCAAGCAATGTCACCCCGTCACTTAATTCCCCCATGCCCCCGGCAATCATCAAGATGGTGGAGAGGACCGGGCCAACACAAGGGGTCCAGCCAAAACCAAACGCAAGACCGAGAATAAAGGCCCCGATCATGCCTGCGGGTTTTTGATCGGGATGGATGCGTTTTTCAAAATTGAGAAAGGCAATTTTGAAAGCCCCCATATAGTGCAGGCCGAAAATCACAATAATTGAGCCGCCAACCATGGACAGGGTTTGTTTATATTGGGCTATGAATTGGCCCAGTGTGGTTGCCGCAGCCCCCATGGCAATGAAAATGCTTGATAGCCCAAGGACAAAGGCAAATCCCGCCCATAGAACATTGGAGCGATTGAAATCGGTTGTGTTTTCTTTTGCTGTCAGCTGTTCAAGGGAGTTTCCACTAATGAAACAGAGATAGGCCGGGACCAGCGGCAAAATGCAGGGAGACAGAAATGTTAAGAGACCCGCACTAAATGCTGCCAGAAATGAGACGTCCAAGGGCATGGCTTATCCTTTTTTGATTACAGGAAAGACTCGCATAAGATATTAGAGTAATATAAATTAGCAATAAATAAAAGAAAACACATATGCTGATATCAGGGAGGATATTTATGAAAAAAATTGCATATCTGCTCGGGATGCTTTCCTGTGCTGTTTTTTCATCCCCAATTCAGGCCGAAGAGGTTGAGCTGAAACTTCCAAACGGGCTGACCGCTTTGGGGAGCTTGGAACTGGCTGATGGGAAAAGCTTGAAAGACGATGGTGTTGTTCTGTTCGTTCATGGCACCTTGGCCCATAAGGATATGGCGATTGTGAGCGCCCAACGAGAGTTGCTGAATGAACGGGAACTCAATGTTTTGGCGGTGAATTTAACACTGGGACTGGATAAACGGTCTGGCATGTATGATTGTGCACTGCCTCATACCCATAAGCATCGTGATTCTGTTGATGAAATTGACAGTTGGCTGAACTGGCTGAAAGACAAGGGCGCAGGCTCTGTGACCTTGATTGGGCATTCTCGTGGGGGCAATCAGGTGGCCTGGCATGAAGCGGAACGTTCTCATGACTTGGTGAAGCAACTGGTGTTGGTTGCCCCGCAGACATGGAGTGAGGCAAAAGAAAAAGCCTCTTACAAAAAACGCTATAATAAAGGATATGGGCCTGTCTTGCAGGAGATGCAGGCCAAGGTGAAAGCGGGGAAAGGGGCTGATCTGAATAAAGCGATCGACTTTATCTATTGTGCAGGTGCAAGTGTAAGTGCCGATGCCTTTGTCGATTATTATACGGCTGATACAAAGCTGGATACGCCGACTTTGTTGTCTTCGATTAAAAAGCCTGTTCTTGTTGTTGCTGCCAGTGATGATACGGTGGTGGCAGATTTGCCGGGGAAAATGGAAAAAAATCAACAGGACAATGTGTCTTTTGTCACGGTTGAAGAAGCCGATCATATGTTTATTGATTTTGCCAGTGAAGATCTGGCCGATCAGATTGCAGAATTTTTAGGTAGTGAATAAGGGAAGACCTTTTGATGAATAAGTTTATTGTTGCCTTGTGGGTTGTGATTGCAGGCTTTGGGCTTTCTGCCCATGCAGAGGAAGCGGCTTCTGGCAAGGAAGTGAATATTGCCAAGGGGCTGAAAAATATCATTGTGGAAACCGACGATGGACCGATCTCCATTGAACGTGTTCAAGATACAACAAATGAGATCATGGCCGATTTCGCCTTGACCTCTCGCCCCTGTCCACCGTTTTGTGTGCAACCGATGAAGGCCGCAGACGGTGTGGAAACTGTGGGGGAACTGGAAATCGTTGAATTCCTGCGTGATAAAAAAGGGTTGTTGGTGGATGCACGTACCGAAGAATGGCATTTCAAAGGGACAATTCCAGGCTCTGTCAATATTCCTTATGTGGAAGCTTCAACCCGTATGGATGAAATGGGCTGTAAGAAAAGCAAGGGGAAATGGGATTGTACCAAGGCGGAAAGTCTTATCCTTTATTGCAATGGCCCGTGGTGTGGTCAGTCCCAAGCTGCCATTCGTTCATTGATCAATGCCGGTTATCCTGCCCAGAAGCTGAATTATTATCGCGGTGGCATGCAGGCTTGGCATGCACTGGGGCTGACTGTTGTCGAAGGTGGCCTTTAAGCTTTTCGTCCCAACAGATCCTGCATTGTTTTTGTAAGTACATCAATGGGGACCGGCTTGGGAATAAAGCGATCTACGCCGAAATCGGCAGCGTTTTCTGCCCCCACATGCTGATCATACCCAGACATCATAATGATTGGGATACGGGGGCGGATTTCACGGATGGCTTTTGCCAGTTGATCACCTGATAGTTTTGGCATGGTCTGGTCAGTTAAGATAATCTGATATTTATCGGGCTGGGACTTGAAAGCTTTCAAGGCATCCGGGCTGTGATTGAAACTTTCATATTCATAGCCCACTTCTTCCAACAGCTCTTCTAAAAAGCGGGTGTTCAGCGTTTCATCGTCAACGACCAGCGCACATTCGTGATTGCCTCTGGCAATATCCGGGACGGTTTCTTCTCCAACAACGGGTTCATTACTGGTTGGGAAATAGATGGTGAAGACGGTTCCCAACCCCAGAACACTATCAACGAAAATGTCACCTTGATGTTCCTGCACGATGGCATGGACCATGGCAAGGCCAAGCCCGGTGCCTTTACCGCTTTCCTTTGTGGTATAAAAGGGATCAAAAATACGGCTGGCGGTTTCTTCATCCATACCATGGCCGGTATCAATCACTTTTAGGCGGACATAAGGCCCTTCTTCCAGGTTGGGGGAAGAGTTTGCCAGATATTCATCAACCTCAATCTCTTTCAGGGTAATGGTTAAAGTTCCCCCGGCCTTATCCATAGCCTGAACGGCATTGGTACTCAGGTTCAGGATCATTTGTTGAATTTGGCTGTCTGCTGCGATGACGGCAGGGCAGTCGTCTTCCAATTTAAGGGTGATTTTAATGTTGGCCGGGGTTGTGGCCTTCATCAAATCCATGGCTTCATTAATAATAGGGGTAAGGGAAATGCTTGCCATGTCACTTTCACTTTTGCGCGAAAATGCCAAAATTTGTTTGATCATGTCCGCCCCGCGTTTGGCAGATTTAGCGATCTGGACAATGCGCTCATAATTGGGGTCATTGTCTGGAATGCGCGAACTCAGCAGGGAGGAATAGCCTAAAATCGGGGTCAGGATATTATTGAAATCATGGGCAATGCCACCGGCCAGCGTCCCGATGGTTTCCATTTTCTGGGCTTGGCGCAATTGCTTTTCCAAAAGCTTTTGGCTTTTTTCCTGATCACGACGTTTGGAAATGTCTGTGATAAAGGCAACGCTACGGGAACTTTCGCTTTGGCTAATCGGTAGGTTGGAGGCATTAATTTCCACAGGAACAGGGCTCCCGTCTTTCTTGAGCAAGCGTAACTCAAGGGAGACATGAGGGGGGCGGTTTTCTGATTGATAATAGCTTTTCAACAAGTCTTGATCATTGGGATGGATAAATTTTTCAAACGGAAAAAACAGCATTTCATCACGTTTGTAATCCAGCATTTCATAAAGGGCGGTGTTGATATCAATCAATTCCATATGTTTGATATCAATAATACTAAAACCTTCTGAGGTGGCTTCGATAATGGCGCGCAAGCTACCTTCTGTTGCTTTTAGGGCATCTTCGGCTTTTTTACGTTCACTAATATCCTGACCGGAACTGAGGACGCCGATAATATTGCCGTCTTTATCCATTTCCAGTGCATTATGCCAATAGACACGGCGCAAATGACCGTTTTTGGTCAGAATATCATTTTCAAAATAAGAGGAAGCCGTTCCTTGTTGATAGGACAAGCCGGGTTTGAACAGGTCCTGAAAAACAAGACGAACTTGTTGGCGGACTTGTGTGGGAATGGCAAGTTCAAACCAGTCTTTGCCGATCAGTTCATCTTCTTGATAGCCCATCACGTCCAGCCCGCGCTGGTTGATCATGGCGATTTTTCCATTTGTATCCAGACGCAGGATAATGGCTTCAGCAATGGTCAGGAAGCGTTCGGTCTCATTCTTCTGGCGCTTGAGGTCAGCTTCTGCTGTATCTTTGGCAGTTAGGTAGGAGCCGATGACTTTCAGCATATTGTTGCCTGCTGTGGTCACTTCTTCAAACTCATGTGAACGCATGGTTTCACTGAGGGTCAGGGTGTTTTTATCAGGCGTTTCCGGGGTGATTTTTGAAAAATCATCGGCCAGTTGTTGCAAGGGGCGAGTGACCCTGTTGTGGAAAACATAAAAAAGGAAAATCGCAATGCCGAAACTTTGCAACAGGGTGGAAGAAAGAATGATCAATGCCCGTTTGGTAAAGGCTTCGGCCATAAAATGCGGTGTTGCATCAATGCGCAGGCGACCAATCGCTGTGTCGGGGTCTTTTTCCTGATGCAGGGTGATGTGATAGACATATTGTTGTTCAAATAAATGATCTGAGATCCAGCTATTGGGCAATTCCCCTCGAAAGCGCTGCAAGGTAGCCATAATGGCTTCTTGTTCATCACGGATGACGACTTTGGAAATAGGGGGGAATTCAAACAGGCCGTTGGCGACTTCTTTGGCCAGACTGCTGTCAAATGTATAAACTGCCTTAACCGCCGCTTTTTCAACAGAACCGATGAGATGCTGAATTTCTTCTTCGAAATTGTCAATGCGTTGATGATAGTCCCAAATGACCTGAAGGCTTCCGATGATCAGGCCGAAACAAAGTGTCAGCAGAACGACCGTGCGGGCCGTATGATAGGCGATGGTATGCTGCGCAGACATCTTTGTCTCCATCAAAGCTTTTAGTTTTTGTTAATACTATGATGTTTTAATCAATGGGACAAGCTAGGTCGGACTCTATATCACAGCCTGTGTTTATGTGAAATCTGGGGGAAGACACATCGGTTCTCTGTTTGATCAGTCATAGACGTATAGGCTAAAGAGAGTTAGTCTGAAATAAAACAATTACCGAGATGGCAAAAAATAAACAGGTGGGTAATTGGGCGCATGGCTCAGCTTCGGAAAGTAAAAGTTTCAACAGGGATTGAATGGGTAGAAGCCCCGGCTGCAGGTGTTTACATCCTGTGTGGCTGTCCACCTGATAGCGTCAAGCATCTTATGAAACTTGGCTTGATCGTCCCCACGGAACGCGATGGCTGGAATTTTGAAACCGGGCCGAATGCGATTTTGCTATCTGATGTGATCTTGCAAAATGGAAGTTTCACCAATATGGCTGAATTCCCCGTTTTGCAGATGCTCTATCGTCAAGGAACCTTGATCCCCAATCATCCCAATAACGATGGGACAAAACCGATTTTGATCGGGGCACAAGATCAGATTGATGCGCAGATGGATTATATCCACCGGGGCAATTACGGTTTGGTCAGTGAAGAAGAACTCATGGCAGGCGGGGCTTCCGCAGAAGACGCCAAGACAATGATGCGGATGAAGTTGCGTTTTGCCTTTGGGGCCATTCACCATCCCAGCGCCTTGCTTGATAGCCGCGTTCTTCATGATGATCCGGTTGAGATCAAAAATGGGGTTTTCGTTAAACGCATTGCCTTGAATAAATTTGAAGTGTCTTATGGCGATGAAACGCTCCATGTAGATTTGAATTTGGGGCCACAGGATCATTACGTTGCTTCTTATCCTTTGGGCTATCATCAGGTTGCTCGGGATAATTTTTCAGTCATTCATTCCGGTGATGGAGATGGCTGGGATGTGAACCGCCCGACCATGTCCAGTGTGATTCTGTTTCAGGGGAAAACCTATTTGGTGGATGCGGGGCCGAATGTGCGTTTTACCCTGCAAGCTTTGGGGATTGGCATTAGCGAAATTGACGGGATTTTCCACACCCATTCTCATGATGACCATTTTGCGGGCTTGCCCGCCTTTATTCGTTCGGACCGCAAGATCAATTATTATGCTGCCCCTTATGTGCGTGCTTCGGTTGCGAAGAAACTGGCGGCTTTGTTATCCATTGAGGAAAGCCGTTTTGAAGACTTCTTCACCCCTCATGATTTGACAGTGGATGAATGGAACGATGTGGAAGGACTGGAAGTGCGCCCACGCTTGTCCCCTCACCCTGTTGAAACGGCTGTCTTGCAGTTTCGGGCTCTTGGGCCGGATGGCTATAAAACCTATGGTCATTACGCCGATATTGTTGCGCTGGATGTGCTGAAAGGCATGATCAGCGAAGATGAGCAGGCACCAGGGGTGACGCAGGAATTTTACGATACGGTACAGGAACATTATCTCGAAGAGATGGATGTGAAGAAAATTGATATCGGCGGTGGCCTTATCCATGGGGCTGCACAGGATTTCAAAAAAGACCGTAGCAAAAAGATTATCCTGTCCCATACATCGCTGCCCCTAACGGCTGATCAGCGTGAAATTGGGTCCGGTGCCCCCTTTGGCACCACAGATGTGCTGATCCCGTCCCATCAGGAATCAACGCGCAGATATGCCTTTGAATATTTACAGACCTATTTACCCAATGTGCCGACCCATGCCTTGCGCACATTGATCAATTCCGGCGTGGAAACCTTTAACCCGGAAACGATTCTGATCAAGGAAGGAGAGAAGGCCGAAGATATCTTCCTATTGCTGACAGGGTCGGTGGAGATGATCAAAACATCCAGTAACCTGCATGCGCTGGTTTCTGCCGGTTCCTTGATTGGGGAGGTTGCGGCCCTTCATCATTTACCTGTGATGGAAACATACCGGGCCATGACCTTTGTAAAGGCGATGCGCATCCCGGCTAAACTTTATCGTCAGGTTGTGGACAAGTTCAAACTGTTTGAAGATATTTTATGGTTGTGGGAAGGGCGTGAATTTTTGCAATCAACCCAGCTGTTTGGGGATTCCCTGACCCATAGCACGCAAAACCGCATTGCGGATAAAATGGTCTGTCATCATATTGATGTGCATGAAGAATTTGTGCCCAAGAAAAAAGACGGCCTTGTGATTATTAAAAAAGGGCAGGCCAAACTCTATTGCAAGGACAAGCTTGTCGAAGTGATTGGGCGAGGGTCTTTCTTTGCAGAAGACTGTGTCGTGACAGGCAAGAAGTCTGGTTATTATATCGAAGCTGACACACCATTGGAATTCTGCCTGATCCCGTCTTCCATTTTAAAAGATATCCCCATCGTTCAATGGAAACTGATCGAAACGTATGAACGGCGCCGTCATTTATTGATGGCTTAGGGTCTGTAGCTTCCTTTCAAAACTTTCATGGTCCAGCGGTTTGCTGAAATGAAAACCTTGTGCATAATCACAATTCAATGCGCTTAGAAAGGTGCACTGTGTGGCATCTTCGACCCCTTCGGCAACAATTTTCAGGTCCAGACTTTGTGCGAGACTGATAATCGCACGCGTGATGGCAATGTCATCTGAATCGTGGGGAAGCCCTGTGATAAAGGAACGATCAATCTTCAGGGTAGAAATGGGGAACTTTTTCAGATAGCTCAAGGAACTATAGCCTGTGCCAAAGTCATCAATGGAACAGCTGATCCCCAGTTTTTCGACTTCAGATAAAATCGCGATGGCTTCGTTGACATGTTCAACAAAGGCGCTTTCGGTTAATTCCAGTTCCAAGTTTCGTGCGGGGAGTTTGGTTTCGTTAAGAATATCAACAATCGATTGGAAAAGACCTTTGGCATGAAATTGTCGGGCCGACAGGTTTACGGCAATCCGACCGGGGGTGAGCCCCTGATCAAGCCATTGGCGGGTCTGGATACAGGCTTGGCGCAAGACCCATTCACCGATGGGGATGATTAATCCGGTTTCTTCGGCCACAGGGATAAATTCATCTGGGCTGACGCGGCCCAGTGTTGTGTTTTCCCAGCGCAAGAGGGCTTCGGCCCCGATGACTTTTTGGGTTTTGAGTTCAATTTTGGGCTGATAATGCAGGCTGAGTTCATTGTTTTCCAGCGCATGACGCAGGCCATTTTCAATTTCAAGACGGCGCAGGGCCTGCTCGCTCAGGTTTTCCGTATAAAATTGATAGGTATTGCGACCTTGCTTTTTGGCATGATAGGCTGCTGTATCCACATTTTGCATCAGCTCTGCAATTGTTTCCCCATTATCAGGGTAAATCGACACGCCGATACTGCCGGATGTATAAATCTGTTTATTTTCAACATGAAACGGTTGGGCCAGCTGGTCCAAAATACGCGAGGCAACCTTGGCGACAATATCCATATTGGTAACATGGTTGAGGATCACGGTGAATTCATCCCCGCTCAGGCGTGCAACCGTATCTTTGGCATGGGTACAGGACATGAGGCGGTCAGCCACCTTTTGCAGGACCCGATCACCGGCTGGGTGGCCCATGGTGTCATTGATTTTTTTGAAATTATCAAGATCAATGAAAAGAACCGCGACTTTTTCTTTTGGGGATTGGCAAGATGTAATCGCATCGGTCAACCGATCTTGATAAAGTGCGCGGTTGGGCAGACCAGTCAAGGGGTCACGTTGGGCAAGATAGCGTAATTGACGTTCATTTTCCTTGCGTGTGGTGATGTCACGCACAAAGCCTTCAAAATAGAGGAGTTGCCCTTTATCATCGCGAATGGCGCGTGCATTTTCTGAAATCCAGATACTGGATTTGTCCTTGCGTCGGATTTGACTTTCAAAATTAATCACTTCGTCATTTTCTTTTAAAAGGCGAGTGAATTTTTGACGTCGCTGTGGATCAATATACAGCTGGGTCTCAATATTGGTCAGGTCCTTGATTAATGTTTCCGGGGTTGGATAGCCATAAAGCCTGGCTAATGCCGGGTTGGCGAGAATATAGCGTCCCTCAGGTGTGGTTTGGAAAATACCTTCTGTCGCATTTTCGACAATGCCAATATGGCGACGTTCAAAAGCATGGACTTTTTCAAGATTGGAACGACGCACGACGGCATAGCTTACAACACGCAGCAGATGTTTGGGTGTGAGTTCATCCAGGGGGATTAAGTCTTCTATGCCAGCTTCAAATACGCGTTGGACGTAAGTGGGATCAAAATCATCACCAATGGCAATAATGGGTGTTCCCTGTGCTGATCTCGCAATGCGTTTCAGGCAGGCAAAGCCACAGCCTGCACAGCAGGACACATCAATAATGATCGCATCAATTTCCTGTTTCTCGATAATATTTTCCAGCGCTGTGGACGAGGTTGCATAAGATAAAACACAATTTTTTTGTTGCTGTAAGGGGGGAGCCAGACGCTGATGCAAGTCATTTTGAAGAAGACAGGCCAGTTTAAGCTTTTTGAATTTGGACAATGAGAAAATATTTTGGGCATTGATCTCATTATTGAGGAATTTTGCTGTTTGATTGGTCATCGCACATTCCTTCGTTGATGGTTACGTTATAGACGGAACAATCAAGAAGTGTGCCATTTTTGAGTGGTTCTAAAATACTCTTTGAATTGAAATGCTTAAGCTTAACTCAAGGGAAAGGTAAGGTATTGTGCGTTGCAGCATATATAGGCAACTGTTTAATTTATAAACATGCAGGTATTTATTTTGACAAAGCGGTGTTCATAAATAAAGAGGTTATGATTCTAGAAAAGAAAGTATATTGTAGTAGTGCTATAAGTAAAGTGTACTATTTTTAAAATATAAATTTTTTATCCCATTCTTTAACTGTAAAAGATAAGCAAAATTAAAAGTATATGTATCGAATTTTTTTCTTACTCGTATTTTACTCTATGAGTACTTGTTTTTGTTTTTTTGATAATTATATTGACATTTGTCGCTGGCGTATGTAATTTTATTTCTCACAAGGACTTCGATATGAAGTCCTTTTTTTATGCCTATAACAATCTGATGCGTGATGATAAGTCGATTTATTAAAGTGGAGAGTGAAATGAAAAAATGGCTGTATGGTGCAGTATGTACCTTTGGACTTTTAACAACAGCAAATGCCAATGCTGCAGCGTGTGGCAAGGTTTCAATTGCTGATATGAACTGGAATTCAGCAACTCTCATTGCTCATATCGACAAATTCATCCTGAAGCATGGCTATGGCTGTGATGCTGAACTGGTGCCGGGTGATACCATGCCGACAGGCACATCCATGGTCGAAAAAGGCGAACCGGACGTGGCACCGGAATTTTGGACCAGTAACTTCAAGGCAGCTCTTGCCAAAGGTGTTGAGGAAAAACGCCTGCGTGTTGTCGGCGATGCTTTGGTTGATGGGGGCGAAGAAGGTTTTTGGGTTCCCGATTATATGGTTAAAAAAGACGCCTCCTTGGCAACAATTCAGGGCGTGATGGCAAATGTAAAGCTGTTTAAGCACCCGGAAGACCCTGATAAGTCAGCCTTTATGTCTTGCCCAGCAGGGTGGGGCTGTCAGGTTACAAACGGCAATATCTATCGTGCTTTGGAAATGGAAAATGCTGGTTTTGATTTGGTTGATCCAGGTTCAGGTGCGGCACTGGCTGGTTCTATTGCCAAGGCTTATGAACGTGGTGAGGCGTGGTTTGGTTATTATTGGGCACCGACGGCAGTTTTGGGGAAATATAAAATGGTTAAGGTTGATGTCGGTGTGACGGATGCTGATCATTTTGCCAACTGTTTGACCCAAGCCGAATGTGCGGACCCAAAACCATCCATGTATCCGCCGTCCCCGGTGAAAACACTGACCACAGAAGAGTTTGCCAAGAACAATCCGGCTGCGACGGCTTATCTGTCCAAGCGTGGCTATAAAAACGCAAATATGAACGAACTTCTGGCCTGGATGGAAGAGGAACAAGCCGATGGTGAAATCGCCATGGAACATTTCCTTAAGACACAGGAAGCCACTTGGGGGGCATGGGTGCCAGCCGATGTGGCGGCAAAAGTCAAAAAAGCACTGTCTAATCTCTAAATAAAAACACGAAAGCTCCTCAAGTTTTGGGGAGCTTTTTTCATCATGATAGACGGAGCATAGCTATGGCAGAACGTAGCCCGTTCATGGAATTCCCCCAGATGGAACGTAGCGATCTGGTGGCTATTCGCAAAACATTAGACGGTATTTATCGGGACTTTTCACGTTCTTATGGGGATGTGATTGAAAGCCTGTTTGATCCCTTGCTGTATTTTTTGATCTGGTTTGAAAAGCTGTTGCTCAATTCACCCTGGTGGGTTGTGTTGCTGGCGATTTTAGGGCTGGTTTACGGGGCAACCCGTTCTCTTAAGCTGACAGGTGGGGTGACGGTGGCCTTCTTGCTGATCGGCTATTTCGGTATGTGGGATAATACCATGCGGACCATGAGCATTATTACCGTCTGTACGCTGGTTTCCATTGCCTTGGGGATACCAATAGGCATTTTAATGGCGCGCTCTGATCGGGTGCAGGCCATTGTGACGCCAATCCTTGATATCATGCAGACCATGCCCGCCTTTGTTTATCTAATCCCTGTGGTCATGTTGCTGGGAATTGGCAAGGTGCCGGGGGTGATTGCGGTAGTGATCTATGCCATTCCGCCTGTTATTCGTTTAACCAATTTGGGTATTCGTCTGGTGGATAAAGAGGTGCTGGAAGCCGCCACGGCCTATGGGGCCAATGCGCGCCAACGCTTGTGGGAAGTTCAACTGCCACTGGCGATGCCAACCATTATGGCCGGGATTAATCAGACCATTATGATGGCGCTGGCGATGGTGGTGATTGCTTCCATGATTGGGGTGAAGGGGTTGGGCCAACCTGTATTGAAATCCATTACCAACCAGTATTTCACCATGGGGTTGCTCAATGGTTTGGCAATTGTTGTCCTTGCCATTGTCTTTGACCGGGTGTCGCAAGCCTATGCCAAACGCACGCAAAAACATCTGGAAGGGTCTCATCATGTCTGAGCCGATTATCCATATTGAAAACCTTTATAAAGTGTTTGGCTCGGACCCGGCTTCGGTCATGCCGATGGTGAGCGATGGCAAAAGCAAGGATGAAATCCTCGCTGCAACGGGTCATACGGTGGGCTTGAAAGACATCAACCTGACCATCCGTAAAGGCCAGATTTTTGTCATCATGGGATTGTCTGGGTCTGGCAAGTCCACGCTTATTCGTCACTTCAATCGCCTGATTGACCCGACAGAAGGGCGCATCGTCGTTAATGGCACCGATGTGATGGAATATTCTGAAAAAGAACTGGAAGATTTCCGCCGCCATAAAATGTCTATGGTGTTTCAGCGTTTTGGCCTGATGCCACACCGCACGGTGATCGAAAATGTTGCCTATGGGCTCAGTGTTCAAGGGATTGATAAAAAGACCCGCGAAGACAAAGCGGCTGAATGGCTGGAAACTGTTGGGTTGAAGGGCTATGAAAAACAATATCCGTCACAACTTTCCGGTGGGCAGCAACAACGTGTTGGTCTCGCTCGTGCCCTATGTACCGATGCGGAAATCCTGTTGATGGACGAGGCGTTTTCCGCCCTTGACCCCTTGATCCGTAGCGAGATGCAGGACCAGTTGATTGAGCTTCAGGAAAAGCTGCATAAGACCATTGTGTTTATTACGCACGATCTGGATGAGGCCCTGCGTCTGGGTGATCGTATCGCTATTTTGAAAGATGGTGAGTTGGTGCAGGAAGGCGCACCGGAAGAAATTCTTCTCCATCCGGCCACCGATTATGTGGAAGCCTTTGTTAAGGATGTAAACCGTGCGCGTGCTTTAACGGTGGAAACCGTGATGAAGCCACCTTCGTCGCGCATTACCGCTGATACCATTGGCGAAGCTTTGGCACAGATGAAGAAGATGCCCAATGATTATGGCTATTATGTCAATGATAATGGCTTTCAGGGGGTTTTGTTGCAGGAGACTTTGGAAGAACAGGCCAAGGATCATTCTGATGATAAAATCTGTGATAAGATTCTCGAAGATGTGGAAGCCGTTTCAACGGACTCTATCTTGGAAGAAGTCATTCCCGAGACCTTGGGTAATGAATTCCCCTTACCCGTTGTGGATGCCAATGGCGGGCTGAAAGGTCAGATTTCTAGGAATTCTCTGGCTGAGGTTTTGTGTCCGTAAGGGATTCACCAGCCAGTAAATCTTCAACAAAATAAGCCACCAGCTCGTTGCGGCCCTTAAGGCTGGCCTTTTGATAGATCGAGCTGGTTTGGCTTTTGACCGTGCCGATTTTAGTTTCTCGTAAATCGGCAATTTCCTGCGTAGACAGCCCTTTGATCAACAAAAGGGCAACTTCGCGCTCAGATGGCGACAGGCCCCATTGGGTGAAATGGCGTTCAATCACATTCAGCAGTTCACCTGAGGCCACATCGACGGTATCTGTGGCCTGCTGGTGTTCCTTAAACAGGCGATAAACTTGCCTGCCGATGACGATCAGCGCACAACTGAGGGCGAGGACGGAAAACCGTTCAAGGGTATCGTGATCAAACCATGTGGTATCAATGTCGATTGAAAAGAAATCGGCAATGACATCCGCCAGAAAAAAGACCTCACAAATTGCAATGATAACAAAAGAGATGACCAGAGACTGGACCTCAAAACGGTTTTTTTCTGTTGTTTGCATCTATTTGCCTCACTTGTATCTTTTGGACAAGATACGATGAAAATCTTCAATCGTCATCATAATTACCTGCATCGGCATTGGGGTGGCAGGCTTTGCAGTTGGCTTTGCTCTTCACCTTGGGGGCAGACCAGGCGCGGGCGGGAACTTCTTCGTTATGTTCACGCACCCAGTAAGGCAGTTCACTTATGCGCAGTGGCACGTCATTTTCTTTGACACCGCGCAGGAATTTTCCGTTCCACCAGCCCGCATCGGCGGCATGTTCGACCAGATAACGGGTGATACGTTCGGCTGTTTCTGTATCCAGACTGGCATCTTCACCAAAGTGGTTATCCAGTGTGGTCATGATTTTCCTCCAGGACCGTTTGGGCAGGAACTGGGGTTGGAAGGCCATATGGCAGTCGCCACATTCCTGACGGACGGTTTCATCTTTGATCGGGGCAAAGCGTTCATCAGCAAAAACGTTTGTGCTGCTGAGAGCCATGAGGCCAAGGGTGAGGGGAGCGATTTTACGGGCAAACATGGAAGTGAAATCCTTTATTGAGTTTTCATGAATGTGATGAAGTCACCTTTTTCAAGGGCAGTGCAGGCACGGCCCAAGACGCTGTTGCAATTGCGACGAAACCATTTTTCGACCTTATGCGGGTCCGTATAACGTTCTGGTGACAGGCTGCTGGCTAGAGGCGCAATGACCTTGCCCGCACGGGTTTGTCCGCTCTGTTTCGCATCATTGCCATGACATGAGGTACAAGACGGTGTTTCTGCTTTGCCTGTACCATGACGGGCTTGGAAAAAGCGTTGACCACGCTTAGCAGAAAAGCCGGAAAAATCAGCCTGTTCCTGTTTGGCTTGTGTCGCATATCCATCAAGTAAGGGGGAGGCCCAGCTTGATGGGGCAAGGAAAAAGCTGCTGGCAATCAGGCTGGCGAAAAGAATTTTTTTCATCAGGAAATTCCTTTGGGAAGTTTGATATTCACATCATCAAATCGACCACTGCGCGCATCTGTATGACAGGCGGTACAGTTGGATTTGAACATGACTTTTGGATGTTTGAAGCTATGTTTGCTCAGGCGGGCATGTTTTTTTTGCCAATAAGGCGTGTCTGTTATTCGGGCCGTTGGTGTATCGTGGCGTCCCATTTTATGGGCTGCTTCTGTCTCAATGGTATGTGCATTTTGTTCATTGAGATATTGAGTGATTTTTTTCAGGGTCTTGGCATCAAGGCTGGCATCTTCCCCATAATGATCCTCAAGCTGATCCAGCATGACCTGCCAGTTGGCCGCACTGCGCAGGCTGGGGTGATAGATCGCGTGGCAATCTCCACATTCTGAACGATAGGTCTGGTTCAGTGGGCTGACTTCGGCGCGCACATCTGTTTCGTCCACCCAATAAGTGAAAGCTGCGATAATGATGCTTAAAAGAAGTAGGCCGAAAATGCTGTGCCAATAGGTGGCATTCGGGGTGGCTGAGGGGGCAGGCTTTTTGCCTGTAATCATGGCCTTGATCAGCGGGTGTTTAAACAGGATGGTTTCACCGACAACCCCACACAGGTGAAGAGCAACACAGACCATTAACAGATTGGCAAAGACTTCATGGAAATCTTCCGCCCAGTCCCCGATTTCATAGCTGATAACAGAAGCCAGTGGGCCATGATTTTCTTGTCCCCCCCAAACCAGAAAGCCGGAGAGAACCAAAAAGACCATGGTGGCAAGCATCAGGACAATCATCCAGGCCCCAAGAGGATTATGACCATCATATGTGGGGGATTTAAAGGTAAGGAGCTGTTTGATATGTTCAATAAGCTTGCCGCGTGACAGGGGGAAATGGCTAAAGCGACTATAGGTGCTGCCCACCAGTCCCCAGATCAGGCGAAAGACGAGCAGGCAGGCCAGCCCATATCCGGCCACAACATGTAAATCCAGCCACCATTCTTCAAAGAAATAACCACTGATGGCAGCTACCAGCACACAGGCCACCATGGCCCAATGAAACAGGCGCAGGGGCAGGTCCCATATCAGGCTGGTGTGTGTTGCTGTTTGATGTTCAGGGGCGCTCATGTCAGACCTTCGCTGTTGTGCGTTTCGATGGCCTAATGTTGCGGGTTTTAGGGGCAGTGCACAATCAACCGAGTGGGTATTTCAGCGCTTTATAACTTTGGTTTATGCCTTATTTTCTGCGGATGTAGGAGGAAAGCCTAAAAAGTTCGTAAGGTTTTAAGAGTTCATACGTGTAACCATATATGCGGTCATAAGAGCCGTATTATGTAAAGAATTAGGAATATGGCTATGCTACTCGGAAATATCAAAATTAGGCATAAATTAGGGCTCGTGGTTTTCTTATCTATTTTAGGATTAATTGCGACCGCGACATTGGGTCTTGTTACATTGAAAGATGCTTTGTTGGAGGATCGGGAGATTCAAACCCGTTACCTGGTGGAAAGCCTTCACAGTGTTTTCGATAGTTTACATCATGAAGTTAAAAATGGTCATCTCAGTCTTGTAGAGGCACAAGCAGAAGCAAAAGAAATCATTCATTCTATGCGATATGGTGATGGCGATTATTTTTGGATTAATGACTTAAACCATACGGTGATTGAACATCCTATCAAGCCTTCTTTGATAGGAAAAAACCTTGAAAGTCTGGAAGACCCATATGGGGTACGTGTATATGGTGAAATTGTCAAAGTTGCCAAAACAGAAGGTATGGGATTTGTTTCTTATCACTGGCCAAAGCCGGGAAGTGAACAACCCATTGCCAAACTTGCTTATGTGAAACTCTTTGAGCCATGGGGGTGGGTCATTGGTACAGGGCTTTACATTAATGATGTTGATGATGTTTTTTGGGGGATTGCTTTTAAAAAGCTTTGGGTGTTTCTGGGGCTTTCTTTGATTATCTTTGTGACGGCGCACTTGGTTGCACGTGATATTAATTCAGGTGTTCGCACGCTGGCTTCCACAATGAAGAAAATGTCTGAGGGTAATCTGGCAGACCCTACTCCCATGCAAGCGCGTAAAGATGCCATTGGTGTAATGGCAAATGAAGTGGAATATTTTCGCTCTCAGTTGATTGAAAATGAAAGAATGACTGAACAACAGCGAGAAATTGAAGAAGCTCAACGTAAGCGGTCTAATCTGATTGAAGAATTGGCCTCAGAATTCGATGTTGGGGTTAATGAGGCGCTTGAGTCTGTTTCTTCAGCTGCGAATCAGCTGGATAGTACAGCCCAAGGCATGTCGGCAACAGCTCATCAAACCAGTTCTCAGGCGACGATTGTCGCGGGGGCTTCTGAAGAAATGTCTAATAATGTGCAAACTGTTGCTGCTGCATCAGAAGAATTGACGGCTTCTATTCGTGAAGTTGGTCAACAAGTTCAGACATCGACACATATTGCCCAACATGCGGCAGAAAAGGTGCAGAAAACTCAAGTTACAGTCAACAGCCTGTCAGAAACAGCAAATCGGATCAGTTCAGCCTCTGCTCTCATTGGGGATATTGCCGAACAAACCAACATGTTAGCCCTTAATGCGACTATTGAAGCTGCACGTGCAGGGGAAGCAGGGAAGGGCTTTGCCGTTGTCGCTTCTGAGGTGAAGAGTTTAGCCAATCAAACAGCACGTGCAACAGACGAAATTAATGCGCAAGTTTCTGCTATTCAAATGGTAAGCAATGATACGGTTGAGGCAATCAACGACATTAACAAGGTGATTGATGATATGAATAATATTGCAGCTTCTGTTTCAGCGGCTGTGGAAGAACAAAGTGCGGCAACAGCAGAAATTTCACGAAATATTGAAGAAGCAGCCCAAGGGACAAAAGAAGTGAATAGAAATATTCTGGATGTAAATCATGCCGCAAATGATACAGGGGAGGCTTCTCAAGAAGTTCTTAGTGCCTCTTCAATGTTGAACAGCCAGTCACTTTCTTTGCGTGAAATTGTTCAAGGCTTTTTGATTAATGTTAAATTAGCCTAAGAAATTAGAGTTTGTTTTATATGGAAATGGTGGGCCCGCCAGGACTCGAACCTGGGACCAGACCGTTATGAGCGGTCGGCTCTAACCAACTGAGCTACAGGCCCACATAAAAAAGAAGTGGCGTGAATTTAAAGTAAATTCACGCCACGTCAAGCATCTGTTTCAGGCTATGTGAGAATTAATAATCCAGGAAGCTGCGCAGCTTGCGTGAACGGCTCGGGTGTTTGAGTTTACGCAGGGCTTTGGCTTCAATCTGACGAATACGCTCACGTGTTACAGAGAACTGCTGACCGACTTCTTCCAGCGTGTGATCTGTATTCATGCCGATGCCAAAACGCATACGCAGGACACGTTCTTCACGTGGTGTCAGCGATGACAGCACACGTGTTGTGGTGTTACGCAGGTTGGACTGGATGGCGGCATCCAAAGGCTGAACCGCATTTTTATCTTCGATGAAGTCACCGAGATGGCTGTCTTCTTCATCGCCAATGGGTGTTTCAAGAGAAATCGGTTCTTTCGCAATTTTCAGGACCTTGCGGACCTTTTCTTGCGGCATGGACAGCTTTTCAGCCAGTTCTTCCGGTGTGGGTTCCCGACCAATTTCATGCAACATCTGACGGCTTGTACGCACCAGTTTGTTGATGGTTTCAATCATGTGAACCGGGATACGGATTGTACGGGCCTGATCGGCAATAGAGCGTGTGATTGCCTGGCGAATCCACCATGTGGCGTATGTTGAGAATTTATAGCCACGACGGTATTCGAACTTATCAACCGCTTTCATCAGGCCAATGTTCCCTTCCTGAATCAAATCCAGGAATTGCAGGCCACGGTTAGTATATTTTTTCGCAATGGAAATTACAAGGCGCAGGTTGGCCTCAATCATTTCCTTTTTCGCCCGGTTGGCTTCGCGTTCCCCTTTTTGAACGGTGGAAACGATACGGCGATATTCAGCAATCGGAAGACCAACTTCACCAGCCACTTCGGTGATGCGAGCGCGCAGTTTGACGATCTCGTCATGATGGCGTTCTGCAAAACGTTGCCAGCCCTTAGCCGGGAGTTCAGAAACCCGTTCCAGCCAGTTGGGGTCAAGCTCATGCCCGTAGTGTTGTTTGAGGAAGTCTGCACGTGAAACGCGACAGCCTGTTGCCAGACGTAGCAATTTCCCTTCACAGTTCATCAAAGCTTTGTTCAGACCATAAAGGTGGTCCATCAGCTCTTCAATACGGCCATTATTCAGGTGAACTTCTTCCATCAAAACGACAAGTTCATGGCGCAGTTTTTCAATCCGACGCTCAATTGTCGCGGAAACTTTTTCACCTTTACCCAGTGTTGCCAGACGCTGTTCCTGCGCCTTGTGCATCTTGTCATAGGTTTTGGCAATTTTTTCGAATGTTTCAATCACCTGCGGCAGAAGTTGCTCTTCCATGGCAGCAAGTGAGACATTGTTTTCGTCACCGCCTTCATCCTGAGCAGCGCCTTCGCCTTCCTGGTTTTCACCTTCCGGGTTTTCAGAATTCGACATTTCGTCGTCTTCTTCACCACCGGCATCAACACCTTCCGGGGCTTCTATTTCAGCGTCTTCGTCGGTTTCAGGCGCATTATCAATATCAGCACTTAAGTTATCTGTATCAGAGACATCAGCTTCTTCTTCTGCGGCCATGGCCACTTCTTCAGAATTGGGTCCCCCGCCATAGGTGGTCTCCAGATCAATAATATCGCGCAGCAAGATATCGCCATTGATCAGCGCATCATGCCATTCAACGATGGAGCGAATGGTGATCGGGCTTTCACAGATGCCACCGATCATCATTTCACGGCCAGCCTCAATCCGTTTGGCGATTGAAATTTCACCTTCACGAGAGAGTAGTTCAACACTGCCCATTTCGCGCAGATACATACGAACCGGATCGTCTGTGCGCCCTGTGTCGTTTTCGTCAATATTGCCAGCTGCTTTGTCGTCAGATTCGGCATTTTCATTGTCGTCGTCAGCTTCTTCGTTTTCGACAACATTAATACCCATTTCAGACAGAGCCGACATGGTATCTTCGATCTGTTCAGAAGACATCTTGTCTGGCGGCAGCGCTGTGTTCAATTCATCATAGGTGATGAAGCCGCGCTCTTTGCCTTTGGCGAGCATTTTTTTGACGGCAGCGCCAAGGGAATCAAGAAGTGGGCCGTCACCGCCTTCTTCTTGTTTGGTTTTTGCTTCTGTTGTGTTTGCAGCTTTCGCAGACATGCGATTCCCCAATGAAACTCAAAAATCTTTTGCCGGGTTCTATTCTTCCATGCATAGAAGAGTAGACTCCATTAGTTAAGATGCCTGACAAATATGTAAAGAGTGTTAATCCAACAAATCTTCTTCATTTGTCTTAAAAGAATATCCACCAGCCTCTTCTTCGTCGGTGTCGATTTTGCCCATCAATTTTTGAAGCGCTTGCATTTGGCTCCAAATCTGCGGGTTCATCTCTTCCCCAAGACGCTGTTGCAATTCTTTAAACTCCGCTGCCAAGTCACGTTCTTGCATATAAAGCCTGTACGCATCTTCCCAGCCGCGAAGCACATCTTCAATGGGGCGATCAGGATGCAGAAATGCTTCATGCCCAATAAAGACACCACCCGTTTTGGCATGGAATCTATCCAGCAGAGATTTTAGCGGGCCTGAAAACCCATTTTCGTTGAGGTGACTTTGAAGCGTGCACGAGTCAAGGCCCAAATCCCCATCGACGGTCTTTAAAACTTCCTGACGAAGTTTGTCAAGCGACTCGGAAGCGAAAATCATCAAGCCAAGTCGTTCGCCGACCTCATCCATAATGTCCGGGTGCAAGATAACAGCGGTGATAAGCAAGGCTTCGCGCCAGTTTTGGGCATTCACTTTGGTGTTCAGGCTGCTTTTTGCTTCTAAATGGGTATGATGATTTTTTTTCTCATCTCGCCAGTTTTTATTTGGGGAAAAAGGTTTTTTTTCTTTTTTTGCTTTAATTTCCTTCCACATACGGGCGGTTAAGGCGGAAAGGAAATGTTTTTTTACCGATTCGTCTTCAATCTGAAAGGCATGTTTTTTCAAGCAGTCGTCGAGCAGGGCACGGTCTTCTGCTGTGTCAAAATTTTTCCCTTCACTTTCCATGCGCCATAGCAATTCTGATAAGGGAATGGCTTCATCCAGCACGGTCTGCATGGCTGCACGGCCTTCTGCTTGAATGAGGCTGTCTGGGTCTTCACCAGGGGGGAGATGGACAAAATGCAGGGAATAACCGGGCTTAAGATGGGGCAGGGCACGTTCAGCCCCGCGTGCTGCTGCGCGTTGTCCTGCCGCATCCCCATCAAAGCAAAGCAGCGGTGTTTTGCACATTTTCCACAAAAGCTGGATTTGTTCTTCGGTCAAGGCCGTGCCAAGGGGGGCGACTGCATTGGGGAAACCACCTTGGGCCAGCGCAATCACATCCATATAGCCTTCGGTGACGATGATCTGGTCGCGTTTATAGGCTTCTTCACGGGCTTGGGCGAGGCCGTAAAGCACGGTGCCTTTATGAAAAAGGGGTGTGTCCGGGGAGTTAAGATATTTCGGTTTGCCATCCCCGAGAATCCGCCCGCCAAAGGCAATGACCTTGCCGCGCCGATCTGTAATGGGGAACATGACCCGTTCACGAAAGCGTTCGTAAGGTTTGCGCTTTGGGTCATCCGGGCGAATGAGAAGACCAGCTTCAATCATCAAGCCTTCTTCGATCCCCTCGCGTTTCAGGGCTGCTTTCAGCCCCCCTTGAATGTTAGGGGCATAGCCAAGACGAAATCGTCTAATGGTGTCTTCTGAAAGACCGCGATCACGCAAGTAAGATAAACCCGCACGGCCTTCGGGCATGCGCAACATACGCTCATAATAAGCACAGGCTGCTTCCATCACATCATAAAGAGTGTTGCGTCGTTCCGTGCGTTCACGCTGTTCTGGTGTGTCTTGGGGGACTTCCATGCCTGCTTGAACAGCCAAACGTTCAACAGCTTCGGGGAAGTTGAGTCCCTCGGTGTTCATCACGAAATCCAGCGCACTGCCATGGGCACCACAGCCAAAGCAGTGATAGAATCCTTTGTCGTCATTAACGGTGAAAGAGGGGCTTTTTTCACTATGGAAGGGGCAAAGACCGGAATGTTCTTTGCCCTTTTTAATCAGTTTGACCCGCTTGCCGACAATATCTGAGACAGAGACACGGTTTCTAAGTTCGTCAACAAATCCGGGAGGTATTGCCATGTGTTAATCTCGTCATCCTCGCAGATGCGAGGATCTTTTTCACCGGGGAAAGAGGCCCCCGCATTCGCGAGGGCGACATAAATTTTTATTTAAGCCAGACGTTCTTTAATAATGGCACTGGCTTTACCGAAATCCATCTGTCCGGCATAACGGTCGCGCAATGCTTTCATGGTTGGCCCCATATCTTTCAGGCCGGATGCCCCCAGTTCTGTAATCAAGGCATCAACCACGTCTTTAATTTCATCTTCACTCATCTGCTTGGGCAGGAATTCTTCGATGATTTTAATTTCGCTGGCTTCTTGTTCCGCCAGTTCCAGTCGGCCACCATTTTCATACATGGTGATGCTGTCGCGGCGCTGTTTAACCATGGACTGAAGGAGGGAGAGAATCTCGTCTTCACCGATGCCATCGGGTTTGTCCTGTGTACGTGCCGCAATATCACGGTCTTTCAGGGCGGCCATAATCAAACGAAGGGTAGATACTTTGTGGGTATCCTTAGCTACCATCGCCTCTTTCAAGGCGGCTTTAATCTGCTCGCGAAGCATAATCTCGACATAAGTTGTTTAAAGGAAAGCAAGAAACTTATACTAAATCGCAACAAAAAGCAATAAAATACGGTTTTGTAAGGTGTTGATTCTAAAGGCTAAATTTTATTTTAGACTCCCTCTTGACGAAGGGTTAAGATTTCTTTATCAACGCGCCAATTTGCCTCAGGGCAATGATGAATATAGACAGCTCTTTTATAAAGGACACATGCTCATGTCGCAGACGCAAGCGCCGGTTGCTCCAATGCCGCCCAAGGCCCGTCCCAAAAACGCCAACGCCGCACTGGTATTGACGGATGGAACCGTTTTTTGGGGAAAAGGAGTCGGCCTTGAAGGCGTCGCGATTGGCGAAGTTTGTTTCAACACGTCGCTGACAGGCTATCAGGAAATTATGACTGATCCGTCTTATGCGGGCCAGATCATTACTTTTACCTTCCCACATATTGGTAACGTCGGCACCAACGCCGAAGATATTGAAACAGCAAAACCGGCAGCGCGCGGCTGTATTTTGGCTGCTGATATTACAGAGCCTGCCAACTGGCGTGCGGTTGAACATTTCGATAGCTGGATGAAAGCCTCCAATCTGGTGGGGATTTCCGGTGTGGATACCCGTAAGCTGACCCGCCACATTCGTGATAATGGCGCACCGGGCGGGACCATCATTCACTTACCTGCTGGTCAAGAGATTGATCTGGATGCGCTCAACACCATGGCAAATTCTTTCCCCGGTTTGGAAGGAATGGATTTGGCCAAGGATGTGATGTGCGACGCTCCTTATGAATGGGACGAAGCCGATTGGACCATGGGTGAAGGTTACGCCAAACAGGACGACCCGAAATACCATGTGGTTGCCGTTGATTTTGGTGCAAAGCGTAACATCCTGCGCTGCTTGGCGGCTGCTGGTTGTCGTGTAACTGTTGTACCGGGCAAAACATCTGCTGAAGATATTCTGGCGCACAACCCCGACGGGGTGTTCCTGTCCAACGGTCCGGGTGACCCGGCTGCCACAGGTGAATATGCGGTACCGATGATCCAGAAGGTTATGGAAAGCGGCAAGCCCATGTTCGGGATTTGCTTGGGCCATCAGATGACATGTCTGGCACTGGGGGCAAAAACATTCAAAATGCACCTTGGTCACCGTGGCGGTAACCACCCAGTGAAAGATCTGGAAACAAACAAGGTGGAAATCACATCTCAGAATCACGGTTTTGTGGTGGATGAAGAAACCTTGCCTGCGAATGCAAAAGTCACGCACCGTTCCCTGTTTGATAAAACAGTAGAAGGGATTGCGCTGGAAGATAAGCCGATCTTCTCTGTTCAGCATCACCCGGAAGCATCACCGGGTCCGCAGGACAGTCACTATCTATTTGATCGCTTTGTCGAACTGATGGCGAAAGCGAAATAAGATTATGACCCTTTCACAAAACGCAAGCAAACTCCTCAACGCCATGGCAGAAGATGATCAACTGCCAGGCGGGGCGTTTCGTGATGTGGAAGGGATTTGTGAAGAATTCATGGTGAGCTATGACAATCAGTCACAGCTTGCTGACTGGCTCGAAGAACTCTGTGAAGCCGGTGCTGTGATTTTGGAAGATCATGAACTGCATGTGTCCCCGACACCGCCGTTTCTGGCCTCCATTACGCTGCATGGTTTGGATATGGCAGGGTATTTGAGCAGATAATGATTTATCACTGCGCGTCATCCCGTACTTGTTACGGGATAAGCGTGGAAAGAAGATACGGGTGAAAACCCGCATGAGATCAGAAGGTAACCCCGCAACACGTGCGGGGTGACGGATGTGGAACTGGGGAACTCCCCATAAACGAAGGACGATAAGGTTAGTCATGCCAAAACGTACAGATATCAAATCAATTATGATTATTGGTGCAGGTCCGATTGTAATCGGTCAGGCTTGTGAGTTCGATTATTCAGGCGCACAAGCATGTAAGGCACTGCGTGAGGAAGGCTACCGTGTCATTCTGGTGAACTCCAACCCGGCAACAATCATGACGGATCCGTCCATGGCGGACGCGACCTACATTGAACCGATCACACCGGATGTGGTTGCCAAGATTTTGGAAAAAGAAAAGCCTGATGCACTACTGCCAACAATGGGGGGGCAGACAGCCTTGAACACGGCCTTGGCCCTGTATGAAAACGGCACGCTGGAACGCCTTGGGATCGAGATGATCGGCGCGACAGCAGATGCCATTGATAAGGCGGAAAACCGCGAACGCTTCCGCGAGGCTATGACCAAGATCGGTCTGGAAAACGCCAAGTCTCATGTCTGTCACACCCGTGCAGAAGCAAATGTTGCCCTTGAAGATATCGGCTTCCCGGTTATCATTCGCCCGTCTTTCACACTGGGGGGTACAGGCGGCGGTGTTGCCTATAACAAAGACGAGTTTGATCAGATCGTTGCTTCTGGTCTGGCGGCGTCCCCGACCTCAGAAGTTCTTGTTGAAGAATCTCTTCTGGGCTGGAAAGAATATGAGATGGAAGTGGTGCGTGATAAGGCCGATAACGCCATCATCATCTGTTCCATCGAAAACGTGGACCCGATGGGTGTTCACACTGGGGACTCCATCACTGTTGCCCCTGCCATGACGCTGACGGATAAAGAATATCAGCTCATGCGTAATGCCTCTTTGGCGGTCCTGCGTGAAATCGGTGTGGAAACTGGTGGGTCAAACGTACAGTTTACGGTAAACCCGGCGGATGGCCGTATCATCGTGATTGAGATGAACCCGCGTGTATCACGTTCTTCTGCGCTGGCCTCCAAGGCAACAGGTTTCCCGATTGCGAAAATCGCAGCGAAACTGGCTGTTGGCTTTACATTGGATGAGCTGGATAACGATATCACAGGCTGTACACCAGCTTCGTTTGAACCAAGCATCGACTATGTGGTTACAAAAATCCCGCGTTTCACTTTTGAAAAATTCCCGGGCACAGATGACAGCCTGTCTACAGCCATGAAGTCTGTAGGTGAGGCCATGGCTATCGGTCGTTCCTTCCAGGAATCCCTGCAAAAGGGCTTACGTTCCATGGAAACAGGTCTGACTGGCCTGAATGAAGTGGAAATCGAAGGCGCAGATGGCCCGGATGGCAAAATGGCGATTATTGGCGAGCTGGGCAAGCCGCGCTCTGATCGTTTGCTGGTCATCGCACAAGCCTTCCGTCATGGTTTGACACTGGAAGAAATCCATTCTGCTTGTAAGTACGAGCCATGGATGCTGCGCCAGATCGAAGGCATTATTGATGCGGAAAAAGAACTGATCGCCAATGGTCTGCCGGGCGAAGCTGATGACCTGCAACGCTATAAGAAAATGGGTTTCTCAGACAAACGTATTTCTGAACTGACAGGTAAAGACCTTGAAGTGGTGGCTTATCGCCGTCACGTGCTGAACATCCACCCGACATTTAAGCGTGTAGATACTTGTGCGGCTGAATTCCCGTCCAAGACATCTTACATGTATTCCGCTTATGAAGGCGACGGCATCACGGTTCCGGAATGTGAATCTGACCCGTCTGATCGTGAAAAAGTTGTCATTCTTGGTGGTGGCCCGAACCGTATTGGTCAGGGCATCGAATTTGACTATTGTTGTGTCCATGCCTCTTACGCGCTAAAAGAAGTCGGTTATGAAACCATCATGGTCAACTGTAACCCGGAAACGGTTTCCACAGACTATGATACCTCTGATCGCCTGTATTTTGAGCCGCTGACAGAAGAAGACGTGATCGAACTGATCCGCGTTGAACAAAGCAACGGCAAGTTTAAAGGGGTGATCGTTCAATATGGTGGTCAAACACCGTTGAAACTGGCCCATGCGCTGGAAAAAGCGGGTATTCCGATCCTCGGTACATCTGTGGATGCCATTGATTTGGCCGAAGATCGCGAGCGTTTCCAGCAGCTTCTGGCTGAGCTGGGCCTGAAACAACCGTCAAACGGTCTGGCGCGCACAGAAGAAGAAGCCTTTGCTGTGGCTGAAAGCATCGGCTTCCCGCTGGTGATCCGTCCGTCTTACGTTCTGGGTGGTCGTGCCATGGAAATCGTACACTCCATGGATCGTTTGAAACGTTACATGAAAGAAGCCGTTCAGGTTTCTGGTGACAGCCCGGTTCTGCTCGACAGCTTCTTGCAAGATGCGGTTGAGGTAGATGTGGACGCCGTTGGTGATGTGGACGGTAATGTCTATATCGCAGGCATCATGCAGCATATTGAGGAAGCGGGCATTCACTCTGGTGACTCTGCTTGTTCCCTGCCGCCGTACTCTTTGAAAGAGTCTGTCATTGAAGACCTGAAAAATCAGGCAATTGCCTTGGCAAAAGCCTTGAAAGTTGTCGGTCTGATGAACGTACAGTTCGCGGTGAAAGACGATGTGATCTATATCATCGAAGTGAACCCGCGTGCGTCGCGTACCGTTCCGTTTGTGGCAAAAGCAACAGGTATTCCGGTGGCGAAAATTGGTGCCCGTGTCATGGCTGGTGAAAAACTGGCTGACTTCGGCATCAAGGATGAATTGCCGAAACTGGACCATGTTGCGGTGAAAGAAGCCGTCTTCCCATTCTCCCGATTCCCAGGTGTTGATATTCTGCTCGGCCCGGAAATGAAGTCCACAGGCGAAGTCATGGGTCTGGATAAAGATTTCCCGACCGCCTTCTTGAAAGCGCAAATGGGGGCTGGCTCTCATCTGCCGACAGAAGGTTGTGCCTTTATCTCGGTTAAAGAGCGCGACAAGGAACAAATGGCAGGTCTGGCGAAGAAGCTGGTTGATATGGGCTTCACTGTTTTGGCCACATCAGGGACAGCTAAGTATCTGGAAGAAAAAGGCGTTTCTGCCAAGACGGTCAATAAAGTGATTGAAGGTCGCCCCCATTGTGTGGACTCCATCTTGAACAATGAAGTTCAGCTGGTGATCAATACAACGGAAGGTCAGCAAGCCATTCAGGACAGCTATTCCATCCGTCGTGAGACCCTGACACAAGGTGTGCCATACTATACGACAATGGCTGGTGCACGTGCTGCAGTGGATGCAATTGCAGCGCTTCGTGCAGAAACACTTGAAGTCGGATCGCTTCAGTCGTATTTTGATGCATCCTTCTAATTTATGAAGGAATTGGATTAGGCATCACGCCCCCGATGTATGCGGGGGCGTGATGTGTTTTTTATTGTTCGATAATGGGAAGAAGTTATGGATCGTATCCCCATGACGGCTGCGGGTTGTGCCCAGCTGGAAGAAGAATTGAAGAACCTGAAATCTGTGGAACGCCCAAATGTGATTGCGGCAATTGCAGAGGCTCGTGAACATGGCGACCTGTCAGAAAATGCGGAATATCATGCAGCCCGTGAAAAGCAGGGGTTCATTGAAGGTCGCATTAAAGAGCTGGAAGCCGTGATCAGTGTCGCAGAAGTCATTGACCCGACAACCTTGTCCGGTGATGTGGTTCGTTTTGGCGCGACTGTCTTGGTTGCAGATGAAGACACGGATGAAGAAACCACATATCAGATTGTAGGCCAGCATGAAGCCAATCTTGAGGGTGGTAAAATTTCCATCAGCTCTCCACTAGCACGGGGTCTAATTGGAAAATCCCTTGGTGATAGCGTCGAAGTGCGCACACCGGGTGGTTCCAAATCTTACGAGATTGTGGAAGTCGAATATAAGTGACCTCTTTTTAAAGAGGTTATCCTCGCGCATGCGGGGATCTTTTGGATGACGAAGTTTCCCGATCAAGCCGGGAATGACGTTCCCATAAAAAAAGCCGCCTCAGTGAAGGGCGGCTTTTTTGTGTTTATTCTGCATCGTCGTCGGGGAGGTCAACCTTGATCGGAACGCCGGGTGTGGTTTTGGCACTGCGAATCGTCATGGATGATTTGACATGGGCGACATTTGGGGCAGCGGTCAGGTTTTTGGTGAGGAACTGTTGATAAGAATCCCAGTCTTTTTCAACGATCTTCAGCAAGAAGTCCGTTTCACCGGCCAGCATGTGACATTCACGTACTTCGGGCCAGGATTTGACCAGTTCTTCAAAGGCATTGAGGTCAGCCTCTGCCTGACTGTTGAGCCCCACATGGGCAAAAACCGTGACGTTAAAGCCAAGAGCGGCCGGGTCAAGGTCAGCATGATACCCTTTCACAAAACCCGCTTCTTCCAGGGCGCGTACGCGGCGTAAACATGGGGGAGCTGAAATACCTGCACGTCGAGCCAGTTCCACATTCGTCATGCGACCGTCTTCTTGCAGGTCAGCAAGAATGCGGCGGTCGATTCGGTCAAGTTTGACCTTCTGCATAATAATTCTACTCCAAAAATACCGCGTTTGACGCAATGATATTACAATGTTGTGCGTTTGATGCCAAGAGAAGCTTGATAAATTATGAAATAAAATTTCCTTTTTTGAGGGAATTATCCGAAGAGATAGAAATAAAAAATGATGAAATTTTGAACAGTTAGAACGTTGTTTAGAAAATTCGTTCCGCTTTGTTAATTCTTTATTCTGTTGTTTTGAGTCATTTTAATGAAAGAAGCTATGGCATTGAAAAATAAAAGGCGTTACAGTTCACCTACATACAGCAACTTATGTCCTTACCTATTGAATATGGGGAGGGGGATAGGGCTGTAACCTAGTTTTGAATTATCTAATCTAATAAGGAAGATACTGATGTCTCAAGTTCTTGTGGGCCAAGAAGCACCTGACTTTACAGCACCGGCAGTCATGGGTGACAACTCTATTAATGATTCTTTCAACCTGAAAGAATATTTGAATGGCGATTACGGCGTTCTGTTCTTCTATCCGCTGGACTTCACATTCGTTTGTCCTTCTGAAATCCTTGCTTTTGATCACCGCGTAAAAGCATTTGAAGAGCGTGGCGCAAAAGTTATTGCTGTTTCCATCGATTCGCACTTCACACACCTGGCGTGGAAAAATACTCCGGTCAACGAAGGTGGTCTGGGTCAAGTTCAGTTCCCGATGGTTGCTGACATCACGAAAGAAATCATCAACAACTACGGCGTTGTAACTGGTCCGGGCATTGCGTTCCGTGGCACATTCATCATCGACAAAAACGGCGTTGTTCGTCACCAGCTGGTGAACGATCTGCCGTTGGGCCGTAACGTTGATGAAACAATCCGTACACTGGATGCGCTGCAGTTCCATGAAGAGCATGGCGAAGTTTGCCCGGCTGGCTGGAACAAAGGTGATTCTGGCATGACGGCAACACCGGACGGCGTTGCTGCATATCTGTCTGAAAATGCAGACAACCTCTAAGGCTTTATAAGTCTATAGAAATTCGAGAGAAGGGAGGCTTTTGGTCTCCCTTTTTTCATTCTGATTCTTAATCGCTTGCGTAAACGTGATCTGCTGCCTAGATTACTCGCCAGCAAAAAGTTGAATATAGATAATTAAGGATAGATTTTAATGTCCGAACAGCATCACTCCAAAGTTCTCATTCTTGGCTCTGGCCCGGCAGGCTATACGGCGGCAATCTATGCGGCACGTGCCAACCTGAAACCGATTCTGGTGAAAGGTCTGCAACCGGGTGGTCAGCTGACGATTACAACGGATGTTGAAAACTACCCCGGTTTTGCCGATCCCGTGCAAGGCCCGTGGTTGATGGATCAGTTCCATGCTCAGGCTGAAAATGTCGGGACAACCATGTTTGATGATACGATTATTGAAGCGGATCTATCCTCTCGCCCGTTCAAGCTGACAGGGGATTCCGGCACGGTTTATTCCGGTGATACCTTGATTATTTGTACAGGGGCATCAGCGCGTTGGTTGGGCCTTGAGTCTGAACAGAAATTCCAGGGCTTTGGCGTATCTGCCTGTGCTACATGTGACGGTTTCTTCTATCGTGATAAAGAAGTCGCTGTTGTTGGTGGCGGTAACACGGCTGTGGAAGAAGCGCTCTATCTGACGAACTTCGCATCAAAGGTCTATCTCATCCACCGCCGTGATGAGTTGCGTTCAGAAAAGATTTTGCAAGATCGTATTCTCAAGCATGAAAAAGTGGAAATGGTTTGGGATAGCGTCGTTGATGAAATCGTCGGTGATGATGACCCGTTTGGCGTGACAGGCGTGCGTGTCAAGAATGTGAAAACGGATGAAGTGAAAACCATCCCGGTTCATGGCACGTTCATTGCGATTGGTCATGATCCGAACACAGGCTTGTTTAAAGGCCAGCTGGATATGGATGATGAGAACTATATCAACACTGTGGCCGACAGTACGCAGACCAGCATTGAAGGTGTCTATGCGGCTGGTGATGTGCAGGATAAAACCTATCAGCAGGCGGTAACAGCGGCTGGAACAGGCTGTATGGCCGCTTTGGAAGCGGAACGTTTCCTTGGCGAACATGAAGACTAAAAACTAAGGGAAGCTGGCTTATCCCCGTGGTCATTCCCGGCTTGGTCGAGGATCTTTATGATCCCCTCATTCGCGAGGATGACGAGATGGCATGGGTAAAGCTTTCAAAACAATTTAGGCGAAAGGGCATTTTTCCCTTTCGCCTTTTTTGTCTATGCGCTATACGCATGGCATCTATGCGCTAAGTGAATGGAAGTCGAATGCACTGGGATAAATTACGTGTGTTTCATGCTGTGGCCGAAGCGGGCAGCTTTACACATGCAGGTGAAAATCTGAATTTGAGCCAATCGGCGGTCAGCCGCCAAATCAGTGCATTGGAAGAAAGCCTACAGGTGATTCTGTTTCACCGTCATGCACGGGGGCTGATTCTCACCGAACAAGGTGAGATGTTATATAAAACCGCCCATGATGTCTTTGCCAAGCTGGCAATGGTGGAAAGCCAGCTCAGCGAAAGTAAGGAAAAACCAGAAGGAACCTTGAAGATCACGACCACAGTGGCTTTTGGGTCGACGTGGTTAACGCCGAAATTGCGGGAATTTCTGGAGCTTTATCCCGAAATTGAAGTCAGTGTGGTGCTAACTGATAGCGAGCTGGACCTTGCCATGCGTGAGGCTGATGTGGCGATCCGGATGAGCCCGCCTAAACAGCCAGACTTGATTCAGCGTCATCTCTGGAGCATGCCTTATCATATTTACGGCGCACCGGAATATCTTAAAAAACATGGGATGCCGACAAACGCACAGGATTTGGATAATCACCGTATTATTGTCTATGGCGATGATGTGAAGCAACCCGTTCAAGGGTTGAACTGGCTGTTGTCTGCTGGGCGCAGTGATGGGACCAAGCGTACAGCGGCATTGCGCGTAAATAACGTTTATGGAATTTATCGTGCGGTGCAAAGTGGAATCGGTTTGGGAGCCTTGCCAGAATATATGAGCCGTGAAGTCGGAAACCTGGTTGAGATTCTCCCCGAATTGCGTGGTCCGGTGATTGATACTTATTTTGTATACCCGGAAGAGATGAGAAACTCTAAGCGAATTACGCTTTTTAGGGACTTTATTGTTCGAAAAATGGGTCAGGCAGTCTGACCTTAAAAATTGACTGAATGGTCAAAACCCGCAGAAAACCCATGAATATTCAATGGTATGCAAAAAATGCATATCAGGATTGAGTAATTAATAGTGGTCCTAGATGTTGGGAATATATACAAATGCTTTATCAACTTTGTTGCATCGCAGCAAAGTTTCTTCCCCTCAGGATTTTCCTGAGTGTGAGGGTCCCCTCCTCGGGTCGACCCTACGTCTCCCAGACGTGAAGCCTCCCTGTTAAAACTTGCCGGATCCTTTTGGATCCGGTTTTTTTTTAGATATTTCCCCCTAATTCAAAAGTATAAGTTTCTTTTATTTCAATATGTTGTGCGTTTGCTATGCGTAATGTGCATATGTGGGTTGAGGAAAAAGTTCTGGTGAAATTTACTTAAAAAGTCTAAATAAATTCTCAGCAAATGTTGCGACGCAGTATTTGCGGAGTTTTTCGGGGGAAGCCCCGAACCAGGGCCTTGATATTCAGGGTCCTACGTCTCCCAGACGTGAAGCCTCCCTGTTATAGACTTGCCGGGCTTTCCCCATAGGGCCCGGCTATTTTTTTGCCCAGTCGAAATAGAGACGGCGCAAATGCATGGTCAATTCACCAATCGGAAAGGGTTGATCTTCCAGCTGGGTCAGGGGGCCGACCTTAAAATAATTGCCGGTGCCGAAGATTTCATCGGCTGTGAAGAGTTCCTCAAAGGAAATCGCTGTTTCATGAACGCTTAGGCCGTCTGCCTGTGCAAGTTTAATGACGCGTTGGCGGGTAATTCCGTTGAGAAAAGTACCGTTGGCTTGGGGGGTGAAAAGTTCCCCGTCTTTAACATAAAAAAGATTGGTATAGGCAAATTCCGCCACATTGCCACTCGGGTCCAGAACAACGGCTGTATCAAACCCCTTTTCATTGGCTTCTGCGACGCAACGTCCCACGTTAGGGTAGAGACAGGAGGCTTTGGCATCTGTGGGTGCCATATCGCGTGCAGGGCGCCTAAAACTGGATTTGCAGGCACTGAACCCTGTGGGTTGGGGCAAGGGGGCTTCAAAGATAGTGAGAACAAAGCGGGTGCTGTTTGGATCAGGAGTAAGAAAGCCTGTTTCGCCATAAAACATGGGGCAAACATAAAGTTCTGTCCCCTTGGGGAATTTGGCAACGCCCTCCCAGGAAAGTTCAACAATTTCCTGCGCACTCAATATGGGAGCCATGCCGAGAATGCGTGCGGAATGAATGGCGCGTTGGCAGTGAAGCTCAAGGTCGGGGATCACCCCATCAAAAGCACGGGCACCATCAAAGACGGTTGAGGACAGCCAAACGCCATGGGTACGTGGCCCCATGATTTTGGGGTTGTCCTGTGTCCATTTTCCATCACAGTATGTCCAGGTCAGTCCGCTGCCAATATTTCCCATTCTTCTCTCCCTGTCGTATGTCTTTTATATATGTTGGGGGAGAGTGTGGGGATTTGAAGTTTTTTTTGACTTCGCAGCGGCGTTGTAAGCGACTCTGTAAAAGTTTCCCAATAAGTTCTCGTTCACGACTTGGTGAAAAAGAGGCGGGATGTAAATGTTTTGGGATGGGTCCGTTAAAACGGTTTTCAAGACAGGTCATGGCATTTTCCTTTTGTTAGGAAAATAGACCTAGTTAGAGTCGCCTAAAAAGTAAAGGGGAAGGGCGAATTATTGGGAGGCCCAGATAATTCGGTGAATCCAGACAATCTCTTCCATGGCAAAAGTACGATCTTCGTAATCGGGGTTCAGGGATTGCAGTTCAATTTTACGTGCAGAACGTCGGCGTAGCTGTTTGGCCATAACTTCGCCTTCGTGAGTCTTGACAATGACCCGATCCCCCCGGCGAATACTGGCGCTGGGGGAGACAAGCACAAGGTCGCCATCGCGATAAACCGGTTCCATACTGGCCCCTGTAATTTCCAGGGCATAGGCATTGGAGTCGGGAACATCGGGGAAGGGAATTTCATCCCAGCTACCGCCTGTGGGATAGCCCGCATCATCGAAAAAACCTTGAGACCCTGCTTGGGCCAGGCCAATCAGGGGCACATTGCGAATCACACCACGCCCTGTTTCTCCGTGAATATAGCCCATGAATTCTGTCAGGCTGGAATTTGTTGCCTCTAAAATCTTGGCAATACTTTCTGTGCTCGGCCAGCGGGCTTTTCCTTCCCGTGTCAGGCGTTTGCTTTTGTTAAATGTGGTGGGGTCCAAACCCGCTTTTTTGGCAAGGCCGGAAGCCGATAAACCATATTCTTGTGCCAGCCTGTCAACGGCGCGCCATATGTCTGCATGTTTTAACATAGGCGCATTATCATAGATGGAGGAAAATAATGCTATAGGAATTTTTTCAAAACTTTGAGTTGACTTGGGAATCTTTTGCTGTATTTAAATGTTCTTGTTGTGTTCTGATTAATTAATGCACCAGAGGGTTTTGTATATGTCAACGACGAGAAGAATTGTTTTGCCCCCCACCCATGATGTGGAAACAGTCCCTTTTGCGGATGGGGAAGAAGCCTGGTTTTGGTTTTCGCGCTGTCAGCTTATGCGGATGGATGGGGCACGCTTCATTGCCGGAATGGTGGAAACACCACGCCCGTGTGACCCAGATGATGTCTATCGCGCTGTCATGGATATTTATCGTCAGCGCCTGATTGAAAACCCCCATCTTCAGGTTTTGGGGGCCTATGGGGAGAAATTAACGCCGCCAGATGAATATGCCCGTGAAGAACAGCGTGATGTGCCGTTATGGAAAGAGGCGTTGGAACGTTTGGGCGATGCGCTACAAAAGAAAGGGATTGTACAATGTCAAAAGCGTTAGTGGTTTATAGCGACAATAGCGGATTATGGTGGTTAAGGTTTTTGCGTCCTGGCTTTCGCCATTGTTTTATTATTCTGGAAACAGACCGGGGGCATGTTTGGGTTGATCCGATGAGCCATCATTTGACGATCAAAGTTCTGGAAGGCTATGAGTTGACCGGTTTGATCTCATGGTATCACGAAATGGGAATGCGGGTTCAATCTGTTGAGATCGCTCAGGAACGGGCGCAAGCTTTTCCATGGGCACCCATGAGCTGTGTGGAAGTGGTGAAGCGTTTGTTGGGTATCCGTGATTGCTTTGTTCAGACACCTTGGCAGTTGTATCAATATATAAAAAGAACAAAAAGTGAAAATATAGGAAATAAAGTATTGACTTTTGTGTGAGTAGCTGCTAAATCTAGGCTCAGTCAACAGGAGAAGTGTGACTGGAGCCTTTCGGGAACCCCCGAAGGGCTTTTTTATTGGGCAATTGGAAGCAGCTTGAAGCTGCCTTTTTATAGTCCCGCAATATTTCAACAATTTAATAAGGAGAAGTCTTATGGGAGGAATGTTTTCCAGCCCGGAACCGCCTGCACCACCACCAGAGCCGCCAGCTCCGCCAGATCCGGCAGAAGCTGAACGTGAAGAGCGCCTGAAAAATATGGAACGCCGTCGCCGTGGTCGCCAAGGTACGATTCAAACCTCTTGGCGAGGCTTGGAGAAAAACGAAGGCAGTCAACAGACAGGCAAACAGTTATTAGGAGATTGATATGAGCGAACTCACACCGAAAGAGGTGCTGGAACGCTTTCAAAAGGCCAAGGAAAAACGTGGCATTTGGGAAGGGCACTGGCAGGAATGCTATGATTATGCCTTGCCTCATCGCAGCGGTTTTTTCAGTGGGGGCACACCAGGGGAAAAACGGGCCGACAAGTTGTTTGACGGAACCGCCCCTGATGCTGTGGACCAATTGGCCGCCAGTATGCTGGCCCACCTGACCCCGCCGTGGGCAAGATGGTTTGGCTTAACGGCTGGGCCGGAAGTTCCTGATGAGCAATTGCAACAGCTTAATCAGGAGCTGGACAAAGCATCTCAGGTGCTACAGACCCATTTTGAGCGTTCGAATTTTTCAATTGAAATGCACCAGTGCTTTCTTGATCTGGTTACGGTAGGCAGTGCCTGTTTGATGTTTGAAGAAGCCCCTGCCGGGGAGGCATCGGCCTTCCGCTTCTGTGCGGTTCCCTTATCACAAGTGATGCTGGAAGAAGGTTTAGGCGGCATGCTGACAGATACGTTCAGGCGCAGCGAAATGACCTTTGACCATTTGCGAACCCGTTTTGCAGAAAGTCAGCTGCCTGCTGATTTGATTGCACGGGCAGAAAAAAACAAGGACGATAAATATAGTGTCGTTGAAGCTGTGGTCGAAAATGGTCCGCGTTTTGATTATATCGCTGTGCTGGAACATGGGTATGCCCGCTTGGGGGAACCTGTTGTCTTGCGACGGGGAATGTTTAACCAATCCCCTTTCATCAGCTTTCGCTGGCTTAAGGCACCGGGGGAAAGCTATGGCCGCTCTCCGGTGATGAAGGCGCTGCCCGATATTAAAACGGCTAATAAGGTTGTGGAACTGGCCTTGAAAAATGCTTCCATTGCTGTTACCGGGATTTGGCAGGCCGATGATGATGGGGTGCTTAACCCGGCGACCATCAAACTGGTCCCCGGTACCATCATTCCTAAAGCAGTCGGCTCAGCAGGGCTGACACCGCTGCAAAGTCCGGGCAGTTTTGACTTGTCACAGGTCGTGTTGGAAGAATTGCGCAAGCGCATCCGTCATGCCTTGTTGGCTGATAAGCTTGGGGCAACCGATGGCAAGCAGATGACGGCCACCGAAGTGTTGGAACGTTCTGCTGAAATGGCACGAATTTTAGGGGCGACCTATGGCCGTTTGCAGGCGGAACTTCTGACACCTCTTGTGGTGCGGGCACTCTCAATCCTTAATCGTCGTGGTGAGGTCAATGGATTGCGCATTGATGGGCGTCATATTGACTTACAATATAAATCCCCGCTGGCGCGTCAGCAGACCCGCAAAGAGGCCCAAGATATTCTGGCCTGGATGCAATCTCTTGGCAGTATCGGACCACAGGCTATGGGGCTGATTGACCCGATCAAAACAGCGCGTTTTCTGGCCAAAGCCTATGGCGTTCCTGGTGAAATCCTTAAATCAGAGGAAGAGATGCAGCAAGACCCGGCCATGGGGGCTGCTGGGGGAATGGATATGGGACAGATTGGGGAGATGGCGCAGGAAATGATGCAAAACCCTGAACAGTTACAAGAAATGATGAAGGAGATGTCTAATGCCCAAACTCAGTGATCTCGGATGGGCCTGGTTTGATAAGGCGCTGAATGAAGGGGGCAGTAATGAAGTCCCCGAAGATTTACCCGCACAGTTTGCCCGGTGTTTTTCCGGCCCTGAAGGGGAGGCGGTTTTGTCCCATTTGGCGGAAATGACTTTAGCACGTCCCTTGGGGGCCAATGCCCATAACGGGATTTTACGTCATCTGGAAGGCCAGCGTTATTTGGTGTCTTACATGATGGGGTTGGTCCGACAGGGCCGTGAAGGGTAATAAAATAGGAACAAAAGGTGAATAAATATGACAAGTGTAATTGAAGACAAAAATGGGGCGGATTGTAATTGCCCGTCTTACCTGCCAAAGAAATTTTGGGATGAGCAAAAAGGGCAGGCCCGTCTGGAAGCGATGTCGCGCTCTTATCGTGATATGGAACGTAAAGTCGGGGCAGGTTTGCATCGTCAGGTCCCCGAACATCATTCACAATATTGCGTCGAATGTAAGAGTGACCTGTTTCAAAATGATGCAATGGTGAATGAACGGTTGCATCGTGCGGGATTCAGTAATGAACAGGTGCAGCTGGTTTATGATCTGGCCCATGAGGCGTTGGAACCCCTTGTGGTAGAAATCATGGCAGAACTCCATGCTCAGCAACAGGTTGACCGCCTTTGCGAAAAATTTGGTGGGGAAGAGCGCTGGCTGGAAACCGCACGTCAGTTGCGCACCTGGGGCGCACAAAAATTCGGCCCTGATGCGTTGGAGGCCATGGGCTGTTCTTATGACGGGGTGATGACCTTGTATGACATGATGAATAAAGGAGAAGGGGAGCCATCCATGGCCCGTGTTCACGATGCTCATGGTCTACGTAGTGAAGATGACGTACGTAAATTGATGCGTGATCCCCGCTATTGGCGTGATCGTGATCCGATGATTGTCGAACAGGTACGTAACGGTTTTCGCCGTTTGTATCCCGATTAATTTGAGGTGTCATTTCTGTTGATATGGAAAGCCCGTTGTCGGGCCCCCCGCCTTTTGTGCGGGGGTGACACACTTTATTATAAGAAGGAGGAAGAACAATGAACGGACGTGAATTGGAAGTGGTCTTTAGCGGTGTACATACTCTGCCAGAAGGCTATCGCAGTGCCTTGTCTCAGGCTTTATCCTGGGAAGCTCTCTGTTATTTGCTCAATGGACTGTCAATCAATCTGGAAGGGCTGGTGGATTTAGAGGAAAGAGAAGCTGACGGCATGGCTTGAGCCTGTGTATAGTGAGGATATGACTGATCCAATTTTATATAGTTTTCGCCGTTGCCCTTATGCCATGCGTGCACGTATGGCCTTATATGCCAGTGGCCTGTCCATTGAATTGCGCGAAGTGGTCTTGCGGGAGAAGCCCAAAGCCATGCTGGATATCTCCCCAAAGGGCACTGTGCCTGTGTTGCAATTAGCTGATGGCCGTGTGATTGATGAAAGTCGTGATATTATGCGCTGGGCTTTGGGGCAACATGACCCCGAAGGCTGGTTGCAAGGCGATCAAATCGTGGTGGACAATCTGCTTGATCGCAACGATGGGGTGTTTAAGGATTATCTGGACGGCTATAAATATTATGCCCGTTATGAGGATGTCGATCCCCTTGAACAGCGAGCAAAAGCAGAAGTTATTTTAGCGGATTTGAATAGCCGTTTGGAGGCTGCGCCTTTTTTGGGTGGACAACAGGTAAATATGGCGGATTACGGAATTTTTCCCTTTATCCGTCAGTTTGCCTTTGTCGATATCCACTGGTTCAGACAGAGCCCTTATTCTGCGCTCGTTGCCTGGTTTGAACAGTTTCTCGAAAATGAAACCTTCAAGCAAGTGATGAAAAAACACAGGCAATGGCAAGAAGGAGATACGCCTGTTTTCCTGAAAGAGGGATGAGAGCGTTAACTCATAAAGGCTTTAGTCATCAGATAAAATATCGTCAATCAGATCGACCAGCTTGTGGATAATAATAGGCTTTTCCAAAACGGCGCGGGCACCAATCTGATTGGCAATTTCAAGAAATTCAGTGCTGGAAGACATGATCAGAACCGGAATAGTGGGCAATTGATCTCGTAGTTCAATCAAAGTGCCAAGCCCATCTTTGTCTTCCATCAAAATATCACTGATCACCAGATCAATTTCATGGGTTTTACATTTCTCCGCTGAATTAATTCCATTTTCAGCCGTGACGACGTTGTAACCCGCTTTTTGCAGCCCAAGTTGCAGGATATCGCGAATGATTTCGTCATCGTCGATTACAAAGATGTTTTTCATTTTCAATTCCTACAGGGGCTTTTTTTCAGATAAAGAGATACACTACTTTGCACGCTCTTATCACGTTTCACAAGAGAAGATGCTTGAATTTATACGTTTTTTTACGGAGTTTCGACATATGTAGAAGTTTTTCAGGGGGCGATAGCTTTTCACAGGTTGTGCTGTTCTGGAAAACTGAATTTAGGAGGGAGCTTCTCCTTGTCCTTTGTTCCTACAGGGGTGTGATATTTTTTGAAAAAAATGAATTTAGGGCTTGCATGTGTTCGTGTTATGTTCTATATTCAGTCTCAGTCAACAGGAGAAGTGTGACCAGAGTGGTTTTCCCTCTCTCTGCGTCCAGTATACGCTGAAAAAAGTTCTTTATCTTGGAGGTCTTTTTGGAAACGAGTGAGAGCTTTTTGGGCATAACGGCATTTAAGGTTGATAGCCTTACGAAAGTATTTTTTGATCATAGGAATGTCGTTTAAGAACCTGTCTGTCCCCCAATTATTATTTTCAGGGTTGGACAAAAATAGAGCGAACTCAAGGTAGGCTGGGGGGTATTGCTGTGCGACAGCACGTTCTAGAAAGTATCTTTGGGTTGTCGTATCTTTTAACCCGCCGAAAAGGTTGGCTAATCTATAGCTAGCGTAGCCACTTCCTTTTATAGAAAGCTCAATTAAGAAACGCAGGGCAACAGTTTGAGGCCATTTTTGAGAGCCATACTTCCATGTGTAGTTTTTAAATAAGCCTGATGCGTGTTTTGCACCGGGTTCATCTAATTTATCGGCTTTGTTGAGATAAGTTCCGATATCTTGAATACCATTTTCTATATGTGCAAAAGCAAGGTTATTGATTGCGTGTGTCAGGTTGAAAGTTTTCTGATCTCCGCCAGGTTTAGGACAAGATAGAGCTGGAGAAGCAAAGAAAATTATGAATAAAAAGACAATTCTCATTCTGTTTTTTGTAATTGTTGGTTGTTGCAATGTTTGGAGTTTTTCTTGATTAAGGTCGCCAGCATTTTCTTAAGGTAGGGGCAGGGCATCTGTATAAAAATCTTTCTTCAAAAGATTGTGCAACTCCACGCCAGTGTGCGGCTTTCTTCATATCTCTTGGAAAGAAAAGGTTGGAGCTATAGGTAACTGCAATTCTTTGAGCTCTGAGGGCTTGAAGGCGGTAATCTCCTCCACAGCGGAATAAAATCTCATAGAGAGCTGTTTTTTCCAGTTGCTCAGCGGCTTTTCTTGCCTCTGGTGAAGAGGTGGTATGTTGAAGGATAACAGCATATTTAAATTGAGACATGGCATCATTTTGTCGCGTCACACTTTTTCCATATCATTTTCTGATTTTTTGTAGATCGCAGGGAGGTTGGCTGCAATGGAGTTCCAGAGCAATTTTATACCAAGTCTTTTCAGGTGTTTGTTGACTGTGAACAGAACAACCCGTCAGCAGGATGATACATAATAGATGTTTTATCCCCATAGCCATTTTCCTTTGATCAGATGTTATCTCCCTTATGGATGGGGGTGGGATGTTTTTGTGAGAAAAGGAAACTCTAAAATCCAAATGGTATGGCGCTATGACACCATCGGTGTGGTAAGGGGGATTGATAGGCTTTTCCTATGCCTAAAACGCAAAGATCGCGAATCGCTTGTTCTCTATGGGAAGGGGCAGTATCGGGTGCGGATATAAAACCGAGGAGAAGGTTCGGGATTTGGTGTTTCTTTTCAGGAAGGTAGAGGTGGATGTAGTGCGCGAGTTCATATTTGGCTTCCGTGCAATTCAATGCGATTGCTTTTTGGAAATAATTATAAATCAGCCATTTATGTTTGGGGGCATGGAACTGGAGAGGGGAAGTGTCGAAGAGTGTTGTTGCAAATCGTGCGGATGCATAGTCGAAAAAGGCCGGGGGATAGTTTTGCTCAGCTGCTTTACCTAAATAATGAAGAATTTTATTGCCTTCTTTCGTGCTGCTGAAACGTGAGGTTAAGGTATAAGAGGCAAAGCCAACCCCTGAATCTGAAAGTTGTATTAAGAAAGCTGTACTGGCTTTTGATGGCCATAGTGTTTCTCCATATGTTTTTTCAAAACTCTGGAGAGTTTGTGCAACAATGTTTGCATATTTTTCTTTAGCTTTAAGCGCCTTGTTAATCTGTACACGGGCTTTGTCTAATGAGCCATGAACATGTCCACTTCCAGCCCTTTCGATAGCCTGGATTAGAGGGGAAGTAACATCAGGTTCAGGGCAAGCTGATACTGACATGTTTATAAACAACAGGGTGATGAAGGGTATGTATCGCATTATGAGATATGCACTAATTCAAAATTATTTTCAGGAATGGCATTGAAGGAGGAAAGAGAATTTTTTCATTGCTCTACTCTCAGGTCATTTTGACCATAAGAGGAATATCTATCGTATAAGTCTTGGGAAAAACGCTCGCGGCACTCTTTATGTAGATCGTAAAAATATCCTGATGCGGCCTGTCTTTCCTTTTCCTGACTGACTTGGATGCGCCGTTTCCAATAGGCATGTTCATGAGCTTGTTGGGTCGAGTTGGCTTCACCCATCATCACAATTTGAGAGAACATATTATCGAACTCTGCCAGATATGGATAAAGCGTGTCGTTAACCCCCTGTTTGTCTGCAGATTCCATATCCAAAAACCAATGATACTCTCGCGCCTGTCCACAGCCTTTTTCAACGGCTTTAAAGGCCCAATAAACAGCGGTTTGATTTGTGTTGAGAATATGATGATAGAGGGATGCCAGATAAAGCATTCCTGTGGGATGTCCCTGGCGTGCGGCGTGAAGAAAACCGTAAAAAGCCTCTTCGTCATTATTGGAATAATAGACCAAACCATACATCATGGCGGCATCGGCATTGTGGGTGACGTAAGGCGTGATAAGCGGCAGTATTTTTGCCCGATTGTCATAGTCGTCTTTTAGATACATACGGGCCAGCAGAACATGGGCCTCTTCGGAAGTTTGCTGTTCCAAAGCAGCTTGAATGCGCGACTTATCGGCAAAGTCGGACCAATATGTTTCAGGTATGCCTTGGTAAGGCACAGGTTGTGGGCTGTGAACAGAACACCCCGCCAGCAGGATGACACATAATAGATGTTTAATCCTCATGGATATTTTTCCTTAGAAGCTAATGCTCTCTCTCTTATGGATGGGGGAGGGGGATTAATTCATGCAGACGGCATTTAAATCATATAGGGGAAGCTTACTGCGTCTTATTCTCTCTTTGTGGGCTTTATCGGCTTGTCTTTCCCAATATAAAGCTTCGACGGGATTGATGGCATCAAGATATAGAGACATGTCCCATCGTGCACTAACACTGCCTTCTATAGCGGCAAATAAGGTTAGCTCTATAAGTTCTTCTTTTGAAATAAAGCGGTTTTGATAAGCCTTGAGAAAACCCAAGGCTGCGGGGCAGCCGTGTTTCAGTGCTCTCAGCGTAAAGTCATACGCTGTTTTTGGGTCATCAAAATCATGATGATAAATACTGCCGACATAGAGCATTGCAGCAGCACTTTTTAAGGCAGCAGCGTTTAGAAAATTGTTTAAGACTTGGGTTTGGTTTGGTTGTTTTTGCTGGACTAGCGCATAAAGATAAGCAGCCTGTGCATTTGTTTTTTTGAAGGGGGATACAAGAGTGGTGACTTCTTCCCTCCATGATTCGTCCCTGTCTGTAAGTTGGGTCTGTGCAATTTTAAGCTGTGCTAATAAGGCTGCTGCATCGGCAGAGTTATGGATGCTTAATGCCTTGTGTAATTGGGTTGTCGCATGAGGAATATTTCTAATTTCATATATATGCCGTTCAGCTGATTGAAGGTATGCGCTTTCACTGAGTAGATTTGTTTCAGGTTCAGAGGTGCAAGCAGATATGAAAACTAGAACAATGAAAGAGAGTTTTTTCATCGTTTTACTCTCAGATCATTTTGACCATAAGAAGAAAATCTATCGTATAAGTCTTGGGAAAAACGCTCGCGGCACTCTTTATGTAGATCGTAAAAATATCCTGATGCGGCCTGTCTTTCCTTTTCCTGACTGACTTGGATGCGTCGTTTCCAATAGGCATGTTCATGAGGTTGTTGGGTTGAGTTGGCTTTACCCATCATCACAATCTGAGAGAACATATTATCGAACTCCGCCATGTATGGATAAAGCGTGTCGTTAAGCTCCTGTTTGTCTTCAGATTCCATATCTAAAATCCAATGATAGTTGCGTGCAATCCCACAGCCTTTTTCAACGGCTTTAAAGGCCCAATAAACAGCGGTTCTATTTCTGTTGAGAATATGATGATAATGTGATGCCAGATAAAGCATTCCTGTGGGATGCCCCTGTCGTGCGGCGTGAAGAAAACCGTAAAAAGCCTCTTCATCATTATTGGAATAATAGACCAGACCATACATCATGGCGGCATCGGCATTGTGGGTGACGTAAGGCGTGATGAGCGGCAGTATTTTTGCCCGATTGTCATAGTTGTCTTTTAAATATATGCGGGCCAGCAGAACATGGGTCTCTTCGGAAGTTTGCTGTTCCAAAGCAGCTTGAATGCGCGATTTATCGGCAAAGTCGGACCAATATGTTTCCGGTATGCCTTGGTAAGGCACAGGTTGTTGGCTGTGAAGAGAACACCCCGCCAACAGGATGATACATAATAGATGTTTAATCCTCATGGATGTTTTTCCTGAACAAAGTAAAGGATTTGCTACACCAACGTTCTTCAATCGGCAGGGCATTGGCTTTGCCTACACCAAGAACGCAGAGGTCAATGATTGCGTCTTCACGGTGTGAGGGGAGAGCGTCTTTGTCATCAATATAATCAAGAAGCAGTGGAATGACTTCATGCTCTTTTTCAGGGATGAAATGATAGATGTATTGGGCAAGCATGTATTTGGGTAAGGCACAGCCGTGGCTTATTGAAACCTTGTAGCTGTCGTATATAACCCACCGGTTTTGGGGGTAGTTTAAAGATGATATATCTTCGTATTCCAGGTCACTCAGGTAATCTGCATAGACTTCAAAAGCCGGGAGATAATTCTGCTCTACGGCCTTTTTGATATAACGGGCACTTTGAGTTTGGTTCTCTCGCCAGATTTTAGAGGCATAGGCAAAACTGGCATAGCCGACACCTAGGTGAGATGCTTCTTTCAGGAACTTTAATTTCGTGTCTCGGGACCATGCTTCGTTCCCGTGCTCGTCTTTATATGTTTTGAAAAGGTTATAGACCTGTTCGCCATAAGGTTCGTTAAGAGCAACACTTTTCTGAAAAAAGGTTTCTGCCCTGTTTATGCCATTTTCATAGTTCGCTGTAGGGAGATGAATTCCATAGACCAAAGGGGTTGCGGTATTGTCTTCATCCGGACAGGCATGTGCGGCGTTTAGCGAGGCAATAAGGGCATATGATATTAAAAAATATAAATATTTCATTTTTTTGTCCATTTTTAACGCATGTATTTAAATGCAATATGGATGGTTTTGGCAACTTTTAAGGAGAGATAAATGTCAGGCGTAACGAGAAGTGATGTTGAAGGGTATTTAGCAGATTTAAAAAATGCAAAATGTCGTCTTGATCAAGCTTTAGAAAAGAAGCGAAAAGGCACTTGGAGAAGTGAATTAAAGAGGGTCGAGATACAAATACCTAAGTATCAAGATGCTTTAGATAAATTTGATAAAGGGCGGAGAATTGTGGTTGTTGGCGAGCCTAAGATTAGCGAGTGGGTTTGGGAATTACAGGCGTGTCGGAGTCAGGGATATGGAAAGAAACAACAGGGTAATGAGAGTGGTGTTGCCAGTCTGGAAGAAAGTAAACACTATTCTGAATTATCTCGTGAAGTGTTAAGCAATAGTCAAGCTGACCTCTCCCTCAAACCCCCAAAAGACTGGACCGAAGCGGAGCTTAAAGATGCGATGAAGGCGCGGGAGAAGGCACCGGTTCAGGAGAGGCAGGATATGATGCTGCGTGAACGTGAATGGTTTGAGCATTATTATGGCAATGAGCCGATACGTTTTGATGAAACGGGCAAGATGGTTCAGCCCAGCCCGGTTCGTCGGGCACCGGAGAGCCCGCTTCCTGTGCGCACGGTGGATGGTCAACCGTTGGAAGAGGCGATTGAAGATGTGTTGGGCCGTTTGCCGGAAACTGGTGATGAAGTGCGCATCAGCCCGATTGAAGGTGGTGTGGTGTTGCCCTTTCCTCAAAAACCACCGCAAGATGGTCAGCCGGGGATTCATCCGGTCCCTGTCCCTGCACCGGGAAAAGGCGCGCCGCCTCGCTTGCCTCTGCCGGGGCCGGATAATGATTTGATTGGAATTATGCCGGTCAAAGGGGAGGGGGGGCTATCCTTTCCTCAAAAACCACCACAAGACGGTCAGCCGGGGATTCAGCCGGTTCCTGTTCCTGCACCGGGAAAAGACGCGCCGCCCACCTTGCCCCTGCCGGGGCCGGGTAATGATTTGATTGGAATTATGCCAGTCAAAGGGGAGGATGAAATTGTCAAAGGCATCCAAAGCGGTTTGAACTTCCTATCCAATAAAGACAACCAATCGCCGCTGCCCAAAGCTCTGAAACAGCCCAAACTGAAAGAAGATGGGGTTTTAGGGCCAAAGACTTCGTTGGGGCTGAAAAAGGCTCTGGTCGACAAAGGGACGGGCAAAGTCTCAGAAGCGCTGGCATTGGGGCAGTTTAAAGAAACGGTGAAAAAGGCGAAAAAAGGCGGTATGCACAACCTTGCTGGTGAGTTGGGTGTGACTTTTGAGCCACTTTTGCCGCAAAAGAAATCACCCAAGCCGGGTTTCCAACCCGAAGGTTTGGCCTTGCAAGATACGCTTAATGACTTGGGGGCAAATTTGAAAGATGATGGAATTGTCGGGCCGAAAACGACCGATGCCTTTATGCAGGTGGTCAAAGCCAAGGATGAAGACGAGATCGTCAACCAATTTGCCCATAATCTAGGCTTTGGATTTTAAGCCTTTTTCCTCGTTATTTTTGCAGATTAAAGAATAACGCAACTTTTTTTGAAAAAAATGAATTTAGGGCTTGCGCATGTTCGCGTTATGTTCTATATTCAGTCTCAGTCAACAGCAGAAGTGTGACCGGAGTGATCTTTCCTCCCCTTTATGCTGAGACTCTTCTTACAGATTTTGCTTTTCGGATAACCGGACTGATCTACGCTGCACTGTAGATTTCTCATTGTTGTTCGGCCCGAAAATGCCTTGCTTGTCTGGATGCGGCGGACATTGTCCATAACCGCGTTTTCAAGACAGGCCCCTTTCCTTACAATTTGAAATAACAGGAGTGATGTAATGTCTACATCAATCGAACAGTCGTTTATTGGCCATTATGTGGCCGAAGTACACCTGCAGTATCAGCAAATGGGCTCAAAACTGCGCAATACGGTACGTACCAAAGATAATGTGGAAGGGGCAACAACCACCTTCCAGAAAATTGGTAAAGGGACAGCCTCAACCAAGGGGCGTCATGGTAAAGTGCCGATCATGAATATTGATCACGAGCCGGTGGAATGTAAGCTCTATGATTACTACGCAGGCGATTGGATTGATAAGCTGGATGAAATCAAAACCAACATCAACGAAATGCAGGTGGTCTCCAAGGCCGGGGCTTATGCGCTGGGTCGTAAAACGGACGAGTTGGTGATTAACGAGCTGGATAAATCCACCAATTTTGCCGGTGATGGCACCGATGGTCTGACCAAGGCAAAGGTGCTGGAAGCTTTTGAAATGATGGGTGAATCAGATGTGCCTGACGATGGCGAGCGCTATGCGATTGTCGGTTGGAAGCAATGGTCTGACTTGCTGCAAATTGATGAGTTTACCAAGGCTGATTATGTCGGTGAAGAAGACCTGCCCTGGAAAGGTACTCAGGCCAAAAAATGGTTGGGGACGCTGTGGATGCCCCATTCCAGCCTGACCAAAACCGGCGATGTGCGCTACTGCTATTGGTATCATAAAACAGCCATCGGTCATGCCATCGGCCATGATATCAAGTCCGATGTATCCTGGCACGGGGATCGTGCGGCCCATTTCGTCAATAACATGATGAGCCAGGGCTCTTCCCTGATTGATCCATCAGGTGTGGTCTCTTTGCGCTGCCTTGAAGCGTAAGCTCAGATTTGAAACTCCCCAGACTTTGGCCCCGGTATTGTATCGGGGCCTTTTTTTATGAAGGAAATTAACATGGCTTTTGAAACAAAAAACTTGAGTGTTCTGGCATATTCCAACGGCTTTACCCTATGGCATTATGCCACGGTTGATACGGCTGCAGTTGTGGATACGAACGGTTATTTTAACGAGGCGGCTGATATGTTGCGCACAGGTGATATGGTGATGGCGAACGTTGATACGGACGGCACACCTGCAGCGGGGATTTTCCTCGTTTCTTCCAGCACAGGCTCAAATGTAGACCTGGCGGATATCACGGCTGTGGGCGGTACGAATACCGACTAGGTTCTAAAAGGGGGCTGAGGCCAAGGGTTTTGGCCCCTTTTACACTCGAAACTCGAGGTCTTCTTCTTCGTCATTGTCTTCGTCGAAATTAAAAAGCTGTGGGGCTTTTTCAATGACGACGTTCAGAATTTCTTCCACTTTCTGCTGGTCATCGAGTGCGGCCTGATCCACTTTTTCCTGCAAGCGTTCATTTTCAAGTGTTTGTTTCATGCGATGCAAGTCTTGCAATTCACGAATGAATACATCACGCGAACCAATTGGCAGGTTTTTTTCTGCAATATAGCGCAGAAATTTCAAAGAAGCATGGATGGCAAGGGTCAGTTGACGGACGCTGAGTTCGTCCAGTTGATCTTGCAGATCAGGGTTGTCGCCTTCTCTTTCAGCGGTGGCAAGGCGGCGTTGAATAACTTCGTTGAAACTTTCACATTCAATGACAAGGTCGCGAAATTCAAGATAGGTTCCAAAGCCTTCACCCGTCAGGGAGGCTTCGGCATGTTTGGCCCAATTGTCCAGCTCTTGTGTCTTTTCTTTCAAGCTGCCAATGAACTGCGTGATTTGTTCACGCTGTTTCAGGTTTTTACTTTGGTTGCTTTCGACCAACATTGGGGCTCCATCAGGCAAATGAATGCGTCATCAAAATGTAACGAACCATTTGTGAAACACTAGAGAATCATAACTTGCCTATCTGGGCAAGCAGCTTTTCTCAAAAAAAGAAAACTCTTTCAAATACAATAAACTATGTGTCGCTTTGCGAGCATTATTAGAGCGCCGATTAGCCTTATTATAAGACACATAGTAGTTGTTAAAAATACGTATTTTTACTTATATTAGGGAGATAGTCAATGTCCTTGACAAAAATAGGATTATGTTCACGCGCCCTGTTGAAAATAGGGGCTAATACCATTTCTTCGTTTGAAGATGGGTCTGTGGAAGCAGAGGTTGCCCATAACCTGTATCCGGGCATGCGCGATAGCTTGTTGTCTTCATACCCCTGGAGTTTTGCAACAGCACAGAAACGTCTGGCGCGTTTGTCTTCTTCTCCGATTGCAGATTTTGCTTATGCCTATCAGTTACCTGCTGATTTCTTGCGAGCCCTGTCTGTTGGTTCAGGAGATCGGGGGCGGGGGGTGACGTATCGTATTCAGGAAAGACGTCTGCATACCGACATGGAAGATGTGGTGCTCACCTATATTTTTCGGCCGGAACCCACAGAATTTCCCCCTTATTTTACGCAAACATTGATTACGCATCTGGCGGGGGAGTTTTGCTTGCCTTTAACAGAAAGTGCCTCACGAGGGGAAGCTTTCATGCGTATTGGTGAAAAAGAACTGCAAAAGGCTCGCAATATTGATGCGCAACAACAAACACCGCAAACAATTGCCTTGGATGGTTTGGTGGGAGTACGACACTGATGGCACGCACACGTATTGCAAAAAACAGCTTCTCCGGCGGGGAGATTTCTCCCTATCTGGTGGGGCGGGGTGATTTAAAGGCTTATGAAAATGGCATGGGGGTGATGCGTAACCTGATCATTTATCCTACAGGTGGTTTACGCCGTCGTGCGGGGCTTCGCCATATTGATACGGCTTTGGGGCCTTCACGTCTGGTGGCTTTTGAATTTAACATTGAACAGGTTTATTTGCTGGTGTTCAGTGATTTAAAGATGCGGGTCTATCGTAACGGGGTGATGGATGTGGAGATTGACACACCTTGGAGCGAGGCACAGCTTCCCCTTTTGATCTGGACGCAAAGTGCGGACACCTTGTTGGTCGTCCACCCCGATGTGTCCCCGCGAAAAATTACACGGACCTCTCATACCGATTGGTCTATTTCAGAATGGAGCTTCTTTGAGGATGATGAAACCGGAAGGCGCTATCAGCCTTATTACAAGTTTTCCGAAGATGAAGTCACTCTTCAAGCCAGTGCATTAACCGGCACAGTGACATTGACAGCCAGTGCGGATGTTTTTGTTAACGATCATGTCGGAACCCGGATGCGGCTGGCGAAAAAAGAGGTGGAAGTTACGGCCATCACCTCACCAACACAGGCAACGGCAGAGGTCAAAGAAAAAGATGGTCTGGTCGATACAAAAGCCACAAAGGACTGGGAAGAGCAAACCTTTTCTGCGGTGCATGGCTGGCCCGTTTCGGTGGTCTTTCATCAAGACCGTCTGGTCATTGGCGGGACGCGTGATTTACCCAATCGGTTGTGGATGTCCAAATCATCAGACCTGTTTAACTTTGATCTGGGGGAGGGGCTGGATGATGAGTCGATCGAATTTGCCATTTTGTCTGATCAGGTGAATGCCATTCGCTCGCTTTTTTCTTCGCGTCATCTGCAAATCTTTACTTCCGGGGCAGAATGGATGGTGTCTGGGGACCCGTTAACGCCGGAAACCATCCAGTTAAAACGCCAGACCCGTGTGGGGGCCCCGGTTGATCGTTATATTCCACCGCGCAATGTGGATGGGGCCACCTTGTTTGTCAGTCGCGATGGTCAAGACCTTCGTGAATTTATGTTTGCCGATGTGGAACAGGCTTATCAATCCAATGATTTGGCCATGTTGTGTAAGCATTTGATGAATGAGCCACTTGATCAGGATTATGATAGCTATCGCCGCTTATTTTATATGGTCATGGGTGATGGCACGATGGGGGCCTTGAGTGTTTATCGGGCGGAAAAGATTTCGGCCTGGTCTTTATTGGAAACTCAAGGGGCGTTTAAAAATATCTGTGTGGTTGGGCAGGATGCCTACGTGCTGGTTGAACGAAACGGACAAACCTTCATTGAAATCTTTGATGATCGCCTTTCAACCGATGGCGGCCTGTATGGTGAAGATAGTGACGGCAGTTTGGTCTGGTCCGGCTTAGATCATTTAGAAGGATTGAGCGTGAAAATCGTTGCCGATGGTGCCGTGGTTTCAGACCAGAATATTTCCGGGGGGCAAATTCTTTTGAAACGTGAGGTCAATAGCCTGGAAGCGGGACTATCTTATACTCACGTTCTGGAGCCGTTGCCCCCTTCTCCTCAGGCCACAGGGCATGCAGCACAAGGGGGCAGGGTACGGCTGGTATCGTTGACTTTTCGTCTAAAAGACACGCAGGCATTTAAACTGGATGTGGGACGCGGGGCCAAAGATGTCCCCTTCAAACGTTTTGGTCCAGCTGGTGTGTTGGATAGTGCCCCGCAAAAATTTACCGGGGATTTGACAGTGCGGGCGTTAGGGTGGCGCAAGAATGGAACGGAAAGCCTTTGGCGTATCGAACAGGATACGCCGCTTCCCTTTAGTGTCATGTCTGTGATCGAAGAACTCACAGCCAACGCCTGATTTTTAATCAATGACTTTTAAGGAGAAACGCGATGAGTGAGAACATCGTGATTGGTGACGTGCGCCCCCGCATTCAGGCGGTGGGTGACGGTGTCCAATTGGAATTTATCTATCCATTTCCTATTTTCCAGAATAGTGATTTGGAAGTGTATCTGGATGAGACCTTGCAAAATACCGGCTTTACAGTAACCGGGGCAGGGCAATCCAATGGTGGGAGTGTGACTTTTGATACACCGCCTGCCAATAATGTTGTGGTGACTTTGCGGCGTTATTTGGTGATTGAACGAACCAGTGACTTTGCCGAAGGCGGGGCCTTTCATGCCTCCGTGATTAATCAGGAACTGGATTATCTGGTCGCTGTTGCCCAACAGAATGCGGATGACCTAGAACGTAGCGTCATATTGAACCCGACAGATGGGGACAGTAGTCTGGTTCTACCATCCAAAACGGCGCGTGCTGAACGCACACTGGCTTTTGATAGCAACGGTGCCCCGATTGTTGGGCCACAAGCCAGTGATATTGTCAGTGCCCAAGCTAATGCAGCCACGGCAACACAGGCTGCGACTGATGCGCTTGCTGCACAAGTGGCTGCGGAGGCCGCACGTGATAATGCCCAGACCTTTAATCCAGCGGATTATCGTGCTGTTGTTGATCCGATTGTGACGGGGGATTTATCTGACGGGTCGGTGACACAGGCAAAAATTGACCCCACTGTCCAGCTTGGCGGCCCGTCCCTTGGCACAAACTCAATCATTCGAACCAATGCCGATACGATTGCCGAAGACATCACGATCCCTGCGGGGACAAATGGCATGACAGCAGGACCGATTACGATTGCAGGCGGTACGGTAACTGTGAATGGTAACTGGAGGATTGTTTGATGGTTTTGAAATTTGATGGTGTGAATGACAAGGTTCAAACCGCAACGATTGAAACAGATATAGGTGGTCCTGTTGACTTGACAGGCCAGAATGCAATTAACACATGGTGTCGTTTTCAGGGGAGAGGAGGTGTAGCGATCAAATCAAGCCTGAATATTTCTTCTATTACAGAGCATGGAACTGGTGACTATCAGTACACTTATGCGACACCGTTCGCTAACGCAGACTATTCGTTTGCCTTTGGTTGCGGATATGGGGGAGGTAGTTTCTACAATACATTAGCGGCCCAAGGTGTACGCGAAGGATATGATCCGCTAACAAACATGGTGCGTGTAACGACGAACTATTCAAATGGAAATACAGGTGATTATGAGCATGTATCCGCACATATTATTGGAGAGTTAGCATGACCTTGAAAGTAGATCGAATTGAAAAGGTAGATGGATTATCCGGTATTGATACGGATTATGTGATTGGTGGTGCAGCCCGTTTTTGGGTTAGGGCTTTCCATGTTGGCATTGATGAAAGTTTAAATTGCTCAAGTATCGTGGATAACGGGACGGGGGATTACACATTTAATTTTACGAATGCTTTTACAACCGTAAATCATTCAACAGTTGGCATGGCGGATTTCAATTCCACGGGGTCATATAACCGATTGTTGCAAGGCGTTGGGGCAACAACCACCAGTGAGCGGTTTTATACGATCACGGCCGGGAATGGTGGCCGCTATGATAGTGGGCGTTTGTGTATTCATATACAGGGAGATTTGGCATGAGCAACCTTATTGTAACAAATATCAATGGTGAAGCGGATGCGGACCGTGCTGTTGGTCGCTCTAGAGCTTTCTGCAATTTTACTTCAACAACGAATACGATCCGCCAATCCTTTAGCGTGTCTTCCATGACTGATGAGGGAACGGGACGCTATTATGTGTCCGTTGCTTCTCCCTTTGTTGATAGCGGGTATGTCGCGACTTGTGCCTGTAATACGAATACTTCTGCAAATCATGACAATAACGTCACTTGGGCGCGTGCGTTTCCATATACGACCAATAAAGTGCGCTACACGTCGGCAGAAACTCATCAAAACAACTTTTCAGATACGGCGGCACAAACGGCTCAAGTGACCGTGTTTGGGGATTTGGCATGAGGACCCTAGCTGATCTTCCCTTATGGAAACGTATTGAACTGGCGAAAGACCAATTGGAGCCTGTTCAGTCCGATTATCGTGTTGTTTTTGATGCGGATATTGACAGCCCTTCAAGTGTTTTGGTGCCTGATCCAAACTGGATGGCGGCGGCTTTACAGGGCGGAATCTTACCCCCTGTAGAGGTTTATCACCAGCTGGAAGAAGATGAACAGGGACGTATCACCAATGGTCACATCCTTCATGAAACACCACCAGTTGGACCTATGACGCAAGAGCAGGCCATTGAATATTTAATCGAAAAAGATGTGCCTTCGCATGTCTGGAAAAGCAAACAGGGCAATGCCATCAAGTTGGTGGTCTGCCGCAAAGATCAACTCCCGGCAACGCGACAGTGGCGCAATGCCTGGAAAATTAAACAGGAGATGACAAATGACAATGACATACATTAACACCCCGACAGGTCAGATCGAAGCCGACCAACTTCAGGCAAAACCTTTCAATCGGACCTTTCGCGAAGCATGGCAGCTTAACGGGGCTGTGATTGACGTGGATATGGAAGGTGCCCGCAAGATTTGGCGTGAAAAAATTCGCGATGCCCGCTCTGAGGTTCTGGGGAAACTGGATGCTGATTACATGAAGGCGTTGGAAGCGGGCGATACAGAGTTACAGCAATCAATCGCCGCCCAAAAACAGGCGCTACGTGATGCTCCGTCTGATCCGGCGATTGATACGGCCCAAACACCGGAAGAGCTGGAGGCCGTGCAGCCTGCGGGACTTGAGGTTTCCTAAAGACTCTGATCTTGGAGCGTTAATGTCGTCGTTTCTATAAAGGAAACGGCTTTTTTTATGTTCGGAGAGAAGAGGGTGAGTGAACCAACAAAAACAAGGTCGCCCCGGCGCAGGCGGCGTAAAAAAGCAGGCTCGATTGAAGAAGTCAGGGTTCTTCTGGCTGATCTTCTGCCCAGTCTGATCCAAAGCGCCACCATCAGCTATGAAGCGTTCAGCAATGCCGATGTTCCCGAAGATGCCAAAGGTTTTGCAGCCCATCATGCGGCGTGCAAGTCTGCGTTGTCTCATATGGAATTATTGACCAAACTGGCACGTTGGGCCGAAAAAACCGAAGAAGAAGCGGCCCCCGTTTTATCAGAAGATGAAGAAATTGCCGGTTTACTGGCAGGTGCCCGTGCGGCCTTGCAGGAACTGGAAAGCTGATTTTGTTAACTGCCCCCTTGGCTGTTATTCGTCAGAGTGATGGCTAAGGGGGATGATTAAAAAAGGAGGAAAAGAACCATGAAAAATCGCGTGGCCTTTCCGGAGTTTGTCATGTTATGGGACCAGCTTCAGGGACTGACCATGCCGCAACATCATCTTAAAATCTGTCGTTGGCTGGACCAATCGTGGTCTGCTGGGCAGCGTGAATTATTGCTGATGGCTTTTCGAAATAGTGGGAAAAGTACATTGGTGGGACTTTATTGCGCGTGGCTTTTATATCTGGATGCGGACCGTCGCATCATGGTGATGGCGGCTGATTTTGCGCTGGCAAAAAAAATGGTGCGCAATGTGAAGCGCATTATCGAACGTCATCCCCTAACCAAACGATTAAAACCCAAGCGTAAAGAACAGTGGGCCTCAGATCAGTTTACGGTCAATCGTCCGTCTGAATTGCGTGACCCGTCTATGTTGGCGAAGGGGATTGGGGCAAATATTACAGGCTCACGGGCTGATGTCGTGATCTGTGATGATGTGGAAGTGCCCAATACCTGTGACAGTGCCCCAAAACGTTTGGATTTGCGTGCCCGCCTTCAGGAAATTGATTATGTGTTGGTTCCCGGTGGCTTGCAGCTTTATGTCGGCACACCTCATACCTATTACACCATTTATGCAGAAGACAAACGCCATGAAGGGGAAGAGGAAGAACCGTTCCTTCTGGGGTTTGATCGTTTTATGCTGCCGTTGTTAAATGAAAATGGGCAGAGCCAGTGGCCTGAGAGGTTTCCCGATCAAAATATTGAAGCAATTCGTCGACGCACAGGAAAAAATAAATTTGAAAGTCAGATGATGTTGCGTCCGGTCAATATTTCGGAAAGCCGCCTTGACCCTGATATGATGCAGCTTTACGAGGCGGATCTCGATTATAACGAACATAATCAGATGGCTTCCCTGTCTTTGGATGGGCAAAAGCTGGTGTCTAGCAGCTGTTGGTGGGACCCGTCCTTTGGGTCTCCTCATAAGGGGGATGCCAGTGTGATTGCCGCCCTGTTTACGGATGAACAGGGGCAATACTGGTTGCATGCGTTGCGCTATATGACCCATGATCCCCACTTGTTGAAAGAGGCGGATGAAGCGACCCAGATGTGTCGTCAGGTCGTAAACTTTGTCAAAGAATTTTATTTACCTTCGGTGTGTTTGGAAACCAATGGGGTCGGGAAATTCCTTCCCGGCTTGCTGCGACGGGAGCTGGAACGTGAAGGAATTTCCTGTGCTGTTATTGAGAAACATTCACGCACCAATAAGGCAGAACGAATTTTATCAGCCTTTGATGTGGTTTTGGCCTCACGTGCCTTAAATGTTCATCGCAATGTTTGGAAAACATCGTTTCCTACAGAAATGAGGGAATGGGTACCGACCCTTTCGGCCAAGGACGATGCGCTGGATGCTGTGGCGGGGTGCTTATTGTCAGAACCTGTGCGTTTACCTCGCACTCCTGTGCATGAATTAGATGGAAAAAAAATGACAAACTGGGGTGGGGGCAGTGGCGCTATCACGGCACAAAGTGATTTTGATGTTTAAAATCAAAACTTGAGATTGGTCAGACCAATTCCTATATCCTATATAAGATTTAAGTATTGAAAAAGGAGGATGTCATGAAACGCATGTTGAGCAGTCTTTTGACACTGGCTTGTGTGATGTCCTTCGCCTTTCCTGTAGCGGCACAAAACCTGTGTGGCGAGCGTGTGGACATAATTGATACATTGAAAAAACGATATCACGAAGTTCCCGTTTCAATGGGATTGGCGGGGAACGGCGGTGTCGTTGAGATTTTTGCCTCTAACAATGGAACATGGACCATTTTAGTCACACGCCCGACAGGTGTTGCCTGTGTGGTTTCGGCAGGTGAAGCCTGGGAAAGTATCAAGGGAATTGGGGATAACGACCAAGGTGCTTAAATAGATAAATAGGTCCTGACCCTAAAAAGAAAACACTAACGCTTCTGCTTTTGGCAGAGGCGTTTTTTTATGGAGAAAACAAATGAAAACGAGCTGGAGTATTGACCTGATCTGGTGGATCTCAGCCTTTGAACTACCGGCCCTGGCAGGGCTGTTCTGGATGATCTGGAAAAATCGGCATGATTTTGAAGATGATATTTCAGACCTGCGTGAGAATATGGATGCCTCTTTTGCAAATACACGTGAAAACTTGTCGGCTTACAAATTGGAGGTCGCAAAAAATTATGCATCCATTTCCTACATGAAAGATGTGGAGCGCCGCCTGACGGGGCACCTTGTGCGGATAGAAAACAAGCTTGATCAAACCGGAAGGAGGAAAACAGATGTCTAATTGTCGTTATTCACAACAACCGGAAGAAGCCGTGGATACAATGGCCCGCACGCTTTATGGGGAGGCCCGCCGGGAAAAGGTCCGTGGTCTTGAAGCTGTTGCCTGTGTCATTATCAACCGGGTGGAAAAGGCCCTGCAAAAGGGCAGTTACTGGTGGGGAGGTGATGTGGAAAATGTATGCTTGCGCCCCTGGCAGTTTTCCTGCTGGAACCCCAATGATCCCGACCGGGAGAAAATTCTGTTGATTGATAAAGGCAATAAGGTGTTTGCTTCCTGCTTGAGGGTGGCTCATCGTGCCCTTTATGGGGGGATTAAAGACCCAACGAACGGGGCAACCCATTATCATCGCAAAGGGTTGTTGCCGGCCTGGGCACGTCAGCAAGTCCCTTGTGCAGAAGTTGGCAACCATGTGTTTTACAAGGATATTCCTTGAAGAATGCGTTGGGGAAGGTGGAATCCTGCCTTCCCCGTGAGCAAAAAGTTTCTTTTCCATGTTGCTTCAAGGGGGCACTTTCTGTAATGTGCGCCAACTTTTTAAAGAAAGACAATGCACGTGGGGCGCTGCTTCGTTATAGTGGGAGCTTATGCGCGAGAACGTTAATTCATAAGGATGGGTTATGAGTGTAGATTGGACGCCGGAACGTATTGAGATTTTGACACAGCTGTGGAACGAAGGCATTGCAACCAGTGAAATTGGCCGTCGTTTGGATGTCACAAAAAATGCTGTGGTCGGTAAAGTCCACCGTTTGGGCCTGCCAAAACGCCAATCCCCAATCCAACGCAAACCTGCCAAGAAAAAGAAGGCACCGGAGCCGGAAGTCATCACGCTGGATAAACTGCGTCCCGGCATGTGTGCCTGGCCGATTGGCGATCCGGGGACACCGGGCTTTCACTTTTGTGGGGGCAAGGCCACGGAAGGTAAACCCTATTGTGAACCCCATTGTGAACAGGCTTATGTGCGCAATGTGAAGGAAGACAAAAGCGCAAAGAAAGCCGCTGAAGGCTGATTTCTTGCAATGAACAGGTTGAAGAAAGCGTTTGAGTGATATGTCCAAACGCTTTTTTTTTATAACTGTCGCTTGGCTTTCAGGCTGGCAAGGGCATGCAGGGCAAGTGTGCCAACAACAATGGTACCGCCAAACAAGGCATTGATGGATGGGACTTCATTCAGCGCAAGCCAAACCCAGATGGGACCAATGATGGTTTCCAATAACATCAACAGGCTCACTTCTGGGGAGGGAATACGTTTGGCCCCAAGACCCAACAGGACAAAGGCCAAAGCATTAAGCCCACCCATGGTCAGTAATGTCAGGGTCGCTTGTGTATCAATCATCAGGCTGGGGGCAAAATAAAGGGCCGGGATACAGATCATCATGCCGCCCCAGGCAAAGATAGTGGGGACGTTCATGGATTTTTCACTGCGAATGATGGTCATATTTGCAGCTGTGACAAAGGCACAGGCCAAGGCAAAAAGCTTGCCATCCAGACCTGTCCCATCCAGATCATCCATAAAGACAATTAAAATCCCAACAATGGCACAGCCCATTGCAACCCATGTGCGTAGTGCAATGCGTTCTTTTAAAAAGATCATGCTCAACAAGGCTGCAAAAAGGGACATGGTGCTCAAGATCACCAGTGTATTGGCAACTGTTGTATGAGTGATGGACAGCACAAAGGTCAGTGTCCCAATGGCCGAACACAGGATTGCAAGCCAGGCTTTCCAATGTGTTGGCAGCAATTCAGATAAAGCTTTGGATTTATGCATGACCAGTTGGGAGGCAATTAACCCCGTGGCAATAAAAATGCCGCGCCAAAAAACAATGGTCCAGTCACCTGTGCCGACGAGACGCACCAACAGACCGTCTGGTGTCAGGGCAAGAGCACCAGCTGTGGCAAAGATCAGTCCTTGAATATGGTCGGGTCGTTGTTGCATGGTAGCGGTCTTGCTATTTGTTTTAAGAGAGAGGCACCTGATGGGCTTCATAGATCATATTCATGCCTGTAACAATCACGATCTTACGAGGTTTGTGCCTTTTTATGCACCAAATGGGCAGCAAATTGGCTGGGTGCGTCAAGACAAACTGTCGCTTCTAACGGGTTTTGAAAAGCTATTGGAAATTACCGGGCAATCAGTTTCCATCCGTCCTTGTCAGGACCTGACAGCGGCGATGGCGCAGGTCACAACTGCTTTGCGTGATCAGGGCGTATTGGAGAACTGGCGTGACGAACCTTATGAAGTGAAAGCCTCTTTTGCTGAAAAGCCGTTATTTTTGATGGAACGCGCCGCCACCGCGTTTTTTGGGATACGGGCCTTTGGGGTGCATATTAATGGGTATGTTCGCCGCCCTGACGGGTTTTATATGTGGATTGCCAAACGGGCATTCGATCGTGCCATTTGTCCGGGGATGCTGGACAATATGGTGGCTGGTGGACAACCAGCCGGGCTGAGCCTGATGGATAATATTATCAAGGAATGTGGGGAAGAAGCCAATGTGCCCGAACAATTGGCGCGCACTACCCAGTCGGTGGGTATGATCAGCTATATGATGGAAACGGATGGCGGGATTAAGCCGGATGTAATGTTTTGTTATGACCTTGAAGTCCCTGCAGATTTTATACCTGAAAATACCGACGGGGAGGTTGAAAGCTTTAGCCTCATGTCTGTCGAAGAGGTCGCTGAGATTGTACGTACCAGCTTTGAGTTTAAGTTTAATTGCAATTTGGTGGTGATTGATTTCCTTCTCCGCCATGGGGTGATTATGCCGGATGACTGCGCGGATTATGAGGCATTGGTCAGGGGCTTGCGTCAATGAAGTGGATGAGCATTTTCTTTTTTCTTTTTTGGGTCTCGCCGTTAAAAGCTGAGATCATTGAGCTGGAATATGGGGTGAATGCTCTTGATCTTGATGGGGATGGTATTGCTGAACAGGTGATTAAAACCTGGCGTGAGAATTTTAATGCGCATGGCTATAAGGGGTATTTGTTTATCGGTGAGGAAAACGGTGTATCCAATACCATTACCTATCTTTCACCTGAAAAGAAAATACATCGTGATATGATGTATTCCTCAGAGAGGGCAGAATGTACGGTGCAGGATTATTTTCTGTTACAAAAAGAAGGAAGGGTTGAGCTGGTTCGTGCTCTGATCCCCTTTGGTCAGAAGAAAGTGCATTTCCATTATTTCAAACTGATGCGAAATAAGGAGGGGATCCCCGGCGATCCACACCGCTACTGGATGGCTTATAAAAACAAAACGTCGCAGTATGATCACTGCGACGTTATCAGGGCGATGAAACTGGAAGGTTTGCGTTAGGGCAGTTTGCCGTTATAGGCCCAGTTTTCATACATCAACATATAGTCACGATGTTCATCCGGGGTGAGTTGGTTGATGTAATGCAGGGCACGTTGTTCGCGTTTTTCTCCACGATAACCATCAGCTTTAAGCATATACCAGAAAGCGGCATCTGATCTTTTTCCCAGCTTCCATAGGTGCTCTGCCAAATAATGGCCTTGATAAAAACGACCGGGATTGAGGCGAGCAGCTTTGAGGTACCATTTAATTGCCTCCTGTTTGGAATAGGCTGAATTTTTTTCATCTTCATAAAAGGTTGCCAGCCTAATATGAGCTTTTAGATGCCCTTGCTTAGCAGCTTCCAATAGTAAGTCGAGCATGTCGGCTGTTTTGGCTTCTTTATTTTTGAGTTTTGTTTCGTAGATATTAAAAAGGTTTTCCGCTGTTTGTGGGGCACTTTTGATTGCCAGTTGTTGATAGTGCTCTCTGAGCGGGTCTGCGATAGCTGGGCAAGCGTTATATTTCAAACTGTCAGCGATATAGCCTTCAACGTTCTGAGCCGTCGGTTGTTCTCTAGAAAGTTTTTTTTGGGCCAAAGCATAGGCGCGTGTTTCCCAATAAGGGCCGAGTTCTGGAAAGGCTTGGTGGTTTTTATAATGAGATGACAGGAACAAACGTGCTTCAAGACTGCCGTTGCGTGCCGCTTTTGTGAACCAGATCAATGATTGTTCAGCATCAGTGTTGATGCCTTTTCCTGTCCAATATCGACAGGCGAGAGTAAGTTGGTCGCGAAAATTGCCATGAGTATGTATGGCCATTTGTAGAGAATAGCGAAAGGCTATTTTCTGTTCGTCCTGACGATCATAGAAATCATGAAGAGTACTAAGTACTTCATAGTCCTTGATATCTGTGCCTGTGATATGGTCTTTCAAAATAGCCGAAATTTTTTCCGCAGTAATTTGTTTGGCAGATAAGGAACGAAATAGTTGTTCGAGTTCTCCATAATTTGCCTCTTTGGTCGTTTGGCAAGCCCCAAGTGCCATCAGGGCGAGGACAGGTAAAATCAGTCTGTACTTCATCATAAAAGCCTTTTCATAACGATGTTATGAAAACCTATGAAATGGTTTGGGGCTTTTTATTTGAGGCGGTTGAGAAGTTCGTCAACGCTGAGACCTTTTTCCCGCAAAGAACGGATTGTCAAAGATTTGTCACGTTTGGCAAAACGTTTGCCATCTTCGCCTACCAGCAATCCATGATGGTGGTATTCAGGCACGTCCAGCTCCAATAAGGCTTGGAGCAGGCGGTGGATATGGCTGGCGTGAAACAGGTCTTCACCGCGTGTGACCAGCGTGATGCCTTGTAAGTTATCATCCAGGGTGACAGACAGGTGGTAGCTGGTGGGGGTGTCTTTACGGGCAAGAACCACATCACCAAATATTTCCGGGGTGGCTTTTTGCATGCCTTTGTCATGATCCAGCCAGCTCAGTGGGCCTGCCATTTTTATGGCTTTGGTCATATCAAGGCGCAGGGCAAAGCTTTTTCCAGAGGCTTTTAAATCCTCTTGCTGAGCACGCGAGAGGGTACGACAGGTACCGGGATAAAGAATACCATCTGGTCCGTGGGGGGCATGACCTGCTCGTTCGATCTCGGCTTGAATGTCCTTGCGGGTGCAAAAACAGGGATAGAGTAAACCCATTTCAGCAAGCTGATGAAGGGCTTTGGCATACTCGTCCATATGTTGGGATTGGCAGCGTACAGGAATGTCCCAGTTCAGGCCCAGCCAGGCCAAGTCTTCGTAAATGGCTGCGATATATTCGGGGCGGCATCGCCCTTGATCAATGTCTTCAATCCGCAGCAAAAAACGATCCCCTTTTTCAGCGCAGAACAACGCACTATAGGCATGGCCGAGATGGAGATACCCGGTTGGGCTGGGGGCAAATCTGGTAACGTGTTTGTGCATGTCTCAATATGTATCACAGATGTAACTTCTTTGTCATAGCGCTTTGTTAGTGTTATTCTAAAGAGATAAGGAGGTTGTGACATGATGCATGTTGCACTGGCCCATTTTCCTGCACTGGTCCTTAATGCTGACTATCGTCCATTAAGCTACCTCCCCCTTTCGCTCTGGTCTTGGCAAGAAGCCATTCGCAATGTGTTTATTGAGCGTGTCAATGTCGTCTCGGAATATGAGACCTGTGTGCATTCCCCCTCTCATACAATCCGTTTGCCCAGTGTCATTGCGCTGAAACAATATGCCAAGCCTGCGCCACGGGTTGCATTCACAAGATTTAATGTGTTCTTGCGCGATATGTTTGCTTGTCAATATTGTGGTATTGAATTGCCCGCCCATGATCTGACCTTTGATCATGTTATCCCCAAATGCAGAGGAGGGCGCACGAATTGGGAAAATATTGTAACGGCGTGCAGGCCCTGTAATACCCATAAGGGGCATATGAGTGTCAGGCAGGCGAGAATGCAGCTTCTAACACCACCTTATCGCCCCAATAATTTTGAGTTACAGGAACGAGGCCGCTTTTTCCCGCCAAACCATCTTCATGAGAGTTGGCGCGATTTCCTTTATTGGGATAGCGAGCTGGAAGAGTAATCTGTGTCTACATCCTGATCTCAAGTTCATCGTGGGACCTGCGGTCAGGAAACATTGTTTGTTTGCGCCGTCTTCGCTCTGGCCCTTTAAAGACAGGACAGTCGGTAAAGGGACGGGGATGGGCAATCATGGAACAAATGCGGTTATATAAATTATATCCAGTTACAGGTTTTGCCAGAAATTCGGTGATCCCCGCATCTCGGGCTTCTTTGACGGTTTGCAGGTCAGCAATGCCTGTAATCATCAGAATATTGGCATGCTGGTAAGGTTCGAAAGAAGCGCTACGGATTTGCCGGACCATATCAATGGTGTCACAGCCTTTGAGCTTATATTCTGTGATGATCAGGTTGGGTTGTTGTAAACTTAAAAACTCCAGAACCTCATCGCTGTGGAATGCAAAATGGAGCTTGGTGATGCCGAAGGTATGTAAAATTGTTTGTATCAAGTTCGCAGCAAAGCGGTCCCGTTCAACGACTAAAACAGATAGGTTCTGCAGGCCGAAACTGTGAAGTGTAGGCATTTGAACTCTCCTTCCCAAAAATCCAAATCAATAGTGTGTTCTAGTGGCTTATGGTGCCGTTCATTAATGTGTTGTCTTGTTCAGCAGGCTGTTCAGGGCTTCCTGTGAAATGACACCTGCTTCTTTGGTGGTTTTTTCTTTTTGTGCCGGGGGAACAAATCTGCCGGTTCGCTTCTGTATGACATCTGTCAGGCGTGAGACAACTTGCTTGCCCAGGTTTCCACCCGGACCCTGGACTTTTTCATCTGCGATGAATGTCAGGGCGGAGAAATACGCCGTCAGCGTTTTGAAATCCTGTGGTCTTAATGGACCCTTTTTTTCTTTCTTGAGAAGGTATTTCTCGCAATGTTCCCCAATTACAGAAAGGAGAGGGTAGTTGAAACTACCTCCCATGACTCTGATATCGTAAATCAGATCTTTAAAGGCGGCTAATTCATCATCAGATTGAATGCCCTTTTGCGTGAAATTTTCCAGATATCGGGCCAGTTCCTGTAAACGTTCTGTGCAGATTGTCAGAAAATCATCAGATTGTGCATGCAGGTTTTGATCGGCTTGCCTGATCGTATTTTGATCGACACGCCCCTTGCCACTTAACATGACCACATCCTTTAAGGGGAGAATCGCATCAAGCTTAAGCTGTTTGATTGTTTCCAGCTCTCCGCGTCGTGCCAGTTTGATCCCGCCCTCAAGGGAGCCTGCATCAGATGTATAAAGGTGTAACTCTTTAATCGGGTCTAAAGATGTCTTAGCGCTATCGCGTGTGCATATTTCGGACCAGAAGGCCGAAGCCTGCTGCTTGTCCCAAAACCCCTCAAAAGATGTTGCGCCAGATTGTTTGACGGTTGCCACAATGTACATGGCGTTTCTCCCCATAACTTTATGGAGACGTAATTTCTCTTTCTTATAGTGGTAGTACCAGATGATAGCCGTTTAGGTCGTTTCTGGCAATTAGTAGTTTTGAGTATATCTAAATGTATATGCTTTTCGTTTATTTGCCCCCTCATCTTGTAGGGGCTTTTTTCATGGAGGTGTAAATGGATCCGTTTACTATTTTTATGACTGTTGCCACTATGGCCCAGTCAATGATGGCAGCACGCAAACAGCAACAAGCTCAACAAAGGGCTGCTCAACAGGCCGCTGATCAGCAGGCTAAAGAGCAATGGGAAGCCTATGAACGTGCTGAAAAAGAAAGAAAAGACCAGCTGAAAAAGGCGGTGGCAAAGAAAAGAGCCAGAATGGGGGCTTCGGGTTTTTCTGCTGCGGATGGTTCTGCAGGTGCGATTATTCAAGGGTTGCGCACAGATGAGGCTGAAAAAACACACCAGCAATATTCAGATGCGCAGGAAAACATTAATCAAACGATTTCTTCTTTACATACAGATTTGTTAAAAGAATCAGACCAACGAAAACGAGCTTTTATGAAGCAAGCCGGGGCGGCTGTCGGCTCTATTGCTGGAAGTTATCTGGATAAAAAGCCCCCCTCAACAGATGGAGGAGATGAAGAGGGCGGAACGACCAAGACAAAAGAAACATATTCCAATGAAGGGCGGCAATTGGGTACGTTGATTGGGGGAATGTTTTAGGTACTAGAATCCCTTTGACAAAGGCGCGGAAATCTATATATTTCGCGCCTTATCAATTTCCGGGAACGTTGATTATTTTAATCACGCCGCTTGCGGCCTACCGGGACAAGAAAAATGGTTATAAAAGAAGGATTTAACCTATGTCTAAGCGTATTGCCGCTAAATATAAAATTGACCGTCGCCTCGGTGTAAACCTGTGGGGCCGCGCAAAATCTCCGATCAACCGCCGCGATTCCCGTCCAGGTCAGCACGGCCAGCGTCGCCGTAAAGTGTCTGACTTCGGTCTGCAGCTCATGGGTAAGCAGAAGCTGAAAGGCTACTATGCGAACATCTCTGAGAAACAGTTCCGTCGTTATTACAAAGAAGCTGTTCGTCGCGTTGGTGATACAGGCGAAAACCTGATCGGTATTCTGGAAACACGCCTTGATGCTGTTGTTTACCGCATGAAATTCGTACCAACTATGTTTGCTGCACGCCAGTTCGTAAGCCACGGTCACGTTCTGGTTAACGGTAAGAAAGTAACAATTTCTTCTTACTTGGTTAAAGAAGGCGACACAGTTGAAGTTATCGCGAAATCTCGCGAAATTCCGATGGTTCTGGAAGCGATCGCCTCTGGTGAGCGCGATGTGCCGGAATATGTCGAAGTTGATCACAAGAAAATGGTTGGCAAGTTCATCCGCGTACCGAAGCTGGAAGACGTGCCATACCCGGTTCAAATGGAACCGAACCTGGTTATCGAATATTACTCTCGTTAATATTCAGTATCAATTCCCAGCGTTATGCAGGGAGTTGCACAGAATACAAAAGGCTGTTGCACTTTATTGTGCAGCAGCTTTTTTGTATTTTAATTTGGGCATATTATTTGTACGATAAGTTGAATTTATAGAGTGCTAGGCGGGAGCTGGTTTGTAGTGGGCATTTGTATTGAGGAAAAAATTCTGCAAAATGGAGTTTCATGCTTTTATGAAAAATATACAGGCGAGATTAGTTTTGAAGAGGTCGTAAAATCTGTTGTTTCTGCTCTCCACATTAAAGATTGTGAAACTTGTAATATTATTACGGATTGGGGAGACGCAGGCAGAGCTTGTTTGCTTGCTATAGACTGGACTGAATTTGCCGCATTAGTTGATAGTGTGGAAACTGGCAATGTTCAGTACAACAATGCTATCATTGTTGGTAAGGATGCAGAGCTTATGGGCTTAGCTGAAAGTATTAAATCAATGACGAAAAACTCCAACGTGATATTTAATGTTGTTGGAGATGAACAAGAGGCGATTGAGTGGTTGGAAGGCTGCCAAGCCAAACAATAAAGTAATGGATGTAAAAACGACACTAATACAAAACTGTCGTTTTAACTGTGTCTTCACAGTAGCCAGCAACAGCTGATAGTAAAATTACAGGAAATGTAGTTTTAGTGTTTATAAAGCTTGGATGATGACGAACAATAGTTAGACACGTTTGGCTGGGTAGCTTGAAAGAAACGTAGTTACAGCGTGCTGTTTGTTGTGTGGATTTTACTCTCGTTAATTTTTACGAGACGAAACCAAACGAAAAACGCTCAGTCCTTGGACTGGGCGTTTTTTTATATGTCGTGTTTCTCAAATACATGAAAAACTCTGTAAAATTCGAAAAAAGTTTAAGTCTTTTTGTTCTTTTTTGTCTATATTCAATCAGGGATAGGTGAAATTAGAAAAACTATAAGATGGTAAATCTAAAAGAATTCAACGGGTTTGATATAGATTTGGGACGTGCGGCGCATACAGTGACCAAGGCGCTGGATTACGTTGGGATTGATGACCACAGTCATGGGCGCCGTGTTGGGTTGATTTGCCACCGTATTGCCCACTGTCTTGGCTGGGACAGAGATCGTCGTCATTTCATTTTATTAGCCGGGATGTTGCATGATTGTGGGGTGTCTTCAACAGCCCTTCATCAAAAGCTGGTTGATGAGATGGAATGGGATGGGGCGGAAGACCACTGTGTACGTGGTGAGTTTTTCTTAAACAGTTTCCCTCCTTTTGCTGCTTATGGACAAGCCGTTCGCTATCATCATACCCGCTGGTCAGAATTACCTCACGATTTGGATAATCGGGTCAGGGAACATGCCAATCTGGTCTTTCTGGCTGATCGTCTGGATGTGGCTTATAGTATTTTCCTGTTGAATAACCCGCATTATGAAGCCCTGTTAAATCGCGATGATATTTTGGCCCAATTGAAACCATTTGTTGGGACATTATTTAGCGAAACCTTGTTCAATGCAGCCTGTGAAGCGGTTCAGAAAGATAGCTTCTGGTTGGAACTACAGGATGAGTTTCTTGATGAGGCAATTTTTGAAACACTTTCATTCAGCGATCATCGGATCAGTCTGCGCTTTGATGAAATCGAGTCCCTTGGGGAATTAATTTCCCAGATTGTCGATGCCAAAAGCCCTTTTACCCATTATCACAGTTTACGGGTTGCGGATTTGGCCTATGTGATTTCAGGGTTTGTCGGTTTTGGTGAAAAAGAGCGCCGCACATTGCGGGTCGCGGGATTGTTACACGATGTTGGTAAATTGCGTACCCCCGATGAAATTCTGGAAAAGCCAGCTGGGCTTTCTCAATATGAGCTGGCTCAAATGCGGCGACACCCAATGGATAGCAAGCGTGTTTTAAATGCGATTTTCCCCAATACACCGATTGGTAAATGGGCGTCTGAACATCATGAAAAATTGAATGGGTCAGGCTATCCTTATGGTTGGTCAGGGGAGCGGATCGACATGCCGACACGCATTTTGGCCCTCGCAGATATTTTTCAGGCCCTGTGTCAGAAACGCCCTTATCGTGATCGTTTAAAAGTGGATGAGGTCTTGGCCATTATGGATAAAATGATTGCTGCGGGGGAGCTGGACCCTGATCTTTACAAGTTCATCACGGCCAATAAGGATGAGCTTTATACAATCGCCATTCGGGAAGGCGAATGAAAAAAGCCCCCTAAAATCAGGAGGCTTTTACAAACAGGATAAGGCAGAGCCGTTTAAGCAGCAGTCTCAATACCCTTGTCTTTCAGAAGCTGGGCCAGTTCGCCGTTATCGAACATTTCGCGCACGATATCACAGCCACCAACAAATTCGCCTTTGACATAAAGTTGTGGGATTGTAGGCCAGTTTGAGAATTGTTTGATTCCTTCGCGGATTTCCGGATCAGTCAGAACATCAACACCTTTGAACTTTACACCGATATGCGTCAGGACTTGCACAACAGCGGCGGAGAAACCGCATTGTGGAAACATCGGTGAGCCTTTCATATACAGCAGGACAGAATTATCAGCGATGTCTTGTTCGATACGTTCAAAAACCGGGTTGTCACTCATGACTTTAGAATCCTTCTCAAATATGTCTGCATACGGATATGGCGGGATTTAGGGCTTTTGTCAAGATAGCGCAGCTTTTTGGCGTCGTGATTGTCGGATTGTTCCCGCGCTATATAGGATGAGTCCAGACCAAATAAAACCAAAGGTAATCAGATTATGTGTGCTGAAAGGTTCCATAAAAATAAAGACCGCAAGCAGAAACTGGCAGGTCGGATTAATATATTGCAACAGCCCAACCGTTGAATAGCGCAATTGTCGGGCACCAAAGGCAAACAAGATCAGGGGGATGGCTGTAATGGGACCAGCCAGCATCATTAAAGCTTGAACTTCTATGGAGGCATTCAGGAAGCTGACCTGACCCAATTGTGCCTGATAGCTGAGATAGGCAAGGGCGATTGGGGCAATCAGCAGGGTTTCAATGAACAGGCTGACGATGGCATCTGCCGGGGCCTTTTTTCGCAACATGCCGTAAAAGCCAAAGGACAGGGCCAAGGTCAGGGCAATCCACGGGAATTGGCCATATCCGATGATTTGATAGAGAACCCCACAAGCCGCCAGTCCAATGGCAAGGGCTTGCATGCGGGAGAAACGTTCTGCGAAAAATACAGCACCTAGGGCAACAGCAACCAAAGGCATCATGAAATAACCCATGCTGCCTTCCAGAGCCTGACCTGAGATCACAGCAAAAATATAAACACCCCAGTTTATGGAGATCAACAAGGCACTCAGCGCATAAAGGGAGACTGTTTTGATATCACGCAGGATCGTAAAGGTGGGCGACCAACGTTTCGTGAAGGTCATGATCAGGGCCAGAAAGAAAACGGACCAGACAATCCGGTGGCACAGGATTTCCAGAGCGGAAACCTGATCAAGAGCTTTAAAATAAAGACCGAAGGCCCCCCACATAATATAGGCTGCAATTGCACTGCTGACCGGTAAAAGCAGGCTGTTGTGTGCGGGGGGAATACTCACTTATTCCGGCGTGCTGGTTTGCAGGGCCAGAGCATGCAGGTCGCCACCCATCTTTCCTTGAAGGGCTGCATAGATCATTTGGTGTTGTTGAACCCGACTTTTTCCTTCAAAGGAGGGGGAGATCACATAAGCGGCATAATGATCACCGTCACCACGCAGGTCTTCAATCCGGATTTCTGCATCTGGCAGGGCCTCACGGATCATGCTTTCGATTTCGTGTGCTTCCATAGCCATGGTGGTCTCTCCTGTTTTTATTTATTGCTTCTGTTCTAGGATATAGCCGGAAGGTAAAGGGCGTCAATGCTTTAAGCATCTGGGTCCCATGGTTTGTAGATTTCGATACCTTGGTGATGCATTTCAAAAAAGAAACCTTTGTTGATTTCCCAATAGATATTCAGGGCCTTTACAAGGTTCGTGCTGGTCTGCTCGATCCTGTGATATTCTGTTGACGAAAGAGATGTACTGAGATGGGTGCGTAAGGCTTCCCGGCGTTCTGAGGAAAGGGGGTGGGTGCTTCCGCCGCTTTGTGGGCGTTCGCTTCCATGTTTTATGATGTGTTTAGCCTCTTTGATGAAATCATCCAGCACAAAAAAGAGTTCAGCACCAGCAAGCGCAAAAACAGGGTCATATGATCCATTGTTTAGCGCGTGCATTGTGAGGTCTAACCCAATTATATCGGCATCAAATTCTTCCTGTCGTTTAAATTCGGCCTTCTGTTGAGTCGTTAAAGAAGAAGGCTGAGATGGAGCAATCGTATGTCCATATTCATGGGCAAGAACAAAAAGCTCCAGACTTGTTAACAGGGGGAGGTATAAATCTGTTGGCGGATGGGGGAGGTCTGTCCCAAAGTGAGGTATACCCTCAGAAATATATGTGCCGATGAAAGATGAAAAATTTGGGCATAATAATTGGGCATTTTTGAGGATATGGGATCTGACGTAAGCCTCATCTAGATGTAAGCAGCCAATATTACTCTCTGTTGTTGCCTCAGGGAAAGAGAGGAGAAGTAATTTGGAAATACCTTCTGCAAAACGAAAGAGGCCGGTTTCTAAAATGACACAATGATAGGAACTATCTTGTGGGGGGATCACCTTTCCCTGAATTTGCCCGGTTGGCAGGGTGGCAAAAAAGAGTTTTGTTTTGGGTAAGGCCGTGGATTGAGCAATTGCTTGTTCTAACTGGCCCACCAATTGAGATATTATATTACATAAAAGGGGAGGGTCGTAGCGTGTACCAATATGGCTGTGTTGATGATCTGCAATTGCTTCTTTGTAAAGGTCAACCGTCTCTTCAATTGTAAAATGAGGATAGAGAACCTCTTTGAAAAAATGGCCTAATGGGGTCTCAACCTCTTCAGAAGAAGGGCGACCATATTTTGCAGGATCAAGGCTGAATTGATCGAAATAGAGTTTCTGATAGCGTGCAACGAGCTTTATAGCTTTTTCCAGCTCAACTGTATCAGCCATATGATTACTTTCTTATCAAAACGAAAAACCGCCCCAAAAGATTGGGACGGTTTTGTATTTAGTCGCTTTTGACTAGGCGTCAAGCAGCCTGATGGTTTTCACCTTGTTCCGTCAGGATGGAATAGAGCGCTTCGTTGGTGTCTGAACCACGAAGTTTTTCACACACACTATCGTCACGCAACAGGCGGGAAACACGGGCCAAAGCTTTTAGGTGGTCCGCACCAGCCCCCTCAGGTGCCAGCAAGAGGAAGACCAGATCAACCGGGTCATCGTCAATGGAATCAAAATCAACGGGCTTTTCAATGCGGGCAAACAAGCCATAAAGGCCATCCAGCTCATTGAGTTTGCCATGTGGGATAGCAATGCCACTGCCCACACCTGTAGTGCCGAGGCGCTCACGCTCCAGCAAGACGTCGAAGATCGCACGTTCATTCAGGCCGGTTACTTCACTTGCGTGACGTGCCAATTCTTGCAAAGCCTGCTTTTTGCTGGTCGCACGCAAGCCTGCTACAACACGTTCCGGTGTTAGAATATCTGAGATTTCCATTGGTCTAATAATATTTTCCGGTTTCTAAAAACGATGGCCGCGTAACATTAAGCGCCTGTTGGATCAATCCAGCCGATATTGCCGTCATCACGACGGTATACCACATTTACGTTGCCATTTGCACTATTTCTGAAGACCAGAACAGGCAAATCGGCCAAATCCATCCGCATAACGGCATCTGATACCGCCAGTTTCTGGATTTCCTTATCGACTTCGGCCACAATGGCTGGACCTGCGGCTTCTTCCGCAATTTCGGCTTCATGGCCGTCAAAGACCGTATAAGGTACGGCTTCGACACTGACGCGGTCTTGCTCGCGGTGATGATCGCGCAGGCGACGCTTATAGCGACGCAATTGTTTTGAGATACGTTCAATGCTTTCATCAACAGCAGCATAGGCATCTGTTGCCATACCACGGCCTTGAACGCGAATTTCTTTGCCGACATGGACGGTGATGTCGGATTTAAATTGGTGCTTGTCCTTGGAAACGGTCGCTGTGCCTTCAACGGCTTTATCAAAATACTTTTCAGTATTTGTTTTCAGCGTGTCTTCGATATGGGTACGCAGGCTGTCGCCAACGTCCATTTGTTTTCCTTGTACCGCAATTCTCATAATAGAAGTTCCTGCTTGATTATAGCCAATTTTCTATCCGGCCCTGCAAGCGTCTCAATCTTTCAAACGTGATACGTTTTCTTAACGAAGCGTTAACTTCATACGCGAAGGCCGGGAACTTAGTGGCAGTGTCCCTATCTGTCAATAGTCTTAATATATGCCAATCACTTTCCCTCCAATTTGATGTTCATCATGAATATGTGGGAAAAGCGTTTGGCGATTTCAATTTACTTTCCTAACAAAGCCTTTTTCTCCCGCCTCCTTTGTACAGAAGATGCAATCCCCAAGGCTTCACGGTATTTTGCCACGGTTCGACGTGCAATGTCGATACCTTCATTTTTTAAGAGCTGAACCAGCTTGTCATCTGACAGGATTTTCTTTGGATCTTCTTCATCAATCAGGCGCTTGATCTTGAATTTGACCGATTCCGCAGAATGGGCGTCACCGCCTTCTGAACTGTTGATGGCGGAGGTAAAGAAATATTTCAGCTCAAAAATCCCACGTGGTGTGGCGATATATTTATTGGACGTCACGCGTGAAACCGTACTTTCATGCATTTCTACCGCATCGGCAATATCACGCAGAACAATAGGTTTGAGGTATTCCACACCCTTTTTAAAGAACATATCCTGCTGGCGCACAATTTCGGTGGAGACTTTTAAAATGGTGGTCGCGCGCTGATGAAGGGATTTGACCAGCCAGTTGGCATTTTGAAAACATTCTGAGATATAATGTTTGGAATCCTTATCCAGCCCCAGCTGGTTCACTTCGGCATAATAGGAGTTATCAACCAGCACTTTGGGCAAGTTCTCACTGTTGAGTTCCACCAGCCATTTGCCTTTTAACCCCTGTTTCATCAAAATATCGGGAGTGACGGCCTGCACTTCGGTCGTGTCAAAGGCAAGGGCAGGGCGCGGGTCGAGGGCCTGAATTTCCGCAATCATGTCGCTTAAATCTTCTTCATCGACCTGACAGAGCTTGAGCAAGGCCGGGAAATCACGTTTACCAAGCAGGTCCAGATTTTCAACCAGCTGTTCCATGGCCGGGTCAAAACGGTCTTTGTCTTTGAGCTGCAGGGCAAGACATTCTGACAGGCTGCGGGCGAAAATACCTACGGGGTCCAGTGTTTGCAGTTTTTGAAGCACGTTTTCCAACAAACTCACATCGCAAGACAGGCTATCGGCCATCTCCGGTAAGTCAGCGGTGAAGTAGCCACTTTCATCAAGGAATTCAACCATATGGGCCGCGATGATTTTTTCTGCCGGGTGAGAAATATCGAGATTGACCTGTTCGATTAAATGATCGCGCAAAGACAGGTCAGCCGTAATATTTTGTGCCCAGTCGAAGTCTTCCCCACTCGCTGATCCTGCGGAGGCCCCATAACTGGTGGTGTCCAAACCGCCGGAACCTGCAAGGGTTTGATCACCTGGTGTATCGCTGCTCCATTGATTATCCACATCGGCATCAATGGAATCGTTGTTGGACGTTTCTTGTTGGTTGAGGTTGATATCTTCCAGTGCAGGAGGGCTTTCGCCTTCCGGACTGTTGTTGGTCTCAGCTTCCACCATTTCCTGCATGGGGGCATTGTCGCCTTCATCGCGTTGCAGGAGCGGGTTGCGTTCCAGTTCTTCTTCGACAAAATTGCCAAGCTCAAGATTCGACATTTGTAGCAGTTTAATGGCCTGCTGCAATTGTGGTGTCATCACGAGTGTCTGGGACTGTTTGAGATCTAACCTGACGCTTAATGCCATGGATGTTGCCTCATGCCCTAAAGGGTAAACCGTTCGCCTAGATAAACACGGCGTACATCTTCGTTGCCAACAATATCGCGTGGTGTGCCTTCCATCAGGACAGAACCGTCGTGGATGATATAGGCCCGATCAATGATATCAAGGGTTTCACGCACGTTGTGGTCGGTAATCAAGACACCAAGGCCCCGGTCTTTCAGATGTTTTACCAGCTCACGAATATCACCCACCGCAATCGGGTCAATCCCGGCGAAGGGTTCATCCAGCAAGATAAAATGAGGTTGAGAGGCAAGGGCGCGAGCAATTTCAACACGACGACGTTCCCCACCAGACAGTGCAAGGGCAGGGGCACGGCGCAGATGGGTGATGGAAAATTCTGCCAAAAGGGCTTCCAGTCGGGCCTCGCGGCGATTGCGTTTAGGTTCAACCACTTCCAAAACAGCGCGGATATTTTGCTCGACCGTCATGCCGCGAAAGATCGAGGCTTCTTGCGGCAGATAGCCAATGCCCATGCGGGCACGGCGATACATGGGCAAGTCCGTGATGTCATGACCATCCAATGTAATTTGACCATAATCAGGGGCAATCAAGCCTGTAATCATATAAAAGCAGGTGGTCTTGCCCGCTCCGTTAGGACCGAGCAGGCCAACAACTTCGCCACGCTGAATTTTCAGGCTGGCCCCGCGCACAACGGGGCGTTTTTTAAAACGTTTGCCCAGTCCATCAGCGACGAGACCCTCATTGTCAGCGACAATATGGGGGGCATTTGATCTCGGGTTCAGGTCTTCTTCTGACATATGGATGCAGTCCAGCGAACTGCCCTTTTTTTGTTTTTGCGTGGCACTATTATTGCATAGTTTTCGCGGTTGGCAAGACTAACCCGCGTACCCGGTTATCATTTGTGCCTGCACAGGCTTTGAGGCGGCTGGTATTGGTCTTGAGATTAACCGTGGCAGAACAGCCGTTGAGCAGATTGCCACCGCGTTTGATCTTTACAGCCCCGCTCAGGGTTGCAACAGCGCTGTTGACATTATAAATGCCCTTATCGGCGGTGATATGTTCTGTTTTTGTGACAATCACTACATTGCCAAAGGCATTGACGCGGTGAATTTGACTGTTGCCTTGTTTATCTTTGATAAATAAGGCGGCAAGGACGTCGGCTTTGATCTTGCGCCCTTCACGTACGGCTGTGGCATTGCCACGGGCAACGGCTTGGGCGCGTTCTTCCCAATATTCCAGTGTGTCATCGGCACTGATCACATCTTGTGGAGTGGTCAGTTTGGGCCGGGTGCCTGAGACCACCATAATGGCGCGTTTTAAATCGTAAACCGCTTTATCCCCTGTGACTTTTTCTGTGGCAGAGACAATATTAACTGCGCCCAAAGCTTCAAGGCGGTGGATGTTTGTATTGCCCGATGCTTCCTGCTGTGCGTCATCTTCGGTGTAATAGGCACGTAATTCATCAGCATTTAAGGTGACGCCTGCGCGTTTGGCAACGGCATTGCCTTGGGCGATGATGAGCTGGGCGTTTTGTTGCCATTCAATTCCATTATCGGCATAGATTTCCAAAGGGGCGTTGGGCGACCCGCTGGCCAGATTGATATCTTGAGCCTGAAGCGGCGATGCCAGCACGGTGGATGCGATCAACAGGGGAATGGCTTTTTTGAACATTATTTTTCTTGTATCCGGTTCAGGAACAGCTTGGCTTTTGTCTTGCCTGTGAAGATGATCGTTTTCCCTTTATCAATCAAGCGAAAACCTTCGGATTCAATGCTACCGAAGGGGCCTTGACCTTTAACAGGTGTATGTCCTTCGGCAGAACCAAGCGAGAGGTCCACCCCGGCAGAGGCTGTATGCATTTCATAGCCGGAATCGTGAAACAGATTGACGGCCCCGTCCAATTCCAGATATTGCGTCGGGCGATCATAAATCCCGGTATCTGATGTCAGCACCAACCATGTACCATCCTTCAATGTGACATCGGCTTTTGGGAGTTCCAACAAGATGCTTTGGGTTTCATCATCGGTTTGTTTGGCAATGTCCGCTGTGACAGAAAATGGCTGATTGTCATTATCTGTGCCAATATAGCGTGCGTTGATCATAGACGGGTCTTTGGCTTCTGAGAGTTCAATATTTGAAAAGCCAATGGCAAAGCGTTTTGAATCACTTTGCAGATGAGGCCAGATTATGATCATGGTGATGAGCAGGACGGCAATTAGCGGCAGAAACAGTTTCATCAGTTGGACGAAACGGCTATAGGCGCGACTGGCTGTTTTACGTGTGGATATGGAAATGGCATGCATGTCACGGTAGCTCTGGCGCGAGGCCGGAGTGCCGGAATGCCGTTTGCTAAATGCCAATGCCATAAATGCGTCCCTATTATATGTTCTTGCGTTTAAGCAATGCCTGCACGCAGGCAGTCGTGAATATGAATGATCCCGTCCAGTTGTTCGTTTTCTTCCACAACGAACAGGCTGGTGATGGATTTTTCATTCATGATGGCAAGAGCCTCAACGGCTAATGCGCTTGCGTTAATTGTTTTTGCACCTGTGGTCATGATATCGCCAGCCGACTTTTGAATCAAATCATCTGTCATATGGCGGCGCAAATCCCCATCGGTGATAATGCCCAACAGCTTGTTTTGATCATCAACCACAGCAACGCAGCCAAAATGTTTGGCGGTGATTTCCAACAGGGTATCACTCATGCGGGTGTCGGTGTTAACGGTGGGCAGGGCTTCCCCACTGTGCATCAGGTCTTTGATTTTCATCAGTTGATTGCCAAGGCTGCCACCGGGGTGAAATTGCTGGAAATCATCAGCCGAAAATCCGCGACGTTCCAGCAAGGCAACGGCCAGACAATCTCCAAGGGCCAAGGTCATAGTAGTTGATGTGGTCGGTGCAAGGCCCAGTGGACAGGCTTCTTGTGAAGCAGGCAGGACGAGAGAGATAGTTGCGGCTTCTGCCAAGGTACTGGCCGCACGTGATGTAATGGAAATCATCGGGATGGCAAAACGGCTGGAATATCCAATGAAATCAGAAAGCTCCCCGGTCTCACCAGAATTAGACAGGGCCAAAATAGCATCGGCCTGTGTCACCATGCCCAAATCGCCATGACTGGCTTCACCAGGGTGGACAAAGAAGGCTGGGGCACCCGTTGAGGCTAATGTAGCAGCAATTTTACGACCGATATGACCGCTTTTACCCATGCCTGTGACGACAATGCGCCCTTTAACTTTTGCCAGAATTTCCACAGCATTGCCAAATTCTGTCCCCAGCGTATCGGCCAAGGCGCTTAAGCCGTCGGCTTCCAGTTTGAGAACGCGCTTGGCCGTTTCCAGATCTTGGTCGGCAGAACGTGATTTTGCGATACGGGTGAGCAGGGCCATGAGGGTCTTTGGTTAAATTTTAAATCAGATGGGCCAATGAACTGGCAAACACTAAAAAAAGAGGTGCTCTTAATGAGAGAAAATATCTGTTTCCGGCCAGCCTTCCAGATCAAGGCGGGCACGGGTGGGGAGAAAGTCAAAACAGGCTTGGGCCATTTCTTTGCGACCTTCACGCTGAAGCATGCTTTCCAGAATTTCTTGCAGTTGATGCAGGTACAGCACGTCTGAGGCTGCATATTTGATCTGCTCTGGTGAAAGTTCGTTCGTTCCCCAGTCAGATGATTGTTGCTGTTTGGACAAATCAATGCCCAAAAGTTCGTGGCACAGGTTTTTCAGTCCGTGACGGTCCGTATAGGTGCGCACCAGCTTGGATGCAATTTTGGTGCAGTAAACCGGGCTACAGGTGATGCCGAGATATTTCTCAATAATCGCGACGTCAAAACGGGCAAAGTGAAACAGCTTTTCAACAGATGGATCAGCCAGAAGTTTTTTCAAATTCGGCGCGTCATAGACAGGTTCTTTAAAGTGAACCAGATGGGCTGTGCCATCCCCGCTGGACAATTGAACAACACATAAACGGTCGCGATGCGGATTAAGCCCCATTGTTTCGCTATCAATGGCAACGGACTTGCCAAAATCCACATCAGCGGGAAGATCGCCGTAATGTACTTCAATAGTCACAGGTTTTACTCACTTTTTTCAGAAATAGTTTTGCATACTCTACAGAAGTTTGCCGAGGAAGAGAAGGGCAGACTTGTAAAGAATAGGGATGAAATGAGTGATTTTTTGCAAAAAAAAAGCGCCGGATAGCGGCGCAATTTTTATCATCATTTGAATGGTGCCCAGGAGAAGACTCGAACTTCCACTCCCTTGCGAGAACTAGCACCTGAAGCTAGCGCGTCTACCAATTCCGCCACCTGGGCAACTTTCAATATGATCTGTCCCTCACGGGATGGCGGGTTTTTAGTGCCCACCAACCTACTTGTCAACGGAAAACTGAAACTTTTTTTAAAAAGCTTATGGGGTTGTTGAAATCCTGCGGTTGTCGTCCCTATCTATCAGGTATATAAATTTAGAGAGGGAAATAAGCTTCAGCTTGTTAAACCAACATAAGGGAGTGTGAGTATGGGACGCCGTATTGCGACAGTTTTCGGGGGCTCCGGCTTTTTAGGACGCCATATTGTCAAACGTTTGGCCCAGCAGGGATACACGGTTCGTGTCGCTGTTCGTGATGTGGAAGCCGCCATGTATCTGAAACCCTATGGCAATCCCGCCCAGATTCTCTTGCAAGCCTGTAATGTACGCGATAGCGAGATGGTTGCACGTTCTGTGGAAGGGGCTGATGTGGTCTATAGTCTGGTTGGGCTCTTATCCCAATGGGGCAAGCAGACGTTTGATGCGGTTCATGTGGAAGGGGCTCATAACATCGCCAAGGCTTGTGCAGCAGCGAGGGTAAGCAACCTTATCCATGTGTCTGCCATTGGGGCTAATGATCAGGCGGAGGCCCAATATGCCCGCACAAAAGGGGCAGGTGAAAAAGCAATCTTTCATGCCTATCCCAAGGCTGTGATCCTGCGTCCCAGTGTCGTGTTTGGTCCGGAAGATGATTTTTTCAACAAATTTGCTGCCATGTCTCGTTTTGCCCCCGCCTTACCTGTCATGGGGGCACCGCTTATTCCTGAGGTTTCTTTTGACGGCGATTTAGAGGTTAATTTGTACGGGGATGGCGGGGCGAAGCTTCAGCCCGTTTATGTTGGTGATGTGGCTCAAGCAGCAGTCAATGCCATTGATAACGAGACTGCGAAGGGAAAAACCTATGAATTAGGTGGCCCGGAAGTCATGACGTTTATGGGTATTATGAAGCGCGTTTTAAAATACACCCAACGTAAACGTTTGCTGGCCCCCGTCGCCTTTCCAATTGCGAAGATTCTTGGCGGGGTTTTGGGGTTCTTGCCCAAGCCGCCCTTGACGGGGGATCAGGTTTTAATGCTGGAAAGCGATAATGTGGTGTCGGAAGGTACGTTGACACTACAGGACCTTGGGGTTGAACCCACATTGGCCGATGTGATCTTACCGACATATTTGGGGCGTTATAAAGAGCTGAAAAACCAGCCGCGTCACGTGGAACGCCGTTTATAAAGAAAAAGCTCCAATAGGGATTCGCCTTTTGGAGCTATCTTCGTATTTATATACAGGATTTATTTATCTTCACCCAATGTCTGTGCGCTTTGTACGATGATTTCACCGAATTCACGCAAATAGACAGACCCTTTAACCGTACGTTGAACCAGCACGCTACGGCGGTCGTTATCATCGACTTTACGACGCAGCAGTTCCATTTGGCCGAGTCGGTCCAAAGCGCGGGTGATTGCCGGTTTGGACACATTCATGCTTTCTGCCAGGCCACGCACCGTGTGAGGTGGTGGTGTTAGATAAACAGTTAACAACAAAGCCATTTGACGCGCAGACAGATCAGGCCCATCGCGGCGTACACTTTCTACAATTGCTTTTCGCCAAAGGTCCAGTGACTGGACCGGCTCGAGTTCTACAGCCATGTTACTCGCCATTTCGTTACGGTTTCGAACATATTTACGTAAGCTAGTCTATAAGGGCAATACTTAATATTTGTTAAAAGCGATTTTTTATCATCGCAAAAGCTGCACGCAGGCCCATGGCTTCACCGCCTTCGGGGCGTCCCGGCTTGCTTGCCGTGTTCCATCCCATGACATCAAGATGTGCCCAAGCCTTTGTTTCCCCAATGAATTCTTCCAAAAAAAGACCTGCTGTAATCGCACCAGCATAAGGCATTGACGATTCGTTGGAAATATCTCCGGTTTTGCCATCAATGGATTTTCGGTAGGGTTTCCACAAGGGCAGGCGCCACATGTGATCGCCTTCTGATTGAGAAGCTTTGAGAAGATCACTCGCCAAATTATCATTGTTGGAGAACAGCGCTGGTAGTTCGGTGCCCAAAGCCACCCGTGCTGCTCCGGTCAGGGTGGCGAAATCAATGATAAATTCCGGTGATTCTTCGCTTGCCAATGTCAGCGCATCGGCCAGTACGACACGGCCTTCGGCATCGGTATGGCCGATTTCGATGGTTTTGCCGCTGCGCGAATCAACCACATCCAACGGGCGCATCGCCTTGTCAGATACGGCATTTTCCACCGCCGGGATCAGGACGCGCAGACGAATAGGCAATTTGGCAATCATAATGGCTTTGGCAAGCCCCAGAACATGGGCAGCTCCGCCCATATCTTTTTTCATCAGTTTCATGAATTGCGCTGGTTTGATATCCAATCCACCCGAATCGAAACAGACCCCTTTGCCCACCAGTGTGACTTTCGGATGGCTGTCTTTGCCCCATGTCAGATCAATCAAACGGGGGCGACGGTCATCTGCGGCCCCTTTGCCCACCGCGTAGATAGCAGGCAGGTTTTCATCCAGTAGCCCGTCATCAATAATGACATCGCAGGCCCCATCAAAATCTTCGGCCAGATCCATGGTCGCTTGGGCCAGTTCCACAGGCCCCATATCGGCAGCAGGCAGGTTGATGAGGTCACGGGTGAGTTCAATCCCTTCGCCCAAAGCTTGAACGGTTTGTTGGTCTACGTTTTTAGGCAGAATCAGGCTGGCAAATTCCTTGGTGGTTTCCTTATACCAATCAAAGCTGTAAGTCCCCAACGCCCATCCCAGACAGGCTGCTGTGGCGTCATCTGCCTTTAAGCGTCCTTTGATCTTATAGGTAGCTTTGGGCAGTTTGGCGGGCAGGGCCGCGTAATCCCACATCAGTTGATCTGTGCTGATAGTGACTAGAACCTTTTCAATGGTGCCTTTTCTTCCCGGCAAGGCAAGCGTTGCCCCCCCGGATGGTTTGAAATCATTGGCCGCTACCCAGTTTTTCAGGTCTTTATCCTGATCTTCCAGCCAGTCTGAAAAGTCGCTGACAGAAACGGGAAGCAGGGTAATGGTTTTCTCGTCTGTTTTTTCAACCAGATAGTCAAGGGCAGCCATGGGGGATCCTTTTGTTTCATTTGCCGATTTCTGTGCATAATGAAGCTTAACGCCTTGGGCGACAACTATAAATTATGATAGACTGAACACAGTGGTGTAACAGATGAAAAGGGAAACGTTATGCCGAAACTTCAGATTATTCTTGGAAACAGAAACTATTCCTCCTGGAGCCTGCGACCATGGCTGGTTCTTAAACATATCGGGCTGGATTTTGATGAAATCATCGTGCCGTTATTTGAAGGGGACTTTAAAGAGGAATTGTTGAAACATTCACCGTCTGGCAAGGTACCTGTCCTTAAAACAGGGGATCAGGAAATCTGGGATTCACTGGCCATTTGTGAATATTTAAATGAGCAAAACCCAGAGGCTCACCTTTGGCCCAAGGACAGTGAAGCGCGTGCCATTGCCCGTTCGGTTTCTTATGAAATGCATTCCGGCTTTTTCAATATCCGCAATGACATGCCGATGAATATCCGGCGCACCATTGATGGCTTTGAGCCCAGTGGATTGTGTCAGGAAGAAATCAGCCGGATTATTGAAATCTGGACCAGTTGTCGCCAACGTTTTGGGCAGGCTGGGCCGTTCTTGTTTGGCAGTTTTAGCATTGCAGATGCGATGTTTGCCCCGGTTGTTGCCCGGTTTAGGAGCTATGGGATTGAGGTCAAGGGCGTGGCAGCAGATTATATGCAGGCGGTCTGGACGTTGAGTTCCATGGAAGAATGGGCCACAGCGGCGGCCAGTGAAGAATGGGTGATTGAGGCGGTTGAGCTGTAAAGGTGTGAGAGCGACGTGTTACTGCATCTCTAAACGCTTCCGGCTATCCATATCGGCACCGGAAGGCAGGGGCTGTTGTGCGTCATTGATCCAGCTGAGAATATCGGCCCAGACGGTTTGTGCATTCTTGTCTCGGGGGAGCCAATGCCAGCCATTTTCGTAAAAGGCAAAGGTTGGGGTGATGGTCATTGAAGACAGCATGGTCTTTGTGGCAATCGCAGGGATGACCTCATCCTTGGCCCCATAGAGCAGCAAGGTCGGTGTCGTGATTTTTGGGCTGGCATTTAAGGCATCTGCCATGGTTTGGCTGACCCCGTAGACCGCATCAACGCGGGTGGCGCGAATGACCAGTGGATCGCGTGACCAGTTGTGCCAGTTTTCGATATGATCGGTGGGTTGTAAGATCCCGCCACCACTGAGCTTGAGCCACGGCAGGGTATGGCTGAGCGTATAAAGGGCCAGCTTTTGATACCACGGCCAAACCTGCATTCCCCAAGTCGCCGGGGCTGATAGAATAATCCCCTCAACGGGGAGGGGCTTGATGCGGGCCATGGTATTCATGACAATGGCCCCGCCCATGCTTTCCCCCATGACATAGAGTGGCAGATGTTCGTAACGCGCATGGATGAGATGGATAATGCTGGCCAGATCGTTCACAAAAGTTTGGGTGCCTGCCCACAGGCCCCGATTGGCCGTTTGTCCAAACCCGCGCTGGTCATAGGTAATCAGCAATATCCCGTTTTCGGCCAAATAGTCCGGGAAGCCGGGCATGAGAAAATTACCGTAATCGTTAAAACCATGCACCCCCAGCAAAACAGCTTTTGGTGCGCTGTTGGGCTCCCACCTGCGCAAGGGGAGCTGGGTGCCATCTGCGGTCTGGATGACATCCCCGACAATATCAGCCTCACCCGTTTTGGGGCCGGCCCCTTCCATATGCGGGGCGCAGGCGATCAGGAAAAATAGTAAGAGGAGGGCGCTAAGTGTTCTGAGCATTGTCTTCACGGGTCAGGCGCAGGAATAAATCTTCAAGGTCACTTTCCTTGGTGGTCAGGTCAGATACGGTGAGCTTAGCCTGAGAGACCAGATCAAGGATTTTGCCGATTTCCACCTTGGAGGGGCTATATTGGAAACTGAGGCGATTGCCGTCTTGTAAGGCGACTTTATATCCGTGACCGCGCAGTAACTCTGGTACGTCGCTTAAGTCTTCGGCCACTGTGAGGCTCAGTTCCTTGGCATCCATTTTTGACAGCAGAGTCTGTGTTTCATCACAGGCGACCAAACGACCATGATTGATGATGGCGACCTTATCACATAGCTCTTCAGCCTCTTCCAGATAGTGGGTGGTCAGCAAAATCGTGGTGCCTTGGCGGTTGAGTTCGCGCACATAGTCCCACAGCTGTATGCGAAGTTCAATATCCACGCCAGCAGTTGGTTCATCCAGCACCAGAATTTGTGGAGAATGAACCATGGCCTTGGCAACCAGCAAGCGACGACGCATGCCACCTGACAGGGTACGTGCATAAGATTCGGCCTTATCACTCAGGCCCACGGCTTCCAAAATTTCATCGGTGCGGCGCTGGCTTTTGGGCACGCCATAAAGTCCGGCCTGGACTTCCATCAATTCACGTGGGGTGAAAAATGGATCGAGATTGAGTTCCTGAGGGACAATCCCGATGGAACGACGGGCAGCACGCATCTGGTCTTCGATATCATAGCCCCAGATTTTGGCATCCCCGCTACTTTTAATGACAAGGCCCGCCAGAATGTTGATGAAAGTGGACTTTCCCGCCCCATTTGGTCCTAAAAGGGCAAAGAAAGACCCTTGTGGGATACTTAAGCTGACATCGTTTAAGGCATGCTTTTCCGGTTGCCCGTAAGCACTTTTATAGGTTTTGGAAAGATTTTTGACTTCAATCGCAGCTTTGGGGGATGAGAAGGAAGCGTTGTTTTGATCTGTATGGGCAGGAGAAGCGGTCACGGGTTGGCTCCGGTTGTAATCTATTTGTGCAATCGGTATCATTGAGTGGAGAATATGACAACGTTTTTAGGGGGCAATCATGAAGTCCGAAGAAATTATCGAGGTTGAAACCGCATCGGTTGCCTGTGACGGTGATGGGGAGGCGGCAGGCCATCCGCGTGTTTTCTTAAGTCTGAAACAACAAGAATCCTATGAGGTGATCTGTCCTTATTGCTCCAAACATTATCGGTTAAAAGAAGGCGTGCAGCTGCATGACCATTAGAAGTGGCTCTAAGCAGCAGGTTTGATTTAGAAGGAAGAGGGGCTTTGTCAATCGAAGTTCCTCTTTTTTATTTTAGATTAATTTTAAGAAAAACTTTCATTAAATATACTTCTTTTGTATTATGGGAGGTCTGAAAATAAAATAATGACATAAGTAAGCTCAATGCCGAGATACATCCTGTTCCTGAGTATATTGCTGTGGGGCGCGTTGCCCGCAGGAGCGGAGACTTTTACGTTTAGTGCCCGCGAAAAATCCTTGATGGATAAAATTGGTGCTGAAATTTTGAAAGTCGCCTATAGCCGTTTGGGACATGATATTCAGGTCAGGGAACGCCCGGGCACACGCGCCTTAACAGAAAGCAATTCCGGCCATAATGACGGGGTTGTGATGCGCCTTGAAAAAGTCATGGCGAAAAACCGAAATTTGGTGAAAGTGAATGTGCCGTTATGGGAATTCCAGGTTGCTGTTTTTGCGGTGAAGCCGATTCATAATATTCAGGATTGGCAAGATATTAACGCCCGTTCTGTTGCCACCTATCGTGGCTATAAATATGTGGAAAGTAAATTAACAGGCCCGCATCGGGATCTTGTCAGTTCTTTTGATATCGGGATGAAGATGTTGGCCAAGGGACGTTTTGACCTGCTGGTTTATGGCCGCTTGGATGGGTTGGAAAGTGCAAGCCGGGTCAAGCCAACACAATTATTCTGTCAATCCAATATTGCCAGTTTTGATGAATTCCACATGGTCCACCATCGCCATCAGTACTTGGTCCATGATTTGGAAAAACAATTGGCTGCGATGCAACAGTCCGGTGAATTGGCCCAAATCCAGAAACGTGTGTTGAACGAAAATATCGGGGCGTATTCCGGACTGTGCGAATAAGGGCGAAAAGCTATTGCCCAAAAAAGACATCTCGTTATAGTCATCCTCATGACTGATACATCGACACCCAATGCGAAGCCAGAACATGTTTATCTGATTGACGGTTCCAGCTTCATCTTCCGTGCCTATTTTGCCAATATGCGTAACCCCATGACCCGTGCAGACGGCACGCCTGTTGGGGCTGTTTATGGGTTCTGTTCCATGCTGATGAAGCTGCTTAGTGATACGGATGCAGACCATGTGGCGGTTGTTTTTGATACGGCGCGAAAGACCTTTCGAAACGATGTATACCCGGAATATAAGGCGCACCGTCCACCCCCGCCGGAAGATTTGATACCGCAGTTTGACCTGGTGCGTGAAGCCGTGGAAGCTTTTAATGTGGCGCGTGTGGAAATGGCGGGGTATGAGGCCGATGACCTGATTGCGACTTATGCCAAACAGGCATCTGCCATGGGCGCAGATGTGACGATTGTGTCCATTGATAAAGATTTGATGCAGCTGGTTGATGACAATATCTGCATGTATGACACCATGAAAAACCGAATCATCAAACATGATGAGGTCGTGGAAAAGTTTGGTGTTGGCCCGGAAAGTGTGGTGGATGTTCAGGCACTGGCTGGGGATAGTTCCGATAATGTTCCCGGTGTGGAAGGGATCGGTCCCAAGACAGCGGCCCTGTTGATCAATGAATATGGTGATCTGGAAACTCTGCTGGAACGTGCTCCTGAAATTAAGCAGAAAAAACGCCGTGAACGTTTGATTGAACAGGCTGAAATGGCACGTATTTCCAAAAAATTGGTGACTTTATGCCAGGATGTGCCGATTGAAGTACCGCTTTCTGATTTTGCCAATCAGCAGTTGGATGCAGAAAAGCTGATCGGCTTTTTTGAAGAGCAAGGCTTTAAATCTTTGACAGGCCGGGTGGCTTCCAAATTCGGACTTGAAGTTGCTGCTGGTGAAGAAGGGGCTGAGCGTCAAGGCGGGGGGATTGTGATACCATCCCAGGCAGAACTTTCGCCGAAAGAAACAGCTTACGAGCTGGTGCAGGATGAAAACAGCCTGTCGCGCTGGGTGGAAGGTGCCCGTCTGAAAGGCACGGTGGCTGTAGATACGGAAACCGATAGTCTGGATGCGACAAGCGCCAATTTGGTCGGGGTATCTCTGGCTTATGAAGTGGGTAAGGCATGTTATATTCCATTGCGCCATAAATCTGCACAGGCGGAACAAACCTCGCTGTTTGGCGATGAGGAAGAGAGTGCCAAGGCTCCTGAGCAAGTGGATTTTGACAAGGCGGTTGCCTTGCTGAAAAGCCTGCTGGAAGATGAAACGGTTCTTAAGGTAGGCCAAAATATCAAATATGACATGCTGGTGTTAGCCAATCCGGATAATGGTGGCATTCAGGTCTCTCCGATTGATGACACGATGGTGCTGTCCTACATCAATGATGGGGCAACCCATAAGCATAATATGGATGTGCTGGCCGATATGCATCTAGGTGTGAGCCCGATTCCATTTAAAGAGGTGTGCGGCACAGGTAAAAAGCAGATTACTTTTGATCTGGTGGAACTGGACAAGGCACGTGATTATGCCGCCGAAGATGCCGATATCACTTTGCGTCTGCACAAGCTGCTGAAACCAAAATTGGCAGAGGGACGCAATGTTACCCTTTATGAAATGCTGGAACGCCCGTTAATTCCGGTTTTAACGTTGATGGAGCAAAATGGCATTCGTGTGGATGTTCAGGAACTCCATGCCATCAGTGAAGAATTTACTGGTCGTTTGGCGGAACTGGAAAAAGAAATTCATGAATTGGCGGGGAAGGAATTTAATATTGCTTCGCCCAAGCAGCTCGGTGAAGTGCTGTTTGATGATCTTGAACTCCCCGGTGGGAAAAAGGGCAAGACCGGGGCCTATCAAACCAGTGTCAGTGTGTTGGAAAAACTGGCGGATGCAGGCCATGATATTCCGGTCAAGGTGATTGAATATCGCCAGCTGTCCAAATTGAAAAGTACCTATGCCGATGCGTTGATTGCGCAGGTAAATGCCAAGACCAAGCGGGTGCATACGTCTTTTCAACAGGCGGTGACATCGACGGGGCGTTTGAGTTCCAGTGATCCGAACCTGCAAAACATCCCGATTCGAACAGAAGAGGGACGGCGCATTCGCCGCGCTTTCGTTGCCGAAGAAGGCAAGATCTTGATGGCAGCGGATTATTCGCAGATTGAACTGCGCCTGCTTGCCCATGTGGCCGGGATTGAGGCCCTGAAAGAAGCCTTTCATCAAGGCATTGATATTCATGCCCTGACGGCTTCTCAGGTGTTTGGTGTACCTGTTGAAGGGATGGACCCGATGGTGCGTCGCAATGCCAAGGCGATTAACTTCGGGATTATTTATGGGCAAAGCCAATATGGTTTGGCTAAACAGTTGGGCATTACCAACGATGAGGCCAAGGAATACATCAATGCGTATTTCGAGCAATATCCGGGCATTCGCAAATTTATGGAATCTGCGAAGGAAGAAGCTCGGGAAAATGGCTATGTCACCACCTTTATGGGGCGTAAATGTTTTATTCCGGGGATTAATGATAAAAATGGGGCCTTGCGTGCCATGGGTGAACGCGCTGCCATCAATGCCCCCATTCAGGGCGGAGCGGCTGATATCATCAAGAAAGCTATGATCCGATTACCCGATGCCTTGAACTCAGCAGGGCTTTCTTCTAAGCTTTTGCTACAGGTACATGATGAACTCGTGCTTGAAGTTCTTCCTCAAGAAGAACAAAAAACAAAAGAGGTTCTGAAAACGGTAATGGAGGGAGCCGCAGATTTAAGCGTGCCACTGGTTGTTGATATCGGAACGGGACAAAACTGGCAGGAAGCACATTAAGGCTGGGCTCTGACAGGAAAAATGGCAAACGAGCTAAGAAAAATTGTGTTTAATGGCGAAGAAATTTCGGCAGCACTTGGGGTTTTAGGGGAAAAGGCACAGCTGGATATCCCCAAAGCCCCCCTTAAAGGGGTGACGGAAGAGCCGGGGGGCTATTTGATACTTATCTTTGATAATGTGTTGGCTCAACCGTTGAAACTGCGAACAAAAGATATGATCGCAGCCTTGTTGATCTTTTGTCAGCAAAAAAAGATCATGGTGCCCAAAAATGGTAAAAAGGTTTTGAAAGCTGAGGGTAAGAGCCTGACAATGTTGATTAAAATGGCCTGAGGCCGAAGTTGGAACACCTCAACTACGTATTCTCACCTATATTGGGGATGTTAGAGGTGTTTTTTTAGATCACTATATAAACCAAATAATGGAAAATGGTGATTGAAAATGCCTGTTGAAGTTCGGCGGATTGAGTTTAGCGAAATTGAATTGAGAAAAGCGTTGGCTTTTTATCATGCCCGTTCGCAAGGGGGGGCTGATAACAATGCCAGTGTCAGCGGGATTAAGGTCATGGGGGGTGACGAGTTTAATATTGTTGCCAAAGTATCCTGTATCGCCAACGATGAAGTCTCTCGCAAGGTCTTTGATCATGCGACAACCATTGCGGTGATTGTGCTTTATTCCAAAAAGGCAGGTATTCCCTTGCCACGTAAGGCCCGCAAGATTGTCAGCCCTACCCAGTTTGGCGGGATCGCCTTGACGGTACGTTATGAACATAACGTCTTTAATGTGAACCTGTCTTCACTTGAGCCTTTGACTAAAGGTCAGCTGATCGGGAACGCTTAAGACCGTAGGCTACTAGGCTAAGCCAACCAAGGATGAAACAGCTTCCTCCAATGGGGGCGGATAGGGGAAACAGGCTCATTTCCCAGAAGCCTTTGAGATAAAGCGTGCCGCAGAAAAGAACGATGCCGATCGTAAAAAAACATCCCGCAGCCAAAAGTAGACGGGATTTTTCATGACAAAGGATCGAAACAAATAGCAAGACAAGCGCATGCCAGATTTCATACTGGACAGCCTTGTCGATCAGCTCGCGGCCATACTCCGTTAAATCAGCATGGGCGGAAACTGCTCCGGCAATAACGGCTTGAGCCCCCATAAGCCCAGCCAGAATAATCCAGATGCGCATTTTGTGTTTAGCCTTGCATGGCCGGGCAACCCATGTTGCTGCATCCGCCAGCTGCAGCGCAGCTTGGGGCAGGTGCAGCTGCTGGGGCAGAGGCCACATTGGGGGCCATGATGGTTTTTGTAATTTCAGTAGACCCACATTGTGGGCAGCTCAGTTCATGATTAGCTGAGAGTTCATCAAATTTGGAAGAGCTGGCAAACCAGTCTTCAAAGACATGACCATCATTACATTGCAATGTGTATTTAATCATGGAACCGACCTTTTAATAATGGGGGGGAATATAGGGGGCGTCATCAATCTCACTGGGAGTAAGTGCCTTGAGGCGTTCTTTCAGTGAATGGACATCCTTGGTGAGCTGGTCAATCACCTGCCATTGCTCGAAAATCGTTTTGTTGAGGTCGTCAATAGTATTGTCCTGATGGGTCAGGCGGATTTCAAGATCGACGATACGGTCTTCGACAGACAATGTTTTAGCTCACGAAAAAGTTATCAAATGTGGGGCGCGCAAAATTCTTTACCATATTACATTAGAGAATAGGTAATCTTTTATAAGAGTTTTGCACCATGTTGATTAAAAATACCATTGCCAGTGACCCGAAGTCCTTCGAAATCACCACGAAATCGCTTTATATGGATCGACGCCGTTTTCTGCAAATGTCGGCCGGTGCCATTGCTGGTGCGGCCTTGATGCCCTGGTCTGTGCAGGCAGCTTTGCCTAAAAAGATTGATGGCATTATTCCCAGTGCGTTCAGCACGGATGAGCCAACCAACAAATATGATGAAGTGACCAGCTACAATAATTTTTATGAGTTTGGCACAGGCAAGAGCGACCCTTTGGATAATTCTGTCAATTTCAAGCCCCGGCCCTGGACCATTCAGGTTGACGGACATTGTCATAAGCCGGGAACTTTGGGGATCGAAGACCTGTTTAGTCAGTATCAACAGGAAGAGCGCATTTATCGCATGCGCTGTGTGGAAGCCTGGTCCATGGTGATTCCCTGGGTTGGCGTGGAATTGGCTGCAATCCTGAAAAAGTTTGAACCGACATCCAAAGCAAAATATGTGGAATTCACCACCCTTGTGGATGAAAAACAATTTCCCGGCCAGAAATACCCCATTATCCCTTGGCCCTATATCGAAGGGTTGCGCCTGGATGAGGCGATGCACCCGTTGACCATTTTAGCCACAGGTATTTTTGGGGAAGAACTGCCTGCGCAAAACGGGGCACCTGTGCGTTTGGTTGTGCCGTGGAAATATGGTTTTAAGTCGATTAAATCCATTGTGCGTATCCGTTTTGTCGAAGATCAGCCAACCTCGACCTGGATGAAACAGGCCCCTAGCGAATATGGATTTTATGCCAATGTGAATCCGGGTGTGGATCATCCGCGCTGGTCACAGGCAAAAGAACGCCGCATTGGTGAATTCTTCCGCCAACCCACTGCGATGTTCAATGGCTATGGGGAAGAAGTCGCAAGCCTTTATAAAGAGATGGATTTGAGGAAATTCTATTGAAAAAACTGTCACTAAAGCCCGTTGTTTTTCTCGTTTTCTTCAGCCCATTTCTGTGGCTGGTTTATGGTGTTTTTGCAGGCAAGCTTGGGGCAAATCCGATTGAATATGTCTTGCGTGACCTTGGGGACTGGACCTTGCGCTTTTTGTTATTGGGGCTGGCTGTGAGTACCACGCGACGTTTAACCGGATGGAACGGGGTTATGCGCTATCGCCGGATGATTGGGCTGTTTGCATTTTTCTACGGTTTTTTACACCTGTCTGTGTATATCGGGGTTGATCATTTTTTTGACTGGGCAACAATCTGGAAGGATATTGTGAAACGCCCCTATATTACGATTGGAATGGCAGCCTTTATCTTTTTAATCCCGTTAGCTGTAACGTCACCAAAGGCAATGGTGCGTAAAATCGGGCCTGCACGGTGGAAGAAACTACATCAGCTGGTCTATGTCATTGCTGTCTTTGGGGTTGTGCATTTCTTTTTATTGGTTAAGGCCGATGTGCGCGAGCCTTTACTCTATATGGCTGTCCTTATTTTCCTTTTGGGGGAGCGCTTTTATCGTAATGTATCGGCTTTTCGTCGACCGTATCATTCGTAAGTTAACCTGTTTACATTTCTGAAACAATATGGCGCATTTTTGCACTTGTGATTGAAGGTACGATCCCGCAAATTCAGGAAACTCCAAATATTGTTTGAGCTTCCCTGATTATGCCAGCCCTTTTTATTATATGTATTTTTACACTTATAGGTTTTTCATTTCCTGTCAAGGCAACTGATGTGTTGAGGTTCGGTTTGCAAGGTTCAGCCAATGAAAAAACGCTGGTTGAAATATGGAGCCCGGTTTTAACGGATTTATCTGAGTATTTAGGGGTGCGTGTTGTTCCGGTGACAATGCATGACTATAAAAGTGTTATCTGGTTTTTGGAAAATGAGGCTGTTGATTTTGCCTGGACGGGGAATAAGCTGGCGATTGAAGCGGTGGATGAAACAGAAAGTGAAATCTTCTTGCAGGTTCTCAATCAACAGGGGGAACCGGGCTATAAGAGTGTTTTAATTACCTTGAAAGACAAGCCGCTGTCTTCCCTGCGACAAGTCATGGGTTTTGCGCGACAGTTGAAAATTGCCTTTGGGAACAAGAAGTCCACATCCGGTACTTTGGTTCCTGCATATTATATTCAGGCTCAAACAGGTAAAAAGCTTGATCGTTTTTTAAGTATTCAGCATTCTGCAAATCACGAGCAGAGTTTTAAATCTGTTGTATTTGGTGATGTTGATGTTGCAACGATCAGCAGTATAGCCTTTCAACGTTTTCAGGAACGTTTCCCTCATGAGGCTGCCTTGGTAAAGGTGATCTGGGAATCACCGATGATACCCTCAGATGCCATTATTCGCCGCAAAACGATCAAGCAGGTTTATAAAGATAAGGTCGAAGAATTTCTGCTCTCTTATGGGGTGAAAGTATCAGGCAAAAGCGATGAGAGGGTTCTGGCAGAACGCAAACGACTGGCTCAGTTGAAATGGTCAGGGTTTAAGCTGTCTAATAATCAACAGCTAATCCCGATACGGGAATTGATGGAATATAAAAAACAGCAATAAAAAAAGAGGGAAGACACTGAAACGGTGTCTTCCCTCTTTTTTCTTTGTAATGTTGAGTTTTAACCAGCCCGGATTTGGCTGAGGAAGTCATTAACTTGTGTGCGAAGGGCATCGGATTGTGATGATAGTGCTTCGGCAGCACCCAGAACATCAGAAGCAGCCTTGCCGTTACGTTTTGCACTTTGGGCCACTTGGTCCATATCGTTTGAGGCATCCTGCGTACTGTGTGCGGCCTGTTCAACGTTGGATGCAATTTCCTGTGTTGCAGCCCCTTGTTCTTCGACAGCCGCAGCAATGGCAGACGACACTTCGTTCATATTGTCAATCATCTTGGAGACTTCATCAATGGCATCAACGGCATTTTCCGTTGTCCCCTGGATAGTCGTGATCTGATGGGCGATTTCATCTGTGGCCTTGGCAGTCTGGTTTGCCAGGTTTTTCACTTCCGAGGCCACAACAGCAAAGCCTTTACCGGCTTCACCAGCCCGTGCGGCTTCAATCGTTGCGTTCAAGGCCAGCAGGTTGGTCTGTTCTGCAATATCTGTGATCAGATTGATAACCTCGCCGATTTTGGCAGCGGCATCAGCCAGTTCCCGCATGGTTTCATTGGTATGGGTTGCCTGATTTGCTGCCTGAGAGGCCATGGTTGATGATTCTGCAACTTGGCGGGCAATCTCGTTAATGGAATTGCTTAGCTCTTCTGCAGCTGATGCCACGGTATGCACATTGGTTGTGGCATTGGTGGCCGCCTGGGTTGCATTACCGGCACGTTCCTGATTGCGGGAGGCAATTTCGCTCATATCCTTTGCAGTAGACTGTAGCTGCGATGAAGAAGAGGCAACAGAATTGACCACTTCACCAACCTGACTTTCAAAATCATCTGCCAGCTCATTGCGTTGTGCCTTTTGTTCTGCAGCAACGCGAACACGCTCTTTTTCCCGGTCTTCAGACATACGTTTTGTGTCGATCAGGTTTTGTTTAAAGACGTCCAGTGCATCAGCCATATCACCAATTTCATCTTGCTGGCCTTCCGGGATTTGAACCTCAAGGTCGCCTTGGCTCAAACGGCCCATGGCATCAACCATGTTGGTGAGAGGATTGGAAATTTTACGAGATGCAAATCCGATGGTGAAGATCACAAGAACAACACAGACCACAGCAACGATAATAATGGTGATGTATTTGGTCGAATCCAGTTGGTTCAGGACATCTGCTTCAAATTCTGTACGCTTTTTCATTGCGTTGGCTTGGACTTCGTGTAGAAGTTCGGCCAAAATCGCCGCGCTGTGATCCAATGTTTTTTGCAGAACCGCCTGACGTGATGCTTCTTCATAAATAAAGTTGTTGGCCGCACTGTCAGCACGGCGATTGCCGAGGAACTTCAGGCTGCGCTCATTTGCTTCCACATAAAGTTCATAAAGGCGTGGCAGGTTATTTGCTGTTCGGATCAAATAGTGCAGGCGTTTTGTTTCCTGTACGGATGCCTTGCCCTTTGTTTCAAGCATGGAGGCACTGTTCAAGGTTTTTGCAAGGTTGGCGACATCTTGTTGCAACACTGTGAATACGTTGGTCATATTGCCACGTAATTCACGGGTTTTATGAACCGCCATCTGGTTTCTTTGCAAAATGCTTTTTTGATGGAAATTGCCCAATGCGGCAAAGTCATCACGCACTTTAACCAGACTTTTGTTGACTGCCGCGCTGGCATTTCCCAGCTTGTCGGCATTTTTCGCCTTTTCTTCCAGTGTTGTCATCGTGTCATGAAACAAGAGACCGTTTTTGTAGCTTACACCCAAATTCAAGGTTGCCATCAGTAAGACAGGCACAATCCCCAGCATGGTGATTTTAAAACCGAGGCCCTTTTTCTTGGCTTGTGTATTTTCTGTTGTTGTTGTCATGTCAGCCCCCCTTACCATTGCATCGACTGGATTTGACGGTTTACCAGACCAAGTTGATCAAACACGGTTGAGGGTGTCTGGCCTGCTGTTGGTTTTGGTAAAACCAATGGTTCTGTGGCACCGACTTTGACTTTCATGGAAGAAAGTTCAGCAAGGCAGAATAAAAGCAATTGCTGTACATCGGCTGGTTTAATACCGGACTTGATCCGCTTGGGGACCTGAACCCCTTTTGGGATGGCATATTCCGGTTTTTTGGAAAGGGCTTGAATGCCTTTTAAGGCATAATAGGCCAGCGTGTAGGCATCTGAGGGTTTTTTCCCTACAGATGGCGAAGGCGCATCAACAAGAACGGTTTTATTGACAGCAGCACTCACACGTTTGATTTCTTCAGAGACGGAAACCGCATTGTTATAGACATTATTGGGAACCGTTCCGGGAATGCCAAGCTGTACAATCATGGCCTGGGCACGTAAAAGGTTCTTATAAACATCTGTCGGTGTTTTGCCATCAACGAATTTGGCTGACTTTTTAAAAGGTGTGAGGTTGTACGCCTTATCAAAAGTTTTGAGTTCGTCCAGAATAACCGTGGCGACATTCATAACATCGCCAGGGGTTACTTCTTTGACTGGCGGGGCTGTGATCTCTGAAAGCTTCATGCCATTGACACGTTTGAGCAGCTGAATTTTCAAACGCACGTTCAGGGCTTGCTGAATAACGTGGCGGGGCAATCGGGGGGGAAGGTCCAGATGCAGTTTGGTCAAATCCGGGATGGTCAGATTTGAATCATGCATGCGTTTTAACTGAAGAAGGATATCTTCAGTGACCTGATAGACCTGGCTTGGGGTCACTTTTGCAGCAAAGCTTGTATGACTGAAGACGACGCTCACCCCCAGGGCGAGAAAGAAGCTAAAATATCTGCATACACCTTTAAACATGTGCATTCGAAACTCTCCGCTATCAGTAGGCTCGGTTTACATGTCTGTAACTTTACCCATTTTATCGTACATAAATCGTTAATTGTTATGTGCGTTTTTTTGTTTACAGAGCAGCCTTTAAGTTAGGGCTAACTCTTTAGAAAATATGGATTAGTCTACGATATTTTAAGAGGTGGTGTTAGCAGCAATGGGAAAAACTGCGTATAAAATGTAAAAAAATATAAATATGCTGCGCCGCGTCTATCCTCAAGATGGCGAGGTCGGCGGCGCACAAAAACTTTAAGTGGAATTTTCCGGCAAAAACTACTTTTTTTGGTTTACGTGTAAGTACGTACCTCTTTGGGGCTAGCGCTGATTCGCTTCTATAACTTCTCGTCGAATTTTCCGGGTGCGGGCAAAGAGTTCTTCCAGCGTGTCGCCTTCCCCCCAGCGAATGGCGCGTTGGAGGACAGTCAAATCTTCGCTAAAGCGTTGTAGTATCTCAAGGACAGCTTCTTTGTTGTTGAGGAAAACATCACGCCACATCACCGGATCTGACGCCGCAATGCGTGTGAAATCCCTGAAACCAGAAGCTGAAAATTTAATCACTTCCTGTTTTAAATGATCTCCCAGATCATCTGCAGTCCCCACAATTGTATAGGCAATCAGGTGAGGCAGGTGCGAGGTAATCGCCAGCACCATATCATGATGCTGGGCATCCATTCTTTCGATCATGGAACCAGCACGGCGCCACATTTCGGTGACTTTTTCAATAGCCGCTTCATCTGTACCTTGCGGTGGGGTCAGGATCAGCCAGCGTTTATCAAAAAGTTCAGCAAAGCCGGCCTCGGGTCCTGAATGTTCGGTTCCTGCAATGGGATGGGCGGGGACAAAATGAATTCCATCGGGCAGGTGCTGGCTGACATCATGGATAATGGACTGTTTGACAGACCCCACGTCAGATACAATTGCACCCTCTTTTAATCCCGGTGCAAAAGCGGCTGCGACATCCCCACAAACACCCGGTGGTGTGCAGATGATGACCAGATCAGCATCTTTGACAGCCTCAATGAAACCCCCTGTCACGTCATCAGCCAGGCCCAGCTCTAACGCTTTGTCGCGATGGGCCTTGTTGATGTCACAGACGGTAATGTGGTCTGTGACCTTTGTGTGACGAATAGAGCGGGCCAGTGATGACCCGATCAGGCCAATACCAATAAAGGTGACGCGCTTAAACAGGATGTCGGTAGCGGACATGGTTTATTTACTCATAAAGTCTCTAAGTGCGTCCATGAAAGTGGTCATTTCTTCTTCTGTGCCGATGGAAACCCGCAGGCAGTCCCCCAGACCATAAGAAGACATGGCGCGCACGATAATGCCTTGACTACGCATGAACTCATCAGCTTTGCGTGAGCTGTGTTCTGTTTGATGTGGAAAGCGGATCAGGGCAAAGTTGGCATGACTGGTCGTGCATTCCAGCCCCAGCTTGTGTGCTTCCTCTTCCGTCCAACGCAGCCATTTCAGGTTATGTTTGCGTGTTTTAGCGACAAACAATTCATCATCAAGGGCTGCTTCCCCTGCGGCCAGTGCTGTCGCACTAACATTAAAGGGATTGCGCGCACGGTTGAGCACATCGGCAATTTCATCAGAACTGTAAGACCAGCCCAAACGGACGCCGCCCAGCCCATACATTTTGGAGAAGGTGCGCGTCATGACCGTATTTTGCGTACGTTCAGCCAGTTCAATGCCGGCTTCGTAATCGTCTTCGGTCATAAACTCTGCGTAAGCCGCATCAATCACAAGCAAGATATCATCACGCAAGCCCTGGCGCAGGCGGTTCATTTCCGATTTTGGAATATAGGTTCCGGTCGGGTTGTTGGGGTTGGCGACAAAGACAATTTTTGTTTTGCCTGTCACTGCTGCCAACATGGCATCCACATCCGTGGTCAGGTTGGTTTCCATGGCCGTGACAGGGGTTGCCCCTGCTGCTTTGGCGGCAATAGGGTACATCAAAAAACCGTGGTCGGAATAAAGGACTTCATCACCCGGTCCAGCATAGGCGCGACACAGCAGGCCAAGAATTTCATCAGACCCGGCCCCGCAGACGATATTGTCGGCATTGATGTTGTACTTTTGCGCCAGTTTAGCGCGCAATGTGGTTGCCCCGCCATCAGGGTAACGGTGCTGTTGGTCGGCAGTCTTTTTAATGGCTTCAACCGCACTGGGCGCTGTGCCAAAGGGGCCTTCATTGGAAGAAAGCTTGATCACGCGTGAGACCCCTTTAAGGGCAGATTCTCCCCCTTTGTAAGGGGTAATGTCCATCAGGCCGGGACGAGGTGTTAAAGTCGCCATTTTATTTTCCAGTTCTTCTTTTATGCCAGTTCGTCAGCGCTGAAGGGAACGGCATAGCCCCCAAGTTTTTTCATGCCTCTGACATTGGCATCTATTTTATCTATAAAGCTTTTTACAATCTCTTGGTCCATGTCCAGAACCTGATCGGCTTCAACCAGAACCAGCCATTGGTCGCGCATGTCTGTATCCATCCATTGGCCCTGAATTGTAACATTCAGATCAGTTTCATGGAAATGGGACAGGATGATCCGTGGGCTGACCTCCTGATCAAATTCAATGGCGGTATAATAGCGTTCATGATCCGTATGGTCATCTGTTGGCAGGCCAATGATCAGGGCTTCCTGATAGGTGCCGCGCACTTTTTCTGTTGAGGCCACTGGCAGACGCGAGACAATTTGCGGTGTGTTTTGTGCGTTGGAATAAATATGGCGCCACCACGGGTCCGAATCGTCAATGGAGGCAATGGGTAAAACACCAATGGCGGCGTCTCCACTTTGGACCGCCCCAATCACCCCGCGCACGGATGCATGGGATGTCATGGGCGTTTGGGAGCCATATTGGTCGCGGGCCAAATCCCAGTACGCCGCCCCGGCTTCGGGCATATAAACAGCCATTGCCAAATGCCCTTGCATTTTAAGATAGGCCGACATGACTTCGCGCCAGATGCGTACCAGTGCCCCTTTGGGAAACGGCCCTTCATGGCGTGAAATCAGGCGACGGAGCACTTCGGCTTCACGGCCTGGACGCAATTTGATCCCTTCGGCACCTTTGGCCGCGCGGACTTCTTCAACCACCTGGGCGCGTTCCATCAGCAGATCGTGAACGGCATCATCAATGCGGTCGATCTCTTGGCGTAATTGAGCAAGTTTGTTTTCTGACATTTTCTTAATCGGTCTTTTGCAAGGTTGCACATTTCCCATAGGAATAATCCGAAAGGGGGCGAAAGGCAAAGAAAACATTGACAGTATGGCATTTGAAGGAATAGCTAACACTTCTTAAAGGATATTTATGTCATATATCATCCATGAGTAATAAGACGCCCATAAACGCCAACCCTTATGGCGATGATTTCCCGACGCAACGTGCGATTTTGGGAACAGATGAGCCGTTGCGTCTGGACTGTGGCGTGGATTTGTCTGATTTTCCCATGGCTTATCAGACCTATGGGACTTTAAATGACGATAAATCCAATGCCATTTTGGTTGCTCATGCCCTGACCGGGGATCAGTTTGTGGCTGATATCAATCCGGTGACAGGCAAGCCCGGCTGGTGGACGACGATGGTTGGCCCCGGCAAACCGATTGATACGGACAAATATTTTATCATTTGTTCTAATGTGTTGGGCGGATGTATGGGCACCATTGGCCCGGCGGCAATTAACCCGGAAACAGGTGCGCCCTGGGGCGTGGATTTCCCCGTCATTACGATTGGAGATATTGTGCGTGCCCAAGTCTTGCTTCTGGATCATTTGGGCATTGAAAATCTGTTTAGCGTGATCGGTGGGTCCATGGGCGGCATGCAGGCGCTGGAATGGGCCGCTGCTTATCCTGAGCGGGTTTTTTCCTGCGTACCAATTGCGACCGCTGCAACCCATAGTGCGCAGAATATTGCCTTTTATGAAGTGGGACGCCAAGCGATTATGGCTGACCCGCAATGGTGTGGGGGACGATATCTTCAAGAAGGTCAAAAACCACGAGCAGGTTTGTCTGTTGCGCGCATGGCAGCACATATTACCTATATGTCGGAAACGGCTCTGACACAAAAGTTTGGGCGTCGCTTGCAAGATCGAGACGCCGTGACCTTTGGGTTTGAAGCCGATTTTCAAATTGAAAGTTATTTGCGTCATCAAGGAACCAGTTTTGTGGAACGTTTTGATGCCAATTCGTATCTGTATGTTACTCGTGCCATGGATTATTTCGATTTGGCGACCACCCATGGCAAAGGCAAGCTGGCAGAAGTTTTCAAAGAGACGGAAATCCGTTTTTGTGTGGTGTCCTTTTCTTCAGATTGGCATTATCTGCCAGAAGACAGTCGCGTCATTGTACGTGGCCTGACCGGGGCTGGAGCCAATGTGTCGTATGTGGATGTGGTATCGGACAAGGGCCATGATGCTTTCTTGCTGGATGAGCCAGACTTTGAACGGGTGCTCAACGGCTTTTTGGAAGGGGCTGCACGCAGGCGGGGGTTAAGCTCATGAATAGTGCAAAAGCCATCCGTGTGGACCTCCAAGTTATCGCTGATCTGATTGAACCAGGAAGCCGTGTTTTGGATGTCGGCTGTGCCGATGGGCAGTTGCTGGATTATCTGGTGACTGAAAAAGACGTACGTGGCCGTGGACTTGAAATTTCACAGGAAGGGGTCAACCGTTGTGTGGAACGCGGCCTGTCTGTAGTGCAAGGGGATGCGGAAGAAGATTTGGGCTATTACCCGGATGATGCCTTTCATTTTGTTATCTTAAGCCAGACGTTACAAGCCACCCATCACCCGGACCAGATTGTGAAAGACCTGTTGCGCCTGGGCAAACGGGCCATTGTCTCTTTCCCGAATTTTGGGCATTGGCGGGTGCGCAGTTATCTGTTTTTCAATGGTCGTATGCCGGTCAATGAGACCCTGCCTTATCAATGGTACAATTCGCCCAATATGCATTTTTGTACGATCAAGGATTTCATTGTCATGTGCGATGAAATGGGGGTGACGATTGAACGTTCCATCGCACTGGACGCTGATGGGCAAGCACATCGTATTCGCACCAATCTGTTTTTTGCCAATCTGCTGGGTGAACAAGCGGTTTTCTTGCTGCGTAAGGATTAAGAGCCTGCCCCGAAAGCATTTGTTGATTTTCATCAACTTACTCAAGGACAAAAGTTAGGAAACACGTGCAAAGCGATGCGAGGCATCGGTTAAATGTGTTGACGCGACAGTTGCCCTTGAGACGTTGACCCGAAGGGTAGCCTTATGTTCGCCCGTCAGGGCGTCAAGATTTGCTTATGATGCCCCCAGCATCACCGCACAAATCTTTTCTACTGACGAACAAAATAAGGCTATGAAAAATAACAAATGCTTTCGGGGCAGGCTCTAAGAGCCTGGTTTATCCAGCGGGCTTTGGAAAAAAGCCTTATCCGTCAGACCAAAGCGAAACAATTCCTGTCGCTTGATTTTTGCATAGGTGCCATCTTCTTTGACCGTTTTGATGGCACTGGCAAGTTTGTCAATCAGGTGAGCTTTTGATTTATGCAGATATACATACATGGGTTTGATGGCAAAAGGGGGGCTAACGGGGTAGAGCCTTAAACCTTCTTTCTGGGCAATATATGTGCCTTTATCCAGCGTATGCATGGCAATATCAATACGTCCGTGGGCGGCCATTTTGAACAAGGATTCTCCATTAAGGCCGGGTTGATGCATCCGGTCTTCGCCAAATGCCTTTGAGAAAATTGTCCAGCCCCGCGGATATGCGATTTTCAGATTGCCAGTATCAAGCCAGTCTTTGACTTTGACGTTTGGTTTGGCGCTAAAGCCAATGAATTGATCAATTAAAACAGCTTCCGGCACACGGATCAGGTTGGGGTAATAGGTTTCAAGCCCCGCAATACGGTGGAGTTCACCATCAAAATCCCCTTGATTGGTGGTGATCAGGCTGCGTTGGGCAGGTTGAACAATAAAATCAATATCAAGATTGATACGTTTGCCAGCAGTCTGAATGATTTTCTTGAGATAGCTGGGCTGCTGATACCCTCCTGACACAGGGGGGATGGCCGGCGAGGAAAGAGTTATGCTTTCTGCCATAACATGAGGGCTTGCACATATCATCATACATGCCAGTACCAGTAAGAGTGTATTTTTCATTTTTTTGAACGTTATAGTTTATTTTCGGCGCAGGTAATATAACCGAAATAAGTAAAAAACTCCAGCTCTATCCAACCTACAGCCCTTTTCTCTAAATCTGACTCGCTTTCACGTTTATCTCACACAATGTGGGTAGAAACCTTGCATGCGGCGGTGTTATTCACCGCAAATGGAAGGTGCCGCCTTTCACGTTGTTTAAGATAAGGCTCCATGAAATGGGTCAGATTTAGAGAAAAGGGAGGGTGGGCTTCTTTTTCTTGTGGTGAACATGCCAGCTTTCACGGCTGGGTAAGGCCACAATTCGGCGCTGTTTTACACGGGCCGGTGCACAGGGGTTTGCGGCGTAAATCTGTTTGGTGGCTTCGACAAGACAAACACCCGCAAAACCGGGGAAAAGTTTGTGGCCGACCTTTTCCCATGCCAAAGCTGAGCCCAGCATCATGCGTGAGTGCGACGGCGGTACATAAAGGGCACGTTCAGCGCGCAAGGGGGTGAACATGGTATCACGCAACAGGGAATTGAGCTGGCGGGGTGAATAGGGACGCCCCAGACCAAAAGGGGTGCGCTCCATCCGTGCCCAGATCCCTGTACGGTTTGGAACAACGATTAAAACCTTGCCGCTGCCATTGAGGACGCGCCAAACTTCACGCAGCAAATTGCGCAATTGTTCGGAACATTCCACCGCATGAACAATCAGAACCCGATCCACACTCAGGTCATCCAGTGGCAGTTCGGCTTCATCGACCAATGTGGTGAGAGAGCGGCTTTCATTGGGCCAGTGTAAGACCCCTTGGGCGGCTGGCATAAAGGCAAGCGTGCGTTCGGCATCTGTTTTAAACAGGCCGAGATACGGGGTCGTATAGCCAAGGCCGAGAATTTTCATTCCCTTGCAATCCGGCCAAAGCTCGCGAATACGCCGCCGGATCATCCGTCGTGCCACGCCACCAAGGGGGGATTGATAAAAGTCCCGTAAATCAACAACATCCATCCACATGAGCCAAAGTGTACCTGCAAATAATCCTTCTGTCATGTTGAAGTCATGATATAGTTTTTAAAAAGGACTGACTCTAAGGGATAAAAAATGGCTTCACTGCAAATTGAACAGGTACCCGTTCTTTCTGACAATTATGTCTATTTGATCTATGACCCTGAAACCCAAGCCTGTGCCTGTGTGGACCCGGCAGAAAGCGCTCCTGTGAAACGGCGTCTGGATGAATTGGGATGGAAGCTGACCCATATTTTAAATACCCATCATCACCATGACCATATTGGTGGAAATTTACAGCTCAAGCAGGCTTATGAATGTCAGGTGGTTGGCTGTGCCCGTGATGCAGCTCGCATTGACGGAATTGATATTGAACTGTCAGACGGTCAGTTGTTTGAATTTGGGTCAACCACCTGTAAAATTTTTGAAGTGCCGGGCCATACCAGCGGCCATATTGCATTCTGGTTTGAAAAGGATCAGGCTCTTTTTTGTGGGGATACTTTGTTTGCGCTGGGCTGTGGCCGTTTGTTTGAAGGAACGGCAGCGCAGATGTGGGATAGCCTGTCCAGGTTCAAAGCTTTGCCTGATGAAACCCGTGTTTATTGTGCCCATGAATATACTCAGGCCAATGCACAATTTGCCATTACAATCGAACCGGATAATCAAGCCTTGATTTCGCGCATGGCGGACATCAAGTCTTTGCGTGAGGCAAATCGACCAACCATACCTTCAAATATTGGATTGGAAAAAGCGACCAATCCGTTTTTGCGCCCGGAAGAAACGGCTGTGCAAAAGACTTTGAATATGGTGGGCGAAGACGTTGTTGCCATCTTTGCTGAAATTCGTCAGCGCAAGGATCATTTCTAATTCTGGGAAGGATATCTCATGAAGTTACGTTATTCAGGCACATCACCTTATGTGCGCAAAGTCATGGTCAGTGCCATGGAACTTGATCTGTTGGACCGCATTGAGCTGGAGGAAACCTTTGTTTGGTCCCCAGAAACTGATATTGGATTGGTCAACCCATTGGGTAAGATCCCGGCCCTGACGCTGGATGACGGCTATGTTCTTTATGACTCCCCCGTTATCTGTGAATATCTGGATGAACTGGTCCCCGGTGTGGTGTTGTTTCCCGCCCCCGGCAAGGCACGTTGGAAGGCTTTGCACTTTCAGGCGTTAGCTGATGGGATTACCGATGCAGGTGTGTTGCGTCTGCTGGAAAGCCGTCGTGGTGATGGGGAAAGATCACAAGGCTGGATTGAACGTCAGGCCAATGTGATCAATCGTGGCCTGGATGCGCTGGAAAAAGAAGTGGATCTGTTAGCTGGTGGTCCGCTGACCATCGGGCAAATCGCGGTGGGGTGTTGTTTGGGCTGGATAAATTTTCGTTTTCCAGATGATCAGATTTTTGCCAAACGCCCGCAACTTTCTGCCTGGTTTGAGGGCTTTAACTCTCGTGCATCTATGGTCAGGACCGCGCCAAAAGAATAAAAAAGGTCGACACGGAGAACCCGGCTTACGATATATAAAAAAGAGGGTGCTAACCATCTGAACAGAGGGATGAAATATGCAAAGACCGGGAATAACACGGGAAAGATTGGTCGGGTTGTGTATGCTCGGGCTTCTTTTGTTCAGCCCTTCCATTGTCTCTATTTTTGATCGTGGGGGCGAGGCTGTCTGGTTTGGCGTCCCGGTTTTATTGATCTATCTGTTTGGAGCCTGGGCTGTCCTCATCGGGATTGCGGCGATTTTGGTGATCCGACGTCAGAAAGAAGCCTTACCTCCCCTCGAACTGGATGGGGAGGATTAAGGGCCATGTTGTCAAATGCCTCTATTTTTATAGCATCGGCAATTTATCTCGGGCTTCTGTTTGCGATTGCCTATTGGGGGGACCGTCGGGCAGAACAAGGGAAAAGCCTGCTGAAAAATCCGGCGATTTATGCTCTTTCCATTGCCGTTTACTGTACGTCCTGGACCTTTTATGGATCTGTGGGGCGCGCAGCCTCATCCGGGGTGGGTTTTTTGCCCATTTATCTGGGGCCGACCCTGACCTTTTTACTGGGCTGGTTCGTGATTGGGAAAATCATGCGGATCAGCCGCAAGCACCGCATTACCTCGATTGCTGATTTTGTGTCTTCCCGCTATGGCAAAAGCCATGTGCTGGGCGGATTGGTGACGATTATCGCGGTGGTCGGGATTATGCCTTATATCTCTCTCCAGCTTAAAGCGGTCTGGAGCAGCTATAATGTCATGATCGGGGCGGCAAAATCGCCCCCGGTTGGGTTATGGGATGACAAGGCGCTTTATGTGGCCTTGATGATGGCGGCTTTTACCATTGTGTTTGGGACACGTCATATTGATGCAACCGAACAGCATGAAGGCATGGTGACGGCCATTGCCTTTGAATCCATTGTTAAATTATTAGCCTTTATGGCGGTTGGTTTTTTTGTCAGCTATTCCATGTTTGACGGGGTGTCTGATATTTATCAGCGTGCGGCAGCCCATCCTGATCTTGCCAGTTTGATGACCATGTCCAAAGCAGAAGGCAACTGGTTGACCCTTGGGGTTTTGGCGATGGTGGCGATTATTTTCTTGCCGCGCCAGTTTCAGGTCATTGTGGTGGAAAATACAGATGAACGCCATCTCTCTCATGCGGTATGGATGTTTCCGCTGTATCTCTTGTTGATTAACCTGTTTGTTTTGCCGATTGCCTTGGGCGGGTTGCTCTATTTCAGCAATGGTGGGGTGGATGCCGATACCTTTGTTTTGGCCTTGCCACTGGCAGAAGGTCATCCGTGGCTGGCTTTGTTTGTTTTTATCGGTGGGTTATCTGCGGCCACGGGCATGGTGATTGTGGCTGCCATTGCCTTGTCGACCATGATCTGTAATGACTTGGTGATGCCGATTTTGTTGCGCTATTTCAAGACGGAACTGGAAGAGCGTCAGGAAATGACCAGCCTGTTGCTCTTTATCCGGCGCATGGCGATTATTGTGATCCTTTTGCTTGGCTATCTTTATTACCGGGTCATCGGGGAATCTTATGCGCTGGTGACAATCGGTCTGGTGTCTTTTGCCGCAGCGGCCCAGTTTGCCCCGGTTATTTTAGGTGGGATTTACTGGAAAGGCGGCACCCAGCGGGGCGCGGTGGCAGGCTTGTTGGCCGGTTTTGTGGTGTGGGGCTATACGTTGGTGCTGCCGTCATTTGCCTTGTCGGACTGGTTGCCGATTTCTTTTGTCAATCAGGGGCCCATGGGAATTGCTTTGTTAAAACCCTATGAGCTGTTTGGGCTGGGCGGGATGGATAATATTTCCCATGCGCTGTTCTGGTCGATGATTGCCAATGTGGGGACGTATATTCTGGTCTCTCTGTTTGATCGTCCCAGTGCCATTGAACGGATACAGGCGACCTTGTTTGTTGAAGTGGATCGACAAGCGGCCTTATCTCAATCCGTTGGTTTTTGGGGGGCGCAAGTCTCCGTTGGGGAATTGCGTGAATTGTCCTCCCGTTATATTGGCCGTGATGCTGCCCATAAAGCCTTTAGCGAACATGCCATTCGCCGTGATATTGATGAAGATCACTGGGATCAGGCCGCACCTTATACGGTGCGGTTTTGTGAACGTTTGTTGGCCGGGGCCATTGGTTCGGCTTCCGCTCGTGTATTAGTCGCTTCTGTTGTCAAAGGCAAGGGGGCAAGTCTGGATGAAATGTTGGAAGTACTGGATGAAGCTTCCCACGTGATTGAATATTCCCATCAGCTTGAATTGAAGTCGGAAGCTTTGGAATCTGCGACAACGGAATTACAGGAAGCTAATGAGCGTCTGCGCCAGTTAGATCGCTTGAAAGATGAATTCCTCTCTCATGTTGCCCATGAGCTGCGTACCCCTTTGACCTCTATTCGCGGCTTTACCGAGATTCTGTATGACAACCCCGAGATGGAAACTGATCAGCGTCAGAATTTTCTGGGCATTATGGTGGAAGAATGCCAGCGGCTGACCCGGCTGATTAATCAGGTACTGGATTTGGCCCGCATTGAATCAGGGCGGGAAACCTGGGATATCACCGAGGTCGAAATGCGTGATGTGATCAAGCATGCGGTTGAAACCCTGTCGCAGGAATGTGAGAAAGATAATGTCATCATTCATGTGGATGTACCAAAATATCTGTCACTGGTGTTGGGAGATAAAGACAAGCTGACACAGGTGGTGATCAATCTGGTGTCCAATGCCCAGAAAATTTATAAAGGGGAAGGCGGAGAGATTAATATCTCGTTGGTCGATATGGGGGATCATGTCCGGATTGCGGTCAAAGACCATGGCCCTGGCCTGCATGAAGATGAGCTACGCCTTGTTTTTGAAAAATTCTATCAGGCCAAACAAATTGGCACAGGCAACCCGACAGGCTCCGGTCTGGGACTGGCGATTTCCCAGCGTATTGTGGACCATCTTGGTGGAAAGATCTGGGTGGAAAGCGACTATGGCAAAGGCGCAACTTTCTTCTTCACCGTACCTTTCTCTGAGAGGGCGAAGAAGGTTTAGTATGATATTTAATACAAGTATTTATATGTTTAATATTTAATTATGCGTGCTATAATTGATTTATGTGAAATTATTTGTAGGGTGGATGCGCTTATGGGGGTTTATGTTGCTTATTTAGGAGTAGAAGGTGAGGTGCGTTTACTGAAAACTTCAGGTCGTGAAGTGGCGCAAAGCAGCGATACGAAAATCCATGTCGCAAGTGGCATTGAACCATCACTGTGTAGAGATGAAGTTCCGGGAAAGAATGAATGGTGTCTCGCTTATGTGAACGAAAATCACCAAGTTGCGGTACGAAATAGTAGAAATTCTGAACCCCATATCATCGAAAATTCGGAATGTTATACGAAACCTTGTATTGTTAATATTGGACCTGATCAGTATTTGGTGTGTTGGGTTCAAAGGAGGTTACAAGCAGGTGTGCCAAGTGCTGTGCTTGACCTAACAAGGGGTGTTCCTGACTTACATGCCCATCATAGCGTTGACTTACATGCTCATAGGGCTCAATTACATGCTCGTAAGCCTGAAATACATAATGATCCAAATATTGTGCAAGAAATGTATAATGATACAAATGTTGTGCAAGCGACTTTAATAGGGCCTGGTACAAATGATGTTCTAAAGGCATTCCCCTTAAGTTTTTTTTATCCTTTTGGTACGACCAAAATGTTTGATGGTACAGGGGTTTCTTGTGATGCTTTTAGTGAAGCTGGCCATGTTTATTTTACAGCTTGTCGTCACGATAATTCTATAATGTTTGCAGAGGCTTCTATTAGTGATTGGAACTGTAAATGGAGTGAGGTTGAGCTAGCTCAAGGCCAAAGTGGTCCTTCATTAAAGACAGATTTTACCCCTTCTATAACTTCATATGCATTTGAGACGGCGCCTGGGGTTAAGTTTATTAGGCCATTTTGTGTAATTGCCTGGAAGGGGATGGAGGGCAGTCAAAATAGCCTAAATGCTATGAAGATAGAGCCCGATTGGACGACTGTAGGTCCAGGATTGAGAGGGCGGGGGCTACCCGCTGTTTATGCATCTTGTTTAGCCCTTGAAACGACAAGACATCCGCCTGAAGTTGTTGTTGGCGGTGGTCGGTTGGAAAATCCATATATTTATATTTGCTGGATTGGTGAAGATCCTGACCAGTCTTTTAATGTGGCGAAAATTGATTTGTTCAACAATCCCATGGATAGTATTCAGGAAATTGTTACGCCTAAAATTGAAACAGGGTCTAAAAAAACTATTTCTTTTCATATGAGGGGGAGAGGGGGGATGAGCGTTGCTTATGTTAAAGGAGGTGGCTTAAACCCAAACGTACCTCTCCCTGTTATGTGGGAGGTTTAGAAACTTACCTGTTTTTCACGCACACGCCCCGGTCGGGCGGCGGCTTCTTCGGCGGCTTCGATTTTTTTCCAGTTGTCAAAATCAACCGGGGTGACGTTGCGCTCAGCCAAGAGGTTATCTAAACCTGCCGGGCCTTTTTTGCCGCTGTCTCCATTAAATTGTTCGATCGCCAGTTTTGCCATTTCCATGGATTCTTTGCGGTTGGTCGGGATGGTGCCTTGTGGGCCGTGTTTACACCAGCCGGCTACATAAACACCGTCTTCCACAATGCCGTCGTTGTTTTTTACAATGCCACCATCCATGGGAAGCCCGTCAAACGGGGCGGTTTCATAGCCAATGGCGGAAATGATGGTGGAGACTTCAATGTCGAAGGTTTCCCCTGTGCCCTGGAGTTTGCCATCCACAAGAGCTGTGCGTTCAAGGCGCAGTCCTTCCACACAGTCCTGTCCCAGAATTTCAACCGGTTTAGCCCAGAATTGCATGTGGAGTGTTTTGGGTTTGTCTGCTCGATCCGTTCCGTTTAGATCGCGCAGGATTTCCATATTCTTTTCTTTGTTTTTCTGGGCTTTCAGGTCATCTTCCTGCGGCTTTTGTGTCAGGTCATCATTGAGAATGACGGGATGACACTGGGCAAGATGGCCCAGTTCATTGGCTTCAGACGGGGTAAAGGCCGCTTGGGCGGCACCGCGTCGCCCAATCATATAATAATCGCGAAGATCAACCGCCTGAATGGCCTCTTCGGCATGTTGACACAGATCAGAACCTTCTAGCTCTTCTGTGGATTTTGCCAGAACCCGTACGATATCAATCGCTACATTACCATTACCGATAATCGCCACACCTTTGGGGCCGAGTTTGGGTGTCAGGTCAACAAAATCAGGATGACCATTATACCAGTTTACGAAGGCACTTGAGCCATAAACGCCTTTAAGGTCTTCACCTGTGATCCCCATTTTGCGATCAACCGAGGCACCAATGGCGAGGAAAATAATGTCATAGAGATCTTTGAGGTCTTGATAAGAGACATCGCGGCCAATTTCCACATTGCCGACAAAACGCACATTGTCATTGTTCATTGTGCGTTCAAATTGGCGTGTAACATTCTTGGTGCCTTGATGGTCCGGGGCCACACCAGCGCGCACCAGCCCAAAGGGGGTGTGGAGACGTTCAATGATATCAATCTGGCAGTTGGGAAGTTTTTTGGCAAAGGTATCGGCAGCATAAAAGCCGCTGGGGCCGCTGCCGATGATCGCGATTTTGGCACTCATAAGGTGAGACTCTCTGTTGAAGGGGAGGCTTCATCTGCACCGTCCAGACCGCCAAATCTATTATAGAAATAAGGGCTGGCATCGGGCAGGGGGCCTTCTGCTGTTTCTAATAAGGATTCAAGGTGCCTTTCTGCGCTGGGTGCGCAAAGGCGATAGAGGTTCGCACACAAGGTTGCCGCCGTGGAACCCGGCCAGTCTGCGTGAAGCAGTTCATCAGGCAGCATGGGGTCACGTAACATGATCCGGCGATATTCATGGATCAAAAGGGTGCGTACCAGAAAACTGTTTTGTGGATCAATATCACCTTCTGCACTGAGGGCGTGATAGAAAGGGCGAAAGGCTTCCAGAAAATTATTGTAATCTTCGGCCAATTGATCCAGATCCCAGCTGCTGTGTACCATATTGCGGTGCGGCGTTGTGCCGCTGTGCCGGTCAGCGCGCGCGGCCATGGTGACAACATCATCTTCAACGCCCATGTCTTGGATGATCTGGCGAACGGCACGAATATCGGCTGCCGGGTGGGCA